>JBLIRO010000099.1:0-16141 GCA_049472335.1 bacterium | reverse complement strand
ATCTGGCAAATGGTTTAAAGATATCCCGGAAAAGTGGTGCAACGGGAAAGGATGAAAGGGGATGTTATTTACTAACCGTATAATGGTAAATTGAAAGTGGAGATCAATTCAGATCTTCCGTATTGTAGTTAAATGCGGCGATGTTTATTTATTGCTGCTTATTGGTTTTGTAAATTAGAATTTTAAAACCTTTCCCGTTTTTTTTATTTCATCAATAAGATTTCCATCTTCACAAAAATCTTCCGGCCTGAATGGGATGGGCTCTATTCTATTATCAATCTTCCTTCTTAAGGGAACTATTCTCCGTCTGTCCTCATATCTATCTCCAGTAAATACAGGTGAAATCAAAGCAATATCAATATCGCTTTCCTCTTTTGGCTGACCTTTGGCATAAGATCCAAAGATTATTACTTGGTCTACTGGTATATTATTATTTTTTAATTCTTCTATATATCGTTTAATAATTTCAACTATATGTTCTGCAACAACATGTTTTCTAACCATTTTTTTATTTCCTCAATTTTATTCAAATATGTCTCAGCGAATTCTTTTGTGCATCTTTTATAGAAAGAAAACTTTTCATCAGGATATCTTGCCTCAAGATTAAAATCTGTAATAATTTCAAGCAGCTCTATCTGTTTAGAAGACAATTCCAGTCCTGTTTTTTCTGCTAAATAAGTAAGCCTGTGAGTATGCGGGGGTGATTCATCAAATTTACTAACAAATATTGCCTTTAAAAGTTTCTCGATTGTCAAGTGTCCAAAAAAGAGAGTATATGTATAATCGCCTTTCTCAAAAAGGTGAAATGCAACCTTCCAATCATTATTTGCGGATTTTGTCCAATACTTTATCTTATTTTCTTTACTCAAAAATCCCTCGCTATCAGTGATATCATTGAAATCAGCAATCTGCAAATAAATATAATAAAATTAATAAAATAAATCAAATACTCGTTGGGCGTCTTGGCATCACTTCAAAAAAAGAGAACCTTTGTATATTGTATATATTCTGGTTGACAAAAAAATACTAAGGATATATTATTAACATAATTGTTAACAATATATTCTTAGTAATACTATGAAATACTCCGATTTAGATCCCTTAAAAAAGATATATTTTACAGTTAACGACTTATCTGATGCCTTGAATATCAGAGTTGAATCAGCTCGTGTCTTATGTAGTCGTTATGTCAAAAAGGGTATATTTATAAGACTAAAAAAAGGATTTTATATTCTTGCCTCAAAATGGGAATATTTAACTTTGGAAAATTTTTATAAAATTTCAAATTTTCTACAGGTACCATCTTATATCTCATTTATGTCAGCTCTTTCCAGATATGAAGTAACGACTCAGGTTCAACGAAATTTTTTTGAAAGTGCTTCATTAAAGAGGACAAAGCATATTGAGGTAAAGGATGTTACCTTTAATTTTTACAAACTTAATAAAAAATATTATTTTGATTTTCTAAAAGAAGGCCATTTCTTCATTGCAACAATGGAAAAGGCGCTATTGGATTCGCTATATTTATATTCATTTGGAAAATATAAAATAGATATAAATTCCATTGACTTTGATAAGTTTGATAATAATAAAATAAAACAGATGTTAGATATATATCCTCCAAAAACAGCTAAGACAGTCAGAAAATTATGCGGGATTTGATAAAACAGGAACAATTTGAGCTGGAAGTATTGGATAGGCTAAACAGTAAAAGATTTCTCAATAACCTGATATTTGGAGGTGGAACAATGCTCAGGTTATGTTTTGGTTTAAACAGATTCTCTGTTGAATTAGATTTATGGGCTACTCAAAAATGCAATACAGACAAATTATATCAAGACATTAAAACATATCTAGCACAATATTATTCCATAAAAGATGCTACTCAAAAATTTTACACCCTGCTTTTTGAAATCAGGTCTGCAGACTATCCCAGAAGTTTAAAAATAGAAATAAGAAAGCAGCAAAAGAAGGTTAGAACAGATCAGGCTATTGCCTACAGCAAATATTCAACCATCCAGGTTTTTATGAAGGTTATCTCTTTAAAAGATATGATGGATGCTATAATAGAGGCATTTCTGGCCAGAAAAGAAATAAGAGATATTTTTGATATAGAATTTTTATTTAAAAAAGGCATTGCCATGGATGTATCTCCGGAGATATTAACTCGCATTTTGAAAGGAATAGATTCTTTCAAAAAGCAGGACTATACAGTTAAGCTTGGTTCTCTTTTGGAAAAAGACCAGCGAAAATATTACACTGCTGAAAATTTTAAGATCCTTAAGATGAATTTAATGGGAGACCCCCAAATCCCAAAATAAAAAGTAATATTAACAAAGTATGTTTAACTATCAGTAAATAAATGAGAGTTGTCAAAGGGGGATTGTCAAAGGGACGATTTCTTTGACAATAAGTTTGAAGTTTTTCATAATAAATATACAATTTGTATAATTGGAATACCATAAAATATATATGCTATAATTTAGAGAATCTTAGTATTAAGTAAAAACCTCCATAAATCCTGCTATTTTACTGCATTCTTAAAATGAGATTTTTGGCACATCCTTTGCTCCAATCCTTTTGAAATATTTGATGACCTGGCTTTTAGGGTAAGTTTTTTAATGTCCCTGACTTTAAAATTCTAGAGGGAGGATAATATTATGTTTTCAGGGAAGAAAAAAGGATGGCTCTTATTTTTTGCTTTAATATTTTTTAGTTATCTTATTTTGCCGGGAAAGGTGAATGCAATGGTTTTTGCCTCAAGTGATATGGACCTGTCCAACTTGAGTTTTTCATCCCCGGATCCTATGGCAGAGCTGTTTTGGACTGATGAATGGTATGGTACCGTTAGTGCCCATGCCTATGACACAGATTCCGGTTCCGATGATGATTTTGATGACCTTTATGGAAATGAGGGAAGTATATCAGCTACTGCAAACACAGCCCATGTAGATTCGATGGCTGAATATTCAGTTGTAATGGGGGATATTGTTGCAATTGAAAATGATGCTTCCATAAAGGCTTCCACCCATTCAGACCTGGAACTTTATAATGTTGGTCAGGCCGACGGAGATGCCACTGCCGATTTTGATAATTTCTTTATTATTTTCGGCGGGGTCCCGGGTGATCCTGTTGATATAACTTTCACTTTGGACTATTCAGGTCAATTGACGGGTAACGCGGATGCTTTTGGCTATTTCAGCATTGCATTAGGGGCACTTCTCCAACTGGAAGATTGTATGGGTTACCTTCTTGATGAAGATTCAGTATTCGAAATACATTCCGGCACCAATACCTATTTCCATGATGAATACAACGGTTCCCTTACAGTTTCTGCCACCCTTTTTTACGAAGAGGAATATTGGCTTTATGCAGGGGCAGATTCTGAGGTATACGGGGCTAATGCAGTTCCTGAACCAGGGACACTTTTTCTTTTACTTTTATCCCTTCCTTTTATCGTATGGAAAAAGGGATGGAAAAGGCAGGCCTTATAATAAAAACAAGATAAAGTCATAGGGAGGCAGGTCATGAATAAGTCCAGGTGCATTTGTATATTTATAGTTTTTTTCTTGTTCTGTTTTGTATTTTTTTCACAGCCTGCCTTTGCAAAACCTATTGGAGCTGATGCCCCATGCCAGGACTGCTGCCAGCAGACCTTGCCTGATATTCCATCATGTTCAGGTCCATGCACGGATGTCAGTGGTGGTAGTTTTATATCATATTCACATGGAACCATGGGAGACAGCTATCCTGTCATCAGTGCACAGGGTGAAAGCAAAGCAGGACTTGATCTTGCACTTTATTACGCAAGCTACATTGCCGATGGTGAAAAGGCATCTCTTAATACTGTTATGGGCTTTGGCTGGAGCCATTCCTATAATATATTCCTTTTTCAACAGGGACGGGACATTTTCAAAATAAGTCCAGGTGGTCTCGTCACGCAGTATAAACGCACGGGCAGAACAGGCCCTCTAAAGGCTACACGTGGACATCAGCAGACAATAATCGAAAATTCCGACGGGTCTATAGAGATCCGGAATAATGATGGTCTTACCTACCTCTTCGAAAAGATTACAGGGAATCCCTTGAGGATACTAGGTAATGCACCCTGGTTGTTAAGCAGTATTACCGATAGAAATGGCAACACAACAGAGCTTATTTATCAAAATGGACTTCTTCGGAATGTAAAAGACGAATATGGTCGGCAGATCGGTTTCGAATATGATGTGCGGAATAGAATCATAAAAATAACCGATCCCGGGAATCGGATCACAGAAATGGCATATGACAGCTATGACAATCTATCCAATATTAAGGACCCCTTTGGCCAAACTACAGCTTACACATATAATGAACGCCATCAGATTGTCGGTAAGACGGATAAAAACGGGAATCAATGGCAATATGAATATGATGCAACCGGTCATCCCATTGGTATCCGGGATGGCAACGGTAACCGGTTGTTTAGCCTGAACAACAGTAGTGGTTGGGAGACCGGCACCTATGACCTTTTCAGAACAAAACAGCGCACCTATATACCTTCTATTACCACAAGGACGGATGGAAGAGGCAACCAGTGGCAGTATCATTATAATGAGGATGGTTTTATTACCAAAATAATCGCACCTGACGGTACTGCAACCATTTATACCTATGATCCTGTTACCCTTAACATTGAAACTGAGACGGACTGTAAAGGGAATACCACGAGTTACAAATATGATTCAAAGGGCAATCGCACCAAGGCAATAGATACCCTCGGAAATGAAACAGCTTATACCAATGATCCCACCTATAGTCTTGTCACCTCCATCACTGATCCGGATGGAGATGTAACAACCTATGAATACGATGCCTCCGGAAATCTGATTAAAGAGACGAATCCCCTCGGCAATGTGACCATCTACATCTATGATTCCCATGGGAATATCCTTTGCAAAACCGACTGCAATGGAAATACAATATGTTATGGATATGATATATATGGAAATAGGATTAAAGAAATAGATCCGTTGGGATGTGAAATCCATTACACCTATGATGTTATTGGTAATATGCTTTCCAGAACCGATGCCAATGGCCATACTGCAACTTATGAATATGACCTTCTTGATCGATTAATGAAAGAGACCGATTCCAAAGGATGTATTATAACTTATACATATGATGGGAAGGGAAATAGGCTTACCATCACTGATGACAAGGGAACAACCGCTTATGAATACGATTTACGGGATCGATTGGTCAAGGTGACCGATGTAAAGGGCGGGATTAATGTCTATGCCCATGATGAAAATGGTAATAAGATCTCTGAGACAAATGCACTTGGATTCACAACTACCTATGAATATGACCTCCAAAATCGCCTTATTAAGACAACTGATGCTAAAAATTGTATAACCACAATCACATATGACTGTGCAGGAAACAGGATCTCAGGGACGGATGCATATGGCAATGTAACCACCTATGAATATGATCCGTTGAACCGACTTATTAAAACCACGGATCCCTTGGGAAATACAACTACATATACGTACAACGGTGCTGGGGGAGGTGGTTGTTCATCCTGTTGCGGTCCACCTACTGCCGGAAGCAGCCTTATAGCAAGCATCACAGATGCCAATGGAAAGGTGACCTGCTACAAGTACGATAAGCTGGACAGACAAATTAAGGTTATCCAAAAGGTAGGAGATACAGACTGTAGCATCATCGATGCGGATGATGCCGTCACTGAGTATACCTACGACTGCATGGGAAATCGCCTTACAGTAACCGATGAAAACAATAATACGACCACCTATACCTATAATGCCGGATACGAATTAGTGCAAGAGTGCAACCCGGAGAATGAATGCACACAGTATACATATGACTGTGTAGGGAATAAACTCACTGAGACACGCCCCAACGGGAACGTCATCACCTATGCCTATGATGAGAAGGACCAGTTAACAGCTATTACTGATTCGATAGGCAAGGTAGCCTCTTATACATATGATTGTGTTGGGAACAGGATCATAAAAGAAGATGGCAATAACAATAAGACCAAATATGGGTATGATGAGCTGAATAGACTTATAAAGGTCACTGATCCTATGAATGAATTTACTACATACGAATATGACGCTGTGGGTAATCTCATAAAGATAACCGATCGGGAAGGGAATCCGACATTATACACATACGATGAGGTTAATCGGCGTCTCACCGTCACTGATGCCCTAAATGGTGTAACCAGCTACGAGTATGATTGTATGGGCAATCTTATTAAGATTACCGATTGCAATAATAATTCTACCACTTACGAATATGATTCGTTGAATAGATTGATTAAGGAAACATATGCCGATGGCGGGACAAAGGAGCTTACCTATGATGGTGTGGAAAATCTGATCACCCGTAAAGACCAGAATGGGATCATCACCAGCTATCAATATGATGAACTTTATAACCTTGTCAAACGAGACTACCCTGGCGCCAATGATGACACCTTCAGCTATGATATGGGTGGCAGGATGCTTACTGCTGACAACCTCTATAGTACCATTACTTTTGCCTACGATGGGGCAAACAGGGTGACTCAGACCACTCTGAACAGCCTTGCAGTGAATTATGCCTATGATATTGCAAACAATAAAAGGATCATTACCTATCCGGGCGGCAAGGTGGTCAAAGAGGAGATGGATAAGCGGTATCGCCTGAAGAGGATCAAGGATGCCATAGACCAAATTGTCGCTGAAAATACCTATGATTTAGGTGATCGTATAACTGAAAGGGCCTTTTTAAATACCACTGGTTCTGGTTGGAATTATAATCAGAATAACTGGATAACCCAATTAACACATGGCAAAGGAACCTTTACCCTTATTGATTTTGAATACACCTATGATAAGGAGGGAAACCGCCTTTATTCCAGGAAGAATCATGACACCTCCAATTCTGAAAAATACACATACGATGGACTCTACCGTCTCACGGAATTCAAGCGAGGCACCATGGTAAGCGAAGATATTCCTTCCCCAGGCAAACAATGCTTCTGGACGCTTGATTGTGTTGGTAATTGGCTGAAAGGCCCCCTACCCTGCCCACAACCAGGAGGCTGTCCCATCACCAATAATGAAGTAAATGAATATACCAATCTCTGCGGAGTGGGCCGGACACATGATAATAACGGAAACCTTACCGATGATGCCATAAATACTTATGAATACGACTATGAAAACCGCTTGATTAAGGTTACCCGAAAATCCGATAGGGCCATTTTAGGTGAGTACCGCTATGATGCTCTTAGCAGGCGGTTTGAAAAGGAAGTCTCCGGTGTGGTCACAAGCTTTGTCTACGATGATACCCGTGTAATCGAAGAGCGCCAGGATGAATCTGTAATGGCCGAGTATATTTATGGTAGCCGGATAGATGAAGTATTGACCATGGATCAAGCTGGTTTTATCTATTACTACCATACTAACGCCCTTGGCTCCATAGTAGCCTTGACGGATTCGGCTGGTAATATAGTAGAGCATTATCGATATGATGCCTACGGGACACCAGAAATCTTTGTTAATCCTGGAGGAGATGGAATCTGGCTTACTTCTGATGATGTGTCCGCAGCTTATAGTGGCGTAGGTAATCCCTATTTGTTTACTGGAAGGAGATTGGATGGGGAGACTGGCTTGTACTATTATAGGGCTAGATATTATGATTGTCGGAAAGGTAGGTTCTTGAAACGTGACCCATTAGGATTCGCAGATGGTATGAATCTGTATGAGTATACGAAAGGAAGGCCAACTACCCTTCTTGACGCATTCGGTTTTTTATCAGATTGGGGTGTTGCATCTGCAATATTTGCTCATTGGAGTGCAGCTAATGACAACGATCCATTTATAAGGGAAGGAGGAGAATGGGGAGAATGGGCAAGATCCAAACCTCAAATTAGGGAATCTATCCGTACGATGATGAGAAATTTTGCGATAAAGAAGTGTACCGAACTAAAAAAGAGGAAAACCAGTGAATCCGGCAACTATTCTGATGAAGAGAAAGGAGTAAATCTGGGTTTTGAAATAACAGGCACAAAAGAGGGAGCAATAAAAAAATGGGCTATGCTATATACCCTAAATACATTGCATAAGGTAACAACTATGGGAGATTATAAAGGCATATATAAGTCTCCTTCCGATATCAAGGTTCTTATGATTCCCAAACAACATGAGCTGATTGATAAGATGGATAGCAGAGGCGCAAAGGATTTTCTATTAACTGGTGCAAGCTGGTTTGGAAAGGGTGTGGGAGGTATGGGTTATGTAATTGGACAAATCGTAACATTTGGAATGGATGATGGTGAATCATTGCGGGCACCGTTCCAATGGTTTGATTTTAGACTTAAATTCAAAAGTGATGCAATACTCTATGATTGTTGTAGTCTATTTGACGGTACAGTTGGTGAATGGCCTGAAACGGACTAGTGATAGAGTGATGAGGTTATCTCTTTTCTGCCTATTCAACTCTAATCCTGCCTGTCTCACCTGTATCTCTTATCAGTATCCAATACCCCTGCCCGGGTTTAAGGGTTTCAGATCCTGTCACACGCAGGTAACCGCTTCCAGTTTTATGCCTGTATATAACACCAATATTGCCATTATCAACCGAGACATTAGCCTCTTCAGTACATCCACCAATCATTAACCATCCATCCGCATTAACATCAAGGGTATAGCAATTGATCGGCTGCCCTCTCAGTGTATATGTCTTTGGTCCCTCATTTAATAATATCCAATATGCCAGGCCAACCTCCAGGGTGTCATTGTTACCTACCCGCTTGTAGCCGGTTCCCTTCTCATAACCATAGACTACCGAGGCATCCGGGAATAAGGCGGAAAGGGTCTTATCTTCAGGATCAACCGGCAGTGAGATCATACTCCAACCGGAGGGGGTCTCCATAGAGAACTCAAGAGTGTTATCCGGGTCATCGGGATATGGATCACATACATCACCCAGGCCGTCTTCATCTGTGTCCAGTTGGTCCGGATTGCCTTCATCCGGGCAATTATCGCAAACATTGCCCACATCGTCTCCGTCATCGTCATTCTGAAATAAATTCCATATGTTGGGACAATTATCCTCAAAGTCGTTAAAGCCGTCATTGTCCGAATCCGACGGCACGCCGATGACAAATAAGGAAAAACTATCCGTCAATGAGCAAATCCGGTTCTCCTCGATATCTTGACTGATCGTGGAAAGATCAGAACAATTGCCGGAGTTATCACATTTGATAATCCTAAAACTTCTTTCACAAAGTTCCTGCGATACGGGATCCTTTGTGCACTCCTTATCGTCGTAAGTCATACAGATCTTAATCAGTCCGTCATAATCCTCATTTTTCAATGTTGTTTCAATCTTAACACAGATAGGATTTTCTTGGTTAAGATAGATTCCGGGTGGAATGTCCGAACAATTCACCGAGGTTATCTCTGTCGTACCGCCATTTTTGACATTAGGGAACACCACCTGGACACCGCTGCCGTCCTCAGCAACCACAGAGACCGGTCCCTCGCTTGGCGGCGTATTACAGGCGCTGATATATCGATCATTATCATCGCAATCATAGGGCGGTGCAGCGCAGGAGCCGGCAGCAAAGATGCCGTCCTGGTCTCTATCGACGGCAAGGTCTTCATCAACCATGTTGTCACAGTCATTGTCCAGGGAATCACAGGTGATCTCGTTGTCTTCATATTCCGGGATCAGGGTGTAATCAGGTTCGATATAGCCGTTGATGCCGTCACAAACCTTTGTCTGGTTAGCACAGACGCCATGCTGCTTGTCTGCCAGCGGCGCAGTCAATTCTTCATCCACGCTGCCGTCGCAATCATTATCGAATCCATCACAGATCTCCACGGCCGGATCGCCAGGCACTGCGTCACAAATGGCGAGGTTCGGATTACTTGGGGAGCATACATAGCCTCCTGACCGCCGGCATGCACCCAATCCGACGCTACAAGGCGCACCGATTTGAAATCCTTCGTCAGTTGAGTTGTCACAGTCATTATCCCGGCCATCACATAATTCGGTGGCTGATGGATTTATTGCCGGATCATCATCATCACAGTCATCAATTGCCATTGAACCGTCCTTGTCATTATCGATGCATGTGTTGTTTTTGGCATCGCTGCCGTCACAGTCCTGATCAATGCCGTCACAGAATATTTCAGGGGCTCCGGGATATATGGTTTCATCATTATCGTTGCAATCCTCCTGTTCAGTACTGATAAACCAGGTGGTATACCCATCGTTGTCCTTATCCTCCGGGCAGGTTATCTCTATCTTGGCGCCCATGAAGGTGTTGTTACTTGAATGATGCCAGATAATATTCGCACCTTTGGGATCAGGACCGGAATTATCGAACACAATGGTTGGCGAGGTATCCCATGCCGATTCATCATAATAATCGCTATGAACATATTTTGACCATAGCTTGTCGCCATTAATGCTAAGCCGAGTCGCGCTGATATCAAGAGATATGTTGGCAAAATCGGAATAGGTGACAATGGCCCCGCCGAAACCGTCTCCAACCATATCTATATCATTTTGGGTTCCTGGAGCAGCGCCGTCCTTGATCCAGGGGGGTAGAAGCACGCCGTTGGGCTCCCATTGAATGTTACCACTGCTGTCAAGCCGCTGGGCAAAAACATCTGAACTGGCTCCATAGGGAGGCGCCGTATCTGCGTTCCTGTAATCCATCCAGGAAATAATCATACCGCCTGTGCCGTCGGCAATTATTTCAAAATCGTAATTGCTATTGTAATACTTCTTATCAAGATTAAAAATAAGGACCCCGTTTGTCCGCCACTGGTTCGTGCCATTACTGTTAATCCTCTGACCACGTAGCTCCCTTAAATTTCCGGAACTGATGTCAGTATTTGAAACCCAGGCGACGAGAAAGCCTCCCTGGCTGTCACTCGTTATCCTGAAATTTTCAATCCCGATGAAATTCGTTATAATCTTTGGTGTGCTTCCCCAAGGAAAGGTGAGACCGGTACTAATCTTCTGGAGATAAATCTTGCCACGACGTTCAACAAAAAAGTTAGAGTATTTCCATGCGAGCAGTGCCGCTCCTGAATCAGCGGCGAGGGATATGCCCTCAATCCAATATGTAGAGCCTGGAATGAGAATACCGTTTTTTCCTTGTTGTGAGAGGGAACCGCTTGAGTTAATATGTATAACACGGGCTCCAGATGAGACGGCCAGCCCTATAAAGGCGCCGTTTTGCCTGTCTGAACAGACAGTAATCAGACTTGAAGATATATCAGCGACCTCTACATCAGACAAGGGATCGCCACCCGGTTTCCATAATCGATTTCCATCCCCGTTAATCCGCTGCGCCCATACCCTTTTAAGCCCAAATTGATTATCTCCGATCCATGCAACGATAACCCCACCCTTCCCATCACTGACAGCTTCCCACCGGTCAATTCCGGTTTTGGATGTGATATCGATTCCATCAGTATTCCAGCCGGTGCTCCATAGCTTCTCTCCTCTGTGATTCATGCGTTGTGCCTTCAAATGGTCTTCTTTCCAGATGACAATTACTCCCCCTTCCTTATCTGAAAAGGCTTGAGGAGAACCACCTTCGACATCAATATCTTCATCCCATGGGTAAATCCTTCCTTCTTCCGCTTGCACAAACGGAGCCAATATGAAAAGAATGCACCCCAATATCCAGATAAACGCCAGATGTTTTTTCATTGGTAGCCTCCTTTGCCGGGTATCGTTTATTTGACCGGCAATCCTAATTATGACAATTGTGTTATCGAACCGCTAAAAAGTCATTGAAAGAGTCATTGGCATTTTTTGTTAATGCCTTTCAGCACAATGAAGCGAGCCTTAGGGCCTTTAAAAAAGGCCCCGGACTCCGAAACGAATTTTTACGATTGCGTCAATATTAATACTGGAGGTGAATTTGGACTGACTGTTTGTTCTATAGCCTCTGTTAGTACTGCTAATACATCTTCTGGATCTGATTGAAAAAGATGGCCCGCCCTTTTTAAATTCAATTTTTCCTTTCCATTTTTTTCGCTCTTTTTGGTATGGATATTCTGTTTGTGATATATATCTTAAATTTTCAGCTTTAAAGTCATTCGGCAATTTGACTCAAATATATTTAAGTGCTTCAGTTATAGCAGCATTTTTTAATGTTGGATATTCATTAGCCAGGGCAAGTAATCTTCGTATTTAAAAAGTAATTATTATTCAAATAATACACATTTAATAAACATACGTCAAAACCAGCAATTTCAATTATGGCAGATGTTCTTGACTTGACATTTTTTGAGAAATTGAAAGTGGAGATAAATTCAGATCTTCCATTTAAAAAATATTTTCTGGCACAATTGCATTATTTCTCTGAAAGAAATTTTAGGATTTTTCCCTATTGACAAATCTAAATTATCGTGTTTACTATTATTAGTAGTATAAATTGTTCTTTGATAATTCCTATATGGATTTTTCAAGTTTATTGTTCATTATAATATTTTTCAATGGTATAATTTCCAAGGGAATCATGATTTAGACTCCAGTATTGAATTTTCTCATAATGTATTCCCATTATTCCATATGGATTTTTAGATTATAGAATTGTTTTTTCATAATTCTTTTATTGTCTTTGCCCCATTGTTTTCGACATTTATAAAACAATATCCCCTTCCCCGGGTATTATAATATTCATAAAGATCAATCCTTACCCACAAGCCTTTCTAGATCACCTCGACTGAACAAGCTACAAATTGTTTAATCTTATTTTTCTGGTCTTATGTGATGTTTTTATTGATGAGTCCCCATATTACTAACCAAAATAATAGATCACAAAGGAGGTAGCGTTTATTTTATATGCTGGATTTTTTATGGATAACTTAAAAAAAATAACCAAAATATCAGGAGGGGAAAAGTTGATATTTAATTATTTATAGATATTTTAGTAACCCTGCAACTAAGAAGACAGGAGGCGTAAGATGTTAAGGAATATTAAGGCACGATTAGTACTATTTATCTTTACATTGCTTTTTCTTGCCTTTTCAATGACGGCATATGCCACCCCTGATGTTAGCTCAATCATACCCAATACAGCTAATAACTGGGGTATGACCGAGATCACTGAATTGACAGGGAGTGGCTTTGAAGAGGGAGCAACTGTAATCCTGAGTAAAGAAGGTCAGCTGGATATACTAGTTGACTCAACCGTAATGTCCTCTACCATGATTAATGGTATACTTGACCTTGAGGGAGAAGATCCGGGCACTTGGGATGTGACAGTTACCAATCCGGATGGGCAGAGCGCAACCTTATCTGCCGGATTTACCCTCACCTTGCCGCCCGCCCCTGTTATAACCTCAAACTCACCGGAGACAGAACAAAATATAGGATATGTTATAGTTACAATAACTGGTGAAAATTTCAATGGATCACACGTAAAACTGATTCGGGAGGGCTACTCAGATATAGACGCAGTCACTGTCCTGGTGGAATCATCCAGCCAGATTACCTGCGAGTTTAACCTCACCGGTGTAGAAACAGGGCACTGGAATTTAATGGTTATCAACGCTGATGGTCAGACCGCTACATCAAACAGTATTGATGTAATCGATTCAGATGGTTCAGAAGTATTTATAGTTACCAGCAATACAGATTTTTATGTAGATGCGGTCAACGGGAGTGATGCCCTGGGTGACGGATCTTCTGCCAATCCCTGGAAGACGATCACCTATGCCTTAAATCATATATCCGGAAGCGGAATAAACGTTTATGTGGCCCCTGGAACCTATGATCCGGACTTAGGCGAAAGCTTTCCAATTAATATGAGAAACGGTATATCTTTAATAGGATCCGGAGCGGGCAGTACTATCCTGGATGCCCAAGAAGGCACAAACAAGGTAATTTATGGTTATAGGATAATTTGGACCAGCACTATAATTGATGGATTCACAATTAAAAATGGCTCTGTCGGGGTACATCTCAATAACTACTCCAGACCTTATATTAGCAACTGCACGATTACTGAAAACCAACTTGCAGGAGGTATATATTGTTCCAACAGATCAGATCCTTTGATCTACAATTGTAAAATTATAAACAACTCCACAACTATCTTGGGGGGTGGAATAGCTTGCACGTCTAAATCTAATCCCAGAATAATTAATAGTAATATTAGTAACAATACCTCCGAATTTGGTGCAGGCGCAATTTATAGTTATTTCTTTTCTAAGCCGAGAATAACAAATTGTATTATTAATGATAATACTAGTGTTTCTTATGGTGGTGGAATTTGTTCCCACTGGAACTCATCGATCGCATTAATTAATTGTACTATTACTGGAAATTCGGTCCCTAACGGAAATGGGGGTGGGATATGGTGCCGATATGCCTCCTGTTCAGTGATTAATAGCATTATATGGAATAATTCAGCCTTATATGGCAATGAAATATATCTGGACGCTTATGGCAGCATTGGTGTTAGTTACTCAGATGTTAGATGGGACAGTGGGATTTTCCCTGGAACAGGCAATATCAACGGGGATCCATTGTTTGGTGCAGATTATCATCTGTTATCAGGTTCGCCGTGCATAGATGCTGCCAATAGCAATGACCCGGCACCAATCGCCGACAAAGATGGCACTCCACGCTACGATGATCCTTACACTCCCAACACCGGTACCGGAGTTAATGGCGATTTCTACGATATGGGCGCATATGAATATATTGGAGATAATGTTCCCCCTGTTGCAGTATGCCAGGACATAACCGTGCAGCTCGATGCTACAGGCAATGTCTCCATAACGGCCGATCAGATAGACAACGGCTCCACCGATAACTGTGGTATAGGCTCTATGTCAGTCTCGCCCAATACATTTACCTGCACTGAAGTGGGTCCCAATTCGGTCACACTGACAGTGACCGATATCAATGGTAACAGCTCACAGTGCACTGCCACCGTTACAGTAGAGGATAATACGTCGCCAGCGGGGCAATGCCAGGACATAGCCGTGGAACTCGATGTCACGGGCAATGCCTCCATCACGGCTGATCAGATAGACAACGGCTCCACCGATAACTGTGGTATAGACACTATGTCAGTCTCGCCCGATACATTTACCTGCGCTGAAGTGGGTCCCAACACGGTTACACTGACAGTGACCGATATCAATGGCAACAGCTCACAATGCACAGCCACGATAATGGTTGAGGACAACATAGAGCCGTTAATAGAAGAAATCAGCGCGCCTTTAGATCCTATTATTGTTAATTCATTGGTTGAAACAAGTGCCAAATTTATAGAGTCCTGTCTCGCATGGGCTATTTGGTATTGGGGTGATGAAACCTCGGATTACGGTACAATAAGTTCCGAAATCGATGAGTTCGGAAGGAGAAGTGTAACTGGAAGCCATATCTATGAGACTGCCGGTGTATATACAATTACTTTGAGAATAACGGATGATAATGAAGCCTCAGGCGAAATAGCTTTCAAATATGTTGTTGTATATAATCCTGATGGTGGTTTCGTTACGGGCGGAGGTTGGATTGACTCAGTGGCAGGGGCTTATACACCGGATCCATCACTAACAGGTAAAGCAAACTTTGGTTTTGTCTCTAAATACAAAAAGGGAGCAAATATACCAACAGGAGAAACCCAGTTCAATTTCAAAGTCGCCCATTTGAATTTTCACTCCGAAAGCTATGACTGGTTAGTAGTAGCCAATAGCCTTGCGCAGTACAAGGGTACAGGCACCATCAACAATGAAGGTAATTATGGATTCATACTCTCGGTTATAGATGCAGAATTCACCCCCAGCACTGAGGTGGACTTGTTCAGGATCAAAATATGGGACAAGGATAATGAGGATAACATTGTTTACGACAATCAAATGGGAGATGCTGATGATGCAGATCCCGCAACTATGATAGGCGCTGGATCTATTGTGATCCATAAACCAAACTAATTGTCTAACAGGAGTTTCAGGAATCGTTATTGTCATATCAAGACGCTGTTAGGGGGACGTGTCAAAGGGAGATTTCTCTAACTGTGATTATTGCATAAATAGTATATGGTATAATGGTATAAAAAAGGCGGCCTGCCAGCGTTTTACGCTGGCAGGCC
>JBLIRO010000098.1:0-16429 GCA_049472335.1 bacterium | reverse complement strand
TTGGCAGTATTTATGATTTTTAATGTTGGGGTAAGATTTCTGGCCCGTACAGAGATGTTTTCCTACTTCTTTATAGCTGCTTATTTCCTGATCCTTATGCAGTATAAATACAAGCGGACCAACTGGCAGATACTTGCACTGCTTCCCATCCTTCAAATCTTTTGGTCCAATATGCATGGCTCTTTTATTGTCGGACTGTTTATACTGGGCATCTTTATTGGATGTGAAACAGTAAGGCTCCTTTTTAACCGTTTTGTATCATTCTGGCAAAGGGACCTCTTAACCTGGGAAAGACTGAAACCTTTGTATATCATTTTTTTCCTGACATTCCTGGCCTGCCTTATGAATCCCTATGGTTTTCGTCTCTTTATACAGCCTTTCTCTGTTGTATTCCATAAAAGCGAATACATCAAGACCATTTATGAATGGCAGTCACCTTTCGAAAGCAGGACATTCTATACATCCTTTGCCTTTAAATATTATGTCATATGGATGATACTTCTGGGTCTTTCTTTCATAGTTAATATAAAGCGGATTGATTTAACGAATTTTACGATTTCTGCATTCTTTTTTATAATGGCGGCCCAGATGCATCGCAATATTACCATTTTTACCATTGCTACCTGTCCGATCATTGCGTTAAATTTCCAACAGTCAGGCAATGATTATATTGAGATGACAGACCAAAAACTCAGGCAATTGATCGATACTGGAGGAGGAGTCATAATACTTCTCATCCTTATCCCTCTGATACGGATATCATTTAAAAATGGATATATCTACAGAAAAAACAGCAGCAAACCATTCGGATTAGGGGTTGCCGGTAATATGCCCATAGACTCAACGAAATATATACAGGCGAATCATATTAAAGGTTGCTGCTTTAACAGCTATACTTACGGGACATATTTAATCTTTCATTGTTTCCCGGATGTTCGTGTAACCATGGACTCCAGGGCCGAACATGTCTATGGTGAAGAATTCTATAACCGGCACCAAAGGGCGCTTTTTGATGTAAATACGTTCAAGGGGATTCTGGTAGAATTCAATATAGAATTCATTCTACTTAAATATCAGGGAGGCAACCTGGTGAACCATTGTGAATATCTTAAGGAAAGCGGAGAGTGGGTCCTGGTCTATTTTGATGACTCATGTTTTCTCTATATCCGCCGGCTTCCTGAATACAGTGAACTCATTGCAAAGGATGAATACAACTATATTCATCCCCTGCTGACATTAAGAGAATCGAGGGTGTCCAAAGAAAAGATAGATGAGTACATAAATGAAAGTGAGAGAAACCTGGCAAGCAATCCGGGATATTTTTTCCCTCATCTAATGCTGTTAAATCTTTATAGTGCTAAGAACCGATGGGACAGGGCTGTTGAACATGGAGACTTTCTAATTTCCCGTGGTCACAAAAACTATTCTATATTTCTGGTGATGGGTTTAGCTTATGAAAACCTAAAGGAATTTGACAAGGCACAGGATATGTACATTAAAGCCAGGGCATTGAATCCTGATTCCAGAGAAGCAGGCAAGGGAATAGAACGAATTGAAATATTGAAAAAAAGAGAGCTTCCTTCCGATACCTGAAATAGTGGGATTTAAACGGATACCTTCCGGTCTTTTCAATAATCCGCGTAACTTCTCAGAGACTTTTGCGGTTTTCAGGTAGTTAATGAAAATTGTAAAATGTAAAATGAAAATTTAAGGAATATATTATTTGTCTCTCTTGTTTTTTAACTGTAACCTTGCATAACTTGTTAAAAGTAAAAAAATATGATAAAGCTTGATATAGGGTGGGAAATAAAAATGCCGGGTTTGGTGGTTATATGGGTAGGTAATAGTTAATGGTAATATTAATAAAGGCACTTTTGGTAAAAAATTATCGTTGTATATAACAAGTTGTAAAACTTGAATATAAAGATTATGGATATGAAAAAAAAGAATTCTCTCTGTTTAGAACAAAAAATTCAATCGTTACGGTCTTGCGTCTTACTTCTTCTTTTATTTTATTTTATTCTGCTGCCCGTTTTTTCTTCTTGTGTTAAAGCAAGTGAAAAATCGAAGGAAAAACAGCCTTCGGAAAGTGAAAATATACACAAAAAAGAGGAGATACTGGTAAGATCATCAGCCGTAAGCGGTCAATTCTATCCCCCATCCGCATCAGAGCTGAAAAAGATGATCCGGGGATACCTAAAGCTTGCTTCACCTCAGGAAGAAGCCGGCAGCCTGATCGCCCTCGTCTGTCCCCACGCGGGATATGTATATTCAGGAGAGATTGCTGCCTATTCATATAAACTTCTGGAAGGAAAAAAGATCGACACAGTCATACTTATAGGACCAAGCCATAGATTTTCATTCACGGGCGCTTCCATCTGGCCCAGTGGGGTTTATCAAACTCCTCTGGGGGATGTCAAAGTAAATGAACAAATGGCCAGGCTTATCTCTGATTCTTCAGAGAGTGTCAGTTTTAAGTCCCAGGCCCATATCCAGGAACACTCCCTGGAGGTTCAAATCCCATTTCTTCAGATGGTCTTGAAGGACTTTCAGATAGTACCCATCCTGATAGGCAGACTCTCGCCAAAAGCGGTTGAGGAAATTAGCCTGAAACTCGCTGATATCCTGAAAAAGCCAGGCTCGCTTCTGATTATCAGCTCAGATCTATCTCATTATCATCCCTATGAAGAAGCCGTAGCTATGGACCAGAAGGCTCTGGAAACCATACAGACAAGGGATTGTGAAAATATGAAGGCAATGCTGAATTATGGTGAGATCGAGCTTTGCGGCGCAATGCCTGTGTTGCTGTTACTTGAAACAATCAAACTCATTAATCAACCTGTAAATATAAAACTCCTTAAATATGCTAACTCAGGCGACACTTCCGGGATGAAGGAAAGAGTCGTAGGCTATGCCGCCTTAAGTGTTTTTATCACGGATAAAAATGACCAAAAACAATCTACCCTGATGGAAAGAGGTGAGGTAAAATTGGCAGAAGCAGAGGACCTTTTAAATAAACAAGAGCAGGAAAAACTTCTTGATATAGCGCGCTCTTCCATTACTGCATATCTGAACAGACAGGAATTATCCGAATTCGACGTTACAGAGCCACGACTTCTCGAGCCGAGAGGCGTTTTTGTAACTCTTCACAAAAAGGGGATGTTAAGAGGGTGCATAGGTTATATAAAGCCGATCATGCCCCTGTATAAGGCCACATCTGACTGTGCCATTTCCGCTGCAGTTAAAGACTATCGTTTCACTCCTGTAAAAAATGAAGAGTTGGACGAAATAGATATCGAGATTTCCGCTCTGACCCCCCTTCGCAAAATCGATGATATTAATCAGATCAGGGTGGGAGAGCATGGACTATATATTTCCCGCCCACCATACAGCGGACTTTTACTACCTCAGGTAGCCACTGAATATGGATGGGACAGGTTGACTTTTTTGGCTCAGACATGCGCAAAGGCAGGATTGCCTAAAGACGCATGGGGAAAAGGGGCAGACATATACATTTTTTCTGCTCAAATCTTTGGTGAAAAAGAAGAATAGAAGATGAATCAGGAAGAAAAATGGGTTGAGCTTTGTTCCACCTGCACGGATTATGAGGCATATCTGATTGCAGGGCTTCTCAAATCAAACGGCCTTCAGGCGGAACTGAAATCTTATCGGGTTTCGCAATTCCCTTTTGACATTGGACATATCGGAGAAATCAAGATCATGGTCAGGGCCGGTGATCTTGAAAAGGCGCAGGAGATATTAGAAAATTCCGATAAAAATATAAAAAATAATGATTATGAAGGGAATGAAACTTGACATACCAATATTTTTTTACTAATATTTTTCTAGACAAATATTTAGAGGCACGTAGCTCAGGGGGAGAGCGCTACCTTGACGCGGTAGAAGTCGGCGGTTCGAAACCGCCCGTGCCTACCATTAATCAATGGATTTGTATTTAAGGGCGCCTCTTTTAAATAACATTTTTTCGGAAGGACATAGGAGGGAAAAAAAGATTTATTTAATCTTCAGTTCAATCCTAAAAGAGGCATCATCTGGAGATATCCAGGTATCTTCGATGGTGCTTTTTTGTTAGAGTGATTGCAGTTTGAATTTTGCATTCTTCTCAGGTTCCCACCGGGATTTTGAGAAGTTATGATCTATTTTAAAATTACATATTTTACTTTGCATTTAAACTTTTTATGACTGACTCTGGGGGGAGAAATTGATCAAAAATTATGGGTGAGTGTTCAAAAACGAATATGAAGCAAAAAATTACTATTTCCTTGCCTAACGGGAGGAAGTTGGACTATCCCCCTGGAATGACCTTCCGGGAAATTACACCTGAATCCGGAGTAAAAAATGCCATTGCAGTTAAAATCGATGAAAAACTTCTTGATCTAAGTCAGACCGTTACCCAGGATTGTAAGATAGAATTTCTGACTCTGGAAGATCCTGAGGCTATGGAAATCTTCCGCCACAGCACCTCCCATATTATGGCACATGCCGTGTTGGATCTATTTCCTGAAGCTAAATTTGCCATAGGCCCGTCTGTGGAAGCGGGTTTTTATTATGATTTTGATCTAACAAGAACACTTGTGCCTGAGGACCTGGAAAAAATCGAAAAAAGAATGAATGAGCTGATCAATCAGGACCTTCCATTCGAACGGCGCATGATCACGAAAAAAGACGCGCTGAGACTTTTTGAGGAAAAGGGCCAGACATATAAGGTGGAGCTTATCCGGGATTTACCTGATTCCATGATAAGCATTTATCAGGTAGGTGATTTCACGGACCTTTGCAGAGGCCCTCATGTACCTTCAACGGGTTCGATAAAGGCGTTTAAGCTTCTAAGCATTGCGGGGGCTTATTGGAGAGGGGATGAACATAACAAGATGCTTCAGCGCATTTATGGCACCGCCTTTCAAAACTCCAGGCTACTGAAAGAGCATCTCAGAAAGCTGGAGGAGGCGAAAAAAAGGGATCATCGCAAGCTGGGGCGGGAGCTTGATCTTTTTAGCCTTTCGGATGAGGTAGGCGCCGGAATGGTTATATATCATCCCAAGGGGGCCTTGCTCAGAATGATGATCGAGGATTTTGAGAAAAAGGAGCACCTCAGGCGCGGATACCAGATTGTCTATGGCCCGTTGCTCTTGAAACAGGAGCTATGGGAAAAATCGGGTCATTATGACAACTACCGGGAAAATATGTATTTTACTGAGGTTGAGGGGCAGAAATACGGGATAAAACCCATGAACTGTCTTGCCCATATGCTGATTTACAAATCCAGGATTCGAAGCTACCGGGATATGCCCATAAGATACTTCGAATTGGGGCATGTACACAGGCATGAAAAATCGGGTGTTTTACATGGTCTTACAAGAGTCAGGAGCTTCACTCAGGACGATGCCCATATATTATGCCGGCCCGATCAATTAAATGATGAGATCAAGGGTGTCATCCAGTTCGTCATCGATGTCATGGATATGTTCGGATTTGAATATCATATGGAATTAAGCACACAACCTGAAAAATTTATAGGTTCTTATGAAGACTGGGAAAAGGCCACACAGGCCCTCTCCAGGTCCCTGGAGGAGCTGAAGATTCCCTTCCAGGTCTTCGAAGGTGAAGGGGCCTTTTACGGACCCAAGATAGATGTTAAATTAAAAGACGCCCTCGGAAGAAGTTGGCAATGCGCTACCATCCAATGCGACTTTACGCTTCCCGAGAGATTTGACCTTTATTATGTAGATACGGATGGGGAAAAAAAGCGCCCTGTGATGCTCCACAGGGTTATACTAGGATCCCTTGAAAGATTTATGGGGGTCCTGATCGAACACTTCGCAGGGGCTTTTCCTGTATGGTTATCCCCGGTTCAAGTCAAGATTTTGACTATAACCGACCGGCAATCAGAATACGCGCTGTCTATCGCGAATTCACTTCAAGCGGAAGATATAAGGGCCGAGACAGATTTGAGAAACGAAAAGATCGGATTCAAAATCCGTGAAGCGCGTATGGAAAAGGTCCCATATATGCTTATATTAGGCGACCGGGAACTGAAAGATGGTACTGTCAATTGCCGCTCCAGGGATATTGATCAGTTGAAAGATTTAACACTCAACGAGTTTATTACACAGATCAAAAATGAGATCTATCTAAAAAAATGTTAGGAGGTGAAAACTAATAATAAAATCGGCTGAACACATACCCATAAACAATCGAATCCGGGCAGAAGAAGTCCGGGTTATCGATCAAGAAGGTAAACAAATCGGCATACTCAAATTACCCGTTGCATTGGAAATGGCAGAACAAGCAGGACTTGATCTTGTTGAGGTCGCTCCTCTGGCAAAACCACCCGTTTGTAAGATTATGGATTATGGGAAATACAAATACCAGCAGCACAAGCGGGCTCAAGAGGCAAAAAAGAACCAGAAGATTATACATATAAAGGAGATCAAACTTCGACCTAAAACAGATTTGCATGACATTGGGTTTAAATTAAATCATGCCCGAAAATTTCTATCAGATGGCAACAAAGTCAAGATAACCATCATTTTTAGAGGCAGGGAGATGACCCACCCTGATATCGGAAACGAATTATTGGACCGTGTTGCATCAGATATCGAAGATTTGGCAGTTGTTGAACAAAGGCCCAGAATGGAAGGCAGAAACATGACTATGATCCTGGCGCCAAAGGGGCATGCTCATACAGAAAAATAGATTATCACCAAAAAAACGGGTTGGGAAGAAAAACAGGTTAAGGAGAAAGGAAAGTAGTTGTGTCAAAGATAAAATTGAAGACTAATCGGGGTGCGGCTAAAAGATTCCGGTTTACTGCTAAAGGGAAGATAAAGAGTCAAAGAGCATATGCCAGCCATATCTTGACCAAAAAAAGCCCCAAGCGTAAAAGGAATCTGAGAAAAGGGGGCTATTTATCTACTTCTGATCAAGCCCGCGTAAAGAAGCTCCTTCCATATGGTTGAAAAAACTTATTAAAATATTATGCAAAGGGAGACGCAGTATTATGTCCAGGGTTAAAAGAGGTACAGCAGTCAAAAAAAGACATAAAAGGGTCCTGAAATTGGCCAAGGGATACCGAGGCGCGAAAAGCAAGCTTTTCAGGACGGCAAAAGAAGCAGTTAACAGGTCTCTTGTTTATGAATATCGGGACCGTAAGACCAGAAAAAGGATGTTCCGTAGGCTTTGGATCGTCCGAATAAACGCGGCACTTAGACCATATGATCTTTCTTACAGTAAATTTATAAATGGCATGAAGAAGGCCGGTATAAGCCTGAACAGAAAGATTTTGGCTGACATGGCCGTCAGTGATCCTCAGGCGTTTGCGAAGATAACAGAAGCAGCAAAAGAAGCCCTCTGACATGACATTAGATCTTGAAGCCCTCAGGGGGGAAGTAGAGGACTTAATCAGGTCTGCAAGGGATCCGGAAACACTTTCGCAAATAAAGATTAAATATCTTGGCCGTAAAGGCGAGTTAACCAGCCTTATAAGGAAGATCGGGCAGCTTTCACCGGAGGAAAGGCCCGCATTCGGCGAGAAGCTGAACCGCCTAAAAGACCTTATAAATAAAGAGATCGATGACAAGGCGGAAGAATTAAAGAGTGTAATGGTAAAACCTGCCATTAGACCGGACCTTACTCTGCCCGGACAGCGCCCTGAGAGAGGGCGCAAGCATCCATTGACCCAGATCCTGGAAGAGACGTACCGGATATTTCTCTCTCTGGGTTTTGAAATAGCGGAAGGCCCTGAGGTTGAATCGGATTATTACAATTTCGGAGCGCTTAATTTTCCTGACGATCATCCGGCCAGAGACATGCATGACTCTTTCTATCTGGCCCCGGACATCCTTCTCAGAACACATACTTCACCTGTCCAGATCAGGGTCATGAAAAAGCAAAGCCCCCCTGTCCGAATAATTGCTCCGGGAAAGGTATATCGAAGGGACGCGGATATCTCCCATACGCCTATGTTTCACCAGGTTGAGGGGCTGCTCGTTGATTATCGCGTCTCTTTTGCAGATTTAAAAGGTGTGCTCACAAGCTTTGTTCATGAGATGTTCGGACCCGATACAAAGCTTAGATTCAGGCCCAGCTTTTTTCCCTTCACGGAACCAAGTGCAGAGATAGACATTTCATGTGTCATATGTATGGGCAAAGGATGCAGGGTTTGCTCTCAAAGCGGGTGGCTGGAAATACTGGGCGCAGGTATGGTCCATCCTAATGTACTTTCTGAAGTGGGGTATGATCCGCAGAAGGTAACGGGTTTCGCTTTTGGTGTTGGAGTGGAAAGGATGGCTATGCTAAAGTACGGGGTGGATGATATCCGCCTCTTTTTCGACAATGACATAAGATTCTTGAGACAATTCTAGAAATGTATATTGGATACACATGGCTAAAGGATTACATAAAGGTCCCTTTTACTGCCGAGGAGCTTGCAGACAAATTAACAATGGTGGGGCTTGAGGTAGGGGGTGTTTCAGGATTCCAAAGGGGGCTCGATCTTTGTAAGATTTGTCAGATCAAAGAGATCGTTCCCCATCCCAACGCGGACAAACTATGCCTCTGCAATGTGGATACGGGGTATCATGAGATTTCCGTAGTCTGCGGGGCCTCCAATATGAAGCTGGGAGACAAGGTCCCTTTGGCCCTTCCGGGTGCAAGCCCTCCTAAAATCGGTGAAATAAAAAGGACAAAGATCAGAGGTGTTTCGTCGGGAGGCATGCTATGCTCCGAGTGGGAATTGGGTCTGGGCGATGACCGTTCAGGCCTGATGATATTACCCGCGGAAGCTCCTGTCGGAAAGGACCTGGCTGATTATTTCAATATATCGGATAAAGTGCTTGATCTGGATATAACACCTAATCGTTCTGATTGCCTCTCACATCTGGGCATTGCAAGAGAGATAGCGGCAATGACAGGGGAAACGGCAAAACTTCCGGAGATCAGGTTTCCCGAAGAGGGAGAAGCTATTGATAACCTTATAGAGATCAGGATAGCGGACCCGGATCTCTGTTTTCGTTATGTTGCCAGGATCATTACCGGGGTCACCATCGGGCCATCCCCTTCATGGCTGGCGGCGAGGCTGGAATCTGTCGATATACGTTCCATAAACAATGTGGTCGATGTGACCAATTATGTCCTCATGGAAACAGGGCAGCCGCTTCATGCCTTTGATTACGATCTCATTCAGGACAAAAAGATCATCGTACGCCCTGCAAACCCAAAAGAAGCATTTATAACCCTGGATGGGGTAGAACGCGATCTCGACTCTTCCATGCTCATGATCGCTGATGCCGGGCGATCCATAGCTTTGGCAGGAATCATGGGAGGGATGGAATCCGAAGTAACAGAAAATACAAAGAACGTTCTCATTGAAAGCGCGTTATTCAATCCTAAAAATACCAGAAAAACATCCCGGAAACTGGGCCTGTCCACTGAGGCATCACAAAGATTCGAACGAGGGATAGATCCGGAAGGTGTTTTAGCCTCTGCAAACCGGGCTGTGCAGTTGATTCTTCAAACAGCGGGCGGTAAAGCTGCCAAAGGTGCCGTAGATGTCTATCCCAAACGAATTGAAAAAAATCCCATACAATTACGCGTCAAAAGGGTGAATATGGTACTGGGGCTTGATCTTTCCGGTGACAAAATATCCGGAATTCTTAAAAATCTTTCCTTTAAGCCCCTCTCCCGGAGGAATGAAGAGATTACCTTTCTTCCTCCCTCCTTTCGACAGGATATCTTTCAGGAAGAAGATTTGATAGAAGAAGTAGCGAGATTTTATGGATATGATCGTATCCCAACAACTTTACCTGCAGGTGGCATACCTGCAGGAGAAAAATTATCAAAAAATCAAAGCATAGAAACTATTACAAGGGAAATTTTAGTGGGTGCAGGACTATATGAGGTTATTAATTTTAGCTTTACAAAGAAGCTAATATTTGATAACATTAAGATTGGGGTAAATGAGGAAATTTCTGTACCTGTTAAGATTCAAAATCCTTTGACAGAAGAGTATGATTCTCTGCGACCCAGTGTAGTTCCGGGGCTGATCCAAAATATAGCCTTCAATCTCTCGAGGCAGAATCCGGACCTTAAGATATTTGAATTGAGTACATGTTTTTTCCCATCTGCGGAAAAAACAACGCGCACAATTGAGAGAAAAAGGCTCGGGATAGCTATGGTGGGCCAGAAACAAAACCGGAGTTGGCGAATCCCGGAGCGATACGTGGATTACTATGATTTAAAGGGACTCTTGGAATTGCTCTTAGAGGGTATGGGAATCAGAAACTATCGCTTTGAGGAAGTTACAGTTCCCTGGCTGGATGAAGAAACATCGATCCAGATTATGGACAATGATCTTCGATTCGGTATTTTGGGCCAATTGTCAAATAATGTAAAAGATGTCTTTGATATGAAAAGGCCCGCGTTTGTGGCTGAATTGGATTTTGATCATTTAGTTAAATTAGCAAGACCCGGTCGATATAAGTTTCAGGCTATACCTAAGTTTCCTCCTGTATTAAGAGACCTGGCTGTTGTTATTGATGATTTCATAACATACAAGCAGGTAATAGACCTGATTAGGGAAGAAGGCGGGGAATTACTCAAGGATGTATTACTCTTTGACATTTATGTTGGGCCTCAAATCCCCAAAGGTAAGAAGAGTCTTGCTTTTTCGTTGACTTATCGTTCCGATATGAGGACTTTAACCGATGAGAAAGTAAATGATGTACATCAACAAATTTTTGATCGGTTAAACTTTGAGTTAGGCGCTGAATTGAGATAAACATTCTGATTCGGTGATACAAATGCCCTTTGAGAGACTAGATATTATCCAGGAAAGAGTCATTTGCCTTATTAGAGAGGTCGAAAACCTCAGAGAGGAAAATGAGCAATTGCAGGCCAGAATAAGTAATCTGCAAAGGAAACTGAAGGATAATAAGAGGCGATTGGAGCATGCCCTGATATCTGAAGACGAATTGCGCAAATTAAGAATAGAGCGCCAGCAAGTGCAGGAAAGGGTCTCTTATATGTTAAATCAGTTGAAGGATATCTGATGCAAAAATAGCCGGGGGGAATTAAGTGATACATACAACTGAGGTCGAACTTCTTGGTGAGCTTTATACAATAAAAAGTGAAACAGATCCGGAAAGGGTTAAAGAAATCGCTGCGTTTTTGGATTCAAAGATGAGGGAGATCAGGTCTGCTGCCCCTACAGCGACACTTTTAAAGGTGGTAATTCTTGCGGCTTTTTATATAACGGAAGAATTGTTTGAGAGAAAAACAGAATTATCGGAAACAATAAATATTATGGAGGAAAAAACGGCCAATATCCTAAAAATGTTGGAGGATTCATCACTAACATATGCAGCCTCTGAGAACAGAGGTGACCCTGTTTCTTTAACTTAGGCATCACATTCTCCTTAAGGAGATGTATGGCCTAATTAATAATAGATTACCAGTTATAAAGGATTTAACCTTTTGATGTCTAAAAGGGATAATTTAAATGTGAATTTAAGTTCCCCTGCCGTACCCGTGATGAAGAGTGTGTTTTGAGCCAACACCAACGTAACGGGAGTCCATATAGGGATGTAGCAAATAGGCCCCTGTGAGGGAAATTTAATACATCTCTGAGGGCACCCACCTGGGAAACCAGGTTCAAATCGGAATCTTCACACGGTACAAGGGTGGGGGCTTTTTCTTACAATTTTTTTGAATCCTCTTCATTTTAAGGGCCTTGGTCTTTTCCTGCCTAAGCAGGGTATATATGAAAAAGGACTCCAAGGCAGCTATCAGAAAATTATTCATCTCAAAACGAGACAACCTAACCTCCTCCGAGAGGCAAGGGAAAAGTCTTTTAATAGCCAACAGGCTTCTCAACCTTGATGAATTCAGGAAGGCAAAAACATGCCTTCTTTATGCCTCCTTTCGAAGCGAGGTAATCACTGAACATCTAATCCCTCTCATCCTGAGAGAAGAAAAAAGGTTGGCTTTCCCTATCATTGATAAAAAATCCAACAGGCTGCTCCTTTCTGAAATTAAAAACGGGATTGAAGACCTGATCCCTTCCACTTACGGCATAAAAGAACCCATGCCTGAAAGGGCACGATTAATCTCTGTTGACGAAATCGATTTGTTTTTAATACCAGGGGTTGCCTTTGATCTTTCAGGAACGAGGCTGGGATTTGGAGGTGGTTACTACGACCGCCTTCTGGCAAAAATTCAAAAGAAACCGATCATGGCCCTGGCCTATGAGATTCAAATTACATCGAATCTCCCTTGCGGGCCTTTTGATATTAAAATGAAAAAGATTATAACCGAAAGTCGTGTAATAGACTGTGAAAGATGTCATGTGTCCTTACAAAACAGTAGAAAGTGATTAAATGTAGTAATTCTGATTATGACTATTGGGTTAATGTAATGATTCCGCTGGACAAGGCTGTTTGAATAAAATCAGAACTGCTGAATTGACAGATTTTAAACTGGATTGATAACCAAACTTCCGTTTATGGGTCCTTAAAACAAAGGACTTCCATGAAACGATTCTATAAAAGGGGGTGTTAAGGGGGTGTTTGGAATTCCCGGCCAACTAAGTATTTTACTAATTATTATTTTTGGGATTTTCTGTGTTTTTGCCGGATATTTTATCCGAAAGAAGATATCCGAAAGCAAACTGGTGAACGCAGAAGCAATGGCTAAAAAGTTGGTTACCGATGCTGAAAAGGAGGCTCATAACAGACTAAAAGAGGCATCTCTGGAAGCGAAGGACCAAATTTATAAAGCGAGAGCAGAATTTGAGAAGGAAACAAAAGACAGGAGGGTGGAACTTCAGAATCTAGAGAAGAGATTGACCCAAAAGGCTGAAAATATCGACAGGAAAGTTGACTTGCTTGATAAGAAAGAGAATGAGTTGAACAATCGTATCAAGCAGATATCAAACCGTGAGAAGGACCTTAAAGAAAAAGAGGAAGAGTATACCCATCTTATACAAAAGGAAAGGAAAATTCTGGAGAATATCTCAGGATTAACCTCCGAAGAGGCTAAAAATATACTTATATCTCATATGGAAACCGAAGCCCGGCGAGAAGCCTCCAAGACCATCAAAAAGATCGAGGATGAAGCAAAGGAAATAGCACACAAAAAGGCCAAAGAAATTATAAGCCTTGCTATTCAAAGGTATGCGGCCGATCAGGTTGTGGAAACCACAGTATCTGTTGTGGACCTGCCCAATAATGAGATGAAAGGGAGGATTATTGGCCGTGAGGGCCGCAATATCAGGGCACTTGAGCTCGCCACAGGGATAGACCTTATCATCGATGACACACCAGAGGCCGTGATCCTTTCAGGTTTCGACCCTATTCGGAGAGAGATCGCTAAAAACGCCTTACAAAAACTGATCATTGACGGGCGGATTCATCCTGCCCGGATTGAAGAAGTAGTGTCAAAGGCACAGAAGGATATGGAAAATTCTATCCGGGAAGAGGGAGAGCAGATAACCTTTGAGCTGGGTGTTCATAATCTTCATCCTGAAGAGCTTAAGCTGATAGGCAGGCTCAAATACAGGACCAGTTATGGCCAAAATGTGCTCCAGCATTCCAAGGAGGTTGCCTATCTGGCAGGAATAATGGCCAGTGAATTGGGAACCGATGAACAATTGGCGAGAAGGGCGGGCTTGCTTCATGACATAGGCAAGGGGGTCGATCATGAGGTGGAAGGTTCCCATCCCAAAATAGGCGCAGAATTGGCTAAAAAATATGGCGAGCCACAGGAGGTTATTAACGCCATTGCTGCGCATCATGAGGATGAGGAGACGAATAGCCTCACCGCTGTCTTGATCCAGGCGGCAGATGCGCTTTCAGCGGCAAGACCCGGCGCCAGGAAGGAAAGCCTTGAGACCTATATCAAGCGACTGGAAAAATTGGAGCAGATCGGCAAGTCATTCAAAGGGATTGAGAATGCCTATGCCATACAGGCAGGTCGAGAGATCAGGATCATGGTCATTCCTGAAAACCTTACAGATGAAGATATCTCTCAGGTAGCAAAGGACATTGCGGGCAAGATCGAAAACGATCTGGAGTATCCGGGGCAGATCAAGGTAACCGTTATCCGTGAATCAAGGGCGGTGGAATATGCCAAATAATCGAGTGGCAAGATATTGAATATCCTTTTTATTGGAGATATTATAGGCAAACCCGGCAGGAGGATTGTTCGCGAACTCCTCTATTCGGTTATAAACAAATACCAGGTCGATTTCTGCATAGCCAATACGGAAAACGCTGCCTCCGGTTTCGGGGTCACCCAAAAGGTTGTGCAACAATTACTGGATATGGGAATCGATTGTCTCACCTCCGGAAACCATATCTGGGATAAAAAGGAGGTAGTCGAGGTCCTGAACCTCGAATCAAGACTCCTGAGGCCTGCTAATTATCCCGAAGCAACCCCCGGCCGTTCTTATGGAGTCTTCGACAGCAAAGGCGGGCATAAGATAGGGGTACTGAATCTGCAGGGCCGCGTATTCATGACATGTATAGATTGTCCCTTTCAGGCCGCAAAAAGGATAGTACCCATAGTTAAAAAAAGCTGTAAAATAGTTGTCGTGGACATTCACGCAGAGGCGACCTCAGAGAAGATGGCCATGGGGTGGTTTCTGGATGGACAGGTAACGGCCATTGTGGGCACCCACACACACGTTCCGACAGCGGATGCCAAGATCCTGCCGAAGGGTACTGCATATATAACGGATGTCGGCATGACGGGGCCCTATGACTCTATTATAGGGATAAAAAAAGACGCGGCCTTGGAAAGATTCCTGACACAAGTGCCTCAAAAATTCACTATTGCCAAGACCGATCTATCACTCAATGCCGTATTGATAAAATGTGACACGGAAACAGGTCTTGCTCTGGGCATTGAAAGGTTACAGTTGCCTCTAGGTTAATGGGAATAAAATTATTATCTCGAGATTTCGAGTATCTCGTACTCCCTGACTCCGTTTGGAGTTTTCACTTCAACCAGATCACCGACCTCATGCCCTAAAAGGGCTTTCCCCACCGGAGCCGTGGTTGAGATCTTTCCATCCTTATAGTCTGCTTCTTCAGGCCCTACAAGGAAATAACAAACCTCTTCATCAGATTCACAATCCAGAAGCTTTACCTTGGACCCAATATATACCTTGTCATCCGGAAAATTCTCATCCTCAATGATCCTGAAATTGGCAAGCTTGGGCTCCAATTCCGCGATTCTTCTTTCCACATGTGCCTGGGCTTCTTTCGCTGCGTCATACTCGGCATTTTCGCTTATATCACCATGTGCCCTCGCCTCGCCTATTTGTTTGGATATTTCGCGCCGCTTCTGGCCTTTCAGAAAATCCAATTCATCCTTTAGCTTCTTGTATCCTTCTCTGGTAAAATATGTGGGTCTAATGCTCAAAACTTCCACCTCCATCCTTCCATAACAATTCCAATTACGTTTAGTTTAATTGGGGTCATTGGGATTCAGACCTTCTTTTTCCATCTTTATTATCTGCTTGGTAAGAACATTAAAATGTAATACTACTCTATTAATAATTATTATTATCATAATGTTATCACTTATTCAAATAACTTTAGTGTATTATTAGGATCAGATTTTAAGGAGATTTTATAGACAAAATTAGAGATCTCTGGCCAATACCTTGAATTTTTTCAATAAAAATGATATTTTTTATAGATATTGTTGCCACTTTACAATTAAGTATCTAAGGGCATAATTTCTTTGCTAGAATAATTATAAATATTTTTCACCTTATTTTTAAAAAGGTAGCCTTTTGGTTGTTGAGTGCCGAACATATTAAAATTAAATTTGGTTTTTTTTAATATTGAAATGGTAACCTTTTGGTTGTCGAGAGCCGAACATATTAAAATTAAATTTGGTTTTTTTTAATATTGAAATGGTAACCTTTTGGCTGTCGAGAGCCGAACATATTAAAATTAAATTTGGTTAGGAGAAAACACCCATGAAATTTAAAAGAGAGTTTTTCCCGCGGGTTAAAAAAACAATCATGCCAAGGCCTGTGGAAAGGGAGGAGACAGATGTCCTTGGCCAGAGTGGTATAGCATGGGCAACGCAGGCAAAGATTTATGGACCGAACTGGTATCATGACCAGGAACAGAATCTCATAGAGATTTACGATGCGGGACCTGCCCTCTGCTTCTGTGATATCCTGCCTAAAAAGGACAAATACTCCAGGGAGGGACTCTATCTTCAGCTTTCCATCGCCTACCGGACAACAGAGAACGCAAACGCAAATATAAGGACCTTTTCCGGAAACCATATCACCCTTCCAAACAGTATAAAAGGTTCAATTTATGTTGATCATTACACCTACTATTGGGTTACCGATGATATGACCATAAATATCAATTCCATATATCTCGAT
>JBLIRO010000097.1:0-16554 GCA_049472335.1 bacterium | reverse complement strand
TTTTAAAGATAAGGGAATTTTGTCAAGGAAAAAATATACAAAAGATTTATTTTTTCTGGCAGGGAGGAGAGATATTTTTAATGGGAGCAGATTGGCTTTGGAAAATGTCCGAAATATCCGAAAAGGTATTTCAGCGAGATGATATCCATTGTTCCCATTCTCTTCAGTCCAATCTCCTGCTATACAATAAAGAGGTAGGGGATTTAATTAAAAATGTTTTCAATAAAACAATAAGCAGTTCCCTTGATTTTCCAAATATTCATAGAAAGTTAAATAATAAAGAAGATTATGAAACAAAATGGCTCGAAAAATATTATGAGGCAACTAATGACGGAATAAAGGTAAATGTGATAAGTCTATTAAATTCGGAGTCAATAAAGGTAAATCCTTTGGATTTTTATAATTATTATATTGAAAAAGGAATAAAGATTTTCCAGGTCAATCTTCCCCATGCCAGTGGAATGGATAAAAACAAAGCAGAAAATTTTAAACTGGATATAGAACTTACCAAGGGTTTCTTTTCTTCATTAATGGAGATTTGGTTATCAAAAAAAGATACTGATGATTCAGTAATAAATCCATTTAATTATTTTATAAGCGTTAAAACAAATAGATTAAAGGATACAGGATGTATTTGGTCATATGAGTGCATCAATAATTTTATATCCGTTTCCCCGACAGGAGATATCTCACTATGTGATTGCTTTAACGCAAACTATTCTGAATATATTTTTGGTAATATTCTTAAGGATAATCTTTCTGATATATTAAATTCTCAGAATAGAAAAAGGATTATAAATAGGATATTGAAGATAGTTGAGGGAGATTGCGGGAAATGCCGGTATTTATTTCTTTGTCATGGCGGATGTCCCATTCGGTCCCTGAGTTTAAACGGCGACATAAATGAAAAAGATTATTATTGTGATGTTTATAAAAAAATCTTTGAAATCTCATTGAACTATATGATGTTACAATCCAAAAAAATAAAATGAGCAATATACTTTTTACAAATTATTGTAATAATAATTGTGCTTATTGCTTCGCAGACGGAAAGATGAATCAGAAAAAGGAAAATCTGTCATTTGATAATCTTGTTAATATCCTTGATTTTCATGAGAAATCCGGAATCTACGCAATATCCATTCTGGGTGGCGAGCCCACACTTCATCCCTGTTTTCCCAACATGCTTGGGTTTATTTCAAAAAGGAAATTTCATATCGCTTTATTTACCAATGGGATTATACCTGAAAAAAGTATTGATGCCCTCATGCATTTACCAAAGGAATCAATTAATATAATCATCAATATCAATGAAAAAATAAATTATCCGTATAAAAATTGGAAATTATTACAGGAAAATCTGGAGAAAATTCATGAAAAGGCTTCGTTGAGCTTTAATCTATATAATATCGACTTCGATTATAGATTCCCGGTGGATATAGTAAGAGGTTTTAATCTTATTAAAAAAATTCGTCTGGGTATCGCCCAACCTTTATTGGACGGAAAGAACACCTTTATCTCGGAGGAGGGGTTTCCGGTATTGTCCCAAAAGATTTTGAAACTTTTGGAATACGCTGATAATTATAATATTAAGGTAGGTTTTGATTGTGGATTCAGTTTCTGTATGTTTGATGATGAACAAATAAAAGAACTTTATTCTTTTGGAGCAGTCGCTCCTTTTAAATGCGGTCCGGCTATTGATATAGGGACGGATTTGTCTGTCTGGCCATGTTTTCCTTTATATAAAATAGCGAGCAAGAGACTTCCGGATTTTAAAAATATCCAGGAAATAAAGGACCATTTTGAGAAAATATTATACAGGACGAAGGATAAGATTATTCCGTCAAAATGTCGGTCCTGCGATTATTTTCAAAACAAATTATGCAGCGGTGGTTGTCTCGCCAGGATTATTAATTTACAGTAGCATTATTTCAATCTATAGTAATCCCCTCAAAGAGGGGGATTACTATAGTTTACATACCAAAAGTAATTATTCTTCTTTTACTTATGGACAACAATTGAACCGACAACTAATTCAGTGGCCTCATAGGAGTCATCATCTGCACCTATCATATTGTCATAGATGATGACATCTTCCGTTGTATCCGTTGCTTCCCAGATCTTTATCCTGAATTTGTCGGTTCCTCCCTCGCCAGGTTTGCCACCGTCAACGGCTGTAAGCATAAATCCATACTCTCCTTCACCGTTGATTGTTCCGGTCCCCTTGTATTTGGCATTTGGTCCGGCAACTACCAGCCACTGATATGAATCCGAATGGAAATCCAGCCTGGCAACCTTAAAATGGAATTCAGTTTTTCCCATAGGTGTGTTTGTGCCTTTCTTGTACTTGGAAAAAAATCCAAAGTTCGCTTTTCCTGTAAGAGACGGATCAGCCGTATAGGCACCGGCCGGGGAATTGATCGAGCCGCTTCCTGTTACAAAACCCCCATCAGGATCATAGGCAACAATATATTGAAATATGGATTCAACCGAGTTATTGCCAAAATCCGTTAATGTCGCTTTAATCTCATAAACACCGGGGATGTTATATGTGTGGCTTCCTGTTATAAGTCCGATACCATCTATCGTACCTAAGGAAGTGGTACCATCCCCCCAATCCCAGAAAATGTGTGCCGGGTCCGGACAGGTTTCTGTGAATTTAACATTTACATTGACTTTTGTGTTTATCGGCACCGGGTCTGAAGGTGCGTCAATATCATCCAACACAGGCGGAATGTCATCCTCGACCGTGAGTGTAAGTGTAGCGTTACAGTTGCTCATATTACCGCTAATATCCGTGGCAGTGAGAGTAACTGTGTTTTCGCCCGCATCAACACAGGTAAATATATCAGGAAAAACTTTCAGGTTTGATATTCCGCATGTATCACAGGAGCCATTATCTATATCTGCAGGATTGATATGGGCAATATCAAGGGCATAGAGATGTATGCTGACATCTTTACATAATGCCAACGGGGGTATTTTATCCACTACACCTTCAAAAACTTGGATACGATAGTTTAAAACTTCCGATACATAGACTTTATAATTCTCGTCAACTGTTATTCCGGCTGGATACAAAAGTTTACCATTGGTGCTGCCGGAGATTCCCCATTTCCCGAGAAATGTACCTTCTGAGGTAAAGACCTGGATTCGGTCGTTTAAACTGTCCGAAACATAAACATTCCCACACTTGTCCACGGCAACCCTGAATGGGAAATTGAACTGGCCGTCCGCAGTGCCATGGCTCCCCCATGTATTAATGAATGTCCCCTTGGAGTCAAATACCTGGATACGATAGTTAAAGGCGTCTGTTACATAAATATACCCACTTATATTATCTATTGCCACATCGCATGGAAGTCTGAACTGGTAATTGGCAGACCCCAGACTCCCCCAAGCCTTTATAAAATTCCCTTCCGAATCGAATACCTGTATACGATGGTTTGAGCTATCCGCTACATAGACATTCCCGCTCTCGTCCAAGGCTATCCCCTCAGGAGTATCAAACTGACCATTACCACTACCGTAGCTGCCCCATGCCTTGATAAAGTTTCCGTCTGAGTCGAATACTTGTACACGGTTGTTATATCTATCTACAACAAAGACTTTGCCGCTTTCATTTATTGCAATCCCCCTGGAGCACTTAAACTGACCATTATCAGTTCCGTAGCTGCCCCATGCCCGGACAAAATTTCTGTCTGGGTCGAATACCTGGACACGGTGGTTTGAACAATCCGCTACATAAAATTTTCCATTTTTTTTGTTGAGTGTTACGTCAAAAGGATAGTATAACTGGCCGTCAGCAGTTCCATAGTTCTCCCATTTGGATAGAAATGTCCCGTCTAGAGCAAATATTTGAATACGTGAATTGGTTCGGTCAGATACGTATAGCTTTCCATTTCCATCTACTGTTACTCCATAGACATATTTAAACTGGCCATTATCACTGCCATAGCTGCCCCATGTCATTATAAAATCCCCGCCTGAGGTAAACTTCTGAATACGGTGGTTGTAAGTATCGGCAACAAAGACATTGCCGCTCCCATCCGGTGCTACTCCGTATGGATAATAAAACTTGCCCTGGCTATCATCGGTGGAACCAGGATTCCATAAGCCTCCCCACTTTCTCAAAAATGTTCCGTCCGAAGAAAATACCTGAATTCTGTGGTTCCCGCCATCCGCTACATAAATATCACCATTTGTATTGTCTACCGCAATACTAAACGGAAAATAAAACTGGCCGTCAGCATCGCCCTTGCTTCCCCATGTATTAATGAATGTCCCATTTGAGTCAAATACCTGGATACGGTGGTTACCATAATCCGAAACATAAACCTTGCCATTCACGTCAACTGCTATTCCGTATGGAGAGTTAAACAGGCCATGCCCATCGCCGCCAAGGATGGGATGCCATAATCCCCCCCATTTCATGAGAAAGGTGCCATCCGGGGTAAATTTCTGGATACGGTTGTTTGAACTGTCAACCACGTAAACATTTCCACTTCCATCAACAGCTACTCCGTATGGTTTGTTGAACCGGCCGTCACTGTTACCGAAACTGCCCCATTCCCTGAGAATTGTTCCGGCCGGACTATAAACCTGAATGCAGTGTTTAACATGATCTGAAACATAGACATTTCCGCTTCCATCTATTGCGGTATAAACGGGAAATTGAACATGGAATTCCGATCCCCACTTGAAGAGATAATCACCAATAACAGCTTGTATTTTAAATGAAGGAAATAAGCACAGGGATATAATAAAAATAATATAAACTGAAAGGATAGATTTTTTCATTGAGCACCTCCTAGCTCATTCAGCAGAAGCAGAGGGTGACTTTCCAACAGGACCTCATGAGGTAACTCGTTTTCATCCTGATATTCAACAATCCAGGAAAGCGATTGCTGAGAGAATTTATCTTCTGTTAACATCATTGGTGTATGTAGCCGGAAATTGATTTCTCTGGTTTCATGTCCGGACAAATCCCCTATAGTCAGGGTTAAATTTTTGGAGCCCTTAATTAAAAGTGAAATGTTTCTTATTGTTAGATTGTAAACGGAAGAATCAATCATGTTTTCGATTAATAGATTATAATCCAGGGAAACACCATCCTCACCTGGGAGGTATCCTGTTAATTTATGTTGGAGAAATAAAGGTGATTCTCCTGAAGCAACAAAGATTGGCTGGAGAGTCAGAATTAGACAGAAAAAGATTAAAACCGTCCTTTTTCTCATAAATGTTTCTCCTTTGTAATATTTAAATTTAAAAACAAATTTAAAATGTTTGGTTCGATGCAAAAATGATACCAATAGCCCCAGGCAAAGCTTCCCTTCAACCCGCTGAATTTGAAGGTCTTATATCTGTTGGAGCTTAATTATACTGGATGCCAGGTATTAGATGCCGGGATAAATACGAAATAAATATGAATAAAAACATTCCTTATTTCATTATAATCCTGGGCCAAAAACTGGAATAATCCCCATTTCGATTCAAAATTTTTATAAAAATTTGACTCGTTTGTTTAGTTTTTGCTCAGCAGGTTTTAGATTAAAAATTATTAAATAAATAATCGTCATAGACTTAACAAAAGTATTTAACCTTATGTTAAATAATGTCATTCAAATAATTATCATTGTATGCTGAATATGTCAGGTATGGATATTGCATAAATTGCTCAAAATAGCTGTCGAGAATAATCAACATCAGAGCTTAAACATCAAAGGGGGGAATAAAATGAAAAGGCTCATAATCGTTCTAATGTTATTAGCTCTCTGTCCTTTCTTATTAACTAATAATTCCATGGCGGTCACGTTTGGAGACGGCGGCGTTGCTTTGCAAGCTGTCCTTGACAGTATAACCGTTTCCCCTCCAGGAGGAAGCAGTATAGATGTTACTACCAGGGAAGTTCCTGATTATGGAGACTCATACTGGTCAGCAGGTCCCACCGGGCTCTATCTCGCCATGATTTTCGAATTTTCAGACCTTTCAGAATTTAATGAATTCGGGATCTTTGATGCAGCCAATCCGTCAAACAGGGTTCCGATTTTTGGCGGTGAGGCTATAACCGCAAGTCAGGCAATAGCTGTGATCCTGGCGGACGGTGCCGTGAGAGTCAATTTTATTGATACCGGCATAAAATTTGCCGGAAATACCTTCGGATTCTATTTGGATTCACGCTCAGTCCCTGACGGTGATATTTGGTATAGCGATACCAGCCTAAACAGAGATGGGATGGATCACATGGCAGCTTATCAGGGATCGGGAGATACTATACAGATTCCTGGTTTAACTAGTGGTGAATGGGTGGACAGTGAATTTATCCTGGCATTTGAAGACCGGGACAAAAGAACTGCTGATAGGGATTATGACGACATGGTCCTTATGGTTGAAAATCTAGCTCCGAATCCCCCCTCACTCCCGAGTATGGGATGTCGCTTCACCGGAGGAGGAGTTGACACTGATGAAAATTGGGACCACATCCTTGGCTCCGGAAAGATGATTCACAATGGTTCGGGCAAATTGCCGGATGCTGTAAACCGATATCAGTTCGGAGGGCAGGCTGGAGCTAACACCGGCCAGCAGCCCCAGCCCAAAGGCGAGTGGACCCATCACCAGCAGGAAGGTCCATACGGGGATTTCACTTTTCATGGTGGAACGGCCAGTGCCCCAGAGGGAACAGAGATCGTTGATATCCGTTGCAGCGATCCCGGCTTTTGTTTTCCGGCCCGGCCTGCACCAGTGAAACAGCTTGATTTTGACGGAATCGGAACATTTAAAAATATAGGAAAAGGAAAGAACGCGCCCATATGGAAGATCCCTAATCCAGTCGTCACGGCGGAAGGCAAAGGGAATAGGGGATTTGACGGAACATTTCACTGGTTCGAAGTCAATATAGACGATCTTGGTGAACCCGGACGCAAAAATGACGGCGCTCCTGATCCTGCTATATGCCCCTCAAGCGGGTTCGGAGAAAAGGGAGATATAGACCTGGCAAATTGTGATTGCCCGGACTTCTATCGTATCACTATCTATAATGGTATATACGCGGATGATGTCGTCTGGCTTCCTGATGGCAACATAGATTTGAATTCACTGAATCTGACGGAAGTGCTTTACGAGGTCTACGGCTACATCGATGGCGGAAACCTGCAGATCCACCCGCCTACAGGGTTCGACCTGCATTAGGATTTTTCATCTTTCGGCTTTATAAGGAGGCTTGAAAGAGGCTGTCTTTTAAGCCTCCTTTTTTTTCATATTAACCTGTTTATTATACAAATTAGTCGGAGTATTTTACATAATGTCAGGCTTCATGTTATCCTGTCTATAAATCCATAAAAAGTAAAACTCACAAAATTTATTAAGGGGTCCGGAAGTATGAAAAGATTCATTACCGGGATGAAGATATTTGTTGCCATTTTTTTGTCAGGCGTCTTCACGCTTCATGCCCGGTATCCATCCGGTGAGACTATCCTGAGAGAGGTTGATCAGAATATATCATCCAGGACCCGTGTGTTTGAATCGAAGATGGTGATACACGGCAGGCGCGGCAGCAGGACGATTGAGTCAAAATCATGGGCTGAGGGTGAAAAAAAGGCCTTCACCGAGTATCTTTCGCCTGCAAGAGAAAAAGGCACTAAGATGCTGAAACTGGAAGACATGCTATGGATGTATTCACCTTCCACGGACAGGACCATTAAGATATCAGGGCATATGCTGCGCCAGTCCGTGATGGGTTCGGACTTGTCTTATGAGGATATGCTGGAAGATAAGAAATTGACAGACAATTACGATGCGGAAGTGACCGGAACAGATACCCTCGATGGTTCTTCCTGCTGGGTTTTGAAGCTTACGGCAAAAACAACGGATGTGGCCTACTACTCGCGTAAGATGTGGGTTGATCAATCAAGGATGATCCCATTGAAAGAGGAACTGTATGCAAGGAGCGGTAAATTGCTTAAAAAGACGGAATTGAAGGACATACAAAGAACACAGGGCAGATGGTTCCCAAAGAGGATCATATTCAAGGATATGTTGAAAAAGGGAGGGGGAACCGAATTTGTCATCGAGACCATAGAATTCGATGTGGATATCCCGGATCATATATTCTCCAAAGCTGTCTTAAAGAAATAGTAAACATCTCTTTCATTTCGCAGGTCTTCAATGTTATAATAATAAATACATATACAACTACACATGGAATTCAAATTTCATTCCCATACTTACCCGACTTTGGTAAACCTAAGATCCTTCTTGGACGGATTGTATAAAATTATATACTTTGTACAAGATGCCATGAATTCGCTATAACATAATATATAGCTATGATTGGACTTAAGTGCAATTAATTACTTATTTTAAGCCATATTAGATTAAGCAGGGGGACAAAAATGTGTAAATGGTTTGAAAGGATTTTTAGGTTTATTGCTTTTCTTTCATTGGTCTTATGCATTTTCCCTTTGTCTTCCATGTCACAGGAGTTCAAGCTCTGGGAGAACCTCGGCATTTATGGGGGCACTATATATGATATCGCTATTGACCCTGGCGACCCGAACAGGGTGTTTGCAGGAAGTTTTATGGGGGATGGGGTCTTCCTGACAGAAGACGGAGGAAACAATTGGCAGCCTATAGAGGCTTCCAACGGGTCTTTCAGGGAAGATACCTTTAAGAATCATACTGTATATGCAGTAAAAATAGCGTCCGGTAATCCTGATATAGTTTGGGTGGCACATGATTTTTGGGTGGAAAAGAGTATGGATGGAGGGAAAACATGGACCCATATATCAAATAGTCAAATGCAATCAGATTGTAATAATTGCGGGGGTGAAGATGATGCCTTACGAATTTGCAGGTCTCTTGCTATTGATCCTATAGATCCTAATATTGTATACGTTGGCACGTCAGGCCCCGATCACTCTTATTTATCAGGAACGATTTATAAAACCGGTGATGGAGGATCGACCTGGGAGAAGATTGGATTTAGTGACTCGACTATGGATAAGACAGGATCCGGTTATCCTGATGAATTCGATTACATGGTTATGGATATGGATATTGATCCACAGGATCCCAATATAATCTGGGCTGTCACAAATTCCGGCGGTGATGAAGCTGAAAATCAGTGCAACGGCTCCCTGTATAGGAGCGGCGATGGTGGAGGGACCTGGAAGAAGATATTTCCTTTAGAGCCTTCTTCAACAACTTCCGGATTTTTTACAGTTGCAGTAAAGCCTGATGATTCTAATATGGTTTTTACAGGAAGCGGTTCGGGACTACGAAAACATTATAAAGTTAGAAACTGGATATCCGATCTGATTAAAATTTCAGAAAATTGCATTGTTCGCGACATAGCCTTTGATCCCACAAACCCTGATATCATTTATACAACCTGGAGGTCCCCCCGCTCCCAGGATTCGCTGCCAAAGTTTGTAACGAGTACCAACGGAGGGAAGGATTGGGACCCTAATACAATCGAGCTGGTTGATCCAAACAAGAATATATTTTTATCCGGGTTTTTAACCCTTGCGGTTCATCCTTCAAATGGGAATATAATCTTTGGAGGTGAATTGAATCTGGGAGTATTCAAGAGCCAGGACCGTGGTCAAACATGGGAACCAATCAATAATGGAATAAATGCCATGATTGTAAATGATATTGTAATCGATCCCAATGATTCAACCCATATCCTTACCGGTACACGTTGTGGTGTTTATGAAAAAAAACAGAATAAAGGCTGGTTGCACCTCACCCAGGAAGAGACAAGTGTTGTTGCATTTCACCCAACAAATACACAGATTTTTTATGCCGGTGTAGAAGGTAGACTGGGAAAAACAACAGATGGAGGTAAAAATTGGAGTTATAGTACTGAGCTGGACGATGGGAAAAATTATGTCTCTTGTATTGCAATCGATCCGGTTGATCCTAATATATTATTTATCTCTGTTGCAGGGAATGGAATTTATGGGAGAATTTACAAAAGTACAAATCAAAACCTTGATGGCGGGGATTGGTTTGGAAACCCGGTTTTGTCCAGTAATTATAACTTCAATGTGGTGGCGATTGATCCTTCGGATAGCAAACATATATTTGCCGGTGATGGAGGTTACTATGATACCAATGTTGTTCTCGGAAATCTATATGAGAGCAGAGATAGCGGAGATTTTGGCACATGGGATCCCAACAGACTCACCGGCGTGATTGTTAATACATTGCTTATTGATCCGGAGGACCCTAATATAATATATGTCGGATGCACTGAGACTATGGACCAAAGAACAACTTTTTACAGGACCACGGATGGTGGTGATGAGTGGGAATCATCCTGTAAAGATATGCATAGAGAATCCTCACATATGAGGTCACATGACTCAGATCGTTACCATGACAAATATTGGTATACCGGTGAGCTTGGACGAACAACCAGTAGTTCTATTACAGATCTTGTATTTCACCCTGAGAAAAAGAATATTATATATGCCAGTACTATGGCAAATGGGATATTTGTTTCCAAGAATCAAGGCAATAATTGGCGGCTTGTTGGAACCCTCCCATATTATATTTATGCGATTGAAGTCGGAAGCCTTGATGCTGTCGGAACAGGTGGTGCGCTGCGAAGCGGTTTTGTCAAAATCGCTGGATATATAAAAGATGATGTTAGTAATGAGGGTATTTGCGATGCTAAGTTAAAAACAGTATATGACATAATCGTGGTGTCGGTAACCATTAGCAGTGACCCAAATGGATATTTTGAATTTGGTAGCCTTCCTTCCTCTGATACTGATACATATTGTATTTTTGCAACACATGGGGATTATAAGGATAAAACCAGTAATATAATCTTTGATGAATCTGAAATATTCATTGACCACAATATATCCATGCAGAGAAAAACGATTCAGGAAAAAATCAATGATGCCAATGACATAGGAGATATAATCACTGTTAAGCCTGGAATTTATTATGAGAATATTGACTTCAAAGGAAAAAGTATCATTTTGATGAGTGATCCGAACGATCCAAATGGAGTTTATAAAACCATTATTGACGGGAATCAGGTTGATAGTGTGGTTACCTTTAAAAATGGGGAAGGAATCGATTCTATTATAAGAGGTATTACATTGCGGAACGGTCTTAGTGATAATGGTGGCGGAATATATTGCCATTCATCCTCTCCGATAATATCAAATTGTATAATTCAAGATAACTCTGCTGTAAACAATGGTGGCGGAATATATTGCCATTTATCCTCTCCGATAATATCAAATTGTATAATTCAAGATAACTCTGCTAAAGAATACGGGGGCGGGATTTATGGTTTCAATTCTATTCCTATGCTTATTAATAATACCATGTTGAAGAATGTTATGTTTGAGAGCAAGGAAGATGAACAACCAAATCAAATACATTTGAAAATTAATTCTACAATAGTTTCTGACGGGGAAATAATAAATTGTGGTAGCGCTGAAGATGTTTTTATGAAGAAAAAAGATCATAATACTGGGAAATGGGAGACATATTATAGGTTTTTTGATAAACCATGCGGTTGCAAAATCCGTTTCAGTGTAACAAATGTTTTTTAGTCTCTTATACTCAATAATCAAGGCGGAGTCCTTAAGGGATATGTTTGAATTTTAAAAGGCTTTGTTGTGATAAACTGGGAAAAAAATATATTTTGTCTGGCGTTAATTCCTTTTTTCCTCTTGTTTTTTTTAAATAACGGCCTTCAGGCTGCCCTGTATCAAGATGTTAGATTTGTCTCTTCCCCTAATCCTGTCGGTTCCGGGGCGAGGGCAACAGGTATGGGCGGAGCATTCATAGGGATTGCTGACGATGCCACATCAGCCTCTTGGAATCCCGGTGGTTTAATACAATTGGAAAAATCAGAGATATCAATCGTAGGGGCCTATTTATATGGCAAAGATATCTTCACTTCTGATACATATCCCGAAAGCAATAATACGGGGAAAGTGGATGATTTAAATATCAATTATTTTAGCGCCGCTTACCCTTTCCAGCTTTTCCGGAACATGGTGATTTCAATCAACTATCAAAGGCTCTATGACTTTGAACGTAATTTTGATTTTCGGTTTAAATACTCCTCTCCAAGGGGAGATAATAATTTACTTTTCGTCCATTTTAAACAAAAGGGGTATCTCAGCGCTTTAGGTTTAGCTTATGCCATTGAAGCCACACCGGCGCTTTCTTTCGGAGCATCCTTGAACATTTGGACAGACAAGCTTATCTGGCAGAATGGATGGGAAAAAACATTTACTATCCATGAGGTCATTGGCGAAGGTAGTAGTACGGAAACCTTTGATACTACCTTTACTCATAAGTATTCAGAATTTTGTGGGATTAATACAAATCTCGGTATTCTATGGAATATGAACAAATATTTAACACTTGGGATTGTTATTAAAACCCCCTTTGAAGCTTCTGTCCATCACGAATTTGATTTCAGACAAACAATAACAATTGGTCCACCCGATGAAACAAATGTTTCGGACCCGCCCCCCTTTCATGAGGGTGTCAAACTTCACATGCCTTTGTCATACGGAGGTGGCCTGGCATGGCGGGTGTCAGATTCGTTTTCTTTTGACCTTGATATCTATCGAACAGAATGGAGTGAATTCATCTTAACTGATTCCCAGGGTAACAGGTTCAGTCCTGTTGATGGCAGACCTGAAGGTTCTTCAAAGGTCAAAGATACGACACAGGTTCGTTTTGGCGGGGAATATCTCTTCATAAGTAAAAAAAACCATATCGTAGTGCCCTTAAGGGCCGGCATCTTTTATGATCCGGAGCCCTCTTATAATGAAGTGAGGAAATTTTATGGCGCTTCCATTGGCTCCGGAATTGCCTATAAAGCAATCATCTTTGACATGGCCTACCAGTTAAGATGGGGGCGAAATGTGGACACAGGTAATTTGGTTCCTACATCAAGAGCTGACATTACACAGCATCTTGTTATTACTTCATTGATTATCCATTTTTGAACAACTAAAATGTTACTAAAATTTTAACAGGTAAGCTTTAAGAGGATAATGTTTAATATTACGGGTTGCGATCTTGTGACCGTTAATAATTGCATTTGCTAATATCATACATCAGTATCAATTAAAATAGTGCTCATATCTTTCTGTCTTTTCTCAGATTATTAACAATTTCAACACTACTGCTTCTTTTATCTTCCCACGAACCGAATGCCGATATAGCTTTTTTGATATTTTCTTTTTTGAGGTATTCCTCAAGCGCTTTTGTTACCAGGGCGCTGAAATTATCTGATACTTTATTTGAAAGAAGTATAAGTTCTTCAGGTATAGTAATTGATTTCTTGACAAGTTTCATTTCTTTTTCCCCTTTTTAATAATACATATCAATACGTATTTTATTATACTACTAATTGGTAGTATTGTAAAATCCCTGGCTTACGAAGACTAAGACTGTAGCAAAGCACTACTGTATTTATTGAAGCAAAGATGATAAAGTATTTATTGCAGCAGTGTCCGATTTAGTTTTATATTCTTGATGGGATATATTAAACATGCTAAACTTCTAGTTGAATATACTTTCTCAAACTTTTCTTCAATAATCGAAGTATTAGCTAAAGAGCAACCAATTTTTTGATTTAATTGTTTTTTTAGAATTCTTCATTGCCGGAATGATCCAAAAATCTCTTTAAGATAGCTATTAGATAATATTATGCATTTAAATAACAATCAAAGTATATCTGATCAAGATCTCTTAAATGAATGCCTTGAGGGTGAGCAATGGGCCTGGGAAGCCTTTTATGAAAGGTTTTCGGATCTTATCTCCTATGCGATGAAGAAAACGCTCCAAAGATTCGGTGTATATTTAAAAGAAGAGGACCTAGAGGAATGTAGACAATATATCTGGTTTTCATTTTTAAACAAGGATTGTTATGCCTTGAGAAAATGGGAAAAAAAGAGCTCATTAGCAACGTGGATAAGGGTTTGCGGCAGTATGTCAACCACCTATTTTATTAAGTCAAGAAAAAAGTTATATCAGGAATGCCCCATTGAAGATATGCCATCTATGGATAGATTGGATATAGATCCGCCATATGGGACACATAATGAGACAGAAGATATACCTGACATGTTAGAAAAAAAAGAGATAATAAAGAAGGCCATGGATATTATAGAAAATAAATTATCCGATCGGGAAAGGCTTTTTGCAAACCTTTATTGGTTCGATGACTCTCCTTATGAGGAGATATCCAAAATATTAAATATGTCCATGGAAAATCTGTATCTTTTAAGACACCGGATTGTTAAAAAGATAGAACGGTATCTGAACAGGGATTCTTAACTAATGGTCTAAGCCATCGAGGAGATAGGTGGTAATTGACTATATAAAACTGAGAAAAAAGGGTGATAAAAGGAAAGAAAAATCCATTTTGTTTATCTATTCAAATAGGGAGTCTATGATTATATATGGGGACAACCATGCTAAAAACCATTCAATGGACAGGGGACCGAAATGAAGAATGAAAACTTTGATGATCTCATTCGGCAGGTCTTGAGCTTGATAGAAGATGAAAGGAAGAAAGGATATAAGGAAGAGGAAGAAGGATCTGAGTGCATTTCCGCTAAAACCATTTGTGATCTTTTAGGCTCCCGTCTCTCGGATACCGAAAGGAATAGGGTAGAGCATCACCTGTCTCTTTGTCTTTTCTGCCGAAAGCTTGTCAATACAGTATTCGAATTAGAGAAGCCCGGAGAAAAAGAGATAACAGATAAAATTAAGGAAAAGATCAGCGCTTTTGCAGAATCCCTGAAGATTTCCCTGGCATGGGTCCAGGGGCATCTTAAATTAATCGAAACAGATGCCGATTATCTCCCTTGCTGGGATGCATTAAAACCAGTCCTTTTACGGGATGATACCGAGAAAGAAATCCCGTCCCTTCCCCGGTTTCATAAGAGCTTCAATGAATATAAGGTTTATGTCCAGGTGATAGAAGAGGATAAGGGAAATTGCGAGATCCAGTGTCAGATACTTCCGCTGTCTGAAAAGTATGGATTATCAGGAATAACGGTCGATCTTTTGCAGGGAGAACGGATACTCTTTTCTTGCCCTGTTCAAGAGGATAAAGATACTATTATATTCCATGCAGTCCGGACCGGTGAATACAAAATCAGGATAAGAAAGGCGGACCGGCAGATAGCCCTTCTATCCATGAATATAAAAAAGGAATCGGAATGAACATATCGGGTCTTAATATACAAGACCAGCCCGATACTACAATATATCTGAGGATTTCCTTTGAGCCACAAGTCCAGGAGCTTAAAGTGGATTTAGAGGAAAGAAGGCAGGGGGAAGAGATCACACTTCAGCGGTATATTCGAACAAAGGTTTGTCTGACAACCCTTCAATCCCTCTCTCAAGAGATCTACTCCATTCTTTACCGTTCCACCCGTTTTTCAGGAAAAAGTATCAAGGGTATTATGGAGAGCTTACAACAGGTTGGACGGCAATTGTATGATGCTGTTTTACCCCTTGAGATTAAAGAAAGGCTTGCCGCAACCGGGTCTAAAAATATGCACCTTACTATAGATGATTCCCTGGTAGGCATCCCCTGGGAGCTACTGTATGACGGTGAGGAGTTTTTTTGCCTTAAATTTAATATTGGCAGAAAGGTATACACTCAACACCCCGGGATACAGCCCAAAACCAGGGATGCCTGCCGGAAACTCAAGATATTGATTATTGCAGACCCCAGAAATGACCTGCCCAAATCCTACCAGGAAGGGCTCCTCCTTAGCCGGAAGCTGGAAACATGGAGAGATTCTGTGGAGGTTTATCTTGGAACTTCTTATATAGATATCAAAAAGATCTCGCGTGAAATCTTTCATTATGATATCATCCATTATGCTGGCCATGCCACCTATAATCATGATAAGCCAAACCTGAGTGGCTGGCTTCTTGAAGATGGGATTTTTACAGCCCAGGACATCATACAACTATCCGGGGGCAAAAATTCTTTTCCTGGCCTGATCTTTTCCAATGCCTGCCGAAGCGGTCAGACCTCTGAGTGGTCCGGTATAGAAGAGAAAAATGGCGGGGTCAATCCTTATGCCTTTGATATGGTAAATGCCTTTCTGCGTTGTGGGGTCAAACATTATATCGGCACCTTTCAGGTTATAAGGGACCTGTCAAGCCATTATCTGGCATCAAATTTTTACAACTTCATGATTCAATCATACTCTATCGGTGAGTCTCTTCGTAAGGCGAGACATGAGCTAATCAACCAATACGGCAACAGCAATCTTATATGGGCCTATTATATGTTATATGGAGACCCCACCATCTATTATTTAAGGCCTATGGAAAAGACTGTCCGTGAAAGGGATAAAGATGAGTCCGTATTACAGATAGCCCCTCCGGATCATCACAAAGGTACGGAAAGCCTCACAAACAGGAAGCCCATTGACGTACATTCATATTCGGGACCTCATACCCGTAATGGAACAAACTCAATAATGGGCGCTCTCACACAAAATGAGGGTGCTTTTCAGGGCGCCATTCATGAAG
>JBLIRO010000096.1:0-16762 GCA_049472335.1 bacterium | reverse complement strand
AAACTTAATTAAATTAAAACAAGTATTGTCACATTAATTTCGATTAAATATAATTAAGTATTGTGTCCCGATTAATCTTCTGCCGATTAATCTTCTGAGCTTTTTGGTGACTTTGCCGATACCCTGCGTATCAGGCCTGCATCTGGGTTTTGTGCTGCTTTTTTCTCTCCTGATTATCAAATCAGGCAAAAGATTCATCCCTGCCTTTATGATCGAAAAGGTCTCTCATATTGCCCCATATACAAGGACTATGTCGCTCCTGACCATTTTTCCCCTTTATTTCTATACCGTACTCACAGGCATGAGGATCTCGACCATCAGGGCATTCATCATGATAGCCCTATATCTTACAGCCTTTTTCTTCGACCGGTTGAGGGATTATTACTCGACACTTGCCTGGGCGGCTCTGATAATCCTCATATGGAGCCCGGTATCCCTCTTTGAAATGGATTTTCAGTTCACATTCCTTGCCACCCTCGGTGTTATCTTTTACCTCCATCACCGTCCTCCCCTGCTTACCCGGCATCCCTTGCTACGAAAGGGATTGGACTTGGTTCTTATATCTGTAGTAGCAATCATTATTACTGCGCCATTGTCCATCTTATACTTCCATTACATATCACCCGGAGGGATACTGTGCACGCCCGTCATCATACCCTTCCTGATTCTTATCATCCCCACGGGGCTTATGGCAACCGTCCTTATTCCGATAAGCCCCTGGCTTTCCAGGCTCCTCATCCTTATATGCGGCTTTGGCTTAGACCTATTATTGAAGGGCCTGAAATTCCTGGGATCTCTCCCTCTGGTCTTTCTGCCTATCCCCTCCCCTCCTATCTGGACAGTCATGCTTTTCTATCTTTCCTTTATCCTTATCGCCTGGTGGTTTGCACATCGTAGGTCTAGACCTTATCCGATCTCCGGAATCATCCTTTTTGCATCCGGAATTCTGCTTTTTACACTGTGTGTTTGCATTACCTTAAGCCCTTTCATTCCACTAAAAAGCCTTCCTTTAAAAAACACTTTATTCAAAAGGACAATCCCATCCGATACCATGGAAGTGACCTTTATGGACGTAGGTAAAGGTGATGCTGCCTTGATCCGGTGCCCCTCCAACCAGAATATCCTTATCGACGGAGGAGGTTTCTATGACCGCTCTTTCGATATAGGAGAGATGGTACTCACGCCTTATCTGTGGTCCAAGGGTGTCAGAAGGATTCGTGCCATAGCCATCAGCCATCCCCACCCTGACCATATCTATGGCCTTTTTGCCATCCTCCGGAACTTCCCCGTGGAAGAGATCTGGCTTGCACAGCCGACAATTAAAGACAAAAGATATGAAGAGCTTGCTGAGGTGATAGCTGATAATAATATCAAAGAAAGGGTCCTTCATCCCGGAGACAAAATAACCATTGGACCAAGCATAGAGGCAATCTGCCTCTATCCCCCGGACTCAAAGGTAATAAACAGCCCCAGGGGAGAAAACAGCCATGTCAATAACCATTCCCTGGTCTTAAAGATTGTATATGATAACGTATCTATCCTTTTTACCGGAGATATTGAAAAGGAGGCTGAAAGATATTTGGTGAAATATCTCCCGGATGGAGACCTTGCATCCACCATCCTTAAGGTGCCTCATCATGGAAGCAAGAACTCAAATACAGTTGGATTCTTAAAGGCCGTGCAGCCTGAAGCATCTATTCTATCAACCAGACAAACCAGTTGGTATCCCCTGCCTGCCCCTTCCTCCCTTAAGAGGCTTGAAGCCCTATCGACCCGGATCTATCGCACAGACCGTGATGGCGCCATTACCCTTTCCACTGATGGAAAGGGATATTCAATCTCCACATGGATGGAGTATCAGACAGCAAAGCCTTTGCTCAGATGGTTTTGAGCAACAGTATATGATTTATAAAACCTCCTTGAATCCTTCTATTCAGACATCTTTCTAAAAGATGATAAATCTCGATTATAGTAAACAAAAAGATTTTAGATTTGTTATGTGTTATAATTATTGTAAGAATAAAAGACTTAACGAACTTAATCTTACTTGAGAAAAGGGAGCCAAAACAAAATTGAATATGAAGGCAAGGATCTTATAATTCGGCTTGGAAGTTATATGGCCGATAATGAAATGGTATTAAAAATTAAGACTTCATTGAAATTGATATAATCAAAGAAAAAAGCAAATTGATTATGTAAAAGGCAAAAGAATTAGCCAGAGAAGTAAACCGAAAGGAATGAAAACATATAAGAAAATACTTTAAATTAAATAAATAACTACCTAAAATTAAACCTTTAATGGATTCTCTTTTAGGAGATACAAGGCATGACTTCCCTCGAAAAAAATGTCTTAGATAAATTTAAGTTACTTTTAATAAAAAAAGTAAAATTACATTATCTGGTTCTTTTCGGATCAAGGGCAAGAGGAGATGCTGAACCGGATTCCGATATGGATGTACTCGTGGTTGTTGATGAATTAACAAAAGAAGTGGAGGATTATATCAGTGATTGTGCCTGGGAAGCGAGTTTTAAACATGGGATCGTTATGGTTCCAATAGTATTTTCCATTAATGAATGGGATAGGAGTCCTGAACGTAGCTCACTTCTTGCTGATGCAATAAGATTAGAAGGGATATTCATATGAAACCCGAGGAGGTCGCCGAACTTATCAGGTATCGATTAGAGCAGGCCACCACATCTCTAGAGGATGCCAAATTTTTGTTGACCGGAAATCGCAGTCCCCAAAGTATCGTAAATAGATCTTATTATGCCATGTTTTATGCAGTACTTGCCCTCTTACAAAAAATTTCTAAGATCCCTTCAAAGCATACTGGCGTAATAAGCCTTTTTGATACAGAGTTTGTCTTAAAGGGGATATTTCCTAAAGAATTTTCCAAAGATTTTCATAAGGCATTTGAACTCCGACAACAATCTGATTATAAGGTCATAAAACCAGTAACAAGAGAAAGAGCGGAGGAAATATTTCAAAAGGCAGGACATTTTCTGGAAGCTGTAAAAACCTATCTCATGGATAAATCATAAACAAATCATTAAGCTTCCTTATCGAAATGAACATGGTTAACACATCCCGAAGGGAAAACTTGTGTCCACAATCCCAAAATGCCCATCACTGAAGCAAAAACTCGAACTCTGTGGTGTTCCTAAAAGCTGTGAACCCTGAGGTGTCTGTAATTTCCACAAGACAAACCAGTTGGTATCCACTGCCTGCCCCTTCCGCCCTTAAAAGGCTTGAGGCCCTCCAAACCCGAATCTATCGCACAGACAATGATGGCGCCATTACCCTTTCCACAGATGGAGAGGAATATCAGATTACAACATGGATGGAGTACCAAAAAGCAAAGCCTGTGATCAAATGGTTTTAGTTATTCTATATTTTGTTCAAAATATTTATTTGTTCATTATATATGAACCAAGTGACAAGTTGAAAATATTACAACTAATTGAATTTTAATATTTAAAAACTAAAAATAAAAAATCTGACTAATGTTCAAAAATAATGTATGTTCATAATTTATTAACATCAAATTTTTTTGAACAAAAATGGGGAAATCATGATAAAGAGATATCCAAAAGAAGAGATTCTCCAGGAAGCTTTGGAAGCCCTTAGGAATAATTTTTTTATTCCAGTACACTTTGATATGTTGGAAGCAAGGTTAGATCGTGATTTGTATATGAAAGCTGACAAAATACTACAAGTGAAAGCCAATAAAAAGCAAATTCAATTTTGCATTGAAATCAAAAACAATATTACCAGACCAGTTATTGGTTTGTTAATCCAATACAAAGAAAAACTTCCTCATCCACTTTTACTGGTTACTGACTATGTTAATGAATATATGGCTTATCATTTAAAACAAAAAGAAATGGAGTTTATAGATATAGCAGGAAATGCCTTTATTAATCAACCTCCGGTCTATATTTTCGTTAAAGGCAACAGGCTTTCTGAAAAATTTAAGGAAGTCTCTCAAGGAAATGCTTTCAGGCCCACAGGTCTTAAAGCAGTTTTTATCTTTTTATGCTATCCTGATTTGATTAACAAAACCTATAGAGAGATTGCACATTCTGCAGGTGTGGCTCTTGGTAATATTGGTTGGATTATAAATGATTTAAAAAGCCAAGGTTTCCTTATTGATATGGGAAAACATGGGCGTAAATTAATTCGAAAAGAGCAACTTTTAAATTGGATTACCGAATACCCTTAAAAATTAAGGCCAAAGCTACATTTGGGTAAATATAGAGGTGTTCAATATTGGTGGCGACTAAAAGAAATTAATTTTGAATATGCTCACTGGGGTGGTGAAGTGGCTGCCGCCAAATTAACAAAGTACTTGAAACCGTCTCATTTTACTATTTATACAATACCAGAGTATATTAATCAGTTATTACTTGAAAATAGACTCAAAAAAGACATTAATGGTGAATTAGAAATTCTAAAACGTTTCTGGAAACCACTAAATAAAGCCAAATTTAACGATATTGTTCACCCAATTCTTGTTTATGCTGATCTTATGGCAACAGCAGATCAAAGAAATATCGAAACAGCAAAGGTGATTTATGAACAATATATTGCACAATATATCAGGGACGATAGAACCGTTTTTTGTTGTTGTGTTTTCTGAATTAATTCAATCCCAACTTATTCATATAAATATTTAAACCCAGATCTTGCATTTGAAATCTATTACAACTTGAAATCAGCTCCACATGCGGCGTCGCTCAGAACGATTTTGACATCGAAATATTTCAATAAACCTTTCAGCCAAAATCGTCTTCGCTCCTTGCCTGTGAAGCTTCTTCTGCGTCTCATGACGATTTCAAATGCAAGATCTGGGTTAAATCCAAAATGTAAAAGAGAGGGAGAAAACAAATCCCGATATCCGGGGACTCATCTCTCCCTCTCTTTTTTATTTACATACTATCTGTCTTGGTTTCCAATGGATCAGCAATTCATCATGTCATTTCCACCAATATTATCATTAAAAGTAAAGTGCAAAAGGCTGGCCCCAGGAAATCATCCATATTTGTCGCAAATAGTTATTCTGATCTTCTGTTATATATAAAAAGGGCTGCCACCCTAAAATTCCGGTATAGTAATTGTCGTAATTGGCATTGAAATGAGCATACGGCGCATTATAAAAAGATGGGATTAAAAGCCGGAAGTCCGAATATGCCCCGAACCAGTAATACATATATCCATTATACAATTGGTTCAGGCTGCCATAATTATATCCATTTGCATTTGTGTGAGGGTTGATTTCATTGTCAGGATCAGTCTCACTACCTGTAGTCTCCAAAACGACTGTATAGAACAAAAAGGTCCTGCCTGAGTCCGGATCATAGTATCCATCTTCTGCCTGTGTCTGATAAGTGCTTTTTGTGAGCATATCATCCACCAGGACCTCTCCGGTTTCTGTGTCTCCTCTTCTAATCTTCATTGCACATGTACCTATATCCGCAGGATTCCAGCTCAATACAGGATAATAATCCTCTTCGTTATAATCCGCGTCCGGGCCGATTTCAACGATGAGGTTCCATACTTCATGCCCGGACCCTTTCTCCCTTATATCTTCAAGGAAGCCTCCGGATACTTTCATATCCACCGTATAGTTTGGCAGGTAGCCGGGTGACGGGTATGTCGCCGAATTATTATCCATGCCTATATAAATGGAACTTATATTGCCCGCCCCCTGGTATTCCTGCCCTGTAACTGTTATTCCAAGCCGCCATTGCCCATCCTGTGATTCCAAACTCTTCATCCGCCTTTTAGCCTTTGCATTATCAATGTGAGATTCATCAATATACCCAGCAGGAGGTTCTACCCCTTGAACTTTAAGTACTGCCTGGCACTGATCAGGGATATTGCTTATAAGTATCCAATAACCTGACCCAGGCATCAGCATCTCTGACTCAAGGACCCTTTGGTAACCAAATCCGGGTTTGAAACGGTAGATAACGTCTATACTGCCACAGTTTATAGAAGCCTTGGAGGGTCCCGAACATGAACCGATCAGATACCAGCCATTTTCAACAGGGAGGCTATACTCCATTATACATTCGCCCAACAATGAATAACTTTTCGCCTCGGGTAGCAATATCCAATAACCGGTTCCATGTACCAGTGCCTCATCTGGTTTTACGCGAACATATCCAAAACCTTTTTCAAAACGATATATTACCGCTGCATCGGGAAATATCTCTGATGCCAGGTTGCTTTGCAATAAAACAGGTAAAGAAATAATGTTCCAGCCCCCTGCTAAGTCATTTTCAACAATACAACCACTGGACCGGATGACAGCATATTTAAGGAAGCACCAGTCTAAGTAATGCTCTCCTTCCTCCTCTTTTGTCTGATAGAAGTTTGTCGTGTGCATATCCGTAAGCCGTGTGAGTTTATCTTGATCGTTTACCGAATACAAAATAAGATGGCTGTTTGCGCTTGGAGGGCAGAATTGGTTCGTATCCCAGCTTAATACAGGGTAGTAGCCATCCTGGTCAGGATCAGCATAATCTCCTATTTCTAATATGAGATCCCACCGTTCAAAATCAGAACCTGCTCCTCTGATGTCTTCAGCTAGCCCCTCAGATATTGTGAGATAAACGGTATAGTTTGGCGCAGGCCCGGGAGAGGAATAAGTTTCAGCATTCGGGCCTATCCCAATGAATACGGAACTCTTGTAGCAGGCACCTTGCAATGCCTGGCCTGTAGCCGTGATTGAGGCCCTGAATGTGCATTCTTCTATATTACAATCTTCGTCATCTGAATCTATCAGTCCATCACAATCATTGTCTAGCTCATCATAGCAGTTTTCAGTTGCCCCTGAATGAATGAGAGGATCTTGGTCATTACAGTCATCTCCATTTAGTACATATTTATCAGGAGGTTTACAGGCAAACCGGGTGTTATTTTGATCACCATAGCTGTCACCATCAGCATCTTTATAATATATTTTGTATGTAAGCACATCGGGATCATCGACAACACCGTTACAATCATTGTCTTTTCCATCACATACTTCCGGCTCGGGTTGCGATGCATCACAGGCTGTCCATTGGCCGTCCTGGCATGTCTCTGTCCCAGTGCCACATGCTGTTGAGCATGGACGTGTTAATTCTTCATCTATTAAACTATCACAATCATCATCCACTCCGTTGCATATCTCCGTCATCCCAGGATTTATGGCTGGATCTTTATCATTACAATCGCCATAAACTAAGGCAGTATATTCTCCTGCTTCATCAGGTGCATCCAAACACCGGAAATCCTCAGAAATTCCAAAGCCGTCCTTATCATGATCCTTGTAATAATAGACGCATGATATATTAACTGCAACCTCAAATCCGCCAGTATTGTTGGAATAGTCAGAATCATAATAACCCAAGTATAATCTTCCTGAACTATCAAGAACTTCATGGTAACTAGTTCCAATAAAAAATATATCACCATTACCTATTTTACCAACCAAGCTTCCGAATCCAAACAAGATCCCAAGCGAATCATTACCATTAGGTCCAAAGCAATAGTAATTTATATCACCATGACAAGCAGTTCCAGCAGCAGTAATATTGAGTTCCGTTCCTATACTCAGATCAATTCCTGTGTCTAACCATTGATTAGCAGTTGAATTTTTATAAGCATCAACATAAATTTCATCTATCATGCCATCGCAGTCATTGTCTTTGTTATCAGTGTATTCTATAGCGGTTGGGTATATGTTCGGATCAGTGTCCAGGCAATCAGTGTCATCAAGAACATAACCATTCGGTTGGAAACAGCTTTCAAGAGTATTGTTTAGATCACCATAGCCGTCACTATCTGCATCCCGATAGTATGTCTTTAGATTAAGGCCATCACAATAAAGCGCTTGAATTTCAGTTTCGGAAAGGGCACGATTGTAAATGCGAACTTCATCCATTAAGCCTGAAAAATCTTCCACTGCACCATAGGGTGATGCCCCTATGTATAAACTGGCATTATTATCTAGAATATAACCGCCTGTTTTAAAAGAAATCGGGTTACTATTCACATAGAAATTAGATATACCATTATCAAAAGTCACCACCATATGAACCCATAAACCTGCTGGTGGAACATAATCAGTATATATGGGAGGCCCAAAATTACCTGCCATAACTCCCGGAGTGCTATTTTCTAATCTTGCAAAAAAACTATAGGGCTCAGATGATCCCTTTGAAATGATATTATCTCCATTGTCCGTATCGCACCCATCAAGATTTATCCATGCAGCCATTGTACTTCCGGAAGTTAATCTAAGAGAATCACTATAAGGTATCTCAATGGCAGAATCGGATATTCCCTCGATAAATCTTGCTGCTCCATTTATTATTCCTTCCACTTCATAAGAAACATCAGAATATGTTACTTTCCCATGATTTCCATAACCCGAGCTGTCTAATCCAAGGTCATTAGGATCATCAAATTTCCAATATCCAACCAGACTATCTACCTCAGAAAGATAAATCCTCCGAATTTCAGATTCTGAAAGGGCACGATTATAGATGTAAATATCGTCTATGAGACCTTTAAATTGTTCTCTCCCAGGTCTCTTCCCTATATAAAGGTTATAGCTTGTTTGGGGAATAAAAGAACCTAAGTTTTTAGTTTTATGCAAAACACCATCTAGATATACACAAGCATCACCAGTTATACCATTATATGTAACAACTAATTGATGCCATTCATTTAACAAAAAATCAGATGAATAACTTATAATATTCCAGGAGCTTATGTTAATTGTGTCAGCAAGATTCGCACCTGTACCAGGCCAACATGGTACATTTATCCACATATGCACGCCGCAATGATTTCCATCATTCCATTCCAGGATTGGTTGTTGATTGCCACTATTTGTTTTAAACCAAGCTGATAATGTTAAGCTATTTCCGGGAATTAATGAAGAATTTTTTTGTACTATCACATAATCATCCACCCCATCAAAATTAAAAGCACTATTTGCATTTCCAAATCTATCTTCACATAGTGTAGAGCCATAAACTATCCCGTGCTTCCCGTTTCCACTCTCATCATAGGCGTTTCCATTAAAAGGATAATAGGCCACCAATCCGTTTGTTAAATCATTCGGCTCATCCACTTCACCATCACAATCATTGTCTTTCCCATCAACGTATTCTACGGCGGTTGGATGAATATCAGGATCAGTGTCATTACAATCAAGATTATTAAAGCTATAGCCTGCAGGCTGAACATAGCCAAGGGTTGTGATATCAGGGTTTCCAAAACCATCTGCATCGGAATCCTGATAAAAGGTATTTAAAGAACAACATGATGGGGCAAATACCTTTAAACCATAAGTTGTGCTTACAAAAAACTCATTTTTGCCATCCCCGTCCAGATCCGCTATTCTTAAATGATATACGTCATCTGTCACATCGCTTAGATCTTCGTTCCAGACTTCTTCATATGTAGTGCCGTTGTATCGATATAACCTTATTTTATCTATAATTTCATGTGTTTCACTGCGGATGCCAACAACAATCTCTTCCCCACCTCCAGTTAAAAGGTCGCCTGTTGTAACAAAGACGTGTCTGGGAACACTGTCCACACTCAATTCTGGGGAAGTGAAGACATCTGTATATGTCTCATCATAGATTGAAAAAGATGGTCTTGGATAAGAATGTTTACCAACTAAACCACTACTATAACATTCACACTTGCCTCCCATTGCCCTTACAATATCTATTTTCCCATCACCATTTACGTCACCAGCACTAACACATGTTGAACCATTATTAAGATCGGAAAATTCTATGTTATATTTATTGTATATCCTCATACCATAATCCAATGAGCAGGAGGTCCCCACAAACAGTTTATCCTCTGCAACAGAAACACTATCCACATCACTGCCGATATCTTCCGTAAAAATAAGAGTGTATGTTGATCCTGTATATTCATATGAAACCAGCTTATCATCGTTGCCTGCAAGCCCCATAATCAATTCTTTCCTGCCATTTGAATTTAGGTCCCCGACTGTTAAATCATCCGCCCATTTGAGGCAATATGGCGGGCTTTTCCACTCTTCAACGAAATTGCCTGTACTCTCGACCTCTCCTATATATGCATATCCAGGCCCATCAGCACTGGAGCCAGTGGCAGTCCCGACAATAAGCTCATTTTTGCCATCATTGTTGATATCCGAGATAATGACTGCACGCGGTGTTTCATTAAAGGGAAGGCTATATTCGAAGTTGTATTGGGCATCATAAACAAGTATCTGGTTATTTGAAGTATCGGTAATCACCAATTCCTCTAAATTGTCATTGTCTACATCCCCTATCTCGAATCCCACAGCAGTCGCGTTAATAGAATGAATCTTTCTTAATTGAAAATCCTTTACTGTAATCGTTACAGAGGATGCTGCCATTTCACCGTCAGTTGTGGTCATCAATAAAGAAATATTATAATCTCCGGGTTCCTGATATATATGATTTACAGTTGCACCTGTACCGGTAATTCCATCCCCGAAGTCCCATTCATAGGATGCAACTTTACTGGGATCAAATGAAGATAGGATATCAAAGGTTACAGCCTTGCCAACCATTGGATCGTCAGGGGAATATTCAATATAGTCTCCGTACCAGATGTTTGGTTCAAGAACAAGGATCTCCGGGGGCGGATTTTTCCTATGCCCTAAGCTTGGAGTTTCATTCCAGTCAGAGAATGTGATTGAGTCACCGATAAAGGCAATACCAACATATGAAAGGGTATGAGACCAACACTTTTTTATCCCTAATTCTATGTTCTGTGGATATTGGTTATAGAGTTTTCTATCGTGTGAACAACATCTACCCGATCCATTGACAACCTCAATCCCATCCAATTTCACCCAGCCAGCTTCTATACAAGGTAGTAATGAATATATTTTATTATTATTAAATATCCGACAATTCACAAAGGATGCAATTTCACCCTCATAATTGACTTTACAGGAACGTATAGCTGTCCCATTATCGAATGCACTTGTAAACGGACACCAAAGAGTATTTCCGGGTCGCCAGATATCATGTTGTTTTGTATATACACCATAACCATTTTCACGCCAAATATCTTCATTTCCCCTGAGTGAAAATACACCGTAGAAAATATCCGTTATCTTGTTTTCAAGCCTGTGTTTAATTTCGAAAGAAAGACCTTTCTTTATATAATTAGCAAAATCAACCATAGGCAATTCGGATTGAAGCCCTGATATATACCCCTTTTTATCCAGTAATAATAATTTGGACCTTGCCGAATCGGTTAAGTTTATTGTTCTGGGCTTTAGATGTATTTCAAATGATGTCTGTCCCGGACATATAGCAGATAACACCTCAGGTACCGGCCCTTCTGCACCAAAGAGAAACGTGCCGTTTTGAGATAATGCGCATAATAACTTTACCGATTCAGGATAACTCTCATGATAACAACAACATGATGACCGTTCACAATCATCCGGAATTTCTTGCCAAACAACAAAATCATCTATCCGGCTTGCATTTAACTCCGGATCATTCAGGATTAAATCAATATTTACTGAACAATCATCAGGAAGTTTTCCCTTTACAATAACCTTTGCCTCCGGCATCAACATCTCCTCAATGCCGGCGAACGTGATCCTATTAATAAGAAAGATTACGCAAAAAACCAGCATAATTATCAATATCGTCTTATTCACGGCCTTCATTGCACTCCTCTCCTTTCAGTTTGACTATCCAATATTTTTTGGGGACCTTTTAAAATAACAGACTTCCCCCTGAACAAAATCAATAACTAAAGCTTAATAATTGACTGTTTTTTTCACATAACCAATATCACCCCCTTTAACTGAATCACTGGATAACTTTTGTATTAAATGGACAAGCAAAGAAAAAACATAAATTTTTTTTCTAACGAATAATTTAAATATCTGTTTTCATCCCCTATATGTATTAGTATCCACAAAATACTTTTTTCCCCTGATTAAAATTTCAAACAAAGAAAAAATGATTGAAACAATTCTCAATAATGCTCATTATAAAGAGAAACAGAAGGTTCCCTATCAAAATAAGGGTATAAAGAATGAGTTCCCTTTAGTAACTTCCATAAGGAAAAAACAATTCAGTCTTGGTGAAACAGAGAGGATACAGTCAATAAATATGAATAAAATCAACATATTTGAATAAGATTATATCTTGATTTCAATAGTAAATTATGTTAAGTTATATTAAAAAAATAAGATATAAAATCAAACCTTCACAATTATCTTATCCTTACCCTATAATTACAGTGGAGCCTGAGTATGAAGGGTGATTCCGAAAGCACATTCCCGAAGGCCTTTGGCGAATCATGTAGTGATTTTCTGGAATGTTTTGGTGGCTTGATTTATACCATCATTTGTAAAAAGTGCTCAGGGGGCCGGATCGTCATAGCTGCCAATAGTGAATATATAAAGGTGAACCTCGAGCCAGCGGATATTTTCCAGGATTTTATAGTCTATATTGCCAAAAATGGTTATAAGGTCCTTTATAATTTCAAGGGCATAAATGGGGCACAGCCACAAACGTATCTTGTCAAAGTGACAAATCTTTTCATCTCCTCACAATTCAACAAGGAAACAAGGAGGATCAAAAAAGAGATAAATGATGTTGAGCTCATTTCAGATTTTTCTACCAAGAACGATCCTTTAACAGACATTATCGAAGATGAGAAGGAAACATTTCGTGAAGAATCCTTAGAATCTGCCTATTCCAGGCTCAAAGAAAAAGAGCGATTAATTGTTGAACTTTTCTACGGAATCCGTGAATTAGAAAAAATATCAGCACCAGAATTAGCCAAACTTTTTCGGATGAAAGAGAAGGCCATTTATAAGATCACCGAGAAATTCAGAAAATTTTTTAAGGATGAATTAAAAAAGAGGGGAATTTTTGACTCCGGGTAATCTAATAGTAAAAAGGGAAGAAAATGTATTATTGCTCCCTTATGAAAATAATGGCCGGCAAAGGGATTGATAAATGGCAGAATCTATTGAAATAAAAAGATACTCGGCTCATTAAGGAAAGTCCATGAGAAAAAAAGATGACATAAATGATTTTATAGCAAAGCGGTTAAAAAAAAGCAGGGGAAAATATATTCCTCCAAAAACAGAATGTCCCTCAGAGGATACTTTACGAAGCTATATTCGAGGAGATCGTATCGCTGATAAGGAAAGTCTCATACGGCATTTTCTCTCCTGCACCGAATGTTTGCACACCCTTGTGGCGCTCAAGGATCTTGAAGAAGCCGAGGCAGCCCCTCAAAAACTTCCTGCATCCCTCTACCGAAAAGCACTGGAGTTGCTTCAGGGAACATCGGCAAAAAAAGAGGATCAGGCAAAAACAAAAGCGAAGCCAAAAAAGATAGTGCTCATCTGGGACAAAGTAAGGGGCAAAATTGCCCACATAGAGGAGAGGTTGGAAGGGATAGTTCCCTGCCTGGAACCGGTGCCTCAACCTGTGCGGGCATATCAAAAGCCCAGGGAAGAAAGTCATGATATTCCCACAGACCTTCACGATTTTCCCTGCCGCATCCGTACCGAAACAGTGCTTGGCCCAATTCAGCTTGAACTTGTGCCTGCAGATAGGGAAGGGTACTTAACCTTATCCGTCTCCTCTCTTTCTCCCGAAAACCTCTCTTCCCGTATAGAGGTGCGCCTTTATAAAGGAGATACACAGCGCGCAGCAGTGTCCTTTTCCCAGGGAAAGGCCCTCTTTCATCGGCTCAAAGAAGGCAGCTACCATCTTAAATTTTTTGATAATGAAAAGACCATCGAGGATATTGACATTCCCATTATGCTGAAAGAGACAGTATGAGCACTCCGGGATTTGTCCAGGAAAAGAATATCCTTGAGCTCATTTATCTTGAAAGTGGAAAGATACGCCTCTATTTTTATCAATCCTCTCAAACAGGCCCCTTGAGAAACCGTGACGGAACAGAGATTGCCATGGACAGGATTGAAAGGGCAGTGGAAAAAATCAAGAACGATTTAGATAGATTCAATAATTTTAAAACCGATCCCGGACAGTTTATCCATTTTAAAAAATCCTGCTATCTCCTCTATGATGAGCTTTTGAGCCGGGATATAAAGGAAGCCCTTCAGAATACGACCCTTCGAAACCTTGAGCTGAAACTGGATGTCAATCTCATCCATATTCCCTGGGAATGGCTTTTTGACGGTGAGCAATTTCTCTGTGAGCGATTTAACATGGGAAGGCAGATACAAACCAGGGTAAACAGGAAAAATGGTCCGGATTATGCCCTTCCCATCCCACCGCCCTTGAACATGCTCATTATCACTGACCCCACAGAGGACTTGGCCATGTCCCAAAAAGAGGGCGAGGAAATCAAGGCTGTATTGGGACCGAGCGGAAGGGTAATAGAATGTGAAATCCATTCCGGGGATCAGGTAGACACCGATTTTGTACGAAAATACCTGCGGGATTACCATCTGGTGCATTATGCAGGGCACGTGATACATGAAGAGAATCAGCCGGAAAAGAGCGCCTGGCTTCTATCCGACGGCAGGTTCAGCGGGTCTGATATTGAAAAGATGGCCGGCGGCCAGATGGCCATGCCTCCCCTTGTTTTCTGTAATGCCTGCAAATCAGCCGCAACCAGTCCCAAAATGCATTTTCTTGATGAAGGGCTCATTGAGTCTTTTCTAAAAGCCGGGGTGCAAAATTACATCGGCACATTTTGTATCACCTCGGATGAATACGGCATGTATATGGGGAAGGAATTCTATTCTCATCTCATGACAGGCCATACAGTGGCAGAGGCCCTGCGGAAGGCGAGGGTGTCTTTTCAACAAAAATATGGGCAGGAAAGCCTCTCCTGGTTGAACTATGTGTTTTATGGTGATCCGGCCTTATACCTGATTGAACTTTCTCAAAAAGACCCAAAAGATAGTAATGAAAAAGAAGGCGATAAAAAATCGGCACTTGCTCCGGTCAAAGAGCCTATACATACAAGAAACCCTATAAATATTTCAAAGAGGGTATACACCTTAAAGCCTTTTCTCATAGCCCTTATCGTATTGATATGTCTTGGGGGGCTGATTTTTTGTATGGGAAAGGAATGGGAATGGGTTCCTTGGGATATAGGAGATAATGCAGACGGCATAAACATGCCCCAGGAAGAAAGAATAGAAATCTTAAAGGGAAAAATCAGAGAAAAGCTTTTACAGCGCATTCCTGAAGGTAAAGCTTCGAGTAGGGATAGAGCAAGACCTTTTGTGGTTGTTGTCTTTAATATATTCAATGAGAAGAAGAGCACAGCCCCCGGCTGGGCTGCTTCCATGCTTAAAGGCCTTACCAGAAAAATCATTATAAACTTTACAAAAGATCCTCAACTTGAGCTGGGGGAGAGGGAAAAACTGGATAAACTTTTAGAGGAGATGGATCTTGATCTGTCTGTTCTGCCCTGGGATAATCCGGATTCCTTAAATCTTTTTGGGAAGTTTCTCTATGCAAGGGCTATGCTATTCCTTGATATCTGCAAGGAGCCGGAAGGAATATTTCTCTATTATCGATTGGTTGACGTGAAAACTGCTTTAGTTAAATACGCAGGAGATGATATAGAGTTTGTAAAAGAGGCTTCTGTCAGTGATCTTGCAGAGAAGGTATATCATCGAACCCAGAAGGCTATCTATGATGTTTACCTATATCCAAATAAGAAATGAAAATGGAACCTAAACTTGATGCAATCGAAAAGAGATGATTTGGCAATTCTGTTATTTCGACCGCAGGGGGAAAAACAATATTTTAAAACATATTCTCTGATCTGATAAAAATTTTTACATTCGTTTGAAATGATAGGGTGATTGGGAAGGAATTTTGGGGGGAGGAGATAGTTAGAGAGTGTAATGATGCAATATTATGCGATAGCACTTCATAAGAGAAATGTTTTTATTCTTTTTTTTACAATCAATTTTTGGATAGTGCTATTCATCATTGGATCTGTCTTCGCAGAGGGTATGGTTGATTTAGGACTTGAAGGTCATTGGAGCAATAATTATGGTGGTTTTCAGGCTATAGAAGTATTGGATGGTAATATTTTCTCCTATCACAATGAGGAATGCTTATATTATGCTTTTTGTGCAACTTCTAGAGGTATGGTGGTTTTTTCCATAGATGAGGGAAAAAATAGCTTAAAAAGACAATCCATGAAATTATCTTTAAGATCCTTTATTCCAATCGGTAATTGTAATGATATCGCTATAAGAAAAGGAGATGATAATAATTTTTATGCTTATTTGACTGCTAGAGGTAAAGGAGTGCATATAATAAAAATAGAATATCCTGAATTGCTTTATTATATGGTAAATTTAGACACTCCAGGTACTTCACAAAGCGTAGCACTTGCCCCAAATAGGCACTATGCCTTTGTAGCTGATGGTTATAGCGGCTTACAAGTGATAGACATAAGCGATCCCACAACCCCTTTTATTGCCGGAAGCTGTGATACTCCCGGTGAAGCTGATGGAGTGACTCTCTCACAGAATGGGCACTATGCCCTGGTGGCTGATGGTTATAGCGGCTTACAGGTGATAGACATAAGCGATCCCACAGCCCCTTTTATTGCTGGAAGCTGTGATACTCTCGGTGATGGCAATAAAGTAGTCGTCTCCCAGGACGGGCACTATGCCCTGGTGGCTGATGGTTATAGCGGCTTACAGGTGATAGACATAAGCGATCCCACAGCCCCTTTTAT
>JBLIRO010000095.1:0-17078 GCA_049472335.1 bacterium | reverse complement strand
TCATTTAAAATGCGGGCGCAAAGGGGCCTGCCCCGTTGTGATGATTGCCATAAAGATAAAGAATATTCCTACCCCAAGGATATTTCATTTAAAGACTCATACGGACACGGAGGGGTAGCCTGTGTAAACTGCCATGCTGCAACCCACTTGGCCAGCCACACATCTATAGGATATAATGCATGCGCTCGCGCCTGCCATACCACACAGCCATATGACAGCAAAATGGGACCGGATTGTGGCAAATGCCATAATTCATCAGTTGCCCCACATCTTGTAAAGAAGCAGCAACCTTGAATATAGTCAAAGAATTTCCTTTTGAACAATAGAATATTATTTGAACTGATTTTATTTTGACCTTATTTGTATTATAATTAGATTCGATTTTATTGATTGAATTAATATTTCACCTTATATTGATAATGGTAAAATAAAATGAAAACAGCATGGTTTTTCTGCTTTTTAAAGTATTACATCATGACCCGTTATTTCGGGAAAAGAAATCCACTGCTTGCGGGGTTTAAAATTACTCACAAATGTAATCTCAAATGCCACCACTGCCCATTCTGGCATCAAAACTTACCTCAAATGAGGTTTTTAGAGATTAAAGAAATCCTTAGGTCCTTGCATGACATGGGGATAAGGATACTGCTTATCGAGGGCGGTGAGCCTTTTCTTTGGCGCGATGGTGATTATACATTACAGGATGTTGTGCATGAGGCCAAAAAATACTTTTATAGCGTAGGGGTTACGACTAACGGGACCATTTCTACCGATGTTGATTCAAATAGTCTATGGGTCAGCCTGGATGGCCTTAAGGATACCCACAACCGTATCCGCGGGCAGGAAATCTTCGATACGGTCATAAAAAACATCGAATCCTGTAAACACCCTAATCTCTATGTAAACACTACGATCAACAAGATCAATTGGCAGGAGATCCCGGAACTTGTAAAATTTATAAAGGGCAAGGTCAAAGGGATGACTATTCAATTCTATTATCCCTATAAAAAAACAGATCCTTTATTGTTAACCAATGAACAAAGGATTAAAGTACTGGATGAGCTTATTAAGCTGAAAAAGGAAGGCTGGCCTGTTGTAAATTCTTTTAAGGCCCTTGAGTCATTAAAAAACAATAATTGGACCTCCAGGTGCAAGGAATGGATGGTCGTGAGCATTGAACCTGATGGTACAATAACACAAGGTTGTTATGTCAAGAATCGTGATAAGGTACAATGCGGTTTATGTGGATTTTCAACCAACACAGAATTGACCCTCGCATATGAACTGGGTGTTGAATCGATTAATTTGGGAAGAAGCGTATTCAGATATAGCTGTTAAAAGACAACCCGCTGAAGCTGATTCACGACAAGCAATGCATAATCAAGCTTGTTAAGACTGTCATCTAAGAGATACCTGGAGTAGGAAGGATTATGAGCCCCATTGCTTTTGTCCGCATTTAAGAAGGCATAAACATCCTGAACAAGGGTGTATATACCATTAATCTGACTTATATCCTGCCCCATATCCTCAGCTTTATTAATTCTTTCCGCCAACCTGGGAATGTTTTTCTCAAGTATTTTCATAGATCTCTCTATCCATGCCTTTTCTTCTTCCTGCCTGGACACAATGGATTCAGAATGACAATCAAGGCATGCCTGGACCGGGTTGGGCACACAACCATCCGTATGGCAATCCACGCAAGACAAAAGGGCCTTCTGGTGCACGGAAACATCGCCAATGGGCATGCCCTCACCAGCGTCTCCTAAAAACATGGCTTCCTGATATATATGACAGTATTGACAACGGCTCCTCGATGCGATCTCGTCATTATGACAAGGGAAACAAAAATCCTTCATAGTTGGAAGGTTTAGTCCTTTAGGATCGAATCCATGTGCTATCCTGTCGTGACAAATGACACAGGCATATCCCTTCGAGATATGGAGCGCATGATTAACCCTGATAGAGGAGCCTCTATCCATCTTCCATGGTTCCGTATGGCAGCCTGAGCGAACGCAATATACTGGTTTTTCCGCCTTTATATCCTCATCGTAGTTTTCAAGAATATGATTCCAAAAAAAAACCAGGCCACCGATTTTTGCCCTTATTTTCCCGCCGAATCCCGGAGCGGTATGACATGCCAGGCAATCCTCTTTGCCGCCTGTGAGGGAACCGTGAAATGATTTTTCCCATGTCTCATGAGCAGGCTTCATCTCATGACAAAGAATACATGTTCTTGGCCTGTATGAATACTCCAGGATTAGGGCCATTAGAATAGTCGTGACAAAGAAGGAAATCCCTGCCCAAAATGAAAACTTTATAGGATCTCGCTGCCAATGCTCTTTCAAATGATCAACAATACGTTTTCGGGTAGCATCCTTTTCTTTGAATTTTTGAGCATCTGATTCTTTTTGCGATTCAAATCCCATGGTTGTTCATTCTCATATTAAAAAAGGAAAACTTCAGGAAAAATCTCTATACTATTCATTATCGTCATTTCTGAAACCAGCAATTTTAATTTAAGGCAAATAAACTGTGACTAGAAGGATCGGGTCTCGATATATGAGAATGTTACTGATTATTTAATATAGTTAATCTTCAGATCCTTTGGCAATTCAATCTTAAATCTCTTAAGTGTATTGGAATTTGCATACAGTTTAATCTCGGATCCGGATGGCCTTATCACTGGGAGATCAGAAGGATTTGCACCTTTCAGGATCTTGGCAGCCAGTTTTCCTGCAGATTTTCCAACTTCATAATAGTCAACAGTAATACACAACGCGCCTCCCAGTTTAAGTGTAGAGGTGCTGGTAACACAAGTGGGAATCTGTCGCCTGTTTATAGTGGAAAAAATTCTCTGAATATATCCGACCACCTCACGTTCAGATGGCAGATAAATACAAGATACACGGTCCTTAACCCTGTCTACGTATCCACTAAGGGAATTAAAATTTTTGTCGAATTCGAACGATATCAATTCAACACCCTTCTTCTCAAGAATGGCTTCCATCTCTTCCTTTATTTCAACAGAATTCTTGTCCAGGGGATTAAAGATGAATCCAATATCTGCCGTACCAAAAACCTCATGAATCTTTTCGATCTGGATGGAAACGGGGATCAAAATGGATACCCCTGTCAAATTAGGCTGTTTTTCGTCCCATGAATCGACAATTTTGTAAGTGATCGGGTCCAGCACTTTATTGAATATAATAGGAGTCTTCTGGAATTCCTTAATCACTCTGGAAGTGACAGTGGATCCGTAGGTGTATATCAAATCATATTTTGTCTCATCCGTCTGTTCTATCAAATCCTTTAAGCGGTTATTATCCCTGTAGGCATCAAGCACTGTATACTTAATCTCTTTGTCGGAAAACTCTTCGGCCAAAGAATCCCTGAAGCCCTTTTCAGAACCGGTCTCTCCCTGCCATAAAAACATCAAGACATTTTTATCTTTGGCGTAAGATTTAAAAGAAAAAAAGCACACAAAAAAGCCAATCAATAATACGATACTAAGTAATTTGAACTTTACAAGCCTCATCTTACCTCCTTGTTTAAGATACAAATTGTTTTATAATACAAATTTTATGCATACATCAGGCCATAATGAATATGGGATCATTTATTGCAGAATTCAATCGAAATGCTCCTTTTTAAAGATTATCACTCGTTGGACTTAAGATCAAGTAAAAAATGAATATCATGCTAAGACTTGCTCTCAACGTCACGGGCATGATAAATTATTTAATATTTCAAAGGAGAAAAAATAAATGGCAAAGAAAGAACTCGGATTTTTCCTCCTTAAAATGCCTTAAGTTGAATAGTACTATTTAATAATTACTATTCAATATAATGTTGTCTAACATTATAGTATTTAATATCATATTTTTCAATGTTATATTAGTTAATAAAAAAATATCAAAAGTGAGGACTTAAAAAGAGATGAAGAAAGGAGCACCGGCATGTTAAAAGTAAAAATTTTCGGTGCATGCGGATATGGGGGGGTGGGAATAATTGAGCTACTCATCAGGCATCCCGAGGCTAAAATTGTCGCGTTGATTGATATAGAAAACAGAGGGCTTCCGATCAGTTCTGTATACCCTCATTTATCCGGATTTTGTGACCTGCAAATTATTTCACCTGAGGATGATAATCCCGGAGACGGAGAAGCCAACTCAATTTTTTTTGCCACGCCGGATGGTGTGGGGATGAGATGGGCATCAAGGTATCTGGACTATGGGCTTAAAGTCGTTGACTATAGCGGGGATTTCCGCTTTTCATCTCAACAGGAATATGCGTCATATGCCGAAAGGATAGGAAAACCTACACAACATGCGTCTCCTGAACTTTTGGAACAATCCGTTTATGGCCTGAGCGAGATTAACAGATCAGCCATATCCGAAACCAGCCTCGTGGGCAACCCGGGATGTTTCGCGGTCGCGACTATACTCGCGCTTGCTCCGATTGTGAAGGCAAGGGCAGTAGATATTAAGAGACTTATATGTGACGCAAAGACAGGCGCGTCCGGGGCAGGCAAAAACCCATCTGCTGCATTTCATTATCCGAGCAGGTATGAAAATATGAACCCTTATAAGATCGGCATGCATCAACATGTGATAGAGATTGAAAACCAACTTTCTATCCAGGCAGGATCAGAGTGCCATATAACGCTCAATACCCAGGTTGTCCCTATTACCCGGGGAATTATGGTATGTGCCTATGGACAGTTTGACAGGGATTGGGATTTTTCCCGGATCTTTGATCTATACAGGGATTTCTACCGCAACGAAAGATTTGTACGGGTTTTGCCCTCCAATCAACCCCCTTCCTCAAAAGATGTAAGGGGCTCTAATTTCTGTCTCTTATCGGTTTATGTAGACTCAAAAACAAATACATGCCTTATTATTGGGCAGATAGACAATCTTGTAAAGGGACAAGCAGGGTCTGCCCTCCAAAATATGAATCTTATGCATAGCCTGGATGAAACCATGGGGCTGTATTATCCACCAATGATTCCGTGAACAATAATATAACCAGTAAAGGAAAAACTTATATGACGGAAGCAGAAAAAAGACTCCTCTCCATTCTCGCCAAGATCTCATACAACTATAGCCCTATACCGGCCTATCGCCTGGCTTCGGGCAAAATGAGCCGCTTCTATATAGATTGTAAGACAACAACCCTCACCCCGGAAGGCTTGGTATTGACAGGTGAGGTAATCTTTGAAAGAATCAAGGGGCTTCCGGTTCAGGCCGTCGGAGGGCTTGAATTCGGCGCTATTCCATTGGCTCTTGCAACATCCATACACGCATTTCATCAAGGAATGCCTCTCCAGCCTTTTGTAGTGCGTAAGCAGGCAAAGGACCGGGGACTAAAAAAGGCAATCGAAGGCCGGATAAGCAAGGGCGACCGAGTCGTTGTTTTAGAGGATGTGGTAACTACAGGGGCATCATCCCTTTTGGCTGTCGAAAAACTCAGGGATACGGGTGTTATAGTGGATCATATCCTGGCCATTGTTGACAGGGCGGAGGGGGGAAGAGAGGCCATCGAGAAGGCAGGGCTCACCCTTGTTTCCATATTTACTCTGGACGAACTCCATAATGCCCTCTCCTGATCATAACTCACATTTCTCTCCTGAGGATCTTCCTTCCCTGGTCTTTGCCGATGTAAAGGGGAAAATCCTGGATCACCCTGATTTGAAAATGGCCGGCATGTCCGGCCGCTCCCCAGTCATTCCCCATCCTGATGAGCTTGTACCTCTCCCATTTGGAAGCACCCTCTTTTACATGCCGGGACGTACACCCCTGGGATGGGATTTAAGTGAAAACAGCTTGACAAAGCCATCACCTCCAAAAAGTGGAGACGATTGTCTGGCTGTAGCTGCCTTTCTTCCTCCCGGATATGTGCGTACGCTTTTGCCGGCTACATGTTTACAAAGAAAGCCCCCTACCCTCCCCCTCTGGTCCTATGCGGCGGTAGGCTGGAAAGATGACAGGTTCTGGGCGGCCGGAATCATGGTTGATCCAAACCCCCACTGGGACCCTAAATACTTTCAGGACGACGAAGGCCTTGCAATCCTGGTTAAAAAAGCGCTTGCAAAAACACCGGGGAACCGGCTCCTTCATCATCTGGCACGCTGTGCCCTCGAATATCATTGCTTTGCCGCTAAAAACTGTTTCTATCGTAGATGGGAACTGCCATTACCGACATCCCCCACATGCAATGCCCGCTGTCTGGGATGCATATCTCTCCAGCCTGCAGGATGTTGTCCCGCCCCCCACGGGAGGATTACATTTGTTCCAACCGTTGATGAAATCTGCGAGATTACGTTACCCCACCTTACGGAGGCCGAGGACCCCATAGCAAGCTTCGGGCAGGGTTGTGAGGGTGAACCCATACTCAAGGCTGATGTTATAAAAGGAGCGGTTGAAGCCTTAAGGGTAGAAACAACAAAGGGGATCATCAATCTCAACACTAACGGAAGTATGCCCGAAATCATTGCAGATCTTTGCCACTCAGGGATGGACAGTATCCGGGTGACCCTGAGCTCACCGGACCCGTTCCTTTTTACTGCTTACCATAAACCAAAAGGATTTTCCCTGAATGATTTAAAAAGATCCCTGATACTGGCAAAGGAGTCAGGGTCTTCACCCGCCATAAATCTGCTTGTATTCCCTGGAATAACAGACAGAGAATCAGAACGAGACAGGCTGATCTCTTTTATAAGACAGACAGGCATTGAACAGATACAGATGAGAAACCTCAACATTGATCCTGATCTTTATCTGAGGGCAATGAAAACTAAAACGAATGGCCGCCGGTATCCTCTCCATAAGTGGATGAAAGACCTTAAGGAGGCATTCCCACGGCTGACCTTTGGATATTTCAACAGGGCAAAGAAAGATGAATGATTATTTGAATACCGTCAATTTCCTTAACCGATTCTTTTAAGGCTTTACCTTGTTCGGATTATTTGCTTCTTACCAGGACCCTTTGCCCAGGATAGATAACACTCCGTTTAGAGAGATTATTCACTGAAAGAAATTCATTCAGGCTCATTCCATACATCCTGGCAATATCATATGAGCAATCACCTTTTCTGACACTAACAGTCTTGTAGCCCCCGCCCGGACTCGCTTTTGTAAGTGTATTCGAGCCTCTACCCCTGACAGGTATTTTAAGCCTCTGGCCTATCCGGAGCCTTTTATAACTTCTTATGTTATTGATACTTGCTATCTTCTTAACGCTTGTCCGATACCTTCTTGCGATATGAGAGAGTGTTTCTCCCTTTCTTACCCTATGATATGCATACTCCGGTTCAGGGGCCCTCCATGCCGGCATTTCTTCAAGAACGGCAAGGGCTGTTTCGCTCTTATTCGGGGGCACCTTAAGTGTATATTCGGAATCCGGAGTCACCTTGTATCTTAACTCCGGGTTCATATCTATCAATTCTTCTTTGCTCACGGAGATCTTTTCCGCCAGATCGGAAAGCAGGATCTGTTTTTTTACTGTAATCTCATCATAAATAACGGGTTCCTGTGGGACTGGCAGATCCAGACCATATTTTTCAGGATTTTCTATCAGATGTAAGGCAGCCATAAGTCTCGGCACATACCGGGCAGTCTCTGATGGCAGTTGTACATATAAATCCCAGAAATTATCCAGATAATTTATATGCTGATTACGAATGACCCTCAACACCGTCCCCTCTCCACAATTATAAGCGGCCAGGGCGGTGGTCCAGTCACCAAAAATATTGTGCAACTGGGTCAGGTATTCGATTGCGGCCTTTGTGGCCTTTTCAGGGTCCATACGCTCGTCAATCCATCGATTCCTTTCAAGTCCGAATTTATAACCGGTTGATGGTATAAATTGCCACAGACCAAGTGCGCGTGCCCTTGAAAGTGCCCTTATCAAAAATCCGCTCTCAATGAGGGGCAACCACGAAAGGCGCTCCGGGAGTCCCGCCTTTTTCAATTCATCGAGAATCATCTGCCTGTATTTGCCTGAACGGCTATAACTGGCCAGAAAAAACTCCTTTTCCTGACCGAGGAAGCTCTTAATCTCCCTTTCCACAATATCATTCATGATCAATGGGATCTCATTGTGATTTCCGTTGACCATGGTCTGACGTGAGGCATAGATCTCCACGATCCTTTTAGAGATGAGAAATCTTATGTCCTCCTTCTGCTGGAAGATTTCTGCATCTCCGTTGGTTTCCACATTTATCAATAATTCATAAGCCCTGTCCAGTAGCTCCAACGCCATCTCCACATTTCCTTCCTTCCAATCAACCTGTGCTTCCTGGCATATCCCCAGCGCTTCATCCAGTTTGTCCTGTTTTACCTGAATGGGATCAATCTCGACGGCGGGTTCAATTGCTGTATCAATTGCTGAAATAGAGCTATTCTCTGTAAATAAGGGATCGGATGAGGAATCGGATACGGCTTTTATTTCTCCTGACTCAAAGGGTTCATAAAACGGATCTTTCTCCATTTGGTCATTCTGTTGATTTTGATCCTGATCACTAACAAATCTTCTGCCTTTATGCGGTGAAAAATCTTTATCCAAATCCTCTGACAATTCATCCCTTTTTATTTGAATTGCAGAGTCCGAATAGTCGGATTTTACTATTTTGAATTGTTTCAATCCCGGGACGTAGGCACATCCGTTAAACAAAAAAACGAGAAGCAAAAGACAACAGAAATAGAATTTGAAATCCATAGTTTAGGCTCCTCCGTATTCACTTTGAGTTTCTAAATGCTTATCGGAAAATATCTTAAAATCATTTGCTTCTTGATTATTCAAAAAACTATTTTAAAACCGGATTATATATAAATTAAGTAGTCCGGGTCCAGTTAAATTCTAAAAAATATCTTTGAAAAACATCTTTTAGGTAATTTTAATGTATTTCATTTAATAATGTCTATAATTGAGATTCAAAGATATTTAACATATAGTAATCAATAATGCAAAGCCACGTTATATTAATACAACTTTTAATACAACTTTGATGCATGAATTGAAAGAGGTCCAATATACTAATGACATTAAGCTGTTCTGCTTGACAGGAATTCTTATTAATGTAAGATGAACGAGTATATTTGGTTATTCTAAATTGATTCCAATTAAAATTGAACCATTAAAAGCTATCAGGGATTATGCCCGGAAGGATATACAATTATGAATATAGACAGGCCAAGATATGTAGTAATCGTCCCGGATGGTATGGGTGATTATCCGATCCAAGAACTCGGAGGGAAGACCATACTTCAGAATGCAAGGATACCCAATATGGACCTGCTGGCGTCCAAGGGTGTTACAGGAACCGTGCAGACTGTTCCTGAAGGTTTTCCTGCGGGAAGTGACGTGGCAAATCTGTCTGTCCTCGGATTTGATCCAGTTAAATATTATACGGGACGCGCCCCCCTGGAAGCAGCCAATATCGGCGTGGAGCTGGAAGAGGGTGACATTGCCTATCGCTGCAATCTGGTAACCCTTAAGGATGGAAGGATGAAGGATTTCAGCGCGGGACATATCTCCACCGCTGAGGCTGCCGAACTTATTCGTTTTCTGGATCAAAAAATCGGGGCCGATGATGCGGGTTTTTATCCTGGAACAAGTTATCGCCATTTGATGGTTTGGAGAGGAGGAGAGGTTGCACCGGTCTGCACCCCGCCCCATGATATTTCTGATCAGAAATTCATCCCCCATCTTCCAAAGGGTCCTGGCTCTGATTTCCTTATATCCCTTATGGAAAGATCCCAGAAACTTCTATTAGGGCATCCTGTAAATAAAAGACGTATAGAGGTGAATAAACCTCCGGCAACAAGTATCTGGCTCTGGGGACAGGGTCCTCGTCCAAGCTTGCCTAAGTTCCGGGATAGATATCAACTTCAAGGGGGAATCATCTCTGCAGTGGATCTTCTGAAAGGGATCGGAAGATATCTCGATTTAGAGGTTATCAACGTGCCCGGAGCAACAGGTTATCTGGACACAAATTATGCCGGCAAGGCGGAATATGCCCTCAATGCTCTGGAATATCTCGATTTTATTTTGATACACATAGAGGCCCCTGATGAAGCAGGCCATATTGGAGATTTTAATGTCAAAATCCAGGCTGTAGAGGATGTTGACCGGCTTGTTGTAGGCAAAATAATAGATGGTTTAAAAAAATTTCCCAATCACAATATCATGATCCTTCCGGATCATTATACACCTGTGAGCGTTAAAACCCATACCAGCGAACCTGTTCCCTTTTGTATATTTTCTTCTTATGGACAGCATCATTTAAAAGAGAATATTGATCATTTTGATGAGGAAACAGCAGGTAAAAGCGGTTTAAGCTTTCCGGACGGACAAAAACTCATGGCCTTTTTTTTGAAAAGGGATGTCTAATTTATCAAAATAATTCCATCAAAATTGACTTTTTACAAAACCATCAGATATAATTTTTAAGCAGCCAAATAATTGATAAACTCGAATAGTGATACCAGAACCATGAAAAAAATCATTGTACAAAAATACGGAGGCACCTCTGTCGGATCGATCGAAAGGATCACGAAGGTCGCAAAACGTGTGTGCACAACCCATGATGCCGGCAACAATGTTGTTGTCGTTGTCTCGGCCATGAGTGGCCAAACGGACCATTTGATCACTATGGCGCACGAGATCACCATGAATCCGAGTGAACGTGAGATGGACATGCTTCTTGCCACCGGCGAACAGGTCACGATCGCCCTTCTGGCCATGGCCATCCAGAGCATGAGCCATCCCGCAATATCCATGACCGGTTCGCAGGCTAACATCCTCACGGACATGGCCCATACAAAGGCAAGGATTATGGATATTCCTACAGAGAGATTGATAAAAGAGCTGGAAAGGGGCAGGATACTGATTGTGGCCGGTTTCCAGGGAGTAACAGCAGATGGGGATATCACCACCCTGGGCCGCGGTGGTTCGGACACCTCCGCCGTTGCCCTGGCTGCTGCGCTAAAGGCTGATACATGTGAAATATATACGGACGTGGACGGTGTATTTACCACAGATCCCAATATTGTTCCGGAGGCACGCAAGATAGACCGGATATCATACGAAGAAATGCTTGAAATGGCCAGTCTTGGCGCAAAGGTATTACAGATCAGGGCCGTGGAATTCGCCATGAAATATAACGTGCCCATTCATGTCCGTTCCAGTTTTAATGACAATCAAGGAACGATTGTCACTAGGGAGGATCCAAATATGGAACAAGTGCTTGTGCAAGGGGTAACCTATAGTAAAAATGAAGCAAAACTAACTGTTATCGGTGTGCCTGACAGACCAGGAATCGCAGCTACCATATTCAATCACCTTGCAGATGCAAATATCGTTGTGGACATGATCATTCAAAATATAAGCGAAAAGGAACTCGCTGATATATCCTTCACAGTTCTGAGAAATGAATGCCAGAAGGCCCTCAAAGTCATCCGGGATTTGGTCAATGAGGAGCTAGGGGCCAAAGAGATCCAGTGTGATGACAAAATTGCAAAGGTATCGATTGTTGGTGTGGGGATGAAAAATCATTCCGGTGTCGCTGCCAAGATGTTTGATATACTTGCAAAGGAAGGGATCAATATATTAATGATATCTACATCCGAGATAGCGATCTCTTGTGTTATAGACTCCAAATATACGGAGCTTGCAGTCAGGGCCCTGCATGAGGTGTTCGAGCTGGACAAAATACATTCAGAATCAAGTCAGGGGGCCAAAAATGTCTAAGGTTTTGATATATGACACAACACTCAGGGATGGTGCCCAGTCAGAAGGTGTATCCCTGTCAGTCGAGGACAAATTGAGGATAGCCCGTAAGCTTGATGAGCTTGGTGTAGATTATATCGAAGGCGGGTGGCCAACATCGAATCCCAAGGATATGCTTTTTTTCAAGAGGATCAAGGATTATAGAATGTCGCATGCCAAAATCGCCGCTTTTTCAAGCACGAGAAATCCCAAGTTCAGCATAGAGGAAGACCCGAATATACAGGGACTCCTGGAGGCTGAAACCAAGGTTGTAACCATATTCGGAAAAAGCTGGGACCTTCACGTTACCGATGCCCTGAGCATTTCATTGGAACAAAACCTGGTAATAATCAGTGAAAGTGTCTCTTATTTAAAAGAACGTGTATCTGAGGTAATTTATGATGCCGAGCACTTCTTTGACGGATATAAAAAAAATCCGGAATATGCCTTAGAAACAATCATGGCCGCAGAAAAGGCAGGAGCCGATTGTCTTGTTTTATGTGACACCAATGGCGGCACAATGCCTTCTGACCTGGAGCGGATCATCTATGATGTCAAAGGCAGGGTAAATTCCCCTCTGGGAATCCACACCCACAATGATTCAGAGGTTGCAGTGGCAAATTCTATTATTGCCGTCAAGATGGGGGTCAGGCATGTTCAAGGCACTATAAATGGATATGGAGAACGATGCGGTAATGCCAATCTATGTTCCATTATACCTAATATACAGATCAAAATGGGATTAGAATGCATCAGTAGTGAGCAATTGAAACAGCTCAGGGAGACCTCCCGTTTTGTAAGCGAAATCGCGAATCTAAAACATTGGGGGCATCAACCTTTTGTGGGTGATAGCGCCTTTGCCCATAAAGGTGGTATCCATGTGAGCGCAATTCGTAAAAATAAATTGACCTATGAGCACATTGATCCGGAACTTGTCGGTAACCACCAAAGGATCCTTATTTCCGAGCTTTCGGGAAGAAGCAATGTCTTGTCCAAAGCAGCGGAATACAATATAGATCTGACCGCTGAAAGACCCGAAGTCAAGAATCTTGTTAATGAACTGAAAGAACTGGAGCACGAGGGATTTCAGTTTGAAGGCGCGGAGGCTTCATTTGAGCTTTTAATGAGAAAGGCGCTTGGCACTTATAGCAAATTTTTTGACCTTGTAGGCTTCAGGGTAATTATCGAGCGGAGGGAAGGAGATGAGCAGACCCGCTCTGAAGCTACCATAAAGGTGAATGTAAGAGGGATAATTGAACATACCGCATCCGATGGAAACGGGCCTGTTAATGCCCTGGATAATGCTTTGAGAAAGGCCCTTGAGGAATTTTATCCTGATCTCAAGGAGGTCAATCTGATCGATTATAAGGTCCGGATTCTGGAAGGAAGGGAAGGAACAGGAGCCAGGACAAGGGTTCTGATAGAATCCTCTGATTCGGAAAACAAATGGGGCACAGTAGGCGTATCGGATAATATTATAGAGGCTAGCTGGCAGGCCCTTGTGGACAGCATAGAATATAAGCTGCTTAAGGATGAGGACCTGGCCAATCAAGGTTTAAATCCTTAACAATCACAAAAATAAAATTAGTAATACTGCAATTTGCATCTTCTCAAGATCCCACCGGGATTTTGAGAAGTTACAATAACATAAGGCAACGATAATAAAATAGATAATTAGATGGAATATCGGACAACCGGAGTCTCTTTATCAGAATACCTGGAGGTCAGGCAAAAGACTATCAATTCTTGGCTCGAGCGACTCATCCCCCCCGAAGATGCCTTCCCGCCTACCATTCATAAATCCATGCACTATTCTCTTATGGCAGGCGGAAAACGATTGAGGCCCATACTTGCCCTGGCATCATCGGAAGCGGTGGGCGGCGATGAAGAAACGGTGCTCCCCTTTTCCTGCGCCATCGAAATGATCCATACATATTCCCTCATCCACGATGACCTGCCTGCAATGGACAATGATGATCTCCGGCGAGGAAAACCCACCAGCCACAAGATTTTCGGAGAAGGAATCGCCATTCTGGCAGGAGATGCCCTTTTGACTCATGCGTTTATAACCATGAGCAATCCCGAATATGCAAAGCATCTGGATCCTACCGTTCGAATCATGATCATACATGAGCTTGCAAAGGCCTCCGGAACGGAGGGGATGATCGGAGGACAGGTCCTGGATCTGGAAGCTCAAAACAAGTCCCTGGGACTGGATGAACTTTCAACAATCCATAGGCTCAAGACAGGTTGTCTTATAAGGGCATCAACCAAAATTGGCGCCCTGACGGCAGGGGCCGAGCAAGCCGATGTGGAAGCACTCTCGGAATACGGAAAGCATCTTGGGCTTGCTTTTCAGATAATGGATGACCTCCTGGATATCGAGGGGGTTGAGGAAATTATTGGCAAAACATCCAAAAGCGACCTCACCAATCATAAATCCACCTACCCTGCCATAATGGGGATTCATAAATCAAGAGAAAAGGCCAGGGAATCCATAGACAAAGCACTTGCCGCCATAGGGCATTTTGATCATCGGGCGGATGCCTTAAGGCAGCTTGCGCATTACACCATTACACGTGAGAAATAATAATGGACGGAATCTTATCCCGGATCGATACACCTGAAGACCTGAAGAAATTATCTTTATCAGAGCTTTCAAAGCTTGCCGAAGAAATCAGGGCGCTCATAATCTCGACAGTATCAAAGACAGGCGGACATCTGGCATCCAGTCTGGGCGCTGTCGAGCTCTCCATTGCCCTCCATTATTGCTATGACAGTCCAAAAGACAAAATCATATGGGATGTCGGGCATCAGTGTTATGCCCATAAAATTCTGACAGGAAGAAGAGAAAGGTTCTGTACCCTTAGAGAATATAGAGGATTAAGCGGATTTCCCAAATGCGAAGAAAGCCCCTATGACTGCTTCAATACGGGCCACAGCAGCACTTCCATATCAGCCGGGCTGGGAATGGCAACAGCCCGGGATCTGCAACAAAAGAATCATAAGATTGTATGTATAATAGGAGACGGGGCCATGACAGGCGGCATGGCATTTGAGGGACTCAATCAGGCAGGCGCCCTAAAAAAGGATATTTGTGTGATCCTTAATGACAACGCAATGTCCATATCCAAGAATGTAGGCGCAATGGCCACATACCTCAACCGGATCATCACAGGCCAGCTTTATAATCGTATCAAACAGGATGTGGAAACAATACTACGTTCTATCCCTCAGGTGGGAAAATCGATCTTTAAGATTGCAAGCAGGATGGACGAAGCGGTAAAATCACTCTTTATACCCGGAATAATGTTTGAAGAGTTAGGATTTAAATACGTCGGTCCCATCGACGGTCATTCTTTACCCAATCTGATAGAGACTCTGAACGCAGTTAAAAAATTAAACAGACCGATCCTGCTTCACGTCATAACAAGAAAAGGTAAGGGATATCATCCCGCGGAAGAGAATGCTTCCACATATCATAGCGCTTTACCTTTCAGCATCGAATCAGGCAGATTCGAGAAGGGGAAAGGCGCTCCTACTGCAACATTTACCCAGGTCTTTTCAAACGCACTCTGTGATCTTGCAGATCAGGATTCACGTATATGTGCCATCACAGCCGCCATGCCGGAAGGCACAGGATTGGATAAATTCGGGGAAAGATTCCCAGGGCGTTTCTTTGATGTCGGAATCGCTGAACAGCATGCATTGACATTTGCCGCAGGTATGGCCTCTCAGGGGCTGAAGCCGGTAGTAGCTATATATTCCACCTTCCTGCAGAGGGGATATGACCAGATCCTGCATGATATCTGTCTTCAGGATCTGCCCGTATGCCTGGCCCTTGACAGAGCGGGCATAGTGGGACGTGACGGGCCTACGCATAATGGCGTCTTCGACCTTTCATACCTTAGGCATCTTCCCAATATGATTGTTATGGCACCAAAAGACGGGGATGAATTAGGGAAAATGCTCGCCACAGCCATCGGTTGTGATCACCCGTCTGCTATACGCTATCCAAAGGCGAACACTCAGAATTTATCTTCTATGGAGAGAACTTATGATATTCTCGCCATCGGCAAAGGGGAAATCGTGAGGGAAGGCAAAGAGTGTCTTCTGCTGGCAATAGGCTCCATGGTGCCGGTGGCTTTCAAAGCGGCAGAAATGCTGGCAAATGAAGGTATCGAAACAACGGTTATCAATGCCAGATTTGTAAAACCCCTGGATAATGAACTTATATGCAAATGGGCAAAAAAGACTAGCAAAATCCTTACAATTGAAGAAAACGTGCTTGCAGGCGGATTCGGGAGCGCTGTCCTTGAAATGCTGGACAAGGAAAACCTATTAGAAAAGATACAAGTCAGACGTATTGGAATCCCGGACGTATTCTCGCCTTCAGGGCCGCAGGAAAAGATCCGTTCACTTTATAACCTTGACCCTAATGGAGTAGTCAAGGTCTGCCGGGGATTGCTCAATTCCGATTAGACATCAAAATCGATACTGCACACGCACGGCGTAACAAATTTCCTGACACACGGCCTCCCATCACAAGATCAAGCCAATCCTGCTCCCACCAAGTCCGACTTTGTAATGGCCGTCAGGCCTTTTTGATTCCAATTATCCATCTATTTTATTTAATGCCTTTCTACTTTTGTGCTCTCTCTTTTTAATATATCCAACGGGCTTTCAGCCTCCTCTGACATATCACGAATAACATGTGTATAGATCATTGTTGTTTCAAGATTTCTATGTCCCAGATAATCCTGAATTTTTCGGATATTAACCCCTCTCATCAATAAATGCGTAGCAAAAGAATGACGGAAATGGGGAGCTCCCCATTTTCGCCATTATGGTGAGAGATATAAAATGGTGAGAGATTGAGAACGATGTACTGAATTCAGGCATTTGGTTGGCAACAGAAACAAAACTCTCACCATTTTCTATATAATCATCCTTGTAAAGCAAGTAACAACATTAATTTCTATACGAGGAGGATGATTATGGTAGAAAATCAAGACATCCATGATTCCATATTGGCTATCATGGAATCTATGAGACTGCAGGGAACGTCGCCGGGCAGGCTCAAGAATTTTGAAAACGCATACAATGTATTTGAACGCTATTTGTCGGATAACAGCATTGCCAGGATTGATGAAAACATCTGTCTGGAATACGTGTACGCCAAAACCGGTCAGCTTTTTGAGCGTTTCGAGTGTGTCACATCAAATGGTAGGGTCGACTACCGTATGCGGCCATTGCTACTATTGCTGCGTTATCTGCAAGATGGACAATTTCACTCTGATGTTCGGAAG
>JBLIRO010000094.1:0-17212 GCA_049472335.1 bacterium | reverse complement strand
AGAAGTACCTAAAGCTGTTGAGAAGGCCTTTTCATACGTAACTTAATTCGCACAAGATAGAAGGCGGTGTCTTTATTTTAATCTTAAATGAAGAAAATATGTAATGCTCTAAATAAAAATCTTACCAATCCTCCTTCTTATAAAAAATTTTTTTTATTCATTATTGAGTGCCACTAAATAGTTTTTCCAAGCTGACCAAGGTGAAATCTATACGAAAATGCTGACTAAAATATTAACTAAGTGACAGATGTTTATTGAATGATATTGTCTAATCCCTTGATATAATTATGATGCGCCCAGCAGGATTCGAACCTGCGACCTACGGATTCGTAGTCCGTCGCTCTATCCATCTGAGCCATGGGCGCATATTCATGAAGATTTTTAGATTTTTAGCTTATTAAGATATAACTGTTTATTTATTTTCGATTATCACGTTTAGAGTTCGATTATCCCGTTCAGGGATTGAATAAGTTTCGTTCATTTAGATAACATTTATTCCGTTATCATATATTCCGTACGGAAAGATTTATAACATTATTGGAGTTATGTTTCAAGGTTTGTTAATCTATTTGTCAATCTTTTGTCTCAATCTTGCTGTTAAATTATCACTTTGCTAAATACAGTATTCCTTGGTCGTAGCAAGATTCTATCAAGCAGATATATCCGTATCAATACGAACAGGGATACAGGGATTTCAGATGTTAATAGTCTTGCTGGTTCTTGTTATCCCTAATTAATGCCTTAATTATCCTTCATTAATACCTTTAAAGGTTCCAGGCCGTATGCTGTGCCTTCCTGTATTGCTTTCAGGACAGTGCCTCCACCGGTAAAGAAATAGTATTGAGTATTGTCCAGAACGGCCAAATAAAGGCCGGGACAAAGATTTTTGAACTCTTGGAGTGTATCGCCGCCTCCATAGAGCTTCATGGCATTACCATTCATATCGATGGTCTGATCGAGGGCTTCGGAACCATCGGCAAAGTGTGGCGTGAATCCCATTACGGCATTTACAAAGATGGTCTTTGCCTCTGTTATGGTATCTAAAACTTCGGATTTTTGGAAGGATGTGGGATCGATATCCAGGAAATAACCATAGTTTCTGCCTGCTTGGAATTCGTCTGTACAGATTGACCGATATTTACCCTTGATCTTTCCTTCGAGGGTGTCCGATTCAACGAGGCAGGGCAATTCCAGGATCTTTTTTTGTGTCTTATCTTTTTCCACCAGATCTTTGGCTGCCTGTATATCCTCATCCAGTACACCGGCGACCTTGATATTATATTTGGCGCATAAAAATGTATTATAGATTACGCCACCAAGGACAAGGTTATCCACCTTTTCGTATAAGGCATTTAAAGGGCCAATCTTTGTATCATATTTTGCGCCTGCCACTACCGCCAGGAAGGGGCGCTGAGGCTCCAAAACATGATTCAGGTTAAGGATCTCCTGTTGCATCAAATAACCCGCATAAGAAGGTAAGATCTCCGCTATATCATAAGTAGATGCATGACTCTGCCATGATCCGAAGGCGTCATTTACAAATACATCCGCCAGACCTGCCAGTTGAAGGGTGAATTGTTTTCTGGTTTCGTCTTTTGCCTCTTCTCCCTGGAACCATCTTGTGTTCGGCAGGTAGATGCCGCCAATTTTGTGATTTCTTAGGTCTTTAATGGCAAGGTTTATGGAAGTATCTATACCCAGAATACCCTTTTGAGGGTCGGTTGAAAATTCAGGGATAAAAAATTTAGTATGCAGTTTTTGTTCAAGATACTGGACAATTGGCTTAACAGAATCCTTTTTATCGCACTTGATGTTTCCTGTTTTTTTGTCTCTGGGCCGCCCTACATGTGTCATCAGGATTGGCCGGCCACCTCGCTCCACGATATTGTAAAGTGTTCCCAGGGTCTGATCTATCCGGTAAGGATCTCTTATTTCCCCGTTTTTTACCACATTGTGGTCCACTCTCACCAAAACAATCTTGCCTCGAAGGTCGGCATCTTGAATTACTGGAAGTCTTGGATCCAATCCTTCAACATTGCACATATTTCTTAATCCTCCTCCGTAAAATTACCATTTTCAAACAATATGTTACAAAACATATATGTCAATATGCCCCAATGAGAACATTAATGGTCAGATTGTTAGTGTAAACCTATTTTATTATCATGGATGACTAATAAATGGGAGTTCAGGCCGGCCCCTTGAAAAATAATGATTCAATTCAGCACCAGAAAAAATCAACATTGGTTTTCTATTTAAATCAATAAAATTTGACAAAATCAGGATCTGGAAATACCATTTATATTTAGATTTTCTAAATAGTATATCGTCTTTTGCAAAAAGTTTAAACTGGTCATGGATATCTTTATTTTAGAACAATTACTTAAGGAATTCACGTTCAGGAAGGAGCATATCGAGAATACGGTACAGCTCCTTACAGAAGGTAATACCATACCTTTTATTGCCAGATACCGCAAAGAATGGACAGGGCAACTGGATGAAGTACAATTAAGGCAAATAAAGGAACGATATGAATATCTTGAGGACCTGCAATCCCGCAAGGCAATAATTCTTAACACCATTGAAGAACAGGGTAAACTCACTCCGGAGCTACGTAGGAAGATCGAGGCCTGCCTGGTCAAGCAGGATCTGGAGGATCTTTATCTCCCATACAAACCCAAGCGAAGGACAAAGGCTACTCAGGCCAGGGAAAAGGGCCTTGGCCCTCTGGCTGAGATGATTATGGCTCAGGAGATGGTGGAAGGGAGCCTGGAGAAGATTGCCGCTCCTTTTTTAAACAAAGAAAAGGGGATTAACACTATAGAGGATGCATATAAAGAAGCAGGATATATCTGTGCTGAGATGATTTCTGATCAGGCGGACCTCAGAAAATTTGTTCGAGATCTGACCATGAAGAAGGGAGAGGTCGTATCACAGGTCAAGGCAGGCTTTGAAGATGAGCCCACCAAGTATACCATGTATTATGACTACCGGGAACCTTTGAGGATTATTGCATCTCACCGGTTTCTGGCTATAAGACGGGGAGGGCGGGAAGGTGTTTTAAGCGCCTCCGTATCGGCCCCGGTAGACGAGATCATGGACGGGTTGAATCACAGGATTATTAAAAACTGGAATTGTATATTTACTCCGTTACTTATTAAATATATCGAGGACGCATACAAAAGACTGATAGCGGAATCCATACAGAATCAAGTATGGCAGGAGTTGAAGGACCGGTCGGATGGCCAGGCGATCTCGGTGTTTGCGAAGAACCTGAAGAGCATCTTGCTCGGCCCGCCCTTGCCGGGCAAGACGGTTATGGGGATCGATCCCGGACTGAGGACCGGTTGCAAGGTGGCAGTTGTGGACAGTACGGGTAAGTATCTGGAGTCTGCAACGATTTATCCGCATCCCCCTAATAACAAAAAAGGGGAGGCAATGGCACTGGTTCTGGATATGATTGACAAATTCGGCGTGGAATATATAGCCATTGGGAACGGAACCGCATCGAGGGAGACAGACGTTTTTGTGAAGGATCTGCTTGAGGAGAGGGCAGGGGACAGGGAGGCATGGCAAGTCAGGGCAGTGATTGTGAGTGAGTCAGGGGCATCGGTTTATTCCGCTTCGGATATTGCCAGGGAGGAATTCCCTGATTTGGACGTGACAATAAGAGGCGCCATAAGCATTGCGCGCCGGCTTCAGGACCCTCTTGCCGAGCTGGTAAAAATAGAGCCGAAATCCATTGGAGTGGGCCAATATCAGCACGATGTGGATCAGAAAATGCTAAAAAACGCCCTGGATGCCGTAGTTGAGTCGGGTGTAAACTTTGTGGGAGTGGATGTCAACACTGCCTCCGCCTCGCTGTTGAAATATGTTTCGGGTATAGGTCCCAAATTGGCAAATCAGATCGTGGCCCACAGAGAAGAAAAGGGTGCCTTCAAAGACAGGAGAAAACTACTGAACATATCCGGTTTTGGCTCAAAGGCCTTTGAACAGTCCGCAGGGTTTTTGAGGATAAGGGACGGAGATCAGCCTTTGGATAACTCTGCGGTGCATCCTGAGAGCTATCCCATTGTAGAGGAGATGTGTAGAGACCTGAATGTGGATATCAGGGAACTCATAGGGAATCAGGCCCTTATTGAAAAGATAGACCTGGAAAGATTTATAACGGAAAAGGCTGGCATGCCCACATTGCTCGATATTGTTGAGGAGATGAAAAAACCTGGCCGGGATCCAAGGCAGGATATAAAAAGGCCTAAGTTTCGATCGGATGTTTTGAATATGGAGGATCTGAAGCCGGGGATGGTTCTGGAAGGCGTCATAACCAATCTAACTCAGTTCGGGGCCTTTGTGGACATCGGTGTTCATCAGGATGGACTTGTCCATATCTCTAAGATGGGTAAAAAGTTTGTTAAAGACCCCAGTAAGGTGTGCGAGATAGGGGAGGTTGTCCGTGTCAAGGTCATATCCGTTGATCTGGAAAGAAAGAGGATCAGCCTAAGCATGAAGGATGTGGCCTAGCATAAGAAGTATGTTAATGGAATATCTTAAAAAAGGAATATCCTTTATACCTTTCGTCTTAATCATATTTGTAGTTTTTTGCGGGCTTTCTTTATATAGCGACGCCTCTCCCGATCCGGTAATTTCTGAAGACATCGAGCGTTCGGCACTTCCTTTTGAGGAGGAAAATCTTTTTTATAAGGTAACATGGTCCAATTTTATAAATGCGGGTTCAGCGGAACTCATCTTTTCACAAGGTATTTATGAAAACGGAATACCTGTCTTTAAAGCCCGCGCCATAGCCAAATCCGCAAAATGGATGAAAGTGCTGGGTATAGACGTTGAGGATCAGATTGAGACCCTTTTCGATCCGAATTATCGATTTTCCTATTTCTTCCTCGCAAATATAAGAGAGACGGATTATCAAAAGGTAAAGAAAATCACCTTCGATTGGAAGAATAATCTTATAGAGTATATCACCAGAGAAGAGAAACCTGCGTATTTTAATCTCAAGGATAATACGCATGATGTTCTATCCGCGCTTTATTACACCCGCACACTCCCCATGAAAGAAGGGGAATCCTATTATATTCGTGTTTTTGACGACGGCAAGGAATACCTTCTCGAAATCAAGGTGTTTGAGCGTGAGGTGGTCAATATCCAGGATCAGTCTATTCCCGCCTTCAAGACAAAAATTATCCTTAAGAGTAAAGGGATTTTCAACAGAAAGGGAGATGTGTATATATGGTTTTCTGACGATTCAAGACACATCCCCGTACAGATGAGATGCGATATCTTCCTGGGTTTTTTTCATGTGGAGCTTGCCGATGCGAGGGCGTTTTTTCACTATAGATAGACGCCAGGACCAATCTCTCTTGATTTCCTTTAAACAACCAGATGTTAAGTATCTTTTTCAGAAAGATATGCCTGAAAAAGGCTTTCCAGTTCCTCTAAACAGTCATCGGCTATGGACATGGTTGTTAGCGCGGCAAAACAGTTCAAATGAAAAAGCGCATTAAGACTCGCATCCTTAGGATTTATACTAAGGAGCCTTTTGTGGAAATGATGGTTCACTTTGTTGACATTAGCATAGATTTCCACCAGCCCCTTTAGCTCCCATTCCGCTTTTTTCCCTTTTTTTTGCATAAAATATTGGGCAAGTAAATACATGGAAGCGGCCCTGTACATGGTCTCTTCCGGTGTTGCAAAGGGAAGGTGAGTAAACACCATAGGCCGTAATTTATCCAGGATGGGACAGCCACTGGAAACCATATAAATTCCTATAATCGAGCTTAGCCCTTCCTGCAGGCTGGTAAATTTATGAAATTCTCTCACCTTGGTTGAGATGACAATTTCAACCTCATCGGACGAAACATAGTCCTTAAAGAAATTTATGACATCCATCAAATTGACCGCAATGGGACAATTAGGATGTTCCTCAACGTTTAAAGGACATATGGGGCATTGTTCGTATTCCAGCTTTGTCCAGGCCGGATAGGAATGGTGCTTTTGCCCGACCAGCTTGAAAGAAGGGCTTTTTAAACGGACGGAAAATTCTTTTTGAAGTCCGTTATTGAGCTTGAATTGATAATCTATCTCAAAGATTTCATTTGCCATAATTATTCATCATAGTTAAATTTTTGTTCCGCGTTACGGGCTTTTTCAACCATTTTATTATAGCTGCCTTTCAGCTTTTGCTCTGTCCGGTCGATCATTTTTTTCGGATAGGAAAGCTTCTTTGTGAGGGTGTAGCTGAACTGTCGATTGTACTGGTAAAGATAAAGGTCAACCGGAAAGGAATAATCGAGTTTTATCTCCAGGGTTTCGCTGCCTAATCCCCCGTTTATGAGGATATCTTCATCATCTAATACAACTCCGATCTCCTCTGCCTGATCAACGATCTCTTCCCGTATTTCTTTATTACTTTTTGCAAAACCATCCGTAGCAATGCTATTGATTGCGGTTTTAAATCGCCCCGAGCAATATGAAGGCCGAATCAAGTGGATAGTGAGAAATGCGGCAAAAGCAACAAAGAGAATGAATAAAACAAAACCTTTAAGAGTAAAGCCGGATTCTTCTTTTATCTTATTTTGTAAGTAATTATATACATAGGATATTTGTTTTTTCCCAGATATGAAGTCCCTGATCATTTTAATTGTTATTCCCTCCTTTCGGTACGGAAGATATAAGGGCTATTTTTGGGTGTATTCCTTTATACCATGTGTATTTCTTACTAATAAGATTGTTAATACAGCATGTTACACCATTCCCTAATTATAGATCGGAAAATTTGTTTAAGAATATCGGTTTCTTTATTATTAACTTATTATTAACTTAATATTGATTTAAATATTGATTTAAAATTTGACAATAAGGGAGGATTTTGAATATACTTTTGGTCTGAAAAATTTAAGCGCGGATCACTATCATCTCTTATCGGATACTTCCATACTTGAAGAAAAATAAAAACAGACATAAAATTAGTTTTACGTTTTTCATTATTTTATTTATAACGGGGGAATATTTAGTATGGTCGATTCAGTAAAAACAAGGACTATTGATTCCTCAAAATTAGAGACCATTCCGGAAGAAGACATCTACTATTTTAATATAGGCGAACATCTTCGAATCTATCGTTTTCTTGGCGCTCATCGTCTGGAAAATGGTGTTCGTTTTGCTGTTTGGGCTCCCAATGCCCGGGAAGTCGCTGTTGTCGGAAGCTTTAATGATTGGAATATCCATGCGCATGCCATGAACAAAAGAGGGAACACAGGGGTATGGGAGAGGTTTGTTCCGGGGATAGGACATGGCATTTTTTACAAATTTGCCATTCGCAAGCAGGATGGAAACTGGTATTTTAAAACGGACCCATTTGCCAGGTTTATTCAGAATTCGGATTCCCGGACCCCTATATTAATTGAGGATTACTATGAATTTAAACATCCCAAGCCAAAGGACGAGGATAAATTTACAAGGCCCTTGAATATCTTTGAGGTGCATCCCCTGTCATGGCGTTATAAGGATGGAAGGCCTTTGAGCTATCTTGAGCTTATAGATGAGCTGGTTCCATATGTAAAATATATGGAATATACACATGTTGAATTAATGGGTATTTTGGAGCATCCATATCTGCCTTCCTGGGGATATCAGGTTATAGGATTTTATGCCCCTACTTCAAGGCTGGGTACACCGGCAGAGTTCAAGCAATTGGTGGATGCCTTTCACCGGGAGGGTATAGGGGTTATTCAGGATATTGTACTGGTCCATTTTCCAAAGGATGAGACAGGCCTTGCCCGCTATGACAGCGAATGTCTGTTTGAATGCCCCATACCTGAGCGAAAAATGACAGCATGGGATACATTCTATTTTGATTTTGCCAGGAATGAGGTAAAAAGCTTTCTCATATCCAATCTTTTTTATTGGATTGAGCAGTATAATATAGATGGTTTCAGGTTCGATGCCGGAGGCCACTTTCATTATTATGAATTCTCTTCTGAAAAAAAACACAGGGATTTTATTCACAGATTTGGAAATTGTCACAATCCCGAAGGGTTCCGTTTTATGCAGACCATGAATTATGTGGTTAAAAAAGAGCATCCCGAGGCACTGCTTATTGTGGAGGATTCCACGATCGCGAGCGGTGTAACCAAGCCGGTCGAGTATGGCGGGCATGGATTTGACTATAAATGGGATCTTGGCTGTACCAGTCATATGATGAGGTATTTTAGAAGACCATACAGCGAAAGAAGTGAAGTTTACGGGGACTTGACATATCCTATGCTCTATCATCATACGGAGAATTTCCTGCTTCCTCTATGCCATGATGAGGTTGTGCATATGAAAGGGACCATGGTCAATAAAACCAAAGACTTGAGTGATTTCGAAAAATTTGCCAACCTGCGTGTGATGTACCTTTTTCAGTTTGGCATGCCCCAAAAAAAGCTTCTTTTCATGGGACAGGAATTCGGCCAGATGAACGAATGGAATGAAAAAACACAATTGCCCTGGGAATCGTTATGGGCCCACAAACATAAGAGCATGCAATGGTATGTCAAAAGGTTAAACGAGGTATATAGATATATCCCGGCAATGCATGAAGGTGATAATATCGAAAACGGATTTGAATGGATCGAATGTCAGAATTACAGACAGAATATCCTTGCCTTTATCAGATACAACAAAGATTACACAGACTTAATGGTCTATTTAATAAACCTTTCCAGGGAATGTTTCAACGATTTTCGAATAGGTGTCCCTTTTCGAGGGAAATATTGTAAGATTATTGATACGGATGCACAGGAATTCGGTGGTAACGGACATAACTGGATTTCAGATTATCATACGGAGGATAGACCCGCGTTTCATCATCAATATAGCTTTACCACCAAATTACTGCCCTTGCATGGATTGCTTTTTAAGTCTTTGGATATAAAGCGTTGAGGCCTTCCATTCAGATGTGTCAACTTTAGGCACTTGAAACTTCAGGCACTTTAGGCACTTATAAAAACGGTTATTTCAATCAATGAGTTTTAGAATTGTTTCTTTGGCTTTTGCCCTGGAAATTCTGCTGAGATTGATTGTTAGATGATAAAGGAGCGGGTCTTCCCCGGTTTGGTGAAAATGGGTTTTCAGGAATTCCCGCCTGCGCCGGTCTTCGGCCTTTATTTTCTGTATGAGGGTATCGTCAGAAGACGTGAGGAAATGTTGCTCTTTTAGATGCCTGACGCGGTCTTTAATGGATGCAACCAGCCTGATATGAAACACATCGGCCTGGTCCTGCAGTATAAATTGAGATCCCCTGCCCACTACAATGACGTTTCCCTGTCTTGCTAATTCCTTAAAGATATCCTTTAGCGCTTCAGCATATTCCTGGGGAGAAATGGAATCCTTTTTAAGAAAGGCAAAACGGGAAGATACGGAATCGATTATTGATGAAGAAAACATATCTCTCAGCTCATCATGTTCGAGGGCGTATTCCTTCTTTCGATCCAGTTTTTTAGCCAGCATGAGGACAATTTCTTTCTCAAATACAGTATAACCTAATTTTTGGGCAAGGTCTCTGGCCATTTCTCTTGCGCCACATCCATAGGTCCTGGAAATGGTTAAAATTGCCATCAGTTCATTTCCTGTTTGTTGAAGCTTATAATCATTCTTCTACTATAATAATATAAAAAAGACTGCTATGAAAGCAGTCATCATTAAGTTGTTGTTTAATCAATTAATACCCTGCAGGGCTTCACAAATTCACTATAGTGCATCATCTCCTTCCGGATCGATTTCAAACATAAACATCATACGAAAAATTATAATCATTCCTTTCTTTCAAAGAAATTAATTACCAAATTCAATTGGGGTAAATGCTCAATAGCCCTGCAGAGTACCTATATAATATTATAATATTTTTTCTTGATAATGGCAAAGGTAAAAAAATATATTGAATAAACATACTTTATTTTAACCTGAACAATACCTTCATGTAATTTACTTCAGGGCCCACCTGTTGCCTCCACCCTTAATTGAGCCTGGCCTGTAACATTGTTAAGCAGTATCCAGTACCCTTTGCCGGGTTTAATAGCTTCTGATTCAGTAATCCGTTGATAACCAGCCCCCTGTACAAATCCGTAAATTACCCCTATATTGCAATTGTGAGACGACGTCTCTGCGTCCGATGAACATCCTCCGACCATGGCCCATCCACCTTCATCTGTCTGAAGAGTATAATTTGGGATAGGCTGTCCGGTAAGGGTAAGGTTTTGTTCGGTATTAAACAATATCCAGTATCCCCTTCCAACCTCCAGGTTTTCGTCCTCAGGTATCCGTTCATACCCCACTTCCCTTGCATATCCATAAACGACCACTGCATCGGGAAATATTGATGAGACAGAGGCATTCTCCGGAATGAGGGGAATAGAGATCATACTCCACCCGGCAGGAATGTCCATGGGCACCGTAATGATGGGGCTTGAAGAGACGCCCCATACATGAACAACCGGTTTTGATCCGTCCGCGAAACGTTCAAAGACATATAGGTAATTCCGTTCCCTGTCATAGGCCATTTCACCTATCCGGTATCTGCGCTGGTCCCCTGTGCCCAGAAGCTGTTGCTCGACTGTCGCGTTCAGGAACAGGTGCTCGTCAATATCAAGTGTTGCATAGGGTTGAGGTCCATAGGACTCCATTGTGCCATTGAGCACAGAAGCAAAGTTCGCAGGATTATAAAATATCATCTGGGCATCGAATCTTGAGCTCCACCATCCCCTGCTTTCGGCAACATGTCCTTCGCAATAACCCGCAAGCTCTGACGGACATGATGTCCCGTCGGCATTAAAACAGAATATATCACCTGTAACGTGAACACAGGGCATACCGTCACCGGCAGGGCTGGTAAATCCATACCACCAATAATCACCTGTTGCCTTTGTGCCCACAAACACCACGGCCGCCCTGTCCCCGGCTGTTATCCAGGCCCCTCCCTCCCACTCATCCGGATCACGATAATCATTCATCCTGAAATCTGTCGGATCATCGAGTCTGCTCGAGTATAATAGCATTCTATGGGAATCAAGATGGGTGCCCGGGGCAGGCGGGTTACCATCGATCCACGGGCTATAGGCAAACATGGAGGGTCCCATCCCGGATAAACCTCCATCCCTGTATCTCCCTGCTGCGAGCGCAGCACCTCCCGTATGGATATCAGCCCACTCCTGTGGAATGGTAAAAATATATCCGGTAGTGTTATAGAGGGATTCATTGCCGATATACCACCCCCCTGCCGTATTTGGGCTGGACAGGTTTATATCGCACCATCCGTGTGTAGGATGTATTACATCACCATGTAGATGCTGGCCAAAGGCCAGATAGAGCTTGGGCGATGTCTGTTCACCCTGTGCGGGAAGGTATTCCAGCCCTACACGGGGTAATTCATCCCATGCCTCAAAAAGGCCGCCCCTGACGTCATGAAATCCCTGGATGGTAACGGCTGTGTTTAGCTCATTCAAATTGCGTGACAGGCCTGGCGCGGGGATACTTATCTCGGAAACATAATTTTGAGTGGCATTCCCGGTGCCGAAAAGGGACCCAGGGTATCCGTCCGCGTCACCTCCGGGGTCACCATCGGGCCTATAGGCTAAGGCCTCGCCGCCATACTCCCAGGATTCCACTTCAGTTGACCCTGGTGCACTATCCGGAAGTCTGAAGGCCCCCAGGTAAACCAGGTCATTTGGATCTAGAAGACCCTGGAGGACCGGAGAGGCATTCGGGTCCCAATCGGCAATCCTGGCCAGCATCCACCAGAACGCCCTGGCCTTAAGGTCACAATTCAATGACTGTGAATGGGCGCATTCACAGGACGAACACTCCCCCGGATTAGCAGCACACCATTCCTGCGCCCAGTTTCTCGGCACCCCTCCTTCATAATAATCACAGTTATCATCAGACTCCCGGTCAAGATAATAATTTCCGTCCGGATTATAGCTTTCGATGTCCGCAAAATCAAACAGGATCTTATTATTGGCGCGACAGTAGTCCCGGATCTGATTATTACGTATATGAAGGTTTCCGGTTTCACCGGTGCCATCTAAATGACCGGTCATATAAACAAATTTAATATAAGGATAGTCGGTCTCCAGTTGATTCATGGCCTGGAGATAAGTATTGATCCCTGATTCCGTATTATCCGATACCCCTCCGCACCATGACCAGATTACTACATTGCGGTCATTGGTTGCCATATTTAATTGAGTAACGGTCGCGTCTCGCCAGGCTAAATCTCCCTCGTGGCCAAGATCCATATCGGTTCTTTCTACGTAAGAAAGGGAGCCTGGTCCGCTATTAAAGCTAAAGAGGCTATCGGCCATAGCCTCCATACCGCTGGTGATCTGACTCCCATGAGAGGTATGTCCGTACCAGATCCTGAGATTGCTTTTAGCTGCCTCTATGCGGTTGACAGGGACCTGAGATATATCCATGCATGTATGATCAATGATAATTGCCCCGGAAGGGCCTGTTGAATCAGTGATGGATATTGTGGCTTCATCAAAAGCCGTGCCTCCATGGCCGTCGTTGACAGTCAGCCGGACTACTACAATGGCTCCGGCGGAGCCCACCTCCGGCGCTTCAAAGTTTGCTCCGAGAGTTGTGTCATTCAATATAGTGACGGAAGGTCCTGACACTTGCGTCCATAAATAAGTTAGAGGGTCTCCGTCTAGATCGGAGGCAGTGCCGGTTAGATTCACAGTTGAACCCTCTGTATAGGAGCCATAGGTCCCGGCTTCACAGGCAGGGGGATGATTTATCGTTCCATTAACGGTATAGGTAATAACCAATCTCGGATGTAACGATGGGTCCGAATACTCATTAGACCGGAAATAATGAACCGCCCATTCCCCAAAGCCGTCACCCCTTAGAATTATCCCATAATTAGGGGCGCTTCCTGTATACCAGGCTTGAACCGCTCCGGTTATGGTCCAGCTAAACCATCCACCATCAGAGGATATTCCCGGACGGGCAGGGAGCGTGATCCTGTCCAACAGGGTGGAATCAAATGCCCCTCCATTCCAGGGACTATATCCGGAATGGCCCCAATATGCCCCGCTTTGATTCGGTATGATATCATAAATGGTATCCTTCGTGCCTGCCCCTTCAATCCATTCAGCGGTCATCCTATAGGCTGATAACTCTTCTTCCTGCTCATCCCACTCTTCATCGAAATTATAAAGCTCCAGCCTGGCCTCAGAAATGGAAGCGTCATCAGGGATGACTCCGCTCAGGCCAAAATAAACCAGTATCCTCCCTATATCCACATCCTCTTTATCACATTCCAAATATTCATGCCCGCCCAGGTTATCATCTGCATCCCACAATTGGGTAATGAAGGTGTCCCTGCCCTGCGTATATCCATTCACTCCTTGCTGAATAGTAACGGTTGTCTGTGCATGAGATACGGTAAGCATAAATGGAAGAACAATAATCAGGAACATTCCCAATAAAAGGGCTGTCTTTCTCATCACACGTCCCTCCTTTATATCAGGGGCCAATTTTTTGCTTTTATCTCGTATTTAAATTGTATTTATGAAAAAAGGATTGTCCAAATCCCTATGATTATAAATCCGACTCCCGCAATCCATGTCAGGTATCTGGGATTTATATATTTAGCGAGAGCATCACCCAAAATTACAGCGATGCTGGTTGCCAGTAAAAGGGCAAGGGATGCTGCAAGAAATACAAGGAGTTTGGAATTTTCTTTATTCGTTGCAAACAGTAGAGTCGCTAGTTGGGTTTTGTCTCCTAATTCCGCAAAAAGCACAGTAATAAATATAGTAAGGAAGATTTTTAAGGTCATTTTCAGTAATCGTTCAATATCCTTCAGAATGAAGCATCACGCTGAAAAAAGTATTTGGTCATATGTTCAAAATTAGATCAATATATATAATACCACATGAAGACAGTAATTGTATATTGTAATTGTAATACTAATTTAATATCTCTATATGATCCCTCATATCAAAGGATGCTTTTCTGCATTTCTGAATTGATGTCCATAAAAAAATCCCCCTTTTCCCTTAGTATCAGAAAGTGAATAGGAAAAACTGATTGTCAAAGGTATTTAAGGACTGAAAATAGGGCCATGACCAATAGGGTTGGTTAAAGAGGGATCTGGGCTGATTATATTGATACTGTTTATATTGATAAATGTTCCGGGAGAATATGTTTTGATAATAAGGAGTCTGATAACCTATATTCCACGGAAATTGTTGATAAATGTTAAAGTCCATCGAAGGCAATGACGGAGTTAATACCTTTTGTTGATAATTCATTGGCACTGATTGAAATTGCCGCAACCATGGTGAGAGCATTAAGGGCAAATAGGTCGTATATGAAGAGCCGGGAGAGTAAGCTTTCTTTTCATCTCTGTCTATAATTCCATTGCAGTTATTGTCTTTTCCATTATGCGTGCCGGATGCCCCGGGATAAACATTGCCGTCATTATCATTACAATCATTGCAGGCAAGATGTCCGTCTTCGTCCGAATCAACTTCGTCATTGGGAATGACCCCGTCACAGTCATTATCTTTGCCGTCACATAATTCTAAAGCGCCCGGGTAGATTGAATCATCCTGATCATCACAATCCGTGTGGTCTGCTACATAGTCTTCAGGGCAGGAAGCTGAATTAAAAACCTTTTCTAGGTCTCCATATCCATCATTATCAGAATCAAAAAAACAGTTAGCTCCGTTTCCGTCAAAGGCGTAAACCTTGCAATCCATGCAACCGATATAGATTGTGCCGTCTTTCCCTATGGCTGGTGATGCCAGATGTATATTTTGCCCTGCCAGGTAACTCCATTTAATGGTCCCGTCCGGGTTGAAAGCGTAAATATTTTTATCCATGCCTCCTATATAGACTGTCCCATCAGACCCTATTGCTGCTGTTGCAGTCACTGAGTCGCTTGTTTTATAGCTCCACTTCAAGCTGCCATTGGAATTGATGGCGTATACCCTGCCATCATAACTCCCGATATAAATTGTACCATCTTCTGCAATGGCAGGGGAGGATATTATTTTGTCACCGGTTTGGAAGCTCCATCTCAAGGTAAAATTAGGATTAAGGGCGTATACCTTTCCGTCATAACTTCCGATATACACAGCCCCGTCATCCCCTATGGCAGGAGATGATTTAACCATGTCTCCGGTTTGGAAGCTCAGGAGCAGGCTTCCATCGTCAGGATCCAGCGCGTAAACCTTGTTGTCACTGGATCCTCCCACATAGACCATACCATCTGCCCCGATAGCGGGCGACGATAAAACATACGATCCGATGGGACAGCTCCATTTAAGGCTTCCGTCCTGATTAAGGGCGTAAATGCTGCCGTCATGGCTACCAATATAGATTGTTCCGTCCGCATCTATAACAGGTGAGGAATAGACATACTTGTTCGATTGATAGCTCCATTTCAAGCTGCCATCCGGATTAAGGGCGTAGATATTATGATCTTCACTCCCGAAATAGATCGTGCCGTCGGAACCTATGGCAGGTGAGGAGCTGACCAATTGCCCTGTTTTATAGGACCATTTCAGACTGCCATCCGGATTGAGGGCATAAAGCCGGGCATCCCAGCTTCCTATATAGATAGTCCCATCGGCCCCAATGGCCGGAGAGCATCTTATTGAGTTCATAGTCTTATAAGACCATTTTAAATTATTGCTTTGGGCGCCTAAATAGGGGCTGCGGCCTGTATGCCTGGAATCATGACCCATACAAGGCCATGAGGAGTCTGAGAGTTTTCCGGGTTCCAGCGGCATGTCCCTGACTATAAGATTAAAATCACAGGTGCTGGAATTCCCTGAGAGATCTGTGGCAACGACCCTGATCAATGTCGTGCCTGGTGGGAATCCGGACCCTGGTTCGGGATCGTAGATTATCAAAGGGTTTGGGTCTATAGTATCGGTTACTGCGACAGAGTAGTTTACCTGGGTCAGATCACCGGTTGATGGAAAAATCAGCTCAACCGGGCAGTTGATATGAGGCGGATTATCCTTTACAGTCACATTGAATGTGCATGTGGCGGAATTCCCTGAATAATCCTTTGCCTTTACCAAAACCTCTGTTGTGCCCACAGGGAATTCCGATCCTGATTTGGGTGAATAGGTAACATTAGGACTGCGGTCTAAATTGTCAGTGACTGTTGCGGAGTAAGATACCTCGGTCAGGTCTCCTGTATCGGGAACTACTAAATCTGCGGGGCAGATAACCTCTGGAGGCATGAGATCTTTGACGGTTACCTTGAAGGTGCAGGTGCTGACATTGCCTGAAAAATCAGTTGCGGTAGCTTTAACCTCTGTCGTTCCAAGCAGGAAATCATATCCTGACCTGGGTTTATAAACCACTACCGGACTAGGATCTATATTGTCGGTAACCGTTGCTTGATAGGTCACTTTAACATGAATACTGTTTATTGCCGGCACAAGCATATTGGCCGGACAAATGATTTCCGGTGGTTCGGTATCTCCCAACGCGTAAATATTCCCGTCGGAGCATCTCACATAAATCATCCCGTCCTCACCTATGGCAGGGGAGGAAAAGATCGCCCCGCCTGTTTGGTAATTCCATTTCAGGCTTCCGCCAGGGGTTAAAGCGTAAACCATTCCATCCCAATCTCCGATGTAAATAGTGCCCTCAGCATCTATGGCGGGTGGAGCAGAGACAAAGGAACCGGTTTGATAGCTCCATTTGAGGGTCCCATAAGAGTTAAATGCGTTGACTTTGCCGTTTCCAAATTCCACGCTCTCGTTATTGTCGATGATAGTACCATTACCGATATAGATCGTACCATCAGGGCCAATAGCTGGTGAGGATATTACCTCGTCTCCGATTTGTGATCGCCATTTCAAGCTTCCATCCGGGTTCAGGGCGTAAAGCCTGCTGTCGTGGCTTCCGGCATAGACTGTCCCGTCAGAGCCGATAGAGACTGCGGAGTATATTCTGTCATAGGTTTGATAATCCCATTTAAGGCTTCCATCCGGATTGAAAGCGTATATCTTGCCGTCATAGTCCACGAAATAGATCGTTCCGTCCATATCTATGGCCGGTGATGAAGGGATGGAATCACCTGCCTGATAATCCCATTTAAGGCTTCTATCCGGATTGAGTGCGTATATCTTTTTATCAAAGCTTCCGACATAAAGCGTTCCATCAGAGGCTATTGCCGGTGATT
>JBLIRO010000093.1:0-17334 GCA_049472335.1 bacterium | reverse complement strand
TGGATATACACCAATCCGGACGATTTTCAATCATCCCCGTTATCCTGTTTTCACCCCATTTGGGGATCCATCGTGCTACTTACTTTTTATATTTCGGGTATATCAGATAAAAATATATTATATCAATTTATTAAATCCGAGGATAACAATTGGATTTGTAATTACTAATGAAGCTTATTGATAATTTAATACAAAAATGGAATGTTAAGTGTATAATTTTTGATTTGGATGGAACTCTTTTTGACTTAAATGTTGATTTGGATGGAATAAAATTACATTTTCAACAATATTATCAATTTAATTATATAATAATAAATTTAAACTGAAAAAGATACTTGACATTTTACAAAATTTAAAATAAATATATCTCCTCCAAAAAATAGTTTAAAATAGTTTTGTTTTAAATCATATAACAGGCAGGAAAATAGTATGAGCAGGAATAATAATTCAAATGCGACAATAAACGGAAAAATAACCAAGACAGGCTTTGGAACATTTAAAGGTGTTTACCTTCCCAGCATCCTCACCATATTAGGCGTTATCATGTATCTGAGGCTCGGCTGGGTGGTCGGTAATATGGGGCTCTGGAAGACCCTCATAATCGTCACAATATCCAGTGCAATCACCTTTCTCACCGGCCTTTCAATATCAGCAACCGCCACAAATATGGATGTAGGCGGAGGCGGGGCATATTTTATGATCTCCCGTTCTTTTGGGGTGGAGGCCGGAACCGCGGTCGGAATTCCTCTGTTTCTGGCCCAGGCAATAGGGATATCTTTCTATATCGCCGGGTTCTCCGAATCGGTCAACAATCTGTTTCCCCGGCTTCCTATCCCGTTAATAGGCGTCATCACCCTGGTGGCACTGACGGTATTAGCCTATATATCTGCTGATGTGGCCCTGAAAACTCAACTGGGTATCTTCGTGATAATAATCCTTTCTCTCCTTTCATTTTTCATGGGTGGCGCCCCTAAATCACAGGCCGTGGGGAACATGCCAATACTGCCCAAGGTCTCTTTCTGGATTGCCTTCGCGGTTTTTTTCCCTGCGGTAACAGGCATTGAAGCAGGAATAGCCATGTCCGGGGATTTAAAGGATCCGGCCAAGTCATTACCCTGGGGGACCCTTTTCGCTGTAATCACAGGATATATCATTTATATGGGCATACCCATATTTCTCTTCTATCATGTTCCGGAGAATCTCCTCATTTCAAATCCCATGATCATGAAAGATGTCGCATTTATCAGCTCACTGATAATATTGGGCATCTGGGGAGCGACCTTGTCGAGCGCCCTCGGCGCCCTTCTGGGAGCCCCGAGAACCCTGCAGGCGCTTGCCAGGGATCGTGTCGTACCTCAGTTTTTAGGAAAGGGATTCGGACCTGAAGACACCCCCAGGATCGCCACCGCCTTCTCCTTCATTATTGCCCTTACCGGCATTCTTCTCGGGGATATTAATGCCATCGCACCGGTGCTCTCAATGTTTTTCTTAACGTCCTATGGCACGTTAAATCTAATAGCCGGATTTGAAGGCTTAATCGGAAACCCTTCCTATCGTCCCACCTTTAAAATTCCATGGGGTCTTTCTCTACTAGGAGCGGCCCTCTGTCTGGGAGCTATGCTTATGATAAATCCGGGTGCCACCTTTATAGCCACTTTTATCATTGCGCTGATCTATTTTGTTATGATAAAGAGGGATATAAACGCAAGGTGGTTTGACATCCGCAGAAGCATCCTGCTCTTTTTTGCGCGTTTTTCTATTTACAGGCTTGAAGGCTCTAAAACCGATGTACGCTCATGGCGTCCTAACATTTTAACCTTAAGCGGGGCTCCGACTCAGCGTCTTTATCTCATCCAGCTTGCCGATGCTATAAGTCATGGGAAAGGCTTTCTAACTGTAGCCTCAATCCACTCGAGTAAATCCATAGCTGAAGAACGAATTGATAACCTGGAAAAATCTATTAAGGAATTCCTCCGGAAAAGAGATATACCTGCTTTAGTCGAGGTAAACCTGGCGGATGATTTTATCTCCGGGGCCAAAAACCTTATCAGCACATACGGATTAGGCCCTCTTACACCCAATACATTCCTGTTCGGAGAGACCACGCAAAAGGAAAATTTTGTCCAATTTGCCGAACTGATCAGATTAATATATCAATCAAAAAGAAATATTATCATTGTGCGTGAAAGCAATATCTCTGACCTTCTTCATAAAAAAAATAAACAGATTTACATCTGGTGGAGGGGATTTAAAGGTAATGCCGGATTAATGCTTGCCTTGGGATATATGCTGCAGACAAGCCCTGAATGGAAAGGATCACAATTGACAGTAAAAACCATTGTAAAAAGTGAAGAAGATAAGATCAAGATTATTGAAAACATGGAAAATTTTCTGGTCAGGGGAAGATTACGGGCAAAACTTGATGTATTGGTCAATAGTCAAAATAATATCGAAACCACTATAAGAAATTTTTCACAGGATGCCGACCTGGTATGGATGGGTATGAGAGCCCCGGGTCCAGATGAATCTGATCAGGAATATGCGGCCTATTATGAGAACCTTCTGAAATCCACAAAGGGGTATCCTCCTCTTGCCTTTGTTCTTACAGGTGAAGATATAAACTTCAGCGAGATATTTAAATAAAACCGCTTAGATTTCTATACAAGATTAAAATTTTTTAATTCTATTTTAATCTTGTTTTAACCTTTCTCCGGATATAATTATAAAATGAATGCAGTGTCATTTGATTAAGTTATTAATTAAAGGATTACGCTGGAATAATATAATTTCTGTATTTTCTAACTATAGAGGGATAGAAACTGTTCAGATCAAACTGAAATAAGCAATACAATCCCTTTTCCTTTATCTGTCGGATAAAGAGGAGCCTTATATAAAAAGGAGGGGGTGTGAAAAAAATAAAAATTTTCTGTAGGAATTAGTATAGAATCTAACCGGTTTTTATCAAGCACTTTTGGATTATAAGAAGATTTCAATCAGATAGGCAGAATAACCTTCCACTTATAATAGAGACCTCATTTTATTAGTTGTAGTTGTAAAGATGAAAATATTCAGGTTAATATTGGCCCACTTCCAATTATTTCAGATATCAAGATAATTTTGTTTCAGGCAAAAAGATGCTGCTAATCCTATACTCACCTATAGAAGGACGTAAATAGCAAAAAAGCTCTGCAAGAAAAGCAGTGAAAGACCGTTAAGAATCTTTATATCTTTAATTATTTATGTTTATTTGGAGGAAAATATGAACAGGAAGCATGTCAAAATGTTTATATGTATTATAATCTTAGTAGTATTCACCCTGCCTTTAATCAGTATGGCAGCCCCGCCAGCAAACGATGACTTTGATAATGCTACTCTCATCGAAATGTTACCGTTCAATGACGAGATAATAACAATAGAGGCTACATCGTCATATGACGATCCGTATGATTGCTCCAACAATGGTTCTGTGTGGTATGCATTCACCCCGACAACAGACATGAAGATTGAGGCTAACACTTTCGGCAGTGATTATTATAATGTCATATCTGTTTATACTGGCAGGCGTGGAAATCTTTGCCTTGTCCCTGATACCTGCAACTATGCAGTTAAGGTACGATTCAGGGCCATCGAAGGAACAACTTACTATTTTCTTATAAGTTACTGTTGTGGATACGGTGGAAGTGGAGGCGGGTATCTGATGTTTTCTGTACGGGAGATCCTGCCACCGGTAAATGATGATTTTGCAGATGCTATTATAATCAATGCGCTTCCTTTTAGCTATAATGAAGAAATAGGAGGGGCGAGCCTCCAAACCGGCGAGCCAATACCATCCTGCCTATACGACAGGTTGATCGGTAGTATCTGGTTTGTCTTTACTGCTACTGAAGACATATCGCTTGCTGCCAGGGTTGAATATTGGTCCATGATCACAGTTTACACCGGTAATTCCCTGGATAACCTGATGGAGATAGATTGCCGCTACAGCAATTACGATTTGCTAACCTTCAAATTAAATAAAGGGATTACCTATTATTTCCAGGTTGGCATATTCGACCTGGGTGGTCAGTTACGGTTTAACCTTGGAGTTGCCCCACCGCCTAAGGTTTACTTCAATTTCTATCCTGATCCTCCATCCTTTTTTGATACAGTTCAGTTCTATGACTCCTCTTACGATCCAGCCAACAAAGGTATCGAATCGTGGTTATGGGACTTAGGAGATGGAACGACTGCCACAGAATGCTGTCCGAATCACCGGTATGCAATGGATGGGAGCTACACAGTTAAACTAACGGTCACGACATTCGATGGCCGTACAGGTTCTACATCCAAAATTATCCGAGTCGAGACACACGATGTGGCGATTACTCGAATAACCGCACCACAAGCGGCAAGTGCCGGCCAGACCCGTCAAATCTTTGTTGATATCAATAATAAAGGATACCCTGAAACCGTTGAGGTCATGATATCTAAGAGTACACCGAATGGTTTCCAGGACTTCGGCACTCTAATACAGTTTGTACCAGTGAATCAATCGAACAAAACTACCAGGTTCAGCTTCAGATATACATTTACTAATGAGGATGCAATCATTGGAAAGGTGACATTCAAAGCGACTGCCAACATCCAGTATATTCGTGATGCATTGCCGGGCGACAACGAAGCTATAGCTTCTCCGACTAAAGTCAATAATTAGCTGAACTGATAAATGTCAACCAGTTGAACTTGAAAACCCAGTTTGGGAAAAGGAGCCAGAAGGAAGCAGTCGGAATTTAATCTTTTAAGTTCCTTCTGGCTCCTGAATGTTGTATCCCTTTAAAGATCTTAAAGCATACAAAGGCCCTAGACTCCGAAATTACTTTTTACCAATCTTTCATTCCTTAATTTCAATAAAAAAATATACTAATTTTATTTAGAAAAGTATATCTATTTTAGTTTAAAAAATACATTAAAAAATTTTAATCTTATTTTAATCTTCCTTTAATCTTAACAGGGTATAATGATATATGAAGATATAAAAACCTTGAAAAGATTTTCAAGAGACTGCTCATATTCACTTTCTTAAGAAGTCCTGAGAAGTCCTGATATTTCAAAGACAGTAAAATTTAGTTGTTTATAGGATTTCAAGTGGAGTCAGGTTTTTAAATATGACAACGGGGAAAAAAATCATTTACGATTTACTCTGATCCCGTTGTCAATATTCCAGGACCTGACCCCACTAATGTTAAAAAGATGCAGGAATTTTTAAACAAATATAATGCTGCCAAAAAAAAATTTTATGAATTACAGGAATTCATTATCCCTCAGGATTGATAGTTTATTGTTAAAAGGGGGTGATTGAATTTAATCTATTTATAAAAAGTCTTGTTTTATAAATAATTCTTTTTGTAAAACGTGTTTAATTTTTTGTTTTTTTTGACTTAAAAAATATTTAAAAAGGGTTTAGGAGGGATTCTTAAATGAAGTCACTTCAATTGTTTCTCATGAGTTTGTTTATTATTACGATTTTTATTTTTATTTCATCTACTGGTTTTGCCGTAATCACAACGGTTACAACAGCTCCCGGAGTTACAGCACTAATGGTGCCTACTATCACCCCGACCATAAGAGCACCTGTTCCAACAACTCCCACTTTCGGAATAGGCGGTATTTCACTATGGCCTACTGCCATTATGCTGCCAACAGCTCCGACATTTACAACGACTCTTCCGACTTTTACACCGACTTTTCCAACATTTACGCCCACTGTTCCGACATTTACAGCTCCTGTTCCTACGGCTCCCACTTTCGGCGGTGGCGGTATTTCACTTTGGCCTACAGCCATTATGGTGCCAACGGTTCCGACATTCACACCGACTGTTCCGACATTTACACCGACTTTCACACCGACTTTTCCAACATTTGCACCGACTTTTCCAACATTTACACCCACTGTTCCGACATTTACAGCTCCCGTTCCCACAACTCCCACTTTCGGCGGTGTTCCAATTTGGCCGACTGGGCTTATGGTACCTGCGACTGTGCCTGTAACCGGCGGGTTATGGCCTACAGCCATGCTTCCGCTTATCTAATAATGAGCTGATACGGAAAGGTATCTAATGAATTGATATAAAAAGGCACGAGCATGTAAATCTTTAGGAATTTACATCCTCCCCCCTCATAAAAAAAGGCCCGCAATATTAGGATAAAACCATATATATTGCGGGCCTTTTTTTATGGTCAGTGAGAGACCATACCCGGCAATACTTTCAATTAAAATCGCGAATCCGGGCATATTAAACAACTATCCACTATCCATCATCCTTTGCCTGATTTTTCCCCTGTGTGTCTTCGGCCAGAACATCCCGTATCCATTTCTTAACCATCACCTCATTATTCCTGTTTTGTTCCAAGCGGATGTCAAAGGCTTTGCTCGCTTCACCAAAATATACGGTTCTGTGCGGGAATGGAATCTCCACCCCTTCCTGGTCAAATCGTTTCTTGATCCTCTTATTCATCTCCCTGCCCACCATCCATTGTTTGATAGGCTTAGTCTTTATCCTGGCCTTTATAATGACAGCCGAATCATCAAATTTGTCCAAACCCAGTATTTCGAGGGGCTCAAGGATCTCCGGGCCACAGACCGGATCAGCCATGATCGCCTCGCTAAGTTCCTTCAGGATTGAGATCACACGGTCCACATCCTCTTTATATGCCACACCGATATCAAAGATATAGAATGAGAAATTATGGGTCATATTCGATATGGTATTAACCGTTCCATTGGGAAATATATGAATCGATCCATCGAGGCCTCTCAAAACCGTTGTCCTGAGGTTAACCGCCTCCACCAGGCCACCTGTGCCGTTCAGGATGGCCACATCGCCGACCCTTATCTGGTTTTCTATGATCATGAACAACCCGCTGATTACATCTCTTACCAGATTCTGGGCGCCGAATCCAACAGCAAGGCCTATAATACCGGCGCCTGCAAGGATAGGTTTGATATCAAAACCCAGCTCTTTCAATATCATCATAACTGCCACAATCCATATGGTAATCAAAATGGCTTTATAAATGAGCTCCCCAACAGTGGTTATCTGCTTCTTGATCTCTATTTCCGAAAGACCCGGCCGTAACTTCATACGCTCTCCCAATATCCCTTCCAGTTTGGAAATGATAAATCTGGAAATTTGTATCGAAACCACGGCCAATAATAGTATAAGAGGTATACGGATCAGGGAATAAATCTGACCTGAATATCCGGACAAAAATTCAAAAACCTTTACCCCCCAGACTTCCAGCAGCAAAAGAAAAAACATAATTATAATAAAGGCATGAAAGAGTTTTTTTATAATATTCAAATAGGAAGAAATCCGGGTCTCGAATCCCGCGCACTGTCTTTTGAGAAAATCGGCATGCTTCGAGAGATACCTGAAACCTAAATGTCCGGTCCACCATATCAGCAGCGCCAGGAGAAGGAGCAATATGCTCTTCAATAAAGACGCAAAAAGATAACCGGACAGGGAGCCTTTCTCCTGAATGCCCTGATTTATGAAAAGCTCGAATGCCTTATCCTTTATCCATTGAAATATGCCGCTCAGGCCTGCCATGACATCGATCTTAAGCTGTTGTGTATCTTTATATTGGGCATCTTTATAAAAAATATAGTCACTCTTAAAAAAGGGTCTTTTTGACAGATTCAGCGGGTTTTCCACTCCATAAGGGACCATGCCCTTAGCTAAAAAGGAATTCCCGGGAAGTCCGCACTCCGCTCCATGAAAGAATGGGACACTAAAGATAATGAAAATAGCAGTGATCAGGGATATAATAAGTATCCTTTTAAACATCTTTTCACCTCCTATGTCTTTCTATGTATTTTTCTATCCAGTCCGTAATCCATTTTACCTTTTTCTGATTTAATTGCAATCCGCGATCCGGAATTGATCATATTCAACAATATCTTTATGTTTAGAAGGGACCATGGAGAAAAAAGATCAAAATACAAGTGGAGAAATCTTTTCCCAAAAGGTAAAATGATAATAAATACCTTGTCCGGAAATTATTATGAAAATTGAACCTGCATTAAAAAAGTTTCTATCCTATGCCAGGCCATACCGCTGGTGGATCGTTGGCGCCACGTTGTGCGGCCTGTTGAAATACAATATCCCCGTGCTTTTCCCCTGGATCTTAAAGGATGTAATCGATTATCTTCTTACGGCCGCGTCACCGGATATCTCCCGAATCAATTTCAAAATCATAATGCTTATTCTTGCATATTTTCTCTGGACAATTGTCACCTACTTTCGATCCTATCTGGCAGATCAGGCGGGACAAAGGCTGATCTTCGATTTGAGGCATGAATTGTATGTGCACCTACAGCGGATGTCAATGGGATTTTATGAAAACAGGCAGATAGGGGCCATTGCCTCCCGTTTGTTGGGCGATATATCCATTGCCCAGAATTTTGTGGGCGCCGCATTCACCAATACGATTATGGATCTAAGCTCCCTGTTTCTGATTACCGGGATCATCTTTTATATGAACTGGCGGCTGGCATTGGTCTCCATTTCCATCTTTCCCTTTTATATAACCTGCAATAAATTTTTCAAAAAACGTATCCGCAGGACCAGCAAGCTGGCTGAAGAGAAGATGGAAAAGATCGCCGGTCATGTACATGAAAAGCTGGGAGGCATTTCCATCATACAATCTTTCACCTGTGAAAAATCCGAAGAGCATCATTTTTTCACAGAACATCACGCGTATCTGCTATACCGCATCGCAAATATCAAAAACAACGCCATGGCTGCCGCAATAATAGGATTCCTGACCTCCATTGCCCCTGTTCTGGTTGTGTGGTTCGGGGCCATGCAGGTTATTCGCGGTCAATTGACAGTTGGAGAGCTGACCGCCTTTTACGCCTATCTCGGGATGTTTTATCAGCCCCTGAACAGGCTAACCGAATTAAATATCCAGTTGGCAAACTCTTTGTCTGCCATAGAGAGGGTCTATGAGGTTTTCAGCACCTTTCCGGAAATCCAGAACCGTCCCGATGCCGAAGAGATTGCCTCCGTTAAAGGCGAGATTCATTTTAACGGTGTAAGCTTCGGTTATGATCAATCCCAGACAACATTAAAGGATATCAATCTGAAGATTCCCGAAGGCAGTATTATTGCCCTGGTAGGTCCAAGCGGCGCAGGAAAGTCAACCTTTGTAAAACTAATCCCCCGTTTTTACGATGTAAATGAAGGTGCAATAACCATTGACGGTCTGGACATACGCGACTTCCAGCTTAAATCACTAAGGAGGCAGATCGCGCTGGTCCCTCAGGAACCTGTTTTGTTTTCCGGAAATATATATGAAAATATCATTATGGGAAAACAAAACGCCGGCGAGGATGAGGTCTGGGATGCAGCCATATCAGCCAATGCCCATGAGTTTATAATGGAATTGCCAAAGGGATATCAAACCGGGATCGGTGAGGGCGGGACCAAGCTTTCCGGGGGACAGAGACAGCGGATAGCCCTGGCAAGGGCCTTTTTAAAAAACGCGCCCATCCTCATTTTGGATGAAGCCACCTCATCCTTGGACTCTGAATCGGAAAATCTTATCCAGGAAGCCTTAAAACGGCTGATGAAGAACCGGACAACCATTATAATCGCCCACAGGCTTTCCACTATTCAATCAGCCGATAAAATCATTGTTTTCAACAGAGGGGAAATAATAGAGACGGGTAATCACAAGGACCTCGTACAAAGATCAAACGGTTTATACAAAAGACTTTATGATGAGCAATTCAAGAATCTATTTCAAAAGAATCCCCCGTTTCCATCCCAAACAGAAGATAACTGATGCCGGGAATCATCACCAGATTACCTTTACTTCTTTTTTCTTAACTTTTCATCATAAAAACCCTTAATCATCCCCTTTCGAAAGATTGTGTCATCTCCAGCAATTTATCGGCAATTGTATTTGTTATCTGTCCCGGACGCAGTCTCCATAACCAATTTCCCTCTGATGAAGCCGGCCTGTTCATGCGGGCTTCTGCGCCAAGGCCGAGTATATCCTGCATTGGAATGATAACAGTCTCCGTCACAGAATTCATTGCAAGCCTTATGAACTCCCAGGAGATCTCTTTCGCTGTTGTATTTTTCCCGAGATATTTAAACAGGCGTTGTTTATCCTCCCCGGAGGCCTCTTTTTGAAACCAGCCCCGGACGGTATTTGTGTCATGAGTGCCTGTATAAACAATGCAGTTTGGAACAAAATTTTCAGGCAGATATGGATGATTGGGATTATCTTCACCAAAGGCAAAAAGAAGCACACGCATGCCGGGTATTCCAAACCGGTTCATAATATCGGTAACATCAGGGGTAATAAGCCCCAGATCTTCGGCGATAACCGGCAGTTTCGGGAAACGTTTCTTGAACTCGTTCAACAGATCCACCGGGGCGGCCTTGATCCATTTCCCTTTCATCGCCGTTGACTCCCCTGCCCTGACCTGCCAGTAGGCGACCAAACCCCGGAAGTGATCGATGCGGACCAGATCGTAAAATTTTAAATTCTGCTCCATCCTCTTAATCCACCAGGCGAATTTTTCCCTTTTGAGAATCCGCCAGTCGTAAACCGGATGTCCCCAAAGCTGACCGGTTTTGCTGAAATAATCCGGCGGGACCCCTGAAATACAGACCGGATTTTTCTTCTTGTCCAGTTTAAATATATGCGGATTTTTCCATACCTCAACACTGTCATGTTCCACGTAAATCGCCATATCTCCGAAGATACGGATTCCCTTTTCATTACAGTAATCCTTTAACGAAAACCATTGCCGGTAAAAGATATATTGAAGAAATTTTTCTTTTTCGACCTCATGGGAAAGCTCTTTACTTAGCTTTTCAAGGGTATTTTTCTCTCTGTCCCTTATATCTGCAGGCCACTCAGTCCAGACCTTATCCGGATAACGGGCTTTAAGCCTTTTAAATAAAACAAAATCCTCGAGCCAGTCTTTATTTTCCTGACAGAATTCGTCATATTCGTCTGTTTTTTTAAACCGCAAATAAGCAAGATTCAAAACCTTTTCCTTGTAAGGAGTTACAAGGGGGTAATCCACCTTTCCAGCCGGAAAATCGGGTAAGGACTGTAAATCCTTCTTTGAAATAAGGCCGTCTTCAGCCAGTTTATCCAAGCTAATCAAAAAAGGATTGCCAGCGCATGCCGATATGCTGTGATAAGGGGAATTTACTCCCGTTGATGCTGTTTCATTTAAAGGAAGGATCTGCCAGATAGACTGTTTTGTCTGGTTCAGAAAATCGGCAAACCTGTATGCTTCCGGCCCCAGATCCCCTATTCCATGGGTCGAAGGTAGAGATGAAATATGTAATAAAACTCCGCACTTTCTTTCAGTCATAAATCGATTCCTGTTATTAATAATGAATGACCAATGATAATAGATAAAAACAATCTTTACAAACCTGTTTAAAAACTGCTTAAAAAACCATGCTGTTTTAAAAAAAATTTAATTTGGATATAATAAATATCTCTGTTATTCAAGCGTATTGGGAAAATAAAAAATCTCCAGGATATCATCCTGCTGAACCCTTATTAAATTTTTCCGGAATTGTCTTTGAACAGATGACAAAAAAATATTCAACCCGTTTTTTATTTATCGTCTCTTTTCTGATAAGTATAAGCATCCTTGGCGCCATATTATTTTTCACTGTGGGTCCAAAAACCTGGGAGGCCCTTCAGCAAATCCATTTACGATATATATTCCTTTCATTTATTCTGGGTTTACTTTTTAATTCTTTTGATTCGGTCAGGATAAAGATACTCTGCCGGGCATTTGGATATCATCTGCCTTTTTGGGAAGGTTTGAAAACCGTTTTTGCGTATAATTTTCTGGCAAATGTCACACCTTCTGCCATGGGCGGAGAGCCTATCCTTATCTATATGCTGATAGAAAAAACAGGGATGGATACAGAAAAGGCAACTACCATTGCCATAGTGAGGGGGATCTTACTGATTCTTATCATTGCTACCTGTGGTCCTGTAATTCTGTTTTTCCATCGCGAATATCTCAAGACATCCCTTTTGAAACACCTGTTCGATTATGTAAGCATTTTGTTTCTGATCATTATCGGGATTATCATATACGGCTTTTTCAACCTGGATAAGCTCCGCAGCCTTTTGGAAAGGATCATCGGCTTTTTTCAAAGATATCGGCTTTTCCGCAAGCATACGAATCCCCAGGATTGGGCCAGACATATCCTTGATTGGCTTGAAAAATTTATAGCCTCTTTTAAGTATCTGTTTCAACACCAGAAGACAAGTATAATCTACACCGCTTTTTTCACTATTCTTACCCTTTTTGCCAATTATTCCATCGCATATGTCTTGATCAAGGGATTAGGATATGATATCAATTTCTTAGAGGTGTTATCCATACAGATCATTCTGTATTTTCTCCTTTATCTGACCCCAACTCCTGGAGGGAGCGGATTCGCCGAAGGTGGATTCTATCTGCTGTTTTATAATCTTGTTCCCCAGCACCTCATTGGAATCCTGTTGGTACTTTGGAGGTTCTTTATAGCCTATCTATGGGTCATCGCCGGCTGGTTTGTGATTATCAAGGGCTTTGGCTTCAAGGGGCTGGAAGAAATCAAGGAAAATATCCATGTTTCCTGATCTTTTTAAATCTAACCTAACTTCCACATTTTTGAAAACATAGTCTTATTTTTCAGGGCACTTTCATTTTTTCAGTCACTACATTATTCCTTTGGCCACCATTTTTTAGGTTTCATAATTTCAGATTGTTCGATAGGTGTAAGGAAGTGAATGGTTTGCCATAGTCTTTGCTGCCATGGAAATAATATCATTATAATTCCTGGGGCCTTCCTTTTATGGTATCCATATCCCAAAAAAGCTGCGAAAACCTCATGAAAAAATTAAAAAATAATAAAACAGGGAAAGATATTGATATGTATCTATTTTTTATATAAAATTTATATATGACTAGTTGGCCTCATGAGTCGATAAATATTTATGTTAAACTCACGAAAGAGTTTAACCAGGGGAAATTAAGGGCTATTATCTGTTCCGGGCAAGCGGTTGTTTTGCACCGTTTGGCAATAATGAGCAAAGACGGCGACTGGATTGTACGTGAAGATGAAGAAGCAATAAGGCATATTTTAGAAGTATTATCTGACTATAACACACACTATAGGTTCGGAGCACCTTTTGATATACGTTGGCTTAGAGGCGGGTGGAGTTCTCATTTCGAATTTCAATATAATACAATGAGAATTCGCACTGACTTTTTAAGTCGCCCCCCACGAATTTCTCCTTTGAATCTTAACAGAATGTGGGAAGAGGATAAGTACTCTGAATTACCCTATGTAAATAAAAAGGACCTGGCTGAAATAAAAAAGACAAACCGTGAAAAAGATTATGTAATTATTGGAGAACTTGCTCGACTTATGGAAGATCCTCGTGAACAGCTCTTATATTCCAGAAGTGCAAGGGACCTTATATCCCTTGCTGAAAAATATCCTCAATTAATAAAGGATGCGGGTAAGCAAAGGCCATTGTTAAAAGAATATACTCAGGGGAGAGAGAAACTTGAAGAATTGTTAGACGCTGAGAAACGTGCTCTGATACATGCCAATGAAAGACGCTTAGCACACTATATGAATGCAGCAGAAAACTGGAGTACTCTATGGCCTTCTTTAAATAAGGAAATTGCCGATAAGGACCTCTTTCAGGCTCACAACACGATTGTTCAAAGGGCTATAGATATATTACCGTTTACTCCTACAGGAGATAATAATGATCGAAATAAAAGATGAATTTTTAAGTGAAGAAGATTTAGACTTGCGAAACCTTAATGAAGAAGAACTATTCGAATATTGGAATTTATGGCTTCAACAGGCTCAAAGAACAAATGATTTGGATCAACATACTTATTCACACGGTGTATTCACCATTGAACCCTCCACTGAAATAAAATAAATGAAAAAATTACAAGGTATATTCCATGGTTCTATTATTATGTTTCTTCATGAAAAAATGATTACCTGGGCCAGGTCTTACCCTTGTAAAGCTCCATAGCGTGCGTAATCCTTTCCGCCGCCTTTGCCGCCCTTTCCCACCCTATAACCTTCACGCGGACACCTTCAAGATCCTTGTATACACTGAAGAAATGGGCAACCTCCTCCAGAAAATGCTGAGAAATGTGGGGCAGGTCGTAAACATCGCGGTAGATGGGATCAGTAGCAGGCACACAAAGTATCTTGTCGTCCGGCTGATCATTGTCCAGCATCTTGAAAAGCCCGATGGGACGAGTTGTAATAACGCACCCGGGAAAACTCGGCTCTCCTACTATCACCAGAGCGTCAAGAGGATCCCCGTCCTCGTAATAGGTCTGGGGAATCAATCCATAGTCCCCAGGGTAGTGCAGGGATGAATAGAGCACCCGGTCAAGCCTGATTGCCCCTGAACTCTTGTCGTATTCATATTTGTTACGGGAACCCTTGGGCACTTCAACGATGACATTAATAGTTTGCGGCACCGAGGGCCCGGTCTCCAGTTCATGCCATAGATTCACAGAAACCTCCTGTTATGGGATTTATGGATTTCAGAATCAAATAATCCAAGTTTTTTTAAGGGGAAAAAATCAAGTTATATCAAGTTCATTTAAGAAACAAGATTATCCAAGATGATAATCCGTTAAACACCATCTGAACTCCGATTGTGATCACTATTAATCCTGTAATTCGAATGAGCGCACCCAATATGTTGAATTTTTTGAGAAAATTTCCTATCGGACGGGAAAGGAACATGAGAAACATATTAATTGTAATGGCTATCAACATGGCAGTCGAAGATAAAAATAGGCCGTCCTGAATGCTCAATGTCAGGGATGCCGTTATCGTTGCAGGCCCGGCAATCATTGGACTTGCCAGCGGTACAATAGAAATATCCGAAAAACGCATCTTTGTCCCGTGTTCGAAAAATACCCCTTTAGTAAGAGCACCGAATCCTACCCAGAACAATACAATCCCTCCGGCAATATTCAAGGAATAAAGCTCGACATGGAATATCTGCCTCAGGATAAAATCCCCGAATATCATAATCAGCAAGAGGATGCCCAGCGCAATCAGACTTGATTTCAAAGCCACGGGGACGATTTCCTTGACATCCTCTTTAGAAGAAAATAAAGAGAGGATGGAAACCTTGCTTACAGGATTTATCAATGCGAGCAGATATAAGGCATTTATCATGATTTTTCTGATCACAATGAGTTTCTGCCCATAAAATGCAATCTTTGTCTTAATCCGGTGTCATCTGCCCTATTGTCTTCTCCACATCCTCCCTCTTCCCTAGCAGAGTCACCTTATCACCTACTTGAAAAATCGTGTCACCGTCGGGAATAATGACATCCTCATTGCGGATAATAGTTCCAATCAAGGCATCTTCGGGCAATTTGATCTCCTTGAGCTTCTTACCGAGAAATGGAGATTTATCCTCAATAATAATCTGTTCAATTGTCCCGCCACCAGCCTCCAGGTCCTTTTTCAGCGCATTGACATTTTTATTGTCAATGGATTCCGTATCAAAGGTCTTTGGCAGGTCTTCCATTTCCTTCTCCTTGTTTTTTAATTCCTTTTCAAGGGAGCGCAATTTCTGCATATTATCCTTAATCTCTTCCTCCAGATTCGCCTCTGCATTTTCGCTAAGGATATGGTAAACCTTACCACCCAACTCAGTAAACTCTTTTTCAATGGTTTTACGGATATTTCGGTACTCGTATTTAAATTTTGCCAGCTTGGAACCGTAGACAATTTTTTCCGAGACCTTTTCTGTTCCGTCTTTAACCGCCTCAGTCCCCGTCTTGAGCCAGCCTGCGGCCTTATCCGAAACTGCGGAGACTCCTTCTTCCAGATCTTTTTTAATCTTTTCCCATAAACTCATAGTATATATCTCCTTTCATTTTTACCATCCGTTATGAATCGTTGAAATTATGACTCAGTATATCTTCTGCATTTTCAGTAGTCAATATTACGTAATCAAAAATATGAATCGATGCAATGGCGCAAAACTTAAACCGGTTGCCTGATTAGGATGCACCCTGTTCCTTCAGAAAAGACCCAGAAAAGGGCCCGAGCCTCCCTCTGGTCTTTCATGACTATTTCAATTGTAGTAAAAGGACTCCCCTTGCAAGAGGAAAAAAGAACCTGTACAGGGTTTATCGCATACCATTTGAATAAAAAGAGGATACGAGGGAAAACTGAGGAAGGGCCCTTAAGAAATGGCCTGACATGTATTGATATACCTTTTTCAAAAACAAGGGCATAGCTTGTGGGTATATCCTGGATCTCCAATGCTTCTAACCGGAACTCCCCCTCATTTTGTATGACATTGGGTTTTATATCCACCCTCTTCGGAGGTTTGGATGAGGCCTTTTTTATCAATACAACAGGAGTAATAGTAACAGGATCACCCATGAGCCGTGCTTGTTCGATCTCCCATTCTCTCAGCACTATTCCTCGCGCCTTGAGGAAAATTCTCTTTTTGTGAATGTCAACAACAAAATAATTCTTTGGTTTTTCTGCAAACCGAATCTCTTGATTTCTGAATAAAAAAAGTAATCAATTCAAGCTTTGCTTCAGCAGCATCAACGTTCCCCTTTTCATAGAGAATCTTTGCCTCCTCCACCATGATCTCAGCCTTGGTAAGATTGCCCCTGGCAAGCCTTCCTCCTTCATTCATTTTCGCAATGGATCGCCTCATGGAATCATACTCATCCAACATTTCTTTATTCTTTTTCTTTTCTTTCATAATATTGATTTGCCCGGTTTGGTGCTATCGCCGATTTTTTTTGTGTTTCATTACAGTTTTACATAATTTCCCAAACTGTTTATCTTTTTGTCTTTTTTCTAAATATGACATTTCATTATAAATTGATTCTTTTTTTATTTTTATGTAATTTTGATATCTTTTTTCCGGTACAAGCCCATTTTCCACTGCCCTTAAAACGGCACATCCTTTTTCATTAATATGGGTACAATCATTAAATTGACATTGTTTTGATAGCTCTACAATTTCTGTAAATGTCTCATCAATGCCTGTTTCTACAGAAAAATTACCGAGTTCTCTCATTCCTGGAGTGTCTATCAGCATTGCTTCGCAATCTAACTTTATCAGTTGCCGATACGTTGTGGCATGCCTGCCTTTACTATCCTTTTTTCTGACGGTCTTTGTTGTAAAGATAGCATCGCCAATCAGATTGTTTAATAATGTTGTTTTGCCAACACCTGAAGATCCCAATAAACAATATGTTTTCCGGGGAGTCAGGAGATC
>JBLIRO010000092.1:0-17461 GCA_049472335.1 bacterium | reverse complement strand
CATACTGCCGTATCCACTACCGTACATACTGCCGTATCCACTACCGTACATACTGCCGTATCCACTACCGTACATACCGTAACCGCCGCCGTACATACCGTAACCGCTGCCGTACATACCATAACCGCTGCCGTACATACCATAACCGCTGCCGTACATACCATAACCGCTGCCGTACATACCGTAACCGCTGCCGTACATACCGTAACCGCTGCCGTACATACCATACATGCCACTATATCCATAAGATGGATAGCTGCTGCCAGTATAGTAATATTGTGCATAACACAGGCCGGAAGCTATTAATAAAAGTCCCAAAAAGAGAATCGATAAAGATAAAACACTTTTAACCATGGTTTTATAAGACATACTTTTTAACCTCATTGCAAAAAGATTTTTAAAAATCTTGTTTTAATTAAACACTTAATCGTGTTTTTAAAATTAAATTTAAAAAATATTGTTTATTGAGAATATTACATTATAAAAAAATCATCACCTCCCCTTACCCGTCGTTACAATCTGTATATAGACGGAAAATTAAGCATTTTTTTATGAATTTAAGCATTTAAAATTTAAATCTCTTTTATAAGATTATCCAACTCCTGAAATAACTTACTGCTTTTATGAATACATTTATATGCACCCAGTTTATTTGCCTTTAAAATACTTTCTTCATCGAGATATGAAGAGATTATTATTATCTTCTTTTCAGGACATATCTCTAAAATATACTGAATAATATCAAGACCTTGTGCATCTTTCAGTTTTATGTCCAGTAATATCAGATCGTATTCTTTGACATCTTTATCCTGAAATTCGGAACAAGAGACACACGTCTCAACACTGTATTCTTTTTGTGATAGATGGTATTTCAACGCGTTGCAAAAGATGGTATTATCGTCAATAACCAGGATTTTGTTAATCAATCTTAAACCTTTTATAGCTGTTTTAAATATAAATATATTAGAAAATTGAATTCTAAAATTTTGGTGATTTAATTTATTATATTAAGAATTCCTGGATTTGAATAAAGAGACTTTTAAATCCAGATGCTACTTAATATTATAATGTTATAAAAAGCATTTATTGTGCCATTTTAAAACATCAATTATTATAAGGAGATACTGTTATAGACAATTCTTAATGTCCCAAAATAGGACGTGTATTTATCTCGGATAGTCTCAAAATAAGACTATGCTTTTTTTTAAATACCCGACCACATTTAATCTCTTTCAAAAAATTTAAATGTTACAAAAAAGAATAATTTATTGAGTCTCCTTCAGACAAGATATTAAAGATAGTTCTCTTTATTAAGGAAGACTGTTCTTAGGTGAAAAATGTGTTATGTACCGTAAATTAAAGAAGTTATGCCATTGTTGATTAGCCCTGATTAAAAAAAAATCGTGCGACACTGATAATTTTATGTCGCACGATTTTATGAAGCTTTAAGTTTTACTAAAGTAAAATAATCAAAATAAAACGATTACATCCTGCGCTTGGGGACCTTTCTGCCCTTGTACGATCGAGAACTCCACCTTCTGGTCTTCCTGTAAAGACCGGTAGCCGGAACCACTAATTGCGCTGTAATGAACAAAAACATCACTTCCCTCTTGGCGCGTAATAAAACCAAATCCCTTTTCAGCATTAAACCATTTGACTGTGCCGGTTTCACGCTCTGCCATAATAATTCACCTCCTTCCGATTTTATATTTAATGCAGACAGAGCGTTCAACGAACAGCAGAAAATTTCCATACAAAAATAATTCTGTAGTATACATAAAACGGTTATCCACATTTTTCCAAGACGTATTATATTCGTATTAATTATTAAATACTTAATTACTAAATAGGTTTTTTAAATAGGTTTCGCTCATTCCAGACACATTCATCAGGTCACAACTTTCCATATCGGACTGCCAGGGAATATCAAATCGTCCCATTCTGAGACATTATTTACATTTTTATAATAACTAACGCCTTCGAACCACTATAATGATTGCCCTATAATATTTTATTATTATCGACTTAGTCAAGTTTTTAATGATTCTATTACTTCGTCATTGTTTAATATACGTGCCTCTTTTGGTCTCATTTACTCAAATGCCCTGGCAAAGTCCACTTAAACCATAACCATAAGAATTTACTCAAAGATGCCGTGGGAAAACAAAATAATTGAAGAGACATTCCATGATTATAGTTTCTCTGATTATCTTTCTACATAACACCCCTTTTTGAAAAAGACAAAATTAATGACTAGTGTTAATAAAAAAACAATATTAGTTTATTGCTAACAATTTTGTTTTGATTAAATACTCAATATTTAAAAATATATTATTATATATCCACTAACAAAATATAATAAATAAAATGTTAATTATTGCCAATTCCTTGATTTATATCTTTAAATAAATTTGGTATACAACTTGCTTAACTAAATATCAATTATTAAAAACGCAATAAAAACACAAATAAATATTTTTTATCCAAAAAATTTTGAGGTATCAAAATTAGAAACTTTCAGGGATCTATAATATTTATAAACAAAAAGAAACATAAAGCTAAAGTTCATATTAAGTTAATCAATCCCGAAATTAATACAACTCTGGTTAAATATAATTAGAGTACATTGACTTTTGAATGAATCACTCCACCAAGAGTGGTAATATTCATTTTATAATTGAATCAACATTAGTTTTAATATTTTTCTGAAGGAACTAGTAAAGCCGCTATTGGATTTTAATATGAATGAATTGGAGAATTTAGCCTTTTTTCATATTTGGCTTTGAATAGACCTTAACGTTTAATGTGTTTGCTCTGCCTTTCGGTCAAACAACTGTTCAAAATACTATTCCACTTCCAGTTTAAGACGATACATTTTTAAAAAGAATCCTATATCTTAACCCCCTTTGAGCGATCATCCTCAATAATATCCAGGTACATAATTGGGTTTTATAAAGCGAATAGTATTTTCGATAAAAGTTGGATGATTGAATAAAAGCCTGAAAATTATAAAAGTGATAATTGAAAATTTTTCACGATATTTTCCTCTGTTGTTTGGTGTAACTTTATGTTTTGTAACGAGTTATATCATATCAAACACGGAGGAAAATACAAATTAAATATTAATATAAAATATTGATATTTAATGAGTTATTTATATTGCAGAAGTCTTTTATTATTAAAAGAAAGGAGGTGATTTTATATATAATTTTTTATTCTCGAAAATTATCAAGCTTCATCATTTGTTACAAGGAGGGCATTAAATGGAATAAATATACTTATTAAAATATAAGGAGATTTTATCCAAACAATTCCATCATTTTTATTAGTGATAATTGTATAGTTAAAAATTATAGTTACAACCTTTTAATGTTAACAAAGTCAAGAAGAGTCTAAAATGAAAACTTTAATTAAAAAGTCATTTCATTTCAAATATCATATTTTATCTGACTTTTTAGTTTTGGTCACAGGGTATCCATTCACTACACGACAGAATAATACAGTTGCAGCGTAGACAAATAACCATACATTTGAAAATGTAGATCGATTCATAAGGCTGATAACGAATTACGATACAAAAGGGCCTCAGTGAATGGGAGGAAAGTAAAACTCTGTAAATATGAGAGCAAACAGGTAACTTTGGGACCAATCTCATTAAATTAAGATTCAAATTTTTCTGATTGTTTCTTTAAGAACAGGATATTTTAAATCCTAAATGCTTAAGTTAATAACATTAACAATAGGATAAGGAGTACATGATGAAAATGAAAGTATTTATTATAAGCACCTTGTTATGTTTAGTATTGTCCAGCCATGTGTTTGGACAATCAAAGGAATTCAATTATTTAAGCTTTAACACGATTAAAGCACAAACGATGTCAACCAATCAGATAAACGGGAGTGCCAACAGTAGTAATCACCTGTCTATGGGATCGATTGTTGTTTACAAAACTAATAGCGGTCGGTATGGCAAATTCATTGTAATGGAATATGGGTATAATATCAAAATAAAGTGGAAAACCTATAATTCCAATGGGACGACATATAGTTCGGGTTCTGACCTGACCATACGAGGGACCTGGTCTTGTGATCTGGATCTGGGAATAGAAAGCTCAACCAACAGAGATTTTTTCTGGCAGCAGGCAACGTCAACAATCCGGTATCTCACACCCAAAAATGGTGCAATGTTTAAAGTGTACCTGCGAAAGTATGAAGATGTTGATGACCAGTTTGCCGGATATGTATCAAACGAAGAAGACCGTTTTGTGGACTATGTTTGGGCATTTATCAGTGAATTTGATAATACATGGGACCGTACCCAGTACTATTGGGGTCGTTGTTATATGCTTGGCTCAAGCCACCTCTCCTATGCAGATTCAGTAGATCTGGTCTATCTAGCCGGCCATGGAAATGTTTCGTCAATTACACTGAAGGATACTGAAGGCAGTTGCAGCCTGTCAAATTATGCGTGGGGTAGTTTCTCCTCCAGCGGCGGCACTGGTGATCTGGAATATATCGTTTTCCATTCATGTCAAGTACTTAAGAACGATACAGACTGGCGCTCCCGATGGAAGATGTCCTCCAGTACAGATGACAAACCATTCTCAGGTCTTCATGTCGCTATGGGATACAGGACCAATCACTACAATGGCACCGTTGGCGCCGGTCCGTCTGCTGCCGATGATTTTGCAGAAAACCTTGAAGACGGCTATAGTGTAAAATACGCCTGGTATAAAGCCGCTGTTGATAACCGAAGCCATACCAGCGGTAATAAGCCCTGTGTTTTTTATGTGCGACCGCATAGATACGAAACAATATCACACCATAACAGTATTGATTACCGTTATGGGGATCCTGAATACCTTATTGATGCATACTATTTAGGTGATTAATAACCAATAACGACAAAGTATTAACTCATAAGGAGAATTCGTTATGAAACTAACAATAAAAGCAATTTTTGTACTAGCAATTTTTTCACTAACAATTTTTTCCTCTCTTATATTGGCACACAATGGACTTGCACTTGATATTATTATGAACAAAAAGATAACGCAATCAATAGGCTCCATCACAAAAAAAGAACGCGTAATTATCCCTATTGATAAAGAAAAGGAGGAGGGAAATAGGGTTAAAATGCAAAAGTGGGTTTCATACTCTTTTAATATTGAAGAGGCATCCGTCAGGGAGAGTAAGCGATTCAAACGGACATCCTATACAATGGTGACAGATACGCCAATGATCCGCTTATTAACTGATGAGACAGAATTACTTAATAACAATCCCTTTATCCAGAAACAAAGTGAGGAAAATGGAGAACCTGATAGAGTCCTTTACCGAGAGGGAACCACCTATTTCAAGTTTCTCAATTTCAAGGAAAACAAAGCAACAACCAAACTTGACGACAATCAAATTATCCCTCTTGCTAAAAAGTATATCCTGAAAAACAACTTTTTGTCGGAGACCCGGTTAGACAGAATCGGAGAAATTGAAGTTTGTAACACCATACTCAACGAGGAAGGAGCTACAGAAGGAGAAGATCAGGATTTTATTGTTCAGCAGAACGTTGTTTTTCGCCGGTCTTTTGCTGGTAAACCGGTAGTCAACTCTCAAATATCGGTCGGTATTTTTCCGGATACAAAGGAAATCATTGAATTAAACCATTTCAACTGGACTCCCTTAGAAGAAGGAAACAGATGGTACAAAAGTAAAAAAGCATTACAAGCGGAAAGACTTTTTGAGCCGTCTGATGTAATTTCAAAAGTAAAAGGCAGGATATCCTTTATGTCCGGTAATGGCACTAAAGCGATTGTTAAAGATGTTACCGAAGCATGGTACCAGGCAAGTGATGAGTTGATCCCTATCCTAATTGTAGAATATGATGTCTATATTAATTCTGATGATGAACCCAGACCCTATATGGATATGATCAGTCTTGTCACCGGTGATGAAATCTTTTTAAAGGATTATTGCGATGATTATACTCCTGTATACTAATTCTAAACAATAGATAGATCCATAAGAAAGTACCCGGTGCATATCTGCATCGGGTACTTATTTGGTGTCAACAGTACCAACAACAACATTTAAAATCCTGTTCGTTTGTGTCATTATCTGGCACAAAAGGAGAAATGTCGTCCATTTCAATGTAAGCAAACCTCCATCTCTGGTTTATTTTGCGGATTTGCTTTATTTTTCTTGTAATATGGACTTCCCTTTCCCATGGGTACCTTTTGTATCTATCACTTTGATTTTAATCCTATTGTCACCTTCTTTCAGTTTTAAGATGCTCAGCCTGGGTTTTTTCACAACCGTCGGCTGAGCATCATTAATATCCGACTGTTTGGATTTCTAATATACCTTTATTGGAATTCTTTAATGACAATATGATCACTACTCCAGCAACAGGGATCAACCATAGCATCTACGACATCTCCATACTTTGCCTGCACCCAGATACTAACTGTATGTGATCCTGCACCCAATCCTGTAAAAATACCTGTTATACTTACAGGGATACCATCAAAACCTACTTCAGAAGGTTTAAAGCTTGCCCTTGCCCTGCCATTAGTAGCCGTATCATCAACTCTCAATTCAAAAACAGCCCCCGTACCAGATAAAGAAGTGACCACAGCTATTCTGCCATTAAATGTTAAATAAGGATCCAATATCCCCTACCGACTTCCAGATCTTCGTCACCTCTTACTCGCGAATATCCTACTCCCCTCTCATACATATATATAACCGCAGCTTCAGGGAATACTGTCGAGAATAATTTTCAGATTTACCTGAAAGATCTCTCTTGTTGGATAAAGAAGATGTACATTATGGCCCTTGGAATCCCCAACGATTTTAAAAATACTTTTTGAATAAATTAAGAATGTATCGATTCCACGAATATCCCGAGAATCAATATGGCTATATCGAAGTCATCTTTTCTTGAACAGGCATCTTTTAGCCGCTCGGCTACATCTTTATTTTCAATTTCGCAAATGCCTAATAAATCGGGTCCTTGGCCTTCGTACATCAAATCGATGACCTCAGCCAGTTTTTTAATTTTGGAATTAAAAGCATCTTCATCCACTTCTACCCCTTGCCTTTTGATGAAATTTTGTTAACAGGGTGATTATTCGCTATTAGTTTAATTGAGTGCTGAGTAAAAAAGATGGTGTTGAAGGTAACATATGTTGTCTCTATTTGTGATTTCTCATCAAAAAATCTCTTCATCTTCTTACCCGAAATGGCAAAACAGATGGGCATATATCGTGCTCGGTCTCCTCAAAAGATCCCGTTTTATCAGTGCATTGCTGATCACTCTCTCTTATAAATTATACTTCTTTTCATTTTCTGCTAAATTTTTTTTAAATATTTGTCTTGATAAAAGCTAAAGGTTCTGCGTATACTTTTATCCAGGAAAGCAAATTCTTACTTAATTATTATTATCATCCCTCCTTTATTCTAAAGGCTTTCTTTTTAGAATACCTTATCTCATTATCAATACCTATAGAACCACCCTGTCGGGTAAAAACCTGTAGTGGGAAATCCACTCCAGTAATTAAAAGGCCAACCTTGTCCAAAGGGCGGTATTAATCCAAGTGTAGGAAATGTCGAGGGGAATCTGGGTACAAATGGTGTCCACGCCGTATACGAGGACCCTGGATAGGCAAACCCAGTAATAGTACCGGGAAAGCTGGGTATGCTTAATCCCGATGCATATCCTGACCCTGAGGGAAATGGCAATCCTCCGGGAAATCCTCCTGTAAAGGAGAAACCCACCCAACCCAGAGAACGTGGGAATACACCTGGGTACGGAAACATATGTCTATGATGCCTTGGTGGTGGTATTGGTATTATTGGCGTCATCCACAGGATCGTAAAATACTGAACAGGATCCCCATCCTGGGAACCAGTATAGTAAGAATTCGTGTTTAGCATGTTTTCGACGAGCACTTCTCCACTATCGCCTAATCCTCTTATTAGCTGATACACATATTCCTTACCATTGACTTCTGCGCAACCAAAATTATTGGGATCCCAACTAAGCATCGGATAATAATCAGGAAGATTGGGATCTGCCGCATCACCTATTTCAACCAGCACGTACCAGGCAAGCTTGGTCTGTCCATTTGCGTCACGCACATCAAATACGAGGTGGTCATAATCGGTAAAGGTATTTGGATCCGTTATGTTAGCATCAGAATCGATCAATTGCAGCCGCACCATATTATCCGTAGACCAGTTGTTTGGATCCACGATTTCACCGGCTAATGCCGAATCCAGCCCGAACTCTACGTACTCCGTTTGTGGAGATCCGGTGTAGTCCTGTCCTGTGGCGATGAGATCGGTCACAAAATAACAATGATCATCAGGCCCGTCCTTGCAGTCGTTGTCAATGCTGTCATAGACCTCTTCTGCGGATGGATTGATATTGGGATTCTCATCATCACAGTCTTCATTCACTAATACATGATTCTCAGAGGGCGGTTTGCAGGCATACTCACTCTTGTTGGGATCTCCATAACCATCACCGTCTTCATCAAGATAATAGGTCTCGTAGGTTAGCTCATTGGGATCATCAATAACTCCATCACAGTCATTATCTATGCCATCACAGATCTCAGTGTTAGGATCACCGGGCACTGCATCACACTCTGTGCCTGTTCCGTCCTGCTTGCATACCATCTGCCCTGTTGACATACATATGCCTTCACCTGCTGTGCATTCCGCTCCTATATCAAAACCTTCATCGATCTCTCCGTCATGGTTATTGTCTATGCCATCACAAATCTCTATGTTAGGATCTTGACGTGCCAAAACAAATTCAGACAGGAAAAACACCATGCCACAGATTATATTATTTTCAGTATCGACATTTGTTGTGATGTCTTCCCACCTGTCTCCAAGATTATGCAGAATTTGAAGCTCTGATTCATCACAAACGCTATCTTCGTAGGCAAGGCATATATCGACAGGTCCACTATGGCTGGCAGTGGTTTCTATTTCGAAATACTGAGGTGGTGTACAAGCAAGGCTATAGCCAAATGATAGTTCGGAACCTTCTGATTTGCTGGTGATGGTTGTAGCACCCGCTTCAGTCACTTCATTGAATGTGATTGAATGACCTTCAAGGTCAATCCTAACATCTGATCCAACAGGTGTATGCGCCGATGGATTATCATAGCGAATGAGCATGAGTTGTGTGTCTACAGGTGACGGCGGCTTACCGGCCGAGTATAAAAGATATAGATTGTTCGATTTACCAGAGGTAATAAATGGATGGGATGCAGTTCCTTCACTCAAGTGCACGATTGGCTGCCAGTCACCATCCCATTTGCGGTAAGCTATTCTTCTGTCTGTTGCAGTCCATACTATATGAACATTATTATCCAATGTTATGGCCATACTGGGATCGCCACCATGCTCATCACCGCTTGAGAGATTCACATCCGGGCTCCATACACCAACACGCCAGGTTTTATAAAAGATATCCTCCGTTGGATGATCAGAGAAGTCAGTTTCTCTCCAAATAACATGTACATTGCGGTCAAAATCGGCCTCTACTTGTACACCTGTTATGGTTGTTGCGACAGAAAGTAAGGTGGCTGTAGCATCCCATCCTGCAGCTTCAGTGTGTCTTAAATATTTTAGATTGGCTCGAATAATATCACCTGGCGCAGCTTCAGACCAGACAACATGAATATTTCTGTCTCCATCAACGGCAATGTCGTAACTAAAAAATATTATGCCTGCTTCTGTGAGTGCTGTTGGTGTGCTCCAACCATGATCAGTAGGCGGCTCGATGAACTTTTTGTGATACAGACGTCGCTCTGGGCATTTAAGGTAGAGTACATGGTAATCATATGGATCTTCAGTAGCTAACGCCGCACCGCTTTCAATTGCGGCACAGAAGCCTGTATCGATCGTAGATTTAGCACCAGTATCCATATGTATGAGGATATACCCTTCATCGAGTGAGCTATAAGTTAAATAGACATTATCACCTGAGTACCATCCAAGGTTTGTATCCATATTGGGAGGCTTATGACCAGTGATAGCGTCAAATGGATCATAAGTGAGCTGAGTCGTGTCAGACCAGTCTAATGAACTGAAACGTAGTTTCCAAAATAAGTTGTAACTATGAGCCTCTTCCTTGTTGATGGCGTTTTCCCACGTCACATATAGATTTTTAAAACGACTAATTGAAGCACTGATATTATATAAGCGATCCGCTGATTCAGTATTATCAACTACTTCAGGGGACAACCACATCTTTGCAGGTAAAACTTCTGCAACAAATAAAAAGAATATAAATACTCCAACGTATACTAAGTGATTCTTGTTCATGATTCTATCTCCTTTGACAGGGTACCATGATATTGTATTATTTTGATAAAAAATAAAAATAGAGGCAGAATTTCCGCTTTTGATAGAAAAAATATTCAACTTGATTCTGATATCTGATAGGAATTCGCTTTGTCTGAATAAAAGTATACACAGAATTCCCATTTTTGTCAAAACAAATATTCAATGAGAACTTACCATAAGATGAAAAGAGAATAATTTCTTGGAAAGGAGAAATTATAGAAATAGTGAAAATAATCTTAAAAGGCCTAAAAGGGTATTAAATATTAGAAACTTAGGTTCACCTATAGTGTGAGTATTTCGGAAAAAAGCTGATAGAGCAGGTTATGAAGGAAGATAATCAAAGAAATTATAGTCATAAATCGTATCTTCAATTATCTCATTATCCTAAATCATTGGAGGGTCGTGAGCTTGTGGCTGCCATAGATTAAGATGTTTTAAAGGAATCAAAAAAGATTTATTTGGACCATTTGCTATCTTAGAAAAATTGTAATACTTTTTCTATATTGTTCACCTGTTCTATATTGTTCACCTATCTAGGCAGGCCATGGCGCATTTATCTGAGTGTCTTCTGGTATTCTGTTGCCTTTTATTTCTCATTTTGTGATGGTCTGAAACTGGTTATCTGCAATATTTTATTTTACAGACACTTTAAGCTGTTTACCTATGGCGTGCGCAAATTTCTCTAATGTTGAAAGCCGAATATCCTCTGCATGATTTTCATTCCTGGAAATTGCAGATTTCTTCGTGTGAAGCTTTCCAGCTACTTCTTCCTGGGAAAGGCCGGCTTTTTCAAGTGCATGCCTTAGTACCACCCCAATCTTGAAATCCTTGTAACCCGATTCATAATTATCCGCGAAGACTGAAGGAGCAAGTAGTTTTAGCCTTTTTTGCAAAACATTACTTGCTCCCCTTCAATTGTTCACTATTTGTCATTCAACTATATACAGAATGCATGATTGCGCATTTTCTATTCACTTCAATCATCTTCTACCATAGGATTGTTGTTCCCGGGTACGGGTGTCCTATATGACACCAGATAAGACACCATTTTAATCTTTCATTACAGTACACGGTTGATTGATCGAGTGGACCCGTCATACATTCCACCCAATCCATATAACATTCAAAGGTGCACCCGAAAGAGATGGTTGGCAATGAATTAGAAGTTTGAGGACCTAGGTTCACCGACAAATTACTTGATGCTTGGCTCTCAGAGTCCAATGGGAACCCGTATTCATATGTTCCATTTAAACACTGACCATCTAAACACTCAGCATATGCATGTATCACTTTGATTGAAAGCACAACAAACGCCAATATCAAAACTGATACAAAAAATTTCGTAACATAAAATTTCATCGTTTTAATCTCCTTTCAGAATTGTAAGTTAGGTTAAATTGATGATGCAGAGAACATAGCATTAATCCATAGAAACCACTTCGTGGGCAAAAAAGGGTATATCTCGCTTGCCATCAAAAATCAAATTACATCATTCCGCTCAAATAGGGTAACCTCCGGGCCACAAAAAAAGGGGCCAAGGGAGCGGTGTACAACCCTCTATCCAACACTCCGTTACCCACTCTATTTGTTTTGTTATTGGATTATATTTAAAGACATCATGACAGCACATCCTAAGTCCACCACCGATACTACCAGGATTTGGTTCACAATTGGTGCAACCCTCATTAAGGGCTAACATGACCTGGCCGAGTTGTTGTGACATCAAAAAGTTTTGAGGACTTAAGTTTTCCGCCAAATACACCGACGCTTGGCTCTCAGAGTCCAATAGGAATCCGTATCCGGCCATTTCATCTGAACATTGATTATCTAAACATTGAGCATATGTATGCATCCTTGTGATTGAAAGCATAACAAACGTCAATATTAAAACTGATATAAAAAATTTCGTAACAGAATATTTCATCGTTTTTAATCTCCTCTTTTAAATTGTTGGTTAAATTATTTTAAGTTAATGATGAATATAACATTGCATTAATCCATAGACATCACCTCCTGGTTAATAAAGGACATATCTTGCCATCACAAATCACATTAAATTTTTAATAAAGGATTTTGTGCGTTTGTCCTTTTAACTAGGTTAAAACTTTAGTTAATACGTATAATTCTTTTTGAAATCATCTACTTTACATAAAATCACCTCCCCAAGTTCTTATATTTCATGCCTCTTGATATTATTGGATTTATTTTTCATATGATTTAAAATTCCAACTCAATTGATTCTGATTATTAAAAAACAACTATTTTTTACAAAGCTGGGTTTTAAAAAATCAGTCATTTTCAAAGGACTAAATACTTATCCAGATCTTTTTTAGTATGGAATCGATCCCTTTTTCTGAGTTGTTATTTTCATTGTCACTTAACCTAAGATACGAGCTAGATGGGAAAACCCTGCAAAAGAATTTTGAAATTTGTTTTAAATCAAATACACTCTATTTTATTTCTGAATAAATTGGTTTTTGATAAAAAACAAATTTTTAATTCTGTTGCAAGGTTTTTCCGTCCCCCTCGTATATTAGATTTAGAAACAATGAAAAGAACTGCTAAGAAAAAATATTAAGAAAATATTAAAGGTATTAAAAAATGAACAATATGTATATAAGAGATTATGATAACTGGTATGTATTACAAACAATAAGTAGAAAAGAACGACAAATAAAAAATAGAATAGATAGAGTATTTAATAATTATTTCAATATGCTTATACCATTAAGGGAAGTACTACATATTAAAAATAAAGATTTGGTAAAAACAATATATCCATTATTTCCAGGATATATTTTCTTACATAAGGAAATAGATATTTTTATAGATGAAATAATTAATATCAAATTAAGGCAATTTATAAGACCGGTTTGTTTTAATGATAAACCAGCTAAAATTAGACCTGAAGAAATGCAATATTTAGACTTCATTACTAATGAAAATGGAATTGTTCCTTTATCAAAAGGTATTTCTCATAAAGGTAATAATGTTGAAATATTATCTGGTCCTCTTAAATATTTTAATGGAACTATAATATTTGTAAACAAAAAGAAACACAAAGCAAAAGTTAGAATTAAATTGTTTAATCATGAATTTGATACAATTCTTGGATTAAATTTAATTAAAATACATTGAATTTTTAAATGAATAACTCCACCAAGAGTGGTAATATTTATTCTTATAATTGAATATAAAGTGAATTGAGTTGATTTCTTTAAAGGTTAAATCCGTTATGCATTCAAACACTCAGAGGAAAAAAGAAACCTTTTCAGCCCTGAAATTGTCTGCTTTAACTATTTCGAATTTACTACTTTTTCACATTATTTAATTATTTTTTACTTTTTTTCTTTCTTCTTATCGAGTTTCTCAAAATTCTAAAATGATTATCATTGTATAACATAAACCAATTATATCATAGACCAAAATACATAAATCATGTTTCAAATCATGACTTACATCCAAAAGCAAATACTTTTTTTGGATCTACACTCTACAGGGAGATGATAATGTTTAAAAGATATGTTTGTGTGAAACAGCATGATGTTACAGATTGCGGGGCAGCAGTACTGGCCACATTAGCCCGGCATTATGGATTAAGGATTACCATCAGCAAGATCCGTGATATCGCAGGGACGGATAGAAGAGGTACGAATATGTTGGGCCTTGTTGAGGCTGCCGAGGAATTGGGATTCGTGGCCAAGGCAGTGCGGGGAAGGTGGGAAAGCCTTCCTCATATCCCATTGCCTGCTGTTGCACATGTGTCGATAAAACAGCTACTCCATTATGTAGTTATTCATCAGGTAAAGGATGACAAGGTAATAATAGCAGATCCGGGCGAAGGTGTGGTGGAGTGGTCCAAGGAAACATTTCTGGAGAGGTGGACGGGGGTCCTTATGCTTGCTGTTCCAAAACCTGAATTCTCAACCAAAGAAGGATCCGAATCCCCCTTGAGTCGTATTGTAAACCTTATAAAACCAAACTTGGGCACACTTATTGAGACCTTTATATGTGCATTGCTATTCACCCTCCTCGGTCTGGGGACTTCTTATTATGTGCAGGTGCTAGTAGATAATGTCCTGGTCAATCAGAGTACACGCCTGTTGAATGTTCTCACCATAGGGATGGTTCTGCTTATTTTGTTCAGGATGGTATACGGCGCATTGAGACAATACCTGCTGGTGCATATAGGGCAGAAGGTGGATGTGGCCCTGATGGTCCAGTACTATCGGCATATCCTGAGATTGCCAATGAGGTTCTTTGATACACGCAAGGTGGGTGAAATCCTGTCACGATTGAATGATGCGGTGAAAATCCGGACTGCCATAAGCGGTACTACACTGACAATAATCCTGGACACAACCTTGGTCGTAGTCTCTATTGGAGTGATGTTCTATTACAATTGGAAATTAACCCTGGTGGCCGTATTGGTCATACCGTTTATGTCAATGATGTTTCTAGGACTGCACCGGCCAATCAAAAGTAACCAGAGAAAGATTATGGAGCAAGCTGCGGAGCTTGAAGGATACCTTGTTGAATCAGTAACAGGGGTATCAACACTGAAGGGATTCACCGCAGAAAGATCTTCTTTTTCCAAGGCAGAGACATTGTTCGTCAGTATGATACGATCCATCTTCAATATTGGAATAATCGGGATGACTTCCCGGACACTGACTACAACAATCTCAGCCTTTGGAACATTGGCGCTTTTGTGGTACGGAAGCCACCAGGTGATAGATGGCTTTCTGACTACAGGCCAGTTGATGTTCTTCTATACTCTAATGGGTTTCATGTTAGGACCAATAGAGAGATTGGCCAATGTTAATCTGGAACTGCAGGATGCATTGGTTGCAGCGGACAGGTTAGGTGAGGTGCTGGACCTGGAGATTGAAAAGGACAATGAAAGCAGCAAGCTCCATCCTCAGGATGTAAAAGGACACATTCAGTTTAAGGACGTTTCATTCCGGTATGGCAAGAGAACTCTTGTGCTTCAAGATATAAATTTTGAGATCCCTGCAGGCAAAACAGTGGCGCTGGTTGGTGAAAGCGGTTGCGGTAAAACAACGTTGTTGAAATTGATAGCCCGTTTCTATGATCCGGAAAAAGGCTGCCTCCTGCTGGATGGAAATGACATTCGTGACGTATCCCTGGATACGCTTAGAAGCAATATTGGAATGGTCGAGCAGGATTGCTTTATGTTCCATGGAACAATAAGAGAAAACATTGCCTTGAGAAATTCCGGGACCAGTATGGAGGAAGTAGTGGCAGCAGCAAAGATTGCAGGTATCCATGATTTCATAATGAGCCTGCCTCAGAGATATGAAACACTCATCGGAGAAAGAGGGGCAACCCTATCCGGAGGGCAGAGACAAAGGATAGCGATTGCAAGGGCAATAGTGGGAAATCCTAAGATATTACTACTGGATGAGGCCACCAGTCACCTTGATAGTGTGTCAGAGAACTCAATACAAAAGACCATGGAAAATGTTATGGGTGATCTAACAACAGTAGTGGCTGCCCACAGATTGAGCACCATAGTAAAGGCAGACATCATAGTTGTAATGCGAGAAGGAAGGATTGTGGAAACAGGCACCCACGAAGATCTGCTTGAACAAAGAGGCATCTATTGCTCCTTTTGGGAGCAACAGATCTTTCCGGTGGTGGAGAAATCCGTGCTATCAACCGCAATTGGTAATAATGGCACAATGGAACAGGAAAATCAATGGGATTGCATGCAGGAAGCAATGGCCACACAGGAGAGCAAATAGTTGAAGGGATTTGGACAGAAATAAATCAACATACAAAAGGAGTTCTGAATAATGTCTGACAATGAGATATTGAACATAGAAGAATACACGGATTCGATGGAGATTATCCTTGCCAGGATACCACGATTTACAAAGGTAAGCATGTATCTTTTACTTTTAGTGATTCTTGTAGCCGTATCCTGGGCCTATTTTACAAAAATAGATATAACAGCAAAGGGAATAGGAGTGGTAAGGCCGGAGGGAGATGTGAATAAAATTCAGGCGGAAGCAGGGGGACGGCTGGTGGGACTATCCGTAAAAGAAGGGGACAAGGTTGAGAAAGGCCAGTTGCTAATGAAGCTGGAAGATATCGAAGTAAGAGAAAAGATACAGAAGATCAAGGTTGAACAGGATAGGCTGCAAAAGGATCTGGATGCATTGAGTACAAAAAAAACAAGTCTATTGGCCCAGATAGAAATAGAGAAAGAGAAGGCTGAACTGGAACTGAAGATATCAGAAACAGCAGTACGTACCAGGGAAGACGAGGTTTCGAGCAGAAAGGCAGAGGTGCGGGTGGCACTTGCAGGGCTCAAAGACAGCGAGCAGTCTCTGAAATCCTCGGAAAAATTGGCAAAGCAAAACATGGTTGCACGTGTGAAGCTTGAAGAGGCAAAGACCGTAGCTGAAGTTGCGAGGGCTAAAGTTGAGCAAGCCGAAGCACGTGAGAGGCAGGCAAAAAAAGATATGCAGTCTGCACTGATGAGCCTGGAGTTGACAAAAAAGAAGGTGAGTATCTTGCTGGAGGAATCAACTCGAGTATTAACGGACATGGAGAACCAAATCGCATCCCGGTGCAAAGAACTGGAGTCATTGGAAAGTGACCTGGAGATAGCCAGACATGAGCTTGGAAATAGAGAGATAGTAGCACCCATTTCGGGAACTGTGACCTGGTTGGGTGTGAAGCGGGAGCGGGACCTGGTTGAACCGGGAGCCATGTTGGCACATATCTCTCCACTAGAATCATTAATAGTTGTTGAGGCATATTTCCCAAACCGTGAGGCTGGTCTTTTATACAAAAATCAAGAAGTAAAGCTGAAATATGAGGCCTTTCCCTATCAGGAATATGGAACAGCCTCAGGAAAAATACTGACAATTTCGCCAGATGCTGAATATCAAAAGGATATAGGCTATGTTTACAGTGTAACAACATCGATAGACAAGAGGTTTCTGAAAGGGGGAGGGGGTGATATCGGACGGATTGACCTGGGCATGGTCGCACAGGTCCAGGCAATTTCCAGACAACAGAGGCTGCTTTCGCTCTTGTTTCAAAAGTTACGCGAGAAGGTGGA
>JBLIRO010000091.1:0-17851 GCA_049472335.1 bacterium | reverse complement strand
CAATAGTACCATCAACTATGTCAATATATTTTTCTCCATTAATATATGTATTTACCAAGACACTTCGCTCAGCTATAATATTTTTAGCTGGATTCACAGGAAGAAAATAGAACCATATCCAAAAAAATATTGTGAGTACTAGGAAAAACATTAAAGAGAATTTAGCAAGATTACGTGAATTTTTTTGACGATATAAAATTAATATTGATACAAGAAAACCCAATAAAGACGCAATACTACTTGTGATGTAAAAATATTCCATTATATCTACCCTATTAAGGTTAAATTAACAATAACAATTTTATATTTTGTTTTTGGCCTAACGATTGAGCTAAGGCGCCTCACGCGCATTTACCAAAAGGCTGTCCATTTCACGGCAGGCTAAGTGAGGTCGCCTTTAGTGAATTGTTATCTTATTTATTTAAAAAGATCAGAATGAGAACCTGTTCTTTCAAAAATAATCTCTTTTTCCATTGTTTTATAAATTAGTAACCAATCAGGTTCTATATGACATTCACGCCTTCCCTTATAAGTGCCAATAATTTTATGATCTCTATATCGTTCATCAAGTGGTTTTTGGTTTACAAGTTGGATGATTATTGACTTGAGTTTTTCGATTTTTTTCCCTCTTTTTTTAATTCTTTTTAAATCTTTTTGGAATTGAATAGTATAGGCAGGTTTGAGCATTATATTTTTAGCTTTTTGAACATTTCATCTACATCTGTACAATAAATAATATTTTTACCTTCATCAGTATCTTGAAATACTTCTTTTGTTGTTTCATTCGGAATAATTATAGGGAATGGTAAACCCTGTCTTAGTTTTACTTGATGATAGAATATATTAATTGCTTCTGTTGTAGATATTCCCAATTCATGAAAAAGATCCTCTACTTCTTTTTTCAACATTGGGTCAATTCTTGCTCTTACTGTACTTGTTTTACTCATTTTTGAATCCTCTTTAACTATATTAGCCCATGTGGGCTATAATTGCAACTATAAAAAATTTAAAAAATTTTGGTTTTATTTTACCCCTTTGCAAATTCAAGGAAGATAACGTAGAAATCACCTGTTTCACGCCCAAATTACAAAGGCTTTCACGAATCACAGCCAGCTAAGTGAAATCAGGTGGATTGACTTGTTGGCATTATTTAAATTAATTGTTAATGATCAAAATAATAATGATCCCCAGAACAGTTCCAATTAAAGCTCCCCAAAAACCAAATATCCAGAATCCTAGTAAGCCCAAAATTGCTGCTAACGGTACAATAAAAAATGTTAATATCACACCAAATATTTTCAGTGTCGTTATTATGTTTCTAAAATAAAAATATAATAATGGGATAGCAATTGCACTAATTGCACTAATTATAACTAAAACTATAATCCAACTACTTTCATCACTATTTGAACTGCCTGAACTGACTGAACTAATGGGAGAGCTACAAATAGATTTTGTGCCATATGATTTAAGAAATGAATCCTCGGCTGGTTTTGTACCATAGTTAATATCAAGTAATTCTTTGCAACGTTGATTAAATTCTGAATCGGACAATTTGCCATCCTCATGCAGTTTTTTCAAACGCGATAGTTCATTTTTAATGTAATCAAACTCGTTTATTTTCATTTCCAATCTTTACTTTTGAGCAGAATCTGGAACAGCCTGTTTTTGAATTATTACTGTATCAGAGCTAAATAGTTTTTGCTCCAATGTGTTTTGTTTTTCCTTTGATTGTTGATTTGACATGTTTTGCTGAGATTGGATATTTTTATCTTCTGGCATTTTATCTATCCTTTTCAAATTAAATAAAGTGCTCGATAAACTAATGAATAACAACAACAAAATAAAATATAAAATATATACGCCATAGTTAAAAGACCTTGCTTTTTTGTCAACTATTTTTCTATTCTCTTCTAAAGTTTCACGATATGTAGCAATTAAACGACTTTGAACTTCGACATTATCTTTTTGTAATTCATCAACAGTAACAAGTGGAGTATAATTAATTCTTTTAAATAGTCGAGTTCTTAATACATTGATAAAAATCAGAATAGAAATCAAAGTCAACATGCCACAAATTATCAAAAGAGGAATGTTTAACCAAATTAACCATTTATGCTCAAGTATAATTTGCAGAAAAAAAGTGGTTGCCGTAAAAACAATAGCTGTTACAGTGAGCATTGTTTCTGTTTTTGATTGAAAATTATTATTTCTTTCTTTTTCTTGTAGAAATTCACTCTGCAAAATATCCAAAGCTGTTTTTATAGTTTCTTCGTTATATTTATTTTTTCCCTCTTCTTTTTGCATATTCTATTATCTTTCATGCCAACAGTGCAAATAAGCGGAAAGTTGTCCGTCATATCAATCCATATAGATGGACAAAAATTCCACTTATTCTTATATTAACTGCAAAATGCGGAAAATTCATCCGATTACTTTCCACTTATTACATTTTTCTCATTTTTTTCCGCTTATTGCGATAATATCTGAAAGCATATGGAAAGTCAAAGGAAAAATAAACCAAAATTCCACCCTAATTCCGGCCTTAAGCTTATGGACCAGGTACGTTGTTTTTAGTTTAAACAAATAAATATCAAGTTTCAGGAGATTTTTTTATAACTTTTAGGCACTTAACTAGGGCATCATATCAAGGATATCCTTGAGTGCCTGGTTTTGATTCTGCCATATTTGACTTAGGGGAAGGCCGGCTTTTTTTAACTTGATTGAAAGCTCAGCCAATGCCGGTATGGAAAGATTGAGAGAGGAAATGCTCTCCCATTTCCGGAGGATTCCTTCACGCGAGTCATAAAGGGCTATTTCCCCTTTATTAAGAATTATGGCATGATCAACAAGAGGGAGCAGGGTAGAGGTGTCATGACTTGTTATTATGCCCAATTTCCCCGGCTGATGGCAACGGGATATAAGATCCTTTAGTATTTTTTCTTTCAACAGGCAATCCAGCCCTACCGTAGGCTCATCCAGTATAAGAAAGTCCCAGTCCTGTGCCCAAAGGAGGGCAAGACTCAATAGCCTTAATTGACCATAACTAAGCCGCATGGTATGTCGGTGCCAGATGGAACCAGGATCCAGGCCTGTCCATTCTATTGCCTTGATTGCCATAAGTTCGGCATCTTCTGTTGAGTGACCCTTTTTCTTCAATATTTCAATAAATTCCTCTGAAACTGATTCCTGAAAAAACATGTCTTCAGGAAACTGAAATGCCGCTCCCATCCTGCTCATAAGCTTTTCCCAGGCATCCTTTTGTTCCCAGGGATTTTCCCCGTCTATTAGTATCCTTCCATGATCCGGCTTTAAAAGGCCGCAGAAGAGAAAAATCAGGGTTGTCTTTCCGGACCCGCTCGGTCCGAATACGCCCAAAACATTTTGATCTTTAATAGAGAAAGAAATGTCTCGAAGACATTGATCCTTTGATTTTGTATCTCTATTATAACTAAAGGATACATTTTCAAATGAGATCGTTTTCATTCCCTTTTTTACCTTTGAATATCTTTATAAGGCTATTGACCACCTGATCGATATCTTGCTCATGCTCAGCCAGGGATAGTCCACGTTTTTTTAGTTCTTTGATCAATTTATATATCTCCGGGGTGCAATGCCCGGTAATCTTCAGGATCTCTTCATCCTGAAGAAGTCTGTCGGGTGATTCAATGCAGTAGATGCTGCCTTTATGAAGAACTGCTACCTTATCGGCCATGAATATCTCCTCCCAGGCGGAAGAAATGTAAAGTATGTTAATACCGGAGTTATGAAAGTCTTTAAGTATATGTAAAAGTTCATCCCTCTCATTCGGACTCAGAAAGGTGGCAGGTTCATCCAAAATGATATATTCCGGCTTAAGGGCGATCAGACCCGCGAGAGCTACTTTTTGTTGTTCTCCGCCTGAAATGCTGTGGGTGGATCGATTGGCAAGATGACTAATGCCCAGTATATCCAAAGCCTCTTCTGTCCTTTTTTTTATTTCCTTTCTTGACAGGCCCAGATGAAAGAGACCAAAGGCGATATCTCCTTGAACCGTTAAAGAACAGATCTGGTCCCTGGGATTTGAGAAAAGGAATCCGATTTTGCTTTTTCTTTCCCTGAGATCTTCTTCAGGGGAATCTGAATACATCCTGATCCTACCGCGGGTGGGATTGATAAGACCTTTAATGATCATCCCTAAGCTTGTTTTACCTGCCCCGCTATGTCCGATCAGGGCTAGCCATTCCCCCTTTTTCTGGACGAGATTCAGGTTGTCGAGTACAACATTTGTCTCTGTTTTTACCTTAAAATCCAGGCCAAGATCTTCAATATAAAGAATATCTTCAGACATGTTTTGAACTGAGCTTCAATATTTCTATATATGTTAGGATTAAAAAAGGGGATAAGATTTTCTTTCGCAAGATCTTATCCCCTCAAAAAGGCCGTTTTGTTAAATTGGTTAGAATTTTTTTAGGAATCTTCCTTTTTTTCTTCAGGCTTTTCCTCAGCTTCATGCTCGGGCTCGGGCTCGGGTTCGGGTTCGGTTTCTGAATCGGAATCTGTCTTTTCAGTGGATTGGGAATCATCCGTTATTTCTTCTTTTTCAACGGGTGGCGCCTGAGGCTCCTTGGCTTCGGGTGTTTCTGTAATTGTCTCTTGAGATGCCTCCTCAGATGGTGATTCTTCAGTGGGGCTTTCTTCAATCTCCGATGCAGGTTCCAATTCCTCAGTGATGGGCTCTTTTTCCTCTGTTACAGTCTTTTTGGGAATGACAGGTTTTCCTTTAGCCTTTTCTTTTTCTTTAGCCTTTTCCTTTTTAGCCTTGGCCTTGCCCGCCACCTTTTTTTTCAATCCCTTTTTTGGCTTTGCCTGGCCTGATCCCGGCTCCAGTATCTCCAATAAAGCCATAGGCGCATCATCGCCTTTGCGGTTGCCTATTTTTATGATGCGGGTATATCCCCCTGTATTACGATTGGAAACCTTGGCTAAAATAACATCAAAAAGTCTCTTTACCGCTCCCTTGTCATTAACCACTTTTAGCACTTGCCGCCTTGCGTGTAGATCTTCCCGTTTTGCTTTTGTAATCAGTTTTTCTGCAAGCCTTCTGACTTCCTTGGCTTTTGCTTCTGTTGTCACAATCCGGTCATGTTTGAAAAACTGAGTGATCAGATTTCGAAACAGGGCCTTTCGCGCCCCGGTATTTCTATCGAATTTTCTTCCGTTTACTTTGTGTCGCATCTTTTAAAGAACCTCGATCTTTTCCTGATTAGGATTATGTCAATGTATGAGTTGCCTTCTCAATATCGCCTTATATATTATATATTAATTATCAACTTCCGGTTCCGATAAATCCTCTTCATCTTCAGATTGGAGATAATCTGATTCTCTCACAATCTGATTTCTTTCCTCAATCATTTTTTGGGCTTCCGGGGGAAGGCTTTTTATATCCAAGCCAAGGTGAAGCCCCATGTCAGCCAGAATGCCTTTAAGAGAATTCAGGGATTTTCGTCCAAAATTCTTGATTTGCATTATTTCCCCTTCAGTCCTTTGAACAAGCTCAGCCACAGTTCTGATATCAGCATTTTTCAGGCAATTGGCAGCCCTCAGGGGAATATCAAGCTCTTCTATTGTTTTTTTGAGGTTTTCATTAAATACAGGTACGTCTTCCATGGGCTGGGGTGCTTCTTGCTCATCAACAGGAGTCTCATCAGAGGTACTGACAAAGATCGAACAGTAGTCCTGAAGAATCCTTGCCGCATGGGCCAGGGCATCCCCGGGATTGATACTGCCATCCGTCCATATCTGAATGATTAGTTTTTCAAAGTCAGTGGCCTGTCCAACCCTTGTATGCTCTACGCTGAAATTGGTCTTTAGGATAGGAGAAAATAGAGAATCAATAGGTATGACACCGATTTCCTTATCCTCTGACTTATTCAATTGGGCCGGAATATAACCGATCCCCTTTTTTACTTCCATTTCCATACTCAGTTTTCCATCCTTGTCTAATTCAGCTATAGGATTGTCCGGATTGAGAACCTCCACATGTGATTCACATACAATATCAGAGGCGTTGATCCTGCAAGGTCCCTCTTTTTCTATCCTGATGATTCGTGGTTCATCGCCGTGCAGTTTTAAAAGTAGTTTTTTAACATTTAGAATTATCTCGGTCACATCTTCCACAACGCCAGTGATGGTTGAAAATTCATGCAAAGCTCCGTCAATCTTGACTGAAGTCACGGCAGCTCCTTCAAGCCCCGATAAAAGGATTCTTCTTAAAGAATTACCTATAGTAACTCCAAATCCTCTTTCAAAGGGTTCCACAACAAATTCACCATAGGTGTCAGTCAAAGTATTTGGATCAGCTTCAATTTTTTTAGGTTTTTGTAGACCTGTGTAAGACATTAAAATGGGCCCTCCATAGGCGTTAAAAAACAGATCTTTATTTAGAATATAACTCTACAATCATTTGTTCTTGAATGGGATGCGTGATTTCCTCCCTGCTCGGTAATGCCTTTACAATACCGCGGAAGTTTTCTGCATCCAATTCTAACCAATTTGGAATACCCCGTTGAATGGCGGCTTCCATCGATTCTTGTATAATTGTCAACTTCCGGCTTTTTTCCTTCACCTCTATAACATCCGATGGCTTAGCTATGAATGAGGGGATATTGACCTTCCTCCCTTTTACAAGAAAATGACCTTGTGTAACAAGAAGTCTGGCCTGGTTTCTTGAACAGGCGAATCCCAGGCGATAAACCAGATTATCCAGTCGCATCTCCAATTTTATAAGCAAATTTTCACCGGTGATGCCTTTTTGTCGTTCTACCTTTTTAAAGTAGTTACGGAATTGTTTTTCCAGAAGCCCGTACATCCTTTTTACTTTTTGCTTCTCCCGTAACTGCATACCGTAATCAGAAAATTTCTGACGTCTTTGGCCGTGTTGTCCGGGTGGAAAGTTTCTCCTTTCAAGGGAACATTTATCTTTAAAACACCGATCTCCCTTAAGAAAAAGCTTTTCGCCCTCTCTGCGGCAAAGTCGGCATGATGATTCTCTATATCTCGCCATTTATCCTCCTTTGCTTAAACCCTTCGTCGCTTTGGCGGTCTACACCCATTATGAGGGATTGGAGTTGCGTCCTTGATTGCTGTGATTTCAAGCCCAACCGCTTGTAAGGCTCTGATGGCAGCTTCACGCCCTGCTCCCGGTCCTTTGACGGCAACTTCCACCTGACGTACACCAAACTCTACCGCCTTTTTCCCGGCAGCTTCGGCCGCCATTTGCGCGGCAAAAGGCGTGCTTTTCCTGGAACCTTTAAATCCGGAGCTTCCGGAACTGGACCAGCAGATGACTTCGCCTTCCAGGGAGCTAATGGTTACTATGGTGTTATTAAATGTAGACTGAATGTGAGCTACTCCCACAGGAATATTTTTTTTCTCCTTTTTTTTGCCCCCTTTTCGTCGTGGGTTGGGCATCTTAAACCTCCTTAAGCAAAAATATCTCGAAAGATTCTATATTTAAAAATCCATCATTATTCTTTATATAAAAAGATCACTTTTTATTTCTTAGACATTTTTTTTCGGGTTCCCACCGTGGCCCTTCTTGGCCCTTTCCTGGTACGGGCATTGGTATGCGTCCTCTGGCCTCGGACAGGCAAGGATCGTCTGTGTCTGAATCCCCGATAGCAGCCAATATCCATCAATCGCTTGATATTCATGGAAATTTCACGCCGCAGATCTCCTTCGACCTTGAGCTCTTCCACTTGTTCCCTGATGCGGTTTATCTCTTCCTCTGTCAGTTTAGAAACCTTTATATCCTTATCTACTCCCGCCCTCTGCAGGATCTTACCAGCTCTTATTCGGCCCAGGCCATAAATATAAGTTAACCCGATTTCTATCCTTTTGTTTTTAGGCAAATCCACGCCGGCAATACGTGCCAAATTATTACCCCTTTCTTAAAATCTATCCCTGTCTTTGTTTATGTCTGGGATCCTGACAGATAACCCGAACAACACCTCGACGTTTGATGATCTTACATTTTTTACACATTCTTTTTACTGAAGCCCTAACCTTCATTTGAAAAACCTCGCATATCAAAGATATATTCAACGTATATCCTATTTAAATCGGTAGACGATCCTCCCTTTTGTCAAATCATAAGTGGACAATTCCACCAGAACACGGTCGCCACGGAGGATGCGAATAAAATTTTTACGCATTTTGCCTGAAATATGCGCAAGTACCTTATGCCCGTTATCTAGCTCGACTCTGAACATGGCATTGGGCAACGGTTCAATGACCGTGCCTTCTACCTCTATGGCATCTTCTTTGGGCATCAATAATCCTTTTAATTATTGTTTATCTTGGTCAAGATTTCCGGTCCATTCAGGGTTATGGCCACTGTATGTTCAAAATGAGCCGAAAGACTTCTGTCCGAAGTTACTGCAGTCCAATGGTCTTCAAGGACCATGACCTCATGAGTCCCCATATTAACCATAGGCTCAATAGCAAGAACCATCCCCGGCTTCAATCTTTTTCCTCTCCCCGGTTTTCCAAAATTGGGAACCTGGGGCTCCTCATGGGGTGACCTCCCTATGCCATGTCCGACAAAATCTTTCACCACAGAGAATCCGTTTTTTTCAACATATGACTGTATCGCATAGGATATATCCTGAAGCCTGTTTCCTGCCACAGCCTTTTCAATAGCCAGTTCCAAAGATTCTCGTGTCACGTCTATCAATTTTTTTGCATTTTCAGAGATATCTCCAACCGGGACGGTTATAGCGGCATCTCCATAATATCCGTCAATGGCAGCCCCAAGATCCAGACTGATGATGTCTCCTTCATGAAGCTTTCTCTTCAAAGAAGGGATGCCATGAACAATCTCTTCATTGATTGACGTACAAAGGCCGGCAGGAAAAGGCGGCTCATTGTGTCCTCTTTTGTATCCTTTGAATGCCAGCTTTGCACCTCTGGAGAGAAGATAATGTTCAGCCTCCTTATTTAATTCCATTGTAGTTATACCCGGTTTTACCATTTTTGATATATAGCTTAACGCCTCACCGACCAATCTTCCGCTGATTCTGATCTTTTCAATCTCCTGCGGCGACTTTAGTATGATCATCCTTCCCTTTTCCCTTGAGTGCTCGGAGCAAACTGTCAAATATAAGATCCATTGGGCCTGAACCATCAATACTAATCAAGCTGTTTTTATTCTTATAAAATCCAATCAAAGGTTCTGTCTGTTCCTGGTAAATTCTTAAGCGATTTCTTATGGTTTCCTCTTGGTCATCGACTCTTTGATATAATTCGCCGCCGCATTTTTGACAGACACTATCTTTAGCGGGGGGATTAAAATATATATTGTAATTTGCCCCGCATGAACGACACACCCTTCTGCCGGAAAGTCTTTTGACAAGATCCTCTTCAGGGACTTTGAAATATATGACATTGTCAATAGCCATTTCTACCTGGCTTAAAACCTGATCTAATGCTTCAGCCTGTGGAACTGTCCTTGGAAATCCATCCAGAATAAATCCTCTCTGACAGTCTGGTTCCTTTAGCCTTTCTTCTATGATTGCAATAACAACATCATCCGGCACCAATCTGCCTTTTTCCATATATGAATAGGCCTTTTGCCCCAGAGGGGTTTTATCCTTAACAGCTTGTCTGAGGATGTCACCCGTTGAAATCTGAGGGATAGTATAAGTTTCGCCCAACCGTTGGGCTTGTGTCCCTTTCCCTGCTCCCGGCGCACCTAAAAAAATAAGCCTTTTCATTATCGCTCTTTTTTCCCTTTTTTGGTTACATCTTTGTTCTTTTCTTACTTCTTTTTTTCATGAATCCTTCATAATTTCTCATTAGGAGATGGGATTCAATCTGACGCACAGTGTCTAGGCCGACCTCAATTACAATCAACAGCGTAATACCTCCAAAATAGAATGGCACATTGAATATTTTTATCAAATATGTCGGCAAAATTGAAATAAGAGAGAGGTAAATAGCACCTCCAAAAGTAATCCTGGTCAAAATCCTGTCTATATATTCCGCAGTGTTTTTCCCAGGCCTGATTCCAGGAATAAATCCACCATATTTTTTCATATTATCAGCTAAGTCCACCGGATTAAAGATAATGGCCGTGTAAAAGAAACAAAAGAATACGATCATAATTATATACAAAAGTGTATTCAAAATGGCCCCCGGAGAAAGCAATTCAGCTATTTTTGCCATCAATGGATGATTGATGAACCTGGCGATTGTAGCCGGGAACATAATAATAGAAGCAGCGAATATGATAGGAATTACCCCCGCGGTATTAACCCGGAGAGGTATGTAAGTACTCTGCCCCCCATATATTCGTCTGCCGACCACCCTTTTAGCATACTGAACGGGTATCTTTCTTTCTCCTGACTCCACAAAAACGATGAAGGCGCAAACCGCTGCCATAAATACGAGGAGTAAGGCCAATAGGAAGATCTGGAGCTCTCCGGTCTTTAACAGGCGTATCGTGTTGATAACCGCACCTGGCCCTCGGACGATGATGCCTGCGAAGATAAGAAGAGATATACCATTTCCTATACCCCGCTCGGAAATCTGTTCTCCAAGCCACATGAGAAATACTGTGCCGGCAGTTAGAGTAATAACTGTCATAAGCCGGAATGCCCAACCTGGATTAGGTACAATCGCAACACCTGTTGGGCTTTTCATTGTCTCTAACCCGAAACTTATTCCTAAAGATTGGATAACGGCGATGAGAATTGTTCCGTATCTGGTGTACTGGGTGATCTTTTTCCTTCCTTCTTCTCCTTCTTTGGATAGTTTCTCGAGGTGAGGGATAACAACGGTTAATAGTTCCAGGATAATAGCAGCATCAATATAAGGCATGATGCCCAGAGCAAATACCGTAAGCCTTGATAACGCACCTCCCGAAAACAGATCAAAGAAACCAAGGAGAGTCCCCTTTGCTTGCGCGAAAAATGCCGCTAGAGCGGCACCATTTACTCCCGGTGTAGGGATATGCGCACCTATCCTAAAGACAGCGAGAAGCGCAAAGGTTACAAGAATCCTTTTTTTAAGCTCTGGAATCTTGATTATATTTTTAAAGGTATCAATCAAGGCTTATCACCTCTGCCTTTCCTCCGCTTGCTTCTATCTTTTTTTTCGCCTCCTGTGAAAATTTATGTGCCTTTAATATAAGAGGATTTTCTATATTTCCGTCGGACAGGACCTTGATCAATGAAGTACTTTTTTTTATGATACCTTTTTGTTTAAGGACTTCCGGGGTCACCTCCTGATTTGCTTCGAGTTTGTTTAGATCCTTGAGGTGAACAATGGTATATTCAGTTTTAAAGATATTTCTGAATCCTCTTTTAGGCAGCCTTCTTTGTAAAGGCATCTGGCCTCCTTCATAACCAGGACCTTTCCCGCCGCCGGAACGGGCATTTTGACCCTTATGGCCTCTGCATGAAGTTCCTCCATGTCCTGATCCGGAGCCCCTTCCAATCCTTTTTCTTCTCTTTCTGGATCCTTCATTTGCACGTAGATTGTTAAGCATTCTATTCCTTTTCTTCCTCGACTTTGATCAGATGAGGTATTTTTTTAACCATACCCCATGTCTGGGGATTATCCGGTTTATAAACAGTCCGCATTGTTTTTCTCAGTCCTAAAGCATCGAGTATCTGCCACTGTTTTGGTAACCTGCCATGAGGGCTTTTTATAAGGGTTATTTTAAGACTTTTAGCCATCTTAATTCCTTTCACTCATTGGAGTTGGCGGCAAGACCGCGATTTCTTGCAATATCTTCAGGACTTTTCATTTGTAATAGTCCATTCATAGTGGCTTTTATAACATTGTGTGGATTGTTGGAGCCTATGGATTTTGTTAGTATATCCTTTATCCCTGCAGCATCAACAATAGCTCGCACGGGACCTCCGGCAATAACCCCGGTTCCCTTTGAAGCTGGTTTTAAAAGCACCTTGCTTGCACCAAAGTGACCTATGACCTGATAAGGGATAGTATTGTCTTGAAGGGGAATCTTTACCAGACTCTTTTTTGCCTTTTCTATTGCCTTGCTGATCGCTTCCGGTACCTCGTTGGCTTTGCCCATGCCAATCCCCACATGCCCGTGTGTATCCCCTACTACAACTAAAGCACTGAAACCAAATCTACGGCCTCCTTTAACAACTTTTGCAACTCGATTTATATATATCACTTTATCGATAAGTTCCAGTTCCTCGTGATTTATTCTAGCCAAAGATTCGCCTCCTTTATATGCTTTGATTTAAAACTTTAGTCCTGCCTCACGACACGATTGCGCCAATGCTTTTATCCGACCATGATAAATAAATCCGCCCCGGTCAAAGACAATTTTTTCTATACCCTTTACTCGAGCCCTTTCTGCCAAAATTTGACCTACCAATTTTGCAGCAGATATGTTACCCGTAGAGGACATTTTTTGTTTAAAGGTCGTATCAAGGGTCGAAGCACTGGTAATAGTAAAGGCTTTTTGGTCATCTATTAATTGAGCATAGATATGTGATGAACTTTTAAATACAGCCAGTCTCGGTATTTCATCGGTTCCTTTGACTTTTTTCCGTACCCTCTTATGACGTTCCTTTCTGCTTAGTATTCTATTTTTCAAAAACGTGACCTCCTTGAATTAAGCCCCGGCTTTTCCAACCTTTGTTCGTATACGCTCATCCACATACATAATGCCCTTCCCTTTATAAGGTTCAGGACGTCTAAAATCCCTGATCTCAGCGGCGACCTGACCAACCTTCTGTTTATCTATCCCCTGTACTATGATCCGGTTTTCTTTGGTCACTTCAATAGATATATGCTCAGGGATATTATATTTAATGGGGTGTGAATAACCTAACAGAAGATTCAGCACCTTTCCTGAAATGTTTGCACGATACCCAATACCAACGATTTTTAGCTCCTTCCTGAAACCTTCAGTCACACCGTGAATCATATTGGCAATCAATGTCCGGCTAAGTCCATGTAAAGAATGGGATCTTTTCTGATTACCTTTGGGTGTGAGGATCAGCACTTTGTCCTTCCGCTCGATATCGATCTCTGATGGGATTGTTTGGCTCAGTTCCCCTTTTGGGCCCTTTACACTTACAAATTGACCCTCTATATTAACCTTTACTCCATCATTAATCGTTATGGGTTTTTTACCTACTCTAGACATAATCTATCAAAATCCTTATAGAGTTAAAATTTACCAGACATAGCATAGTAGTTCTCCGCCTGTATTTGCTTGTTTGCATGCACTATCCGTCATAACACCATTTGAAGTGGAGAGAATGGCTATTCCTAACCCCCCTAAGACTTTGGGAATCTTATCCTTTTTAACATAAACCCTTCGTCCGGGACTGCTTACCCGTTTTAAACCATTTATAATTGGCTTGTTTTGAGAATCATACTTAAGGTAAATACGTATGTCCTTTTTGCCGTCTTTATCAGTAACTTTATAACCTTTGATATATCCACCCGTTTTAATTGTCTTTATTATCTCCAGTTTAATAGTGGAGAAGGGAACAGTAGTACTTTGATGATTAACCATTACGGCATTTCTGATTCGATTTAATAAATCGGAAATTGGATCTACAACAGACATTATCCTCCTCCTACCAACTAGCCTTTATTACACCCGGCAGTTCACCTTTTAGTGCGAGCGCCCTGAAACAGATTCGGCACATTTGAAATTTTCTTAAATACCCCCTGGGTCTGCCGCACAATTTACACCGGTTATATTTTCTTACCTTAAACTTCGGTTTTCTTTCTGCCTTGGCGATTAAGGATTTTTTTGCCACTTTTTTTAATCTCTCCTTTTACAAAAGTTGAAAGTATAATAACTCATACTTAATATTCCAGTAAATCAGACTTACAAATTTTTATTTCCTGAATGGCATCCCAAAGCGCTGTAAAAGCGATCGTGCTTCTTCATCTGAATTCGCGGTTGTGACAATACATATATCCATTCCGCGTGTTTTATCTATTTTATCATAATTTATCTCAGGAAAAATAACCTGTTCTTTTAATCCTAAGTTATAATTGCCTCTTCCATCAAATGCCGTTGCTGAAACACCTTTAAAGTCTCGAATCCTCGGTAACGCAATATTCATAACTTTTTCTAAAAAATCGTACATTCTATCCCTTCTTAAAGTAACCTTGCAACCTATTGGCATTCCTTTTCTAAGCTTAAAACCGGCAATAGATTTTTTTGCCCTTGTTATAACCGGTTTTTGACCACTGATGGCAGTCATATCAGCTACAGAAAAATCCAATGTCTTTACATTTTGAACGGCTTCTCCAACACCCATATTTATTATTACTTTGGTTATTTTTGGGACTTGCAGGTCATTTTTATAGCCGAATTCCTCTTTTAATTGAGGTATTATCTCTTTAAAATATTTATCTTTAAAAGTTCCCATGCAAAAATTTCCTATCTAAGCATATTTAAATTAGCTCATTACTTCGCCACATTTTTTGCAGAGACGGACCTTTCGTCCGTCCTCAAGTACAGTAAATCCAATACGGGTCGGTTTTGTGCACTTATTGCATACCACCTGAAGATTTGTTATTTCAATGGGCCCTTCTCTCTTAATTACCCCACCTTGCTGATACTGTTGAGTGGGGCGCATATGCTTATAAATATGATTAATATTTTCAACCAATACCCTGCCTTTTTTAGGTAGAACTTTAAGGACCTTGCCTGTTTTCCCTTTGTCTTTACCTGAAATAACAAAAACTGTATCGTCTTTAAGAATTTTTTTTGTCTTACTAATTCTATGTTGTGGTTTACTTTTAAACATTATGGTAATTACCTCAAAAAGTTATATGACTTCAGGCGCTAAAGAGATTATCTTTGTAAACTGTTTCGCTCTTAATTCCCGGGCAACGGGTCCAAAAATTCGAGTTCCTATTGGTTCTCCCTGTGTGTTGATCAGAACCGCGGCATTTGTATCAAATCTGATATAAGAACCATCATTACGTCTAAATTCCTTTTTTGTCCTGACAACAACTGCTCTATTTACTGTACCCTTTTTTACGACTGCTGTTGGAGTTGATTCTTTGACGCTTACTACAATTGTATCTCCAATCCTGGCATATCTCCGTCTTGTACCGCCCAGGACTTTTATGCATAATAATTTTTTTGCACCGGTATTGTCAGCAACATCAAGGGTAGTCTGTACTTGAATCATTTTGTCTTTTCTCCCATCGCCTCAATAGCAACATTCATAAGAGACTTTCTTATGAGATTTAACAAATGAATTTATAGATATCAAGTTGCCTGATTTATAATGGATACTACACGCCACCTTTTATCACGACTTAAAGGCCGGGTTTCCATCAATATAACCTTGTCTCCGATACTACATTCATTTTGTTCATCATGAGCTTTGTATCTTTTTTTTTGTTTGATAATCTTTTTATAAATCGGGTCTACAAATCGTCTTTCTATTTCAACAACAACAGTTTTATCCATCTTATCACTTACTACGTACCCAATCCTTTTTTTACGACTTCCTCTTTCTTTCATCGATAAATCCTTTTTATGACTGGTTCATCTTGCCCTTTATTCTCTCACGGTATACGGTGAGAAGACGGGCGATATCTTTTTTAACCAGTTTAATACGTGCCTTGTTTTCCAATTGACCTGATGTATGCTGATATTTTAGTTTAAAAAGATCTTCTCTCAAATCAGCTTCTTTATGGCTTAATTCCTCATCAGTCAAATCCCTGAACTCGTTAGCCTTCATGCTTGCCTCATCTCCTATCGGCACACAAATTTTGTTTTTACGGAAAGCTTGTGGGATGCTAATCTCATGGCTTCTTTAGCTTCTTCCATGCTTATTCCTTCCATCTCGTATAGAATTCTGCCTGGTTTCACAATGGCCACCCAGGTGTCAGGTGTAGCTTTTCCTTTGCCCATCCTTGTTTCCGCAGGTTTATGCCCAATTGCTTTATCCGGAAAGATATTTATCCAAATCTTGCCCCCTCTTTTTATATAACGAGTTATTGCAATACGGGCAGCTTCAATCTGTCGGTTAGTAATCCACCCTTCGGTGACTGCTCTTAGGCCGTAATCGCCAAAATGTAATTCGGAACCACGGCTTGCCTTTCCCTTTATCTTTCCGCGTTGTTGTTTCCTATATTTTACCTTTTTGGGCATTAACATAAGATTTCTTCCTTTTTCTTATTCCAGGGTAATATCCTTACTCTCTTTTGTTTCTTCTTTAGAAAATTCACCTTTAAAAATCCATACCTTTACACCTATGGTGCCGTAAGTTGTCTTTGAAACTGAAAAACCATAATCTATGTCAGCCCTTAATGTATGTAAAGGCACCCTGCCTTCTCGATACCATTCCCTTCTTGCCATTTCTGCTGCGCCCAGACGGCCCGCGCAGGCAATCTTTATTCCGTCAGCGCCGAATCTTCGAGCCATTGAAACCCTTTTTTTCATGGCTCTTCTAAAAGCCACCCGCTTTTCTAATTGAACAGCTATATTTTCAGCCACCAACTGGGCATCGATCTCTGATTTTCTTATCTCCATGATATTAATAAATATCTGTTTATTAATCATTTTTTGTATATCGTTTTTTAGCTTGTCTACCTCTGTACCCTTTTTACCAATAATTATGCCGGGTCTTGCGCTGTAGATGTTGACTTTAACTCTATCTGATGCCCTTTCTATCTCTACTTTTGATACTCCTGCATTTTTTAACTTGTTGTGGACATATTTTCTGATATTCAAATCCTCATGTAGAAATTTAGAATATTCCTTTTTAGCAAACCACCTTGAATCCCAAGTTTTAATAATGCCTAATCGCAATCCAACTGGATGTACCTTTTGCCCCAAATCTCTACCTCCAATCTTTCTGTGCCTATTCCTCTTCGGTTGTTTTTAGGATGACATTGATGTGACTGGTTTTTTTCTGTATCCTTCCTGCTCGCCCCCTGGCCTTCGGTATAAAGCGTTTTAAAGTGGGGCCCTGATTGGCATATATCTCGGCAATATAGAAGGTTTCCAGATCCTTATCCTTTGCATTCGATGACTGCTCAGCATTTGCAAATGCTGATTGTATGGCCTTATGAACTAATCTCGAAGCCTTTTTATTGGTAAATTTCAGCAATGTCAGCGCTTCTTCCACCTTTTTGCCACGGACAAGATCAAGTATCGGCTTTAGTTTGGTTGACGATGTCCTAAGATATTTAATTTTAGCTGTCGCCTGCATTCTTTTTTTCCCTTAAACCTTGTTTATTTCACCCTTGTCGCTTTTTCCGCTTTTGAACCGTGCCCCCTGAAAGTCCTTGTCGGTGCAAATTCACCTAATTTATGACCAACCATGTTTTCGGTGACATAGACAGGAATAAATTTCTTTCCATTATGAACTGCAATGGTATGACCTACCATTTCCGGAATAATGGTTGATCTCCTGGACCAGGTCTTTATTACCTTACGATCCATATTCTGATTCATAAGCTCTATTTTCTTCAAAAGGTGTTCATCAATGAACGGACCTTTTTTCAGTGAGCGTGCCAAGTCTTACCTCCCCTTTCCAATTATTTCTTACCTCTACGCTTTACAATATATCTATCAGATGCCTTCTTTTTCCTTGTTTTATAACCTTTTGTGGGTTTACCCCATGGAGTAGCAGGATGAGGATTGCCCTGTCCAGCTTTTCCTTCACCGCCACCGTGCGGATGATCTATTGGATTCATAGCAGAACCGCGTACATGAGGTTTATGGCCCAGCCAATTACTGCGACCAGCCTTACCTAGCATAATAGCTGAATGATCTACATTACTAAGCTGACCAATTGTCGCGCGGCAAGCTAAATTAACTAATCTAATCTCTCCGGAA
>JBLIRO010000090.1:0-17864 GCA_049472335.1 bacterium | reverse complement strand
CTGATGGACTCCGATTCCTTTCTTGCCTTCTCTAATATAGCTTCCGCTTCCCTATAGGCATCATCCATTATGACACGCGATAGTATTTCCATATTGTTTAACATAACGTCTCCGGGGAAACACATTTTACAATTTGCATTTTCCTTAATCCTTCATTTTGCATTTTGCAATTTGCAATTTGCATTTTAAATAAGGGCTTTCCCTAAACCTTCACTCCCAGAGCAGTAAGCACGAATTCCTCTATGGATTGCCTGCCTTGCAGAGCCCCGCCTGCATCGGGGATCTGCAAAACAAGGACACATTCTCTCTGAGTCATGAGTGCATCGATGGTTGACTGGATCTCTTTGGCCAGCCTTTCAGTGATAAGGATGATACCAATGTCTTTACTATTGATGGCTTCTTTAAGGGCCCTGAGGGCCTCCACGCCCGAATCCGCTTTTGTCCCTTCTATACCAACCAGAGAAAATCCGGTAACCGTATCCTTGTCTCCGATAATGTAAAATCTCATAAACATTTACCCAACTTGTTTTAGGCTCTCTTTTCGAAAGGGATTAACAATTGCTGCAGGCAGCATAAAAGAGTATGAGATTAAGCCCCCTGAACCAAAGAAAATATTATTGGAGTGCATGGTTTTGGGATTTTCAGGAGCATGAAAGCGCAGGACCTGCAATCCGCCTTCTCCGTCGGCAATATAAATATAGTTGCCGTTTATACTGACTCCCAGTGCATAACCCGGTGTGTCGTAATCACCGATATGCAGAATATCCATCGGATCCTTGATATTTATAACTCTTAATCCGTCATAGCCATCCGCAACGTAGGCATAGTTCCCCTTTACGGCTATTCCCCGTGCAAACCATGAGATTTGGTAGCTTCCCGCTTCCCTTGGATATAAGGGATCGGAGATGTCTATGATCTTAAGTCCGCTTCCCCAGTCAACTACATATGCATACCTCTCATTTATGGCAATAGTATACGCAAAGCCGGAGGTTTCCAGACTTGACATTTGTTTTGGATCTTCCGGGTCACTGATGTCTATAATCTGAAGTCCGCTACCGTGTTCAGGCACATAGGAGGTTATATAGGCATAGTTTCCTTTAGTAGCTATTCCCCGGGAATTCCCTGATACTTTGTATGATCCTGTTCTGACAGGCTTTTCCGGGTCACTGATGTCTAAGATCTGAAGTCCGCGTGAACCATCTGCAATATAAGCATAATTACCATTTATTGATACTTTACGGGCATAACCGGGTGTATCACAATATCCTGCAACCCTGGGGTCCCGGGGATCGGAAATGTCGATAACCTGGAGGCCTGTCGAACCGGTGGCTATATATGCATATGGACCATTTACTGCAATGCCCCATGCGTAACCCGGTGTTTCAAAACTCCCTATTATTTCCGGATTGGTTGGATTGTGGATATCAATGATCTGAAGTCCTTCGGGTCCGTCAGCCACATAAGCATATTTGTTATTCGCAACTATATCCCAGGCATGACCGTACATTCTGCAACATCCTACTTTTGTGAGTCCTTCTTCAGAATGGTCGTTCTCCGACAATTCAGATAATAGGGTTAATTCTCTGTCTGAAAAGGTCTCCTGTTCCAGCCGGATATTTTCCGGCCCGGAAAGAATACCTGCGCTTACGGTATGTATGGTCCCCGTAAAAGCAAGAAAGAATAAAATGGATAATAAATATTTTGCGCGATACATTTTTATCGCCCCCTTTAATCCCCGAATGAACAAAATTACAAATCCGTTACATTACACCATCCCTAAAATCATAATGGCCACAATCAGGCCGTAGATGGCTATACCTTCCGCAAGTCCAACAAAAATCAAGGCCCTTCCAGCCATTTCAGGCCTTTCACTCATTGCTCCCATGGCAGAAGATCCTACCAATCCGACAGCAATTGCCGCCCCTATTGTGGCCAATCCTGTGGCCAGGGCCGCTGAAACAAAAGCCCATTTCATGGCCGAAGGATTCTTCGCCTCCTTGACTATCTCCTCTGTAGAGCCATATGCTTTTCCCATAAGTTGGAGCGCAAACATAAATATAAAGAACACGAATAGAAAAAAGAGTATGACCTTAATATTTCTTGAGAATTTCTGTGTATGTCGCATACTTATTTGCCTCCTCTGCTGTCAGATTGATTCATATTAACTGTGTATTTTCTTAAGAATTGCAAAATGCAAATTGCAAATTTTAAAATGCAAGATAATGTATTCCCTAAATTTTCATTTTTCATTTTGCAATTTTCATTAACTTCTCTAATTAATTTTTCAATGGCTGATACAGTTCCCCTCCCCCTTTGAAAAATTTGCTGAAAAATTCATAATATTCGAGACGGATTGTCTGGATTGAGACCACAAGGCCTTCCACCACAATAATCCCTATATTTCCTATAATAACTATTAACCAGTACCAAAAAGGACCTCCTTTTACATTTTGAAGGGTCTGGGCCAGTGCGAAAACTGCCAGGAACAGACCTGCGTGGGCAAGGGCAAAGGCGGATACACGAATAAAGGAAACGGTATTGGAGAGAAATCCTATGATCGTGTCTCCGATTTCAATAAATGACTCCAGGAAATAAATAGCCGGATTAGAGGGCCATATTTTTACTTTTTTCCTTAAAACCAGTCTATTATATATATTGTAAATGGGCTCTTTTAAGAAGATGGCTACAAGAGGAAGAATAAGCAGCCATAACAGGTATGCATTGCTAATGATAAATTTCCCCTTCACCAAATACAGCACACATAAACCGACACATCCCCAGTAAAAAACCAGACCCATGATTCCGAGCTCTCCGAAGATTCCCTTGACAAACTCCCTGTTTTTGATTGAATTGATGATGTTTAATAATAACCCAAGGCTTATGAAGCCTATACCGAAACCAATAGTCACCTTCATGAAATAATAAATGTTTTGCATGGGATGAAACCATAAGGCCGGTAAAATGTGCTCAAAACCAAAAACAGATCCATATAGAAACCCAAAGATGGAAGACATCACACCACATTCCATGGCTATAAATCCAACCTGGACCAGGGCCGGTTTTTTTATTTTTTTGGCAATAAAAAGGCCCAGGAGAAACAATACAAGACCATGCCCGACGTCTCCGAACATCACACCGAACATCAATAGAAAACCCAGGGCAAAAAAAAGCGTCGGCTCAACCTCGTGATAGTCCGGGATGTCATAGCCAAAAACCAGTTTTTCGAATGGTCTCAGGAAGAAAGGATTCTTTAAACAGGTCGGTATTTTGACAAAACCCTTCTTTTTGCTTTTTTCATCCAAATCAGAATCCGAAGAAGGGATGGAGATCCTGACCTTTTGAGAAGGGCAGGCCTTTTTGATCTCTTTTTCCAGGACGGGTATGAAATCATTGGGAACCCAGCCGGAGATATGGTAATTATTGCCGACCTTGTCGAATGACCTTGCCGCGTCCAGAATTATCAAAGAAAGATAGATCTTTTGATGTATTTCATGCAGGCCCTTTTGGGCGCGTTTTTTTAGCTTCTCGAGGTAATCTTCAGCCAGATTTATATCGATTTTGAGGTCCCGGATCTCTCCGCGCAGGTCCTTAAGCCTGGATTCATCAACTCCCTCCCTGATCAAAGAGAGATCCAATTTTTTAAAATAAGCGCTTTTGAAGGCCTTCTCTATCTTTTCCTCATCTTTTTTTGATGCAAGAACAAAGCAAAGGCGCCTTTTGCCCAAAGGAGTTGATGGAAGCAGGATGTGATAGATGCTGGATAAACTGAATTCCAATCTGTCGATATTTTCAGAAGGGATCAGTCCGACCCCAAGATATAGGAACTTACAATTATTGAATTGACTAAGATCGATATTCAGGCTGAAGATCATCTCTAAAAGCCTAAGCAACTCCTGCTTTTCTCTTTTTGACTCTCTCTCTAACTTGATTTTTTCTATAATATTGTTGATTTCTCCTTCTTTTTCCTGCAGTTCTTTTTCAAGCTTGACAATATCCTTATATGGATCGAAATCTGTCATTGCCGAACAACATGGCGGAATTTCAAATTCAAGCCCCAATGACTCAAAAAGGTCCTGGAGTCTTTTATTTAATTTCTTGTATTTGTTTACCAAGACATTCTCCTGATTAGTTTCAAAATCATTTTGCCCTAAAGGTATCTTGCGAACATTCAACAAATGAAGACTCTTTAACCTGGCAATAACAATTGTTGCCCTGGAGATACAATCCTCGGAGACCTGTAGATTTATCTTTGTCATCTGCGTAGGCTTTAGCATTTCCAACTCTCCTGATCTAAAATAATTCTATTAAATATCCGTTCATTTTTTCCGTTGAAAGCCCTATCTTTCTTGCCTCAGTAATAGTGATGAGGTTCCTGACCTCGATCTCTTTAAAAAAAAGATAATCAAGGATGATACCAATCTGAAACGGATTGGCTATCAAATTTTTTTTTGACTGATAAAAGATATATTGCAATAAGACAGTATAGGCTATCTCCGGATCGTCTATTTCATTTAAAATCTTATTATAGGGAGTGCCATTTAAATTGTTTATAATATTCCTTTGATCGATGGAATAAGCTAATCTTTTTCTTTTCTTTGGAGAGATGAAACTCCCATTCGTCAAGCTATAATTTAGAATCTCTTCAGGAGAAAAATGATAACTTTCTTTGAAACGGATTATCCATAATATATTTAATGCATCTAACTGGATTCCTATAAGAGATTTGGCAGTTTTTTTATCATCCCGTTTCAGGGAAGAGACAATTTCCCATAACCTTGCGTAATAACTTAAATCAAGAGCTATCTCCAGGGGAAATGTTTCACCTTCTTTTTCAAAACGATAGGATGAATTATCCAATGGATTATAATACCATGTGTCTTTTAGCCTATTGATAAAATCCAAAAGGTCTTTTGAGTCGAGTAATTCGTCTATGGAAACCGTCTGATATTTGTTTAATGGAAATAGAAGTTCGAAAGCCTCCTTTTTTGATCTTTCATAACAAATGGTCCTTAAAATAACCTTAATATTCTCTAATTCATATCTTTGATATAAATGCTGGACCAAAGGTTTATGATTAATGGAGATATTATCTATAAGTTTTATATAATCATTTAAAAGATTTCTGTAGTATATTAGGGTAAGCCCGTCATAGGAATGGATTGATTCATCCAGATCCTTTCCGTAAGGAGTTGGCTTTAAATATTCGACAAAACCATTAAAGCCTTGTGACTGGATAAGGTTCTTATAGTCAGATTGCTTCAGCAACATGCTTTTTAAGGAATGCAGCTTTGAGTTAATATATGAAAAACGAAAGGCTGATATAAATATCATAACCCCCCCGGAAACGCATCAAATAAAAACTTTCTTATTTTTTTAATGGCCAGTTCCATTTTTTGCTTTTCCTGGGCATCTATTTTGTCTATAGCTGCCTGCTTTTCCCTCATTATCTTTTCTATCTTTATTTCAGCCTCTTCCCGGAGACGCTTTTTTAGTGTTTCCCTGTCTTGAGATAATGCCTTTTTTGTCCCTTCAGACAGCCTTTTGGCTTTATTTCTGGCATGTAAAAGCAATTGGTTAGCCTTTTCCTTTGTCTCTTCAATCAGTTGGCAAGCATCTTTTTCGATCTGAAGCATCTGGGTAATGATATCTTTTTCTATCATGATGGCAATTCCCTGCTTTTGAACTAATATGTGAATAGTATTCTAAAAATGTGAGATAAGCATTCAGCAGTCAGCCTTCAGCTTACAGCGGAAAAGTGAAGCGAGGTGATAGAGTGCTTCATTAAAGAAGCACTCTATATTTGTCAGGAGGAGTTCACTTAGGTTGAGGTAAAGCGGACCCCCAAAACCGAACCTCAACCCAAGTGATCCTCAGGGATGTCATTCAATAAGACCATCACTACAAAAAATTTCAATAGGGCTTCTCTAGTCTTACTGTAGCTTTCCCTGACCGCTGAATGCTACCTGTATTCCATCACAAAGCCCTTTTGTTTTTCTCTTCTTACGGCATCAATTCAGTTCAGCAGGCTCATGGATAAAGTTTTCATGGATTAAGAATGTCCAATAACTCCCACAGACCAGGAATTTGCTTTTGAAGGATGAACATTGCCTCTTTTATAAGGTTCATAATCCTTTTCAATTCCCTTTTTTCCTTTTTTCTGACTATCGTCTTTGCTGTGGAAAACTACTCTTTTTCCCCATCCATGGGGTACTATTTTTTTGATGTTCGCAATAAAAACACACAAAAGGCTCAAACATGCTAAAAATATCATAAAAATCAGAAGATTAAACATTTCATCCCCCCAATTTATAAATTCTGTGAAATTTATTAATATTTATTTCTTAGGAAAAAGTTGAATTATATTTTGAACTAATTACATTATGCTGCATTTTATATACCTGCCATAAAAATAACGAAAGAAATACTATTATTGTTTAATATGAGAAAAAATTAGATTTATTTGTCTTATATTTAAATATGTAATATTCATATCATATTAAACACTGCAACAACTTGTATTATTGTGTCATTTCAATAGTGCTGTCCAGGTATTTTAAGGATATAGGGCCTTTTAGGTGTAATAACATACCTTGTAACAACATGATATAATGATGCAAGCACACATCATCATAAGTTCATTGAACTTATTGTTAATTAATTTATATTTTAATTATATAATTATTTTTTAATTGATATATTGTTGTTGCATAATGTTGCATTAACCCTTGATGATTTTTTGTCTGGATTAATCTGTATGGAAATTATTAAGGTTTGCTAATTTAACCTGACTGTATAATAATCTCAACGGCTCTTACTCTGGGGGTTCCGATTGTTACAAAGGATTCACGTATTATAAATTATTCCCATATCCAGACAATTTGGGAATAATATTTATATTTCATTTCTTAAGGATTGAAATAAAATTTATTTATAATTTTCCCTCTCTTTAACAAAATTGTTATAGTTCGTTATACTTTTTCGTAACTTACTGATAAACATAATTTAAAGAGCAATAATGATACACCGAGAAGCTGTAGAAAAAAGAGGGGCAAGAAAGATCAGGCTCATCCGTAATGAAGCTACCAAAAAGCAAAGAAGGTAGCGGCCCTCCATAAAAAAAAGTACAAAGCTAAAAAAGTAATACTATTTGGTTCCCTCGTTAGTAATGATTACCTTCATGAAAAAACAGATATCCATATACTTGTGGAAGGAATGAATATTAATGATATATTAAAGACAGGTTTTGAAGCATGTCTAATAGCGGCACCTTTCGATATTGATATTATTCCGGCAGAGAAGGCCGATAGCTGTTAGTTTATGATGCCCTGGTTAGGAACATATATATGGCATTTGAGATTAAAAATAGTGATTGAAACCCAAATAACCTTATATCATTTTACCAAATCACTTTATATGGATTGTAAAAATGTATATTCAACAAATAAAGTTAAAATTAAAATGATAATTGATCTGATTCACAGAACCAAGGCCAAATGTTCTTTAGCATTGGTTTTTAAAACGTGCTCCACACAGTGCATAAAATCCAGGATACATGGAACTTTTAATTTATAATAGATCTGGGTTCCCCTTTTATCATCTATTACAATACCTGCACCTTTGAGGACAGAAAGATGTTTAGATATGGTGGATATGTCCACGCCTACCATTTCTGTTAGCTCACAAACACATCTTTCCTGACGCTTTAATTCGTCCACAATAAAAAGACGTGTAGGATGAGCTATAGCTTTAATAATTTTAGCTTGAGCTTCATAGCGAGCCTTTGCTTTGGAATCCATATTTAACCTCCGCATTAGATAAAAATATTAAAATTAATTTTATATATATTTTACCAAATAACCAAATTTTTGTCAAGTTCTGTCAAATTTTTTAACAATCTACAGGCATTTTTTCTTTTCCCTTTTTACCAAGGCATGTTAAATATATTTTAAAATATTAAATAAATTTTTATTTTTAGCTATTTTATGAATATTTTTAATCATTCGAAATTTTAATTGATGAACTGTGTTTGTTTTAATATTCATTATTTCTGCAATTTCTGAGTGAATAAACCCTTCTTCATAAATCAACTTAAATAGATAATTATGCCTATCAGAAAGATTTTTCCTTATCATCAAAATAATATTCTGAAGCTCTCTTTGATCAAATTGTTTATTACAATTATTATCTGAAACACGATTTTGAATATTTTCCAGGTCTACAAGGGTTTTTTGTTTTCTTAAATAATCAATCGAAGTGTTATAACTGATCACTCTTAAATAGGCAATAAAAGAGTACTCATCTCGATTTCTAAATACTTTGAGTCTCTTACAATCATTATCTAATAGGGCTAAAAAGACGTTATGAAAAATATCATCAATTTCATCAATCTGAAAGGGGTAATAATATCTTCTTAAGGTTTTTATTATATAGTGATAAATAAGATTACCATACTTTTCTATAAAGATATTCCATGCTTTCTTTTCTTTTTTTTTGCACCTGTCTAAAAAAATCAAAAAATCCGTGTTATCTTCCATATTGAATCCTCATTTTTTTATGAAAGAATGCTCCCTCACCTCACAGCCTTTTTTACCGGATTATTGGTCTCTTTAAATAACTTGAGCAGATCGTATGTATTGTAAGGCTTTTTAATGAAATGAAAGCCTTTTTCCTCGATAATAGACCATTGTGTGCTTATATAGGAATAACCGCTGCATAGAATGATACGAAGTTCGGGATTTTTTTCCCGGAGTTGACATGCAAGTTGAACCCCGTTGATATCCGGGAGCACTATATCCGTAAAAACAAGATCAAAGTTCCCCATTTCCCTGTCAAATATGGAGAGGGCTTGTAGCGCATTCATTGCTTCAAATACTACGAAACCATTTTTCTCAAGGGCTTTTTTTGCAAAACGGCGAACTCCTTCCTCATCCTCTACTAATAAGATCCTTTCCCCTGTGCCCCTGAATTTTTCCAGCGAAACAGGTTTTTTTACACTTGGGGGTTCTTTTTCATTCAAGGACGGAAGATATATATGAAATATGGAGCCGTATTCCTTCTCACTGTAAACGTGTATCCAGCCTTCGTGCTGTTTGACAATCCCATAGACCGTTGAGAGACCAAGCCCTGTCCCAACCCCTGGTTCCTTGGTAGTGAAGAAGGGTTCGAAGATTTTGTTGAGTGTTTCTTTATCCATCCCTTTCCCGGTGTCTTCGATTGATAATCGTACAAACCTTCCGGGTCTGGCTTCATTCATTACTTTACAATCTTCTTTCTCCAGGACCACATTTTCCGTCCTGATGATCAGAGTGCCTCCATGGGGCATTGCGTCACGTGCGTTGACAGCAATGTTTAGAACGATCTGCTCAATTTGTCCCGGATCAGCCTTAATTCGCAGCAGATTGGGATCGAAAACGGTCTGTAGTTCAATATCCTCGCCTATAATACGTCTGAGCATCGTTTCTGTTTCAGATAAAACCTTGTTAAGATTCAGGACCTTTGGTGAAAGTATTTGCCTGCGGCTAAAGGCAAGAAGCTGGCTTATCAAAGTGGATGCGCGATCACCTGCGTGTTGGATCTCTTCGATATCGCTGCGCAGTGGATGCCCTTCTTCAAGTTCATCAAGAATAAGGACACTGTTGCCATTGATGATGGTAAGAAGATTGTTGAAGTCATGGGCAATGCCGCCCGCAAGCCTTCCGATCGCCTCCAGTTTTTGCGCCCGAAGAAATCTTTCCTCTGTTTTTTGCAATGTCTCCTCTGTTTGCTTCTTTTCGGTAATATCATAGATAATACCCTGAATCAAAGAAGGTTGGCCTGACCCATCTGATAGGGTTTGAATAATTTCTTCAATCCAACGGATATCACCATCCTTGCATACTATCCGGTATTCCCTTTCACATATGCATTCGCGGTTTTTGCATAATTTTTCAAAACTGCGCATGATTTGGGGGAGATCGTCCTTATGTATAATCTGTTCCCAATGTGGATTTCCTGCGACCAGATTCTCCTCCGAATAGCCGGTTATCTCTTTAACAGCCCCATGGCAAAAGATAGGAGTAAAATTTTTTTTGCTTTGGTATGCAATGCCTTTAAAATTTTTCACAAAGGATCGGTATCTCTCTTCGCTTTCCTTAAGGGCATTCTCTGTAGCCTTTCTGTCAGTGATGTTCTTAAAATCTTCGACAATACCGACAAGCTGCCCGCCAGGTCCCCAAAAAGGTGTCGCGGTCAGGATGCAGGATATCTTTGTGCCGTCGGCCCGTTCCTTTTCCGTGTCACACTCGACACGCCCCCTTCCGTTGAGGATCTGCCTCAGGGTGCAGTAAGGGCTATGACAGTATATACAAGGAAAGGTATTAAAGCATTTTTTTCCTATAACAAGGGATTTGTCCAAACCTGTCAGATTTAGAAATGCTTCGTTGCACTGCATGATGTTGAAATCCCTGTCTATGACGACAAGTCCGTTTCCCGTTGCATCGAAGATCTGATTGAAATTTTCATGCCATGCCTTGGTTTCTTCCTCTGCCTTTGCAGTCTGTCTGCCCAACTCGGAAATTAAGAGGGCAACCAGAACAAACATAACGGAAGTTAACACCTCTCCGGGGTGGAGTTCCTGAAAGAGATGGCTGAAAAGCAGGTTTGCACCCAGGAAAAGGGCAATAAAAATCCCTTTGCGCTTCCACCAGATACAAGCAAGAATGATAGGGATATAAAAGATATGGATGGAAATAACGAATGTGTGAGCCAGCCAGTGAACATAGTAAATGGAAAAAAGTGCAAAGCCCAGAAGGATCGCCATAATAACAATTTTGATTGTTTTCGCTTTTTTCAGCCCGCTTTTCCTGTTCATTTTATTTCTCCTTGTCATTTTCCAACTACGGCTGAATTTCCAAGTGTGTTGCCATTAAGGCATTTTTTTGTTTGTAAGAGCAGTGTCTTAATCTCCTCCACTGTTGCTACTTTTCTTGCCACCTTGATCTGGCCGTCAATGGCAAGGGCAGGTAATTGTAATGCAGAGCGAAATCTCAGGATTTCAATAATATCCGTGATTTCTATAATTTTACATCCCAGGGCCAATTCCGTTGCTGCAAGTTTGGTGTTTCTGGCCAGGCTTTTAAATTTTGGGCATCCCAGTCCTAGGATATATATTTTCATAGCCAACTCCTTTCAAACAAGATCGATTATGGAATCAATATTAAAGGGATGATTTATGAGTAGAAACAAAATATTTATAAATTCCCCTTGGAAAGAGAGACTTAAGGATGGGAATAGGGAAGTAAAACCAAAATCATAAATTTTCCGGCTGGAGGAAGATCTCATGGCTTTATATTTAACCTATCACCCCCTTCTTTTTTTTGCATATATTAACCGATTACCCAACGGCACCTCCTGCTAAAGATTAATAATCATGAAAACAAGAGCTTTAAAAGACGATCTATACCGCGCTTAAATCCTCTTATATTGTAAGGAGGAGGGGAATGGCCGAATGACTGCGATATAGATCGTCTATGTTATCATTTTTTCAAATCATTATTTTTTATTCGTCCTATATTAGTTAATTAAAATTTATTGAAATATTTACCAAAAAGCCAAGATAAAAGATATTAAAATTTTTTTATTCTATAAAATCAATGAAATATTATCCCCGACAATGCACATGTAAGTTTTTCGAGGCATCGCTCTCTTCTAGCCAACTCTTTAATAATGTTTAATAATGAAAGAGACAAGTCGGATTAGATAATTACTTCAAAAACTTCGCTTCTGCCTCAGCAGTAACAGTCCTGTTTTTTGATTTATTTGAATTATACCCCAGTAAATGTTTCCTATTTGTAATTATAGCCAAATAACCAATAAATGTCAAGTATTATTTATAATCCCAACTATTATTCGTATTGCATGTAATTTAACAACATAGAATTATGAAATTGTTTCAAATAAGTACTTTTTTACTTACTTTTTTTCAGATTGATATATAAATTTTAACCTTTTGCTTATAGCATTCCAGGTGTATTTCTCCTGTAATTCTTTCCAGCCCTTTTGAGCGATCTCATGTCCCTTGTCCCAATCAAAAAGTATTCTTTCAATACCCCACACAATCGAATTAGGATTATCATAAACAAGAATTCCATTTTCCATGTGTTTTATCAGGCCAAAGGATCCTTCATTAGTGGCAACTACTGGTTTTTTTGCGCTCCATGCAGCAAGGACCTGATACGGAAAGGTCTTAACTCGATTTGGAATTACAATGATATCCGCAGCTTGAAACAATTCCTGAAGATCTCTTCCCTCTTTATGACCAACCAAAAGGATTGCATGTTCAAACAAGAGATAGTGAGCCCTTATCCTTATAGGCCATTCAAGCTCTCCGCACCCTACAAAGAGAAATCTTACCTGGGGATTGTTTTTTAATAAAACAGGAATGGCATCCGCAATGATGTCCGGACCATAATCATTATTAAGTTCGCCTACAAACAGAATCAGGGGATCAAGAGGCCATATATTGTACTTTTTTTTAACCTCACCAGAATCCTTTACCCATTGATAATCCAGCCAATCGAATTCTTTAGGAATAATAAAGACCTTTTCTTCAGGTAAAGATAAACGTTGCTGAATATCTAATTCCAAGCCTTGTTCAAAACATACAATACGATCGCTTATCTTTATTAATTCTTTTGTTAATAAATCCTGTTGTATAAATTGCCTATAATCAGAACCTGCCCCTTTTCCCCAGCCATTTATATTAGGTGTGAAAATAATGTGCCTACAAATCCCATTTTGTAGGTTTTTTATAGCCTTGGCAGGATGCCATCCATAGCAGTGAATAACATCGAAAGGTCTTTCTCTGGATTCAAGCCGTTTAATATGTTTATAGATTTGATCTGCGAATATGGATATACCATTCAACAAGGGAATATTTGAATCAATATGTATACGATGATAATGTACACCGTCTATTTTCTGATTAGAAACCTCTTCTTTCTTTCCTCTTGTAAATACATGTATTTTATGACCATCTTTGGCCAATGTAGCTACAAGTCGAATGTGAGTTGATTTTATTTCATTCTTCTTTTCCGGTAAACTATCCCAGGTCAGTATAGCTACTTTTTGCTTTTTTAGGTTTTTAGATTTTAAATTTTTTCTTGACAAGGATATTTCAGACTTTTGGGTATCAGCATCTTTTTGAACATTCGGCTTATCAGTCTCGTAGAAATTGTTAAATATGAAATTGTTTTTTACCGGTTTATAATATCCCTTTTTTTTATTACTAATAGGGAGCGTGGACTGAACCGGGCCATGTATTAAAACAGATTTTTTTCTTGATTTTACCATTTCCATTTTCCCTTGTATTCATTATTGAAAAGATAAATTTATTCATTAATGGCCCTTTTGTATTAAATCCGAAATTCAGAGACTTCTAATAAAACTTATCTGCTATAAAATATATTTGGTTGTAAGCAAGTTAGTAAGCGAAGACATAAATAGAAAGAGAAGGAGCTTGTATTAATAATTAATTCTATTCCACATGAATCACAAAATTTTTAGTGCCAAAGGCATTTGAAGTTATTTCTGCGTCAGGTATATCTTCTGCCCAGGCACCATCCACGAAATATTTATATTCATAACGGCCAGGCGGCAAATCAATGGTTGTTTTCCAATCTTTTTCGTTTTCTTTTTTCATATGGATTGACTCAATATTCCAGTCGTTGAATTCACCAGCCAGGCATACACTTTTTGCTTCCGGTGAATGAAATACGAATTCAACCGTCTTTTTGCTTGTTGTTTCTTTTACACTACTGGTAATATTTTTATTAATATTCTTCTTTACCATTGCTTTTCCTCCTTTAAAAATGTTAATAAATTGTTTTTTTGGGTCATTGACCCTGCTCACCCGGTATTTTGTTATAATTTGAATAGTAGTAAATAATGGTAGCAAAAAAGGAAAAAAACAGATACATAATTATATGAATTTGTTGCTTTTTTATTAACATTTTAGAAGCGGACATGATTATGAAAATAGCTTTTTTACTCATAATTTTTAATAATATGATCCAATTCCCTATTGTTTTTTATTTTACCAAATTACCATTAAAATGTCAAATTAAAATATTTTTATTAATCATCGAAATTTCTAATTTCCATATGGATATTTTTAATCCGGCGTTCTTAAAAGGTTTTATTTCCAATTACAATTCAATAACTTCGATAATTAAAATAAAAATAGTTAATATTGGTGTTAAAACTAATTTATTGAAAAACAAAAGGAAAATAAATTTTTATTTGACTTTTATTGGTGATTTGGTAAAATATTTAATAAGATATTCTTTTTAGATCTTGGAGAAAAATGTAATTTTTAATTTTAATATTTTTTTAACTTGGCATTTTTCTTTATAAAAAACCTTAAAGAAATCAGACTTATTAGGAGATTATCAAAATGAACAAGAAAGAAACATTTATACTTCTGATATTTGTCCTTATTGCTGTCTTAAGTTTATCCCTTATTAATCCGGTAAATGCTTATTACGGCATGTATGGCGGTCTGTATGGGATGTATGGCGGATTGTATGGAATGTATGGCGGCCTGTATGGCATGTATGGTATGTATGGTATGTACGGTGGATTGTACGGCATGTATGGCGGTCTGTACGGGATGTACGGTGGATTGTATGGAATGTATGGCGGCATGTATGGCAGCGGCATACTCAGCGGAAGTGGTGTTTACTATGGAAATTATCCTGCTTCAATATACAACGGATATGGCATTTATGGCGGACTTTATGGCATGTATGGGATGATATAAAGTTTTTGACATTGAAAAGGTGAGAAAACTATAGAATGGCTGGGGGGGTAATACGTAATTTAAAGGTATTAGCCCCCTCAATTTGTTATTATTGTGCCAAAATATATTGAAAATTTTGGTTGATCTCAAAATCATTAATAAAATAAATAAAATCTATTTTAGAATTGTATCTGATAGACGTTGGTATTGTTCCCAAAAGCACTTCCTGAGGTATATCCCTGTGAAGTATATATAGCCGAGTGTTGGCAGGGGCTGGGGATTATTGCCGTATGCAAAGGGCCCATAGGATGCAAGGGCTGCGGGGCTGAACATTCTGCCATATCCGGCAAAAGGTCCTCCTATTCCAATACCAGGACTAGTAATGGAATAACTGATAAAGGAAATGGTCAACGGATCTACGGATTGATAACGGACACCCTGCTCTCCTATTCCAAAATCAGGTCCAAAACTCCCCATCATCCATGTTTGTCCAAGCGGGCCTGTGCTATATTGTGCCTGGTACCATTGTGCGGATCTGTCGGTTTCCACATCTTCCGATGATATTTCAGTTTCTTTTCTAAAGAAAGATTATCTTCGCTATTAGCCTTGTATTTACCCGGACTCAGCAGCATTAACAATGAAAAGAGATCGATACAGATCAGTAAAAAAAAGAACAGGTTGTCGCAAGGCCGTTACTTATGTTTCCCGAAGGTATAGAAACTAGGCTCATAGTTTTGCAGCAACCTGTTCTTCATTGCCATTCTGCTTTATCATCAAGAAGTTCAACCATTTTGGGTCAAGATCCTTCTGTGCTGATTTTGCATAAAAAAATTATCATAAATCATCAAAGCAAACTTAGGTGATCGTCGCTACTCCAATTGGCGTGGGGAATGTAACAAACTGAGTGGCTGGAGTGGTCACATTAACAATAGGCGCGGGTTGCGGCTGAGGATTGAACAAATTCGGGAACAACTGGTTATACAGCCCGGCTATGCCTAAAAGAGGCGCAATCTGCATGAACGGCACCTGATAAGTCAGACCGCCCCCAGTCTGTACCGGATAGTACATATTGTAAAAACTGAACGGACTGTACATACCCCCCATCATCCCATACATGCCCATCATCCCATACATGCCATAACCGCCCATGAGGCCCATGAGGCCGTAGCCTCCCATGAGGCCGTAGCCTCCCATAAGACCATAGCCGCCGTATAGGCCGCCCATGAGACCGCCATATAAACCGTAGTATGCTTCCGTATTTGAGTAGCAAAGGATAAGAGCGATCACCAAAATACAAACAATCAGAATATTTTTCTTCATTGTCTTACCTCCATTAACCTAAAATTCTGTATCTATCCTTTTTTGGTGAATAAATACAACCAAATCAATCGAAAACTGGACTATTTGTATCACCTCCTTTAATTTATTGATGAAATTAATCTTTCAATCACCTCCTACTTTTATGATAAACATATTCGTTATAACAACCACCTCCCCTGAATGTTTCCAGTTTACTATTTTGGGGCCGAAATATAGTTGAATCATTATTAATCAAATCAAATACAAGATCATGTCTTTGCTCTTTAACAATCCGATTAAATAATTTTCCATTAAACCACCTCCTTCTAAATAATAATTTTTTATAATAAATAGACTAATGATTTAAGAAAATAAAATGGGTATTTAACCAATTAGCCAAATAAAAATTTAAAATTTTTATTTTTTATTTATCGCCATTATATAATTCATCAATAAGAAATATTAATCTAACTATTCAAGATTTTAATTTTATTGTTAAGTATAAATCCCAAACAGTTAATCTATTTTAGGCAATTTTAATAGACTTAAAAAAAAGACTTAATTTATTTAAATTTATAACAAATATATATTAAAATTGCAAATTTTGAATCAATAATTGAATCTGCCTTATATTGATAATTTTACCAAATAAACCAAAAAAGTCAAATCTAAATATAATAACAAATAGCTTAAAATTATAATTAATAAAATATATTTATAAAAATCTTTTATGAATAACGTCATTGATCATCATTTTGAGAAATACATCAGTAAATTTCTAATAAAAACCAAAAAATTGACAAAATTGTACTTTTGGAATTATACTTTAATTAAGGAACCTATATATAGATAATTCACATATAAAGCTCTAATTAACTAAACATTCATATAAAGAATACTCAATACCAGTTAGATACGGCCCGGGAAATGAGAGGATTAAGGAATATTTCATATAAGGGATTAATTCTGATTATATTTATTGCTTTTATTAATTCTTTGCAATTACCTTTATCAAAGCAAATGTTATGTAATATTCAACTTGTGGACGCTGAGGAACCCATATTTTCATACATGAGCTTGACAGCACCTGGTTTCTCAAGTTCTAACATAGTCACTTTGTATAAACAATACGCCTCATACAGACAATACACTTATTCCCTATCTACTCCAATAAAATATACAACACCGACTATTTACTCTTTCCTGCCTCAGGTTTACGCATATCATTATGGTCCTTTCTATATGCCTTACATTGATATTAGGAAAATCCCGGAAAAATTTTATTTTTCATGCAAGGGAATAGGTGAATCAACATATCCACAATGTTTCTCTTATCATTATCCAGTCATTTTCCAATGGAATACTGATGGATTGCTCAACATCCCATAAATCCTATCCCGTTACCCCTGTACTGGTTTTGGAAAAAAGCGGAATCCTTCTCCCATCAGCATTTATTATTTTTTAGCATCCATATTTTTGAAAATCCATGAGTGTACTGTTTGAGGGGAAAAAATGCCTTGTTTTTTTGCAAAGCCATACAAGGAACAACATCATCGGAACCTCTGTCAGAACTCCCACCACGGTTGCGAGAGACGCGCCTGATCTGATGCCAAAAAGCGTTGTAGACACGGCAATGGCAACCTCAAAATGGTTGCTGCCCGCTATGATAGCGGTCGGTGCAGCATCTTCGTACGAAAGGTTTATTGTTTTTGAACAACTCAAGGCAGGAGACCGGAAATTTTATCGTTTATGGGCGGCGACAGTAATGCCCGATCACGTGCATATCATT
>JBLIRO010000009.1:0-81919 GCA_049472335.1 bacterium | reverse complement strand
AACCTATCATGTGGCGGACCGGCCACTCCCTTATAAAGGATAAAATGAGGGCCGAAAATGCCGCGCTTGCAGGAGAAATGAGCGGGCATATGTTCTTTGCGGACAGATATTTCGGATATGATGATGCCATATATGCCTCATGCCGTCTTCTGGAGATTATCTCAAAATCCCCGATACCTTTAAGTCATATTTTATCGGATGTTCCAGAAACCTATACCACCCCGGAAATAAGGATAGAATGCACAGACGAAGACAAGTTTGAAATCGTGGATGAGATCAAAAAGATATTTCAGAAAAACCACAAGGTAATCTCAATAGATGGTGCCAGGATACTATTCGATAGGGGTTGGGGACTTATCAGGGCTTCCAATACGCAACCGGTCCTGGTCCTTAGATTTGAAGCCTTTGAAAGGGAATCTCTGAATGAAATAAAGGATCAGGTAATGGGTTATCTTAAAAGGTTTCCTTCTGTTAAATTACCAGGATAAAAACCTCTTCAGGGAAAGCCTTTGAGTAAAGAATTCATAGCAAATTCCGGTATTATTAAGGAAGCTGCCACCTTTCTTATTTCTAAAATAAATGCCAAACCCCAAATCGGATTGATTTCCGGAACAGGGCTTGAATCCTTATATAGTTTGCTAAAGGATTATAAGTCCTTTCCTGTTAACACCATTCCCGGATTTCCATTGCTCGATCAAACTGAGCGTAATCTCCTGTTTGGTTCTATCGAAGGCCTTCAAAGCGTTATTCTAAGCAAGCGTCTCCATCTCTATGAAGGTTATTCTATGAATCAGATAGCATTTATCGTCCGTTTATTTAAGGAACTCGGCATCAAAATACTAATAATTACAAACGCCGCAGGCGGACTGAACCCTCTTTATTCAGCGGGCCAGATCATGATCATCATCGATCACATAAACCTTATGGGAGGCAGTCCCTTGTCCGGGCCCAATCTGGATGAATATGGCCCCAGATTTCCGGATATGTCGGCCCCTTATGATCCTGATTTAATCTGGTTAATGAAAGATACCGCCGAAAAAGAAAGGATTAATGTATGGAAAGGGATTTATGTGGCAGTGCCGGGACCCCATCTGGAAACAAGAGCGGAGACAAGATTTCTAAGAAGTATTGGAGCGGATGCGGTTGGCATGTCTACAGTTCCGGAAGTCATTACCGCTGTTCACTGCGGGATAAGGGTCCTGGGAATATCTGTCCTAAGTAATATCAACCTGCCCGACTCTCCCAAGGTTCATACCCTGGATGAGATTATTGAGGTCGTTTATAAAGCGTCATCAGAGGTAAAGAGACTGGTGAAGGGTTTCATAAATGCCATTCCAAAAGACTTGACAGGCAGGTCAAATAATAAATCCGGGGATTAAAAAATGCAAGATAATGGAAAAATAGAAATTGATTTGTTGATTTCAGGGGGCATAGTACTCCAGATGAACGGAGATAAACCCATTATCGATGGCGGGGTGGCGATTAAGGATGATAAGATCCTTTCTGTGGGTAAAGAGACAGACCTATCTTTGAAATTCAAAGCGAAAAAAATCCTGAATATGTCTGATCACATAGTTATGCCCGGCTTGATCAACACTCATACTCATGCCGCGATGAGCCTCTTAAAGGGTCTTGCAGATGACCTGCCTCTTATGGAATGGCTGAGTAAATATATCTTCCCGGCAGAAGCCAGCCTAATGTCACCGGATTTTGTTTATACAGGGACATTATTAACAGGCATGTCAATGATACGTTCAGGGACAACAACCCTGGCAGATGGTTATTTTTTTGAAGATGCTGCCGCAAAGGCCATCTCAGAACTGGGGATGAGAGGGATTATGGCACAGGGCATCCTCGATTTCCCCAATCCTCAATATCAAAATCCAAAAGAAGGGCTCAAAAAAGTCCTTGATTTCATCCAGAAATGGAAAGGATCGGAAATCATCCGCCCTGCCCTTCTCTGCCATTCGACTTACACCTGCTCTCCTGACACGCTTATACGAGCATTACAACTATCACTGGATACAGACGTCCTGTATATGATACATCTTTCCGAGACCAAGGACGAAGTTGATCAGATAAGGCAAAGATATGGGACAACTCCTGTAAGGCATTTAGAAAAACTGGGGGCAATGGGGCCACATATGCTTGCAGTCCACTGTGTGTGGCTGGATGATGAGGAGATTCAAATCATTGCGAAGCATGGGGTGAAGGTGGCACACTGTGCCGAGAGCAATATGAAGCTTGCCGCAGGGATCGCGCCTGTGCCCGGTCTCCTGAAAGCGGGTGTCACTGTTGGTATCGGCACGGACGGATGCGCAAGCAACAATAACCAGGACATGTTTCAGGAGATGGATGTTGCAGCTAAATTGCACAAGGTGGCATTATTTGATCCGACTGTAATGGATGCGTGCACAGTGCTTGAGATGGCAACCATACAAGCAGCCAAGGCATTAGGCCTTGAGGATAAAATAGGATCCCTCGAACCAGGGAAAAAGGCCGATGTAATATGTCTGGATCTCAATCAACCGCATCTTGTTCCCTTATATAATATTCCCTCCCAGATAGTGTACGCCGCCTCCGGCCTCGATGTGGACACGGTTATTATCGATGGACAGATACTTCTGCAAAACCGCTGCTTTACTCGATGCGATCCTCAGGAAATCATCAATAAGTCAAAAACCTGGGGCGAAACGATCTCTAAAAAATCTCCGAGTAGGTAATGCAAATTTTAAATTGCAAAATGAAAAATGAAAATTTAAGGAATACATTATTTTTCATTTTAAAATTTGCATTTTGCATTTTGCAATTCATCTCAAAATCGCACCCGAATTTTGAGAATTTGTTATTATTTAAGGTTCCTTCTATTTGAGCCAAATAGAACCTTACGTTCATATTTGCACAATTTAGATTAAACTCCAAAATATATGTAATTATTTCTACTATTTTTATATATATGTAATATTTTGCTTATTATTACTTTTGTATCACATTTGTTCTTAAAAAAAATTGATGCTTATTGACGATTTCATACAAAAATTCTATTATCTAATTATTTTATATATATTTTTACAAAATGATTTCGGATGTTGTTTTAGGCATAGGTTATGCTTAAAAACATTCAGGGAATATGCGAAGTTTGTCTATTAACATTTAAAGGAGGGGAAACAAGAAGGGATTAAATAAAAAGAGATCAAGACATTTTAAAAAACATATCTAAGAGGCTTTTTAAAGTAATAAGTTTAGAGGAGGCATAGTGGTGAGCAAATTAAGTATAATATACAAAATTTCTAAAATAATTCTTCTTTTTCTTGTTTTAGTGGGTTTCTGCCTTATTTTAATCGGAAGAGCAGGCGCTCAAACACAGTTTGTCAATCCATTCTTCAATCCGTACTGGTCCCCTTTATCGAGTGTGAATCTGGTCCCATTTTCACCATTTACATTTTCATCCCCGTTTACAGCTTCTCCATTCCTAAATCCTTTTTTCTCTCCTTTTCCATCAACCACATTCTCAACTTTGCCCGGCACAACCAGCCCCACAGCTTCGGTACTGGGCACCCTGATCCCTCCTCCTCCATTGCCGATAGCAAGTATTGCAGGAACCACTGTAACGGCGCCGACAACAATCACAACGGTTGATCTCAGGATCTGGATTGATGGGCCACCGCTTTCACTTACACTGCCAGTGCCAACAACAATATATATTGTACCATCGGCTGTAGCCTCAGGCTTGCTTGTTCGCCCTCCATTACTTCCTTTGATATGATTAGCTATAGTCTGGCATAAAAATTTTAGTTATTAATAAAGAAAAACCTAGCGTCCACCATGGTTCAGGTGGACGCTTTTTTATTCTATCAACATGTTTGTCGAATATTTCGACAATTTTGTTCCAAGGATTTTATCAACTCGCTTCCAGCAAGCTGAGCCTTCTTTGTCAACAGTAATTCGCAACGTCTATTATCTGCTCCAATAAATTTTCTCTTTTCTCTTCATTTTGCATTTTGCATTTTTTATTTTGAAATTTGCATTATTAGACATAAATCCCATTCAGACTTGACAAAATAGGCAATGTGGGGTTAAATTAATCTAATTTTGAAGATTTCAATCCCCGATCGAAAAAAAATTTAAATGACGGTTAAAATGAGGAGAGTTTAGTATGAAAGAATATCAACCAGAAAAGATCAGGAATATCGGGCTCGTATCACATAGCGGTGATGGGAAAACGTCACTGGGTGAAGCAATCCTCTTTGACACCAAAAGTGTAAATCGATTGGGGAAGGTCGATGATGATACCTCCAATCTTGATTATGATCCTGATGAAATTAACAGAAAGATCACCATTAATGCCACATCCACCTTCTGTGAATGGAACAAGCACAAAATCAATATAATAGATACCCCCGGAGATATAAACTTTATCTCGGATACAAAAGCCGCTCTGAGTGTTCTGGATGGAGCTATTCTCGTAATCAGCGCTGTATCAGGTATAAAGGTTCAGACAGAAACTGTTTGGGGATTTTCCAGAGATTTTCAGATTCCCTGTATGATATTTATTAATAAGATGGACAGGGAAAGGGCCGACCTTTTCAGAACACTTAAAGGGATAAGCGCGATTGAAGGAATGAATCCTCTTCTCTTACAGATTCCCATAGGAGCAGAACATGAATTCAAAGGCTTTGTGGATCTCCTCACACAAAAGGCCCTTATCTATAAAGGGGATGAGACAGGTGAATTTCAATTAGGAGAATGCCCAGGCGAATTAAAAGATATTGTAGATGAGTATCGAAACAAAATGATAGAATCCATTGCGGAAACCTCGGATAGTCTTGTGGAAAAATATCTGGAAGAAGGATCTCTGACTGATGAAGAGATAGTAAACGGACTCAAGGAGGGAGTAAGAAAACGCATGTTTACTCCGGTATTATGCGGTTCTGCCCTTAAAAACATAGGTATACAGCCACTTCTCGATAAGATTATAGATCTCTTTCCATCACCTCAGGACCTCCCGCCCCTAAAGGGGAAAAACCCACAGGGTGAAGAGATATCAAGGGAAAGAAATCTGGATGCGCCTTTTTCTGCTTACGTATTCAAAACCATTGCTGACCCATATGCAGGCAAACTGACATTATTCAGGGTTTACTCCGGAAGCCTCTCTTCCGATTCCCAAATATACAACTCTGTACAAAAGAGCAAAGAGAAGATAGGCCAGATCTTTCTATTGGATGGAAAAAATAATCATCCGGTTCCAAAGGTTAGCATCGGAGAGATAGCCGCTTTGCCTAAACTAAAGATCACCACTACCGGAGATACCATCTGTACCGAAAATGACCCGATAATCTTTGAACCGATAGCCTATCCGAATCCTGTTATTTCTTACGCCATAGAGCCTAAAACAAAGGGCGACGATGAAAAAATAAGCACCGCTCTCAACAAGTTATGTGAAGAAGATCCTACTCTTAAAATCTCCCGTGATCCTCAAACAAAAGAGTTTATTGTCTCAGGCATGGGGCAAATCCACATCGAGGTCACCGTGGATCGGATGAAAAGGAAATTCGGCGCAGAGGTAAATATAAAAACACCGAAGGTCCCTTATAAAGAAACAATCAAGGGAAAAACAAAGGTCCAGGGTAAATACAAAAGGCAGTCCGGCGGCCGGGGACAATACGGAGATGCATGGCTGGAACTCGAACCTCTGCCCAGAGGCGGAGGATTTGAGTTTGTCGATAAGATCGTTGGGGGAGTCGTGCCCAAACAATATATACCCGCTGTTGAAAAGGGGATCGTAGGCGCGATGGAAGAAGGCATCCTGGCCGGTTATCCTATAACGGATGTTAAGGTGACAATATATGACGGTTCTTATCATTCGGTCGACTCTTCGGAAATGGCCTTCAAGATTGCAGGCTCCATGGGATTCAAGAAAGGCTTCATGGAATGTAATCCGGTACTTCTCGAACCCATAATGAATGTGACAGTAGCTGTTCCGGAGGAATGTATGGGGGATGTAATAGGAGATCTCAACTCCAAGCGGGGTCGGGTTATGGGTATGGATACTCAGGGACATACCCAGCAAATCAAGGCGCAGGCCCCTATGGCCGAGATGTTGAAATATATGCCAGATCTTAAATCTCTTACAGGTGGAAGGGGAACATACTCCATGGAATTTTCACATTATGATGAAGTACCGGCACACCTGTCAGAAAAGATTATTGCAGAATCCAAAAAGGAAAAAACCGAAGAATAATAAAAAGGAGTAAAATATGTCAGGTCATTCAAAATGGCATTCCATAAAGCATAAAAAGGCGGCTGTGGATGCTAAAAGGGGGAAAGCCTTTAGCAAGGTGATCAAGGAGATTACTATTGCCGCAAGACTTGGCGGAGGGGACCCTGCAGCTAATTCCCGCCTAAGGACAGCGATACAAAATGCCAAGTCTATTAACATGCCCCAGGATAATATTACAAGGGCGATCAAGAAAGGCACCGGAGAGTTGCCTGGAGTTAATTATGAAGAAGTCACCTATGAAGGATATGGCCCGGGCGGAGTGGCGATTATGCTGGAAGTGCTTACGGATAATAAAAATCGTACAGTAGCGGATATAAGGCACATCTTTTCCAAACATAACGGCAACCTGGGGGAAACAGGCTGCGTAGCCTGGATGTTCAATAAAAAAGGCCTGATAATTTTGCCTTCCGAGGGAGTGAGTGAAGACAGATTGATGGAAGTGGCACTGGAGGCCGGGGCTGAGGATATCAATCAGGAAGGAGAAACTTTTGAAGTCACTACTGATCCTGATTCAATGGAGACGGTCAAGGAGGCCATTGAGAAGGCGGGCATAACCATTTCTGAGGCCTCTGTCACCATGATCCCCCAGTCCACGGTAAAGCTTGATAAAAAACATGCCGCACAAATGCTTAAAATGATGGATACACTTGAGGATCATGATGATGTACAAAATGTGTATGCAAACTTCGATATTGACGAAGAAATCATGAATTCCATCTGATGACCGGACCTTCATCTTATTCTGTTCTAGGGCTTGATCCGGGACTCAATTGTACGGGATACAGTCTCATTCAATTCGGTTCTGAAGGTTACCAGCTAATCGACTGCGGGACCTTAAGAACATGCAGCAAAGACAATCTTTCCTTTCGTTTAAAAAAGATATGCTCCGAGCTCAAGGATATACTTAACGGATTCCAGCCTGACTATGCGGCAATTGAAGAAACCTTTGTGGCGCAAAATGCCAGGTCCGCGCTTCTCCTGGGACATATAAGAGGCGCCCTTCTCTTAACCATATCCCTTTGCGGAATCCCCGCATTTGAATATAGTCCCAGGGAGATTAAAATGTCGGTAGTCGGCTATGGCGCTGCAAGTAAATCTCAGGTTAAATCAATGCTCTGCAATATCTTTCGCCTAAATCTCGAAAGATATTCATTGGATGCCACCGATGCCATAGCAGTAGCTATCTGCCACATTCATACAAACGGAAACAGGGCCGAAAAAGGGAACAAAAAAAATGATTGCGCATCTCAAGGGTGTATTGAGCTATAAATCACCTGAATACATAATAATCGATGTCCATGGCGTCGGGTATGGTCTTTTTGTAACCCTGAACACCTTTTACAAGCTCCCTGAATTGGGGGGAGAGACATCCCTTCTGACTTATACCCATGTTCGTGAGGATACTCTTCAGTTGTACGGTTTCCTTTCGGAAGACGAAAAGAGATTATTTCAACAACTCATCAGCATCAGTAAAATCGGTCCCAAGCTGGCAAGAAACATCCTCTCAAAATTATCGGTTGATGATCTTAAATCAGCCATAATTCAGGCAGATTCAGGCTTGATCAACGCCATTCCGGGTGTCGGAGAAAAAACAGCGAAACGCCTGATCCTGGAGCTGAAGGATAAAATTCCATGTACAGATATACCTGAACCCGTTCTTTCTCCTGAGACCACGACCGGGGACAAGGAATCCCTTTTTTCGGATGCTGTTTCAGCTCTTATTAATCTCGGCTATCCGAAAAACAAAGCAGAAAGAACGGTTCGTGCGTGCCTGTCATCAGGTGAATCTTTCCATTCGTTAAGCCGTGTTATTAAATATTCACTAGATCTGATCACAAAATAAATCTAAGCCAAAAAGGGGATGGTTCTATTTTTAACTCATTTGAATATTCTATATTTGCATTCTCGTCAATGATTATCTTATAATCTTAATGTGTTTGTTGCTGAATTTATACAAAAAAAAGGAATCATATGACAGATAAAGAAAACGACAGGCTGATTGATAAAACATTACAGGAAGAGGATATTGGATTAGATTTCAGTCTTCGTCCAAGGAATTTTGAAGAATACATCGGGCAGAACAAGGTTAAGGAAAACCTCTCAATTTTTATCAAGGCTGCCCGAAAAAGGGGAGAGGCGCTGGACCATTGTCTGTTCCATGGTCCTCCGGGGATAGGCAAGACATCTCTTGCTTATATAACTGCGAGGGAGATGGGGGCAAACATCAAAACTACTACGGGTCCCGCGATAGAAAGGGCCGGAGATCTGGCAGCAATCCTGACGAATCTGCAATGCTATGACATCTTGTTCATAGATGAAATTCACCGTTTGAACCATGCAGTTGAGGAGATACTGTATCCGGCGATGGAGGAATTCAAGCTGGACCTTATCATTGGTCAGGGCCCAAGCGCACGCACTGTAAGAATAGACCTGCCAAATTTTACCCTTATCGGAGCAACAACCAGGGCCGGTCTTCTTACATCTCCTTTGAGGGACAGGTTTGGAGTGATATGCAGGCTGGAATTTTATAAACCCGAAGAATTATGTCTGATTATTAAAAGATCGGCACGGATAATCGACATCCCCATTTCCGAAGATGGTGCAACAGAGATAGCCAGGAGAGCGAGAGGTACTCCCAGGATTGCCAATCGCCTTTTGAAGAGGGTCAGAGACTACGCCCAGATAAAGGCTGATGGGTCCATTAATAAAAAGGTAGCTGACGAGGCACTAAAGGCGCTCGAGGTGGATGAAAAAGGTTTTGACAAGATGGACCGCAAGCTCCTTTTGACTATAATTCAGAAGTTCAAAGGCGGTCCTGTAGGAGTGGAAACCCTCTCCGCTTCAATTAATGAGGAAAGAGATACAATCGAAGAGGTATATGAGCCTTATCTTATCCAGGAAGGATATCTTAATCGAACCCCCAGGGGGAGAATCGCGACCCGCCTTGCTTATAACCACTTCAATATCAGGCCAACCGGCATGCAGACAAGCCTTTGGTGATTAAACAACCCCATAAAAAGTCAGAATTTGCCTATTTAATCCTTAGCAATTCCCTGAATTCCTTCTCATTCAGGATCGTAATCCCAAGATTTTGAGCTTTCGTAAATTTCGATCCCGGGTCTTTTCCGGCAACTACATAATCCGTTCTTTTGCCCACTGTAGTCATAATCTGGCCTCCGGCCCTTCTAACTATTTCCTGGGCTTCCGTGCGTGACAAATTTTCCAGAGTACCGGTAAAGACAAAGGATTTGTCCTTCAACATTGGTACTGTCTGATCTCCCTGATCTTTCTCCTCTCTTCTCCCCACTCCGTATTTTTCAAGTTTTACAAGTACATTTTGTGTCCGTTCGGAATCAAAAAAGGCACGAATGCTTTCTGCCATTATTGGTCCGATTTCATGAATGGCCAGAAGTTCATCAATACTTGCATTGGAAAGGGCATTTAATGTACCAAAATGCTTTGCTAAAACATCAGCAGCCACACGTCCTACATGTCTGATCCCCAGCGCAAAGATAAAAGCACCCAGGGGTTTGTTCTTGCTTTTTTCTATCGCATCAAGGAGATTGTCAACCGATTTCTCACCCATACGTTCCATTTGAATCAACTGTTCCCTTGCATTCTTTAATCCGTAAAGATCCCCATAATCTGCTATCAACCCGGAAGAGATAAGCTGTTTGACCAATGCGGGGCCAAGGCCTTCAATGTCCATGGCATCCCTGGAAGCGAAATGCTGAATGACCCTTTCAACCTGGGCCGGACAATTCACGCTTATACACCGGTAGGCAACCTCATCAGGCAGGCGTATTACCTTGCCGCTGCAAATGGGACATTTATCGGGCATTTGAAAATATTTTTCCTGCCCTGTACGAACGCTTATTATCGGCTGAATAACCTTTGGTATTATTTCACCGCCTTTTTCAATTATTACGCAGTCCCCTATTCGAAAATCCTTACGCAGGATCTCATCGGCATTATGGAGTGTCGCCCTGCTGACGGTTGTGCCGGATAGCTCAACCGGTTTTAATATGGCAACAGGAGTTATGGTTCCGGTCCTTCCTACCTGGAGGCTGATCTCCTTAAGCGTTGTGGTTGCCTGCCTTGCAGGGAATTTATAGGCAATAGCCCATCTCGGATTTTTCGATGTGGCACCCAACCTGGCCTGTTGATTCAATGAATTAACCTTAACAACCATACCGTCTATCTCATAAGGGAGGCTGTCCCTTTTTTCTTCCCACACATTGCAGTATTCGATCACCTGATCAATTCCGGTGCAAAGCAGGCGATTGGGATTTACCTTAAAACCAAATTCCGTCAGAAGCCCTAATATCTCCATATGGGTTGCCAAAAGCCCTTCTGCCTCAACACATCCATAGATAAAGATGTCCAATGGTCTCCCGGCAACCTGTTCAGGGTCCAGAAGCTTTAGGGACCCGGCCGTGGCATTCCTCGGATTGGCAAAAGGCTCCTCACCATCCTCAACCCTCTTGCGATTAAATCGATCAAAGGCGTTTTGGTCCATAAAAACCTCTCCCCTGACCTCCAGCCTTTCAGGAATTTCTCTTTTTCTGGAATGCCTGAGTATCATAGGAATGCTTCTAATGGTCTTTAGATTAGCCGTTATTTCATCACCGTTGAATCCATCTCCACGTGTGGACCCCTTAAAGAATCTTCCAGTCTCATAAACCAGAGAGACTGCGACACCATCCACCTTTAACTCCACCACATATTCGTATTCTTCACCCGGAAGGCCTTTGGCAACCCTCTTGTCAAATTCCTTCAATTCTTCCCTGGAATAGGTATTAGCCAGGCTGAGCATGGGGACGCTGTGTCTTACCGTTGAAAACCCTGTCAAGGGCTGCCCGCCGACTCTCCGGGTAGGTGAATCATCCGTGATAAATGAGGGATAAGCCTTTTCAAGCTCCATAAGCCGCCTCATCAAGCGGTCATACTCCTGATCGGAGATCTCAGGCTGATTAAGAACATAGTATCTCCAATCGTGATGGCTTATCTGTTCTTTGAGGGATTCTATCTCCTGAGAAATCTTTTTCAAATCCTTTGGTGGACTCATATATGATGATTTGTGTTAATAGGGGACGTTGTTTATTGTGTTCATAGGGGACATTGTTAACTAAGTTGACTTACTGTCAAAATTTTATAGAACTCCAAATAGTAAGTCAACTTAGTTAACAACGTCCCCTGAATTTACTCGCTCTTTTCACCTTCCTTCTCATTCATGAGCTTTTTTAATGTTTCAACCTTGTTTTGAAAATCATCTGTGAGTTCCCTCACCTCATCCTGTGTAGTGACTACATGAGGTGTCATGAAAATAAGAAGTTCTGTTTTCGCAATGGTATCAGAAGAACCTCCAAACAACCTTCCTATCAGAGGGATATCGGAAAAGAAGGGGATGCCCGATTTGGCTTTATCAACCTTATTCTGAATCAGCCCCCCGATAACCACAGTCTGTCCATCTCTTACCACGACCTTTGAGTTGGCTACCCTTTGATTATATATGGCCTGTCCGGTAATTGTGTCCTCTATTGCAAATTCACTGACCTCTTGATTTAATTCCAGAGTAACCATATTGCTTTCATTAATCTTGGGTGTTACATCCAGTTTTAATCCAACATCTTTGTAGTCATAAGTAATCTGAGGCGTTACTCCTCCTCCCTGAGTCGAGATATAAACTATTCTCTCGATCGGACGTTGCTGTGTGATGTTTATAGTGGCCTTCTGGTTATCCAAGGCCATTATATATGGACTGGAGATCACATTAAAATTTGTTATTTTACTAAGTTGATTCATAAAGGCAAAAAAATGTCTGCTATCTGTAATCAAGCTATAACCAAAGACATTCTCAAAGGTCTCTGCGCCGATATTAGCCCCTAAGTTTCCCATCTGGGAAAAATTGGCGCCGAGTTTCTGCTCATTTCCCCTGAGATACCAGCCAAGTCCAAATTCTGTGGTGTCTGATAAGGTCACATCAACAATCAAAGTCTCGATTAATGCCTGTTTGGGCATGATATCCAGCTTCTTAATCGTCTCCAGAACCGCCGGATAGTTTCTGGGTGAGGTAACTATGATAAGGGCGTTTATCTCTTTATCTGCAGTTATTCTGACCTCACCGGTCACCTCTTCTTCGGCTATGAAGGGTCCGAAAGGGGTCTGAATAACCTGCTGAGGTTGTTGCGGCTGTTGAGGTTGTTGCGGGACCTTTAAAGGGAGCGCCTTCGATCTGTCTGTTTGTTTATATATATCATTCAGAGTAGCAGCCAGTTTGTCCGCGTCACCATTCTCTACATAATAGACATATACCTTCTCTTTAGGTTGATAGATAGGCTTATCCAATTCCTGAACAAATCTCAATAATCTTTTCATGTTTGAGGCAAGATCATTAATAATGAGTATATTCAATTCTTCATGGTTTATCATTGGCGGTGCGGATTTGGACAGAAATGGATCCAGAATGCTTTGCATGTCTTTAACCGGGATATAATCCAATGGTATGATCTGCGTGATAAAGCTATCCTCCGATGGAAGCCTCTCCCCCTCTTTTCCGGAAAGCACCCTTATAGGATATTGTTTTGCCTCTTTTCCGGCAACAAGCTTATAATATCTCCCGGAGGGGATAAGGGTCAGGCCGTTTACCTCAAGGACTGATTGTAATATCTGAAAAAGCTCTGAAGCGGGCACAGGCTTGGACGTTTGCATGGTAATGCTCCCCTTGGCTCCGGGGGACATAATAAAATTTATCCCGAGGGTCTCACTAACGGCATTAAGTATCTGCTCTATGGGAGCCTGTTCAAAATTGAGAGTCACATATTCTTCTTCCTCTTCCTTATATCCTAAAAGCTCTTCTCTTATTTCTTTCGGGATGCCTTCTTCATCCGGCTTGAGACTTTCTTCCTTTGCCTTTTCAGGATCATACGGCTCGAATATGGCCGTGCTTTTTTTCCCTGAAACAGGATAAATACCGGCCTTTCTCGGCTCTTCTTCCCCCTTTTTTTCGCTCTCCGAGGCCTGATCAATCTCGGATAAAATCAGCGGACGTCTGCGAGGGCCTTTTACTTCCTTTGATATAGCTTCCTCTTCGGACAGATCTATTCGTCTTCTTGAGGAATCCGCTTTGACCGTTACAATCGGCTGCGACTCTGCTTTTGGCATGGAACCGTATTTGGGCCGCGCAGCACAAGAGGCCAGCCATAAAAATAGGAAAGGTAAAAGGAACATCCTGATTGAAAATTTCATATATAATTTCCTCCGTTAGAGATCATCGTTTGTTGATCAGTCCAGGGATGCCCTGCTGAAGAGGATTCGTCACTCCTCCTGGGGGAAATCCCGGTGGCTTGAATGCCGGTAATTGCTGTGGTTGTGGCGGGGAGGGAGGCACGGGGACCTGCCCGCCTCCCCCCTGAGGGAATCTGACTCCCGGCGGAATATAGCCACCAGGAGGTGGTGGAAGTGGATAAGCAGGTATATATTGAGGATAAACAGGCACGCCCGGAGGGACTGGATAGGGTTGAATCCCCGGTGGAAACTGAGGGCCACCCGGTTGACCGAATCTTTCGCCAGGGGCTCCCGGAATCTCACCCTCAGCAGGGGCGTGTTTCCACATCTCCAGTTTAGCAGGTTCTCTCAGGAGTATTTCATATCTTTCGCCGTCTTCCTGTTCCATAACCACTTTTTCAGGCAGTATGTCTACTACCTGCGCCTCAGAAACATAATCCCCGATTCTGTATGCGTTTATCTTATCCTGCTTTACCTGACCAGGAAGAGGAGGCAACGGAACCTCACGAAACTGTCCGCCGCCAATTGGAATTTTTCTGGTCCTCTCCGTCTGCTCTTCTCTGGTCCAACCCTGCATAATTGCATATTTTTTGGACTCACCGATAATAATAACCCCGTGAAGGGTAGGTTTTTTCATCTCGGGCTGAGGAGGTTGCCCTGGATATTGGGGATAAGGAGAACTTTGCTGCAGTTCTACTTCCTCCTCTTCAGGAGGCGGGGGCGGCTGCCATTCCTCCCTCTCCGGCCTGAAAAGGTCCTTTTCAACTATGGGAGTATAACTCATCCGGGAAGAAGGCATATAATCAGGCCAATCATCCTTTTCCAGTTCCGCATCTTCAAGCTTCTGCTCAACCTCAATTTGAACGGGAGGGGATTTTATCTGTGTTATGACCTGAGACCAAATCTTATATAAATTATAAGAAAGCAAAAGGACAATCACAAAAAGGCCTACATTTATCCAAAAAATCTTCCTAAACATTATTTCTCCTTGGTTACATCCTGAGCAAGGATGAAACCGGATACCGTCAAATCAGCCCTCACATCGATGGGGTTCCTGATATTGACGACCCTTACATTAATTTTAGAGATATCTAAAAATTTCTTAAAATCCTCAATATCGTAAATCAGATTTGTTAATTTTGTTATACTGCATTTTAGTGTAATCTCGATGGGAATCTCGATAAACGGATCCCGTTCGATTATGGTCAATTGCTTTTCACTGATAATTTCCACTCCTTCTTCCGAAGCCATTTCCTTAAGCGTGTTCTGTAGATTGGCTGCCACTACGGGTGGTTTATCAGGATCAAGAAGTCTATTATTATATTTTTCCTTCTTCAGGGTCAACTGCTTCAAAATTGCATTCTTTTTAGGTCGTTGACTGATCAGCTTTATATAACTATTATACCTCTGCTCTTCGATCTCCAATGCATCCGTTACTTTTTTGTTTATGGAAAAAGGATATATAAGCGCAAAATACAATACTACGCAACCTGCTAATATCCCTGCAACGAGCCATATCTTTTTATTGTATTTGTCCATTATACTCATTCCTTCACGCCCTTCTGTATATTCGCCTTTATCCTGAACCTCTCTTTTTGTCCACCCCTCTTTGTAATGGTAGAAGGGAAAATGACGTTCTCAAATAAGGGAGAATCCTCAAGTATACCTATGAGTTGAGAAGAGGCCTCCGCATAACCATTGATTTCGATCGTTTCGTTCGTAATTAAAGCCTTATCCAACCAGGCATCTTCCGGGATGAGAGCGCTAAGCTCTTTCAGAATCTCCAATTTACTCACACGTCCTATCATCAGGTTCTGGATCTCTTCTGCTTCTTTAGAGACCTTATCAATCTTCTGTGATAGCTCCTTAACTTCATGAACCTGATCCTGGAGCTCATTCGATGCATGTGTAACCTTTTTCAGTCTCATACTGTTGGGCAGATAAAAACTGCTATTTTCCCCCAGACCGGTATAAGTAGTTGCGGTGAACAGTAGAAACAGCAAAACCAATAAAACCAAGGAAAAGCTGAACGCGTGCGATGTTCTTCTTACCCTCATATCAGGCGGAAGAAGATTGATATCGGAAAATTTTTCCTTCAATCCTTTGGCTGCCAAGCCGGTAGCCATGGCGAGAGCCGACACTATGCGTCCGGGTATCTTTTTCTCGGTCAAATCGTGAAAGGGGTTTGGAATCAGGACATCTATTCCGAACTGATCATGTAAATAATCAGCCAGTAAAGGATAATCATATGTACTTATACCTGTTAAAACAATCCTTTTCAGGTCTTCATTCAAAGGAGGATCAGTTGCCCTCAACCACTGTCCGACCGTTTGAAGCAAACCGTCTCCCAATATCCTTGTCTGTATGTTTACGGAGGTTGAATCCTCTTCCGTTTGTTCCTTTTCTTCCGGAATATCTTTTTGGTCCATTATGAAATCATTATCCAGCTTACCCTCTTTGAAAGGGATACTCCGGCTTAAAAGGAATTTATTGCCTCGTACAAGCGCCAATTCAAATTCCTTCTCACCGAAATCAACCATTAGACTTGGGCTTTTATCGCCCAAATCCATGCAGGCGGGGCAATCTTTAAGGGCAAAGGTTACGGGTGTGGCAAGGGTGGGGACGAGACCGACCCTTTCCAGGATTGTCAGATAGAAATCCAAATCCTCTTTCCGGATAATCCCCAGGATGATTTTCTGTTTTGATTCCGAGACCTTTTCCATAATCTGATAGTCATAATAAATCTCCTGGGAAGGTAATGGAATATGACGTTCGATCTCATAAGAAATCAATTCCTTCAATTCCTCCTTTTCGAGAATCGGCAGATTGATCTCCCGTAAAATCACCTTGTCCCTGGGAAGCCCTAAAATAACCTCCGGCGGCCGTGGACGGCCGGCCAGGAAAGACCTGAGATCTGCAACCATTTCATCGATAACTTCGCCTTCGCGGGTTTTATCCGTAATGGGTGCATACCTCTTGATCAAATAATCAATCAGGACATCCTTTTTTACAGTCCTCCCGAGTACCACCGCCCTAAGCGTGTCCTCTCGGAAATCCAATCCTATGCTTTGCTGCAAATAAAACATTTTTCTTTTTTCTCTCTTATCATTTCTTCATTCTGTTTAGATAATCAATTTATAACATTTTATAATTTTCATTAACTATTCCAAAAAACACAGTTTTTTACGTAGCTCCATTACTTCTGCCTAAATTGATATGTCTCCATCAAACCACTGATTAGGGTCCCTTTCCTTAAGGGGTATATAATTATCCGTCCAGGAAAAAAGCTGGATTTGCTTAGGCGTCACTATTTGAAATTCAGCCCTGATTTGTCTTTCAGCAAGGCTGCCCTTAACCCATCCGGTTGTTATGACCTCATAGTAGCTTGGTTTCATTTGGTCTACGGGGATACCTTCCTCTCTATCTGACAAGATACCCGGTATATCCTGTTCAGGAACTTGGACTCCCAGAACAACTGGTGATGCCACATTTTTATTAATCTTTTTATGGGTAATGAATGGATGAGCTGTTACACGATCATAAAGCTGGTTTAAAATCCTTTTTTTCTCTTCTATTTCTTCCTCTGAATCGCCCTTTTCAGGTCTCAGCCCTCTTATGAGGGCTAATTCTTCAACCGAGTAAAATCGGTCGTCTTTGCACTGATATCCTTCCCAATTATCCTTATACCAATCATCTTCGGCCCCAATATCCGGGCCGGAAAGATTATGATCAGGATCAGCCCAGTCTATGATTGACCGCTTGAGCATACTCATCTCGGAGCTTGAAGGCTCTACTCCGCATGTCTCAAGAACGTCTTCCAGATCTCTTTCACCTCCTTGAGAAGCCATATAATTGAGATCATATTTTTCTTCAATTATATGGTACTCAATATTAAATTCCCCCTGCCCCAAAGAGACCTGCCTATTCCACTGGGGATTTGAATCTCTTTCTGCCTTTCCCGCCCTAAAATCGATCATTCCTTTACCTCTATCTACCGGAGAGCTCTTTGCAACGCTTGCCACGTACATAAGCTCAAAACGCGCCAATTCCATTCCTGCCCTGGCAAGATAATAAGCTTCCATCCTGTCCCTGAAATTCTTTGTAATTTCTACCTCTGTTCTCATGGATGCCGCAAATTGAAGGACAATAATATCCAAAAGGATTAAGACCCAAAGTATCATCATCAGGGCTATCCCCTGGTCACCGATTTTAAGGAACGTATCTTTTTTCTCTCTAATCCCTCTGAAAATATTATATCTCAAACGCTTATCCCTTATGCCTTATAAAAACCGGAACATTTTAGCTGTTTTAAAAATCATTCCTTTTGTTGTATTCCCTCAATATTCACCTCGAATACAACCTCCCCTAACTCTTCATCATCTTCAGATCCCATAATCTTCGGCCGTATCATCTTCACTTCCACCTTTTCAGGCAAAGAATCCTGGATCATTCCAGGATCACATGAACACAGATCTTCCAGAGTGTTCCAGGTTTCATACCAGTCAGGCTCCTCATCACCGTCATGAGTTCCGTAATACCTGAACGTAAGCTCAGTAACATCCGGGTAAATTGAATGGATGAATGTGTCATTTTCAAATTCATCTTCTTCAGCTTCACACATACTGCATAAAGTCTCAAAACGGAAAAAATCCGGAAAAAGCCACGCCTGTTCCTCCATAACAACACCCTTATAATCTGAGTCATGAGTCTGACCCAGATAATAACTTACCACGCGATATTTACTTTTGTTTAAACTATAATGAACACCCGGATTTGTCGACACAAACTTGATTCTATCGCTTTCACCAATAAACAAAGCAGCTTTCTGACTGCAGCCCTGTCCTTTCGGACATATAAATTGAGTGCCCTGATCGCTTCTTTTTTTAATTCCTGAAGGCAGTATAGATTTTATATCCTCAGAGATGATGTCATATGTTATCCTCGTTCTTTGTAATCGATCTATCCTTTTTTCCCCGGCTTCCCATGATCTACTTCCAAGACGCATAGCTCCCAGTATTATTCCCATAATAAGAGAGAGAATAGTAATTGATATAACCAATTCGAGTAATGTAAATCCTGTTTCCCGCCTTTTTAAAACACGATAGACTTTAATCCTTTTCCTCCAGTATCTTCAATGTCTTGTAACTTATCTCTTTTTCATGCAAGCCTGATGCCCATCTTACAGTGACACCAATCTGATATAATTTAAAAGGCAAATCACTAAGAACCCCGCTTTCCTCTTCTACATCCAATGCCAAACCATCGGGTATCTGATACTCATCCGGTCCAGTGATCTCCCATCGGTAATCCTTCAGTTCTTCACTCTCGAACTCGCCAGTTTTTTCCAGTTCATCGAATTCATCCAATGTGGATACGGCAAGGGCTTTATCCAGCTTCTCTTTAGCACCCATAACAGCCAATGAATAGTCATGGGAAACCTTGGCTGATCGCAAAGCACCTGAAAAAAGCTGAATAACAGTAACCAGAGCTATTGCCATTATGGCCATTGCTACCATAATTTCAAGTAGCGTGAATCCCTTTTCGCCTTTCAAAAAATCGGTCATGCCAGACTATTCCTCTTCTATGGAGGTCTGCACCCGACCGGTCACAGGATCTAACTTAAGTATATAGGCCCTGCCATCATCCAAAAACGCGAACCTTATCTCACCACCTGAAGCAAAACCGCGTGAATAAAAGGTTATTTCATGCTCCCCCTCCTCTTCCCAGTCGCTATCCGGATTGTCCCTCCAGCTCAGGGACATCCCTGCATCCAGCACCTTGCTTTTTTTCTCACTCTTAAGCTCTGTTTTCTCCCTCAGCCCTTCTTCATATTCATCGCTTATATCTTCTGTCTCCTTATTTTCATTTCCAGAAGACCGGCTCACCCTTTGGAACGTATAATAATCCCTTATATTAGGATCATCATTACTATTAAGCATAAAGCTGATCTTCTGGTCTTTCTGGGTACTTACCGCTACGCTCTTAGCATATCTCATTACCGCCGAACAGTTTCGCACGGCCGACCGAAGTCTTAAATTGGCCATCGTTTTCCATGCCCGGGGCGCTACAAGTCCTGCCACAATGGCTATAACAGCCATAACAATAAGCATTTCAATCAGGGTGAAGCCACCAATATAGCTATTGGTATTTTTCATAAAACTCCAGTAACGTTTTTAACACTCTCATACCAAGCGGATTAACCGGGTGGAATTACTCTGCCATCCTCAAACTCAGAATCAGACGGTATGTCAGCATTTTCTCCTTCTCCCCCGTCCTGGCCATCTGCCCCATAGGACTTCACGTGAACTTCATCACCCGATTTAACAAGAACATAATCATTCTTCCAGGGATCTTTTGGTATCTTATCTTTTTTCAGATAGGGGCCATCCCAGAGATCTTCCCCAGGCGGCCGGTCAACCAAAGCTTCCAGATTCTCCGGATAATGCCCGGTATCCAGGCGATAAATATCTAAAGCAGCCTCTAATTGGGAGATTTGTGCTTCCGCCGCCTGTCTCTTCGCTCTGCCCAATTTATTGAAAACCCTCGGCCCGACTAACGCAGCCAACATGCTTATGATTATCATAACCACAAGGAGTTCTATCAGGGTAAAACCTCTCTGAGAGACCAATTGCAAATCTTCCCATTTTTTTCTTACCATCATATCCTCCTGAAAATTTTGGTTCTTAGATCAAAATCAACTATATATTTATATTTTAGACAAACTGTACAATCAAACGGATAAGGGATAGTTGCATCTCACCCGAAAGATACTAAAATGGCATTTCATTGAGACTAAATATGGCAATAAGCATGGAAATCACTAAAAGACCCACGACAACTCCCATAAGCAGGATAAGGGCGGGCTCTAAAAGCCCAACCAATCTCTTTACCGCGGTGCGCACCTCAGCCTCGAATGAATCCGCAACCTTAAACAACATGTTTTCCAGTTGCCCTGTCTCTTCCCCCACATCGATCATGTGTACGGCCAATGGTGGAAAAACACCGCTCTCCTTAAGGGGCTCCGATATTTTCTCCCCTTCCTTTATACTGCTTTGAGCATTTCCGATAGCCTTGGAGACAATTGTGTTGCCTACGATATCCTTAACTATATTCATTGACTGAAGTATTGGAACACCGCTCTGAATAAGGGTTCCTAATGTCCTTGTAAAACGAGCGATCTCCACCTTTTGAACGAGATCTCCCAAAACGGGCATATTCAGTTTCGTCCGGTCCCATTTCCATCTTCCCTTAGGTGTATTGATATATCGTTTAATAAAGTAGAAAATAACAACCAAAACTCCCAATATCATCCACCAGTAATCTTTAATCCCCTGACTAAAACCAAGCACGACCTGGGTTATCATCGGCAGGGACTGACCCATATCCATAAAGATCAGTTTAAATTTAGGGATTACAAAGATCATGATTATTGCCACGGCAGCGCCGCTGACCAGGGTCAGGATTATCGGATAAATAAGCGCGCTTATTATATTTTCTCTCAGTTCCTGAGCGCTTTCCAAAAACTCCGCCAGCCTGGCAAGCACTGCTTCAAGGACCCCGCCGGCTTCTCCGGCTTTAACCATGTTTATGTAAAGTTTTGAGAAATGTTTGGGATGCTGGGCCAGGGCATCGGCAAAAAGGCTCCCTCCATGGACATTTTTATAGATATCATCAATGATGGAAGCTAATTTCTCTTTTGCAGCTAATTGTTTAAGTATGGAAAGGCTCCGGTCCAGTGAAACAGCAGAACCTGTCAATGTTGCCAATTGCTGGGTAAAACTCAGTATATCTTTGTTGTTGACCCTTTCAAGAAGTCGTTTGCCTTTGACACGTTCCGAAAAAGAAGCGCGTGTACCCGCGCCCTGTTCGATCTTTATCGGGAAAAAGGAAGAAGCCTGAAGCCTGCTTATAACCATGGCCTTATCCTTGGCCTCCATGGTCCCCGAAACAATATTACCTGTTTTATCAGCAGCTTTATAGACAAATACGGCCATAGTCCTATATTATTCCTCCATCAGCCCGACCAATTCTTCTTCTCGTGTCACTCTCAGGACCTCCTCAATAGTTGTAACCCCCCGCCTTACTTTGTCCCATCCATCATCCCGTAAAGTCTTGAGACCCTGCTGAATGGCCTTTTGTCTTAAAACGTTTGCACTGGTCTTTTCCAGGATCATCCCGCGAATCTGTTCGGTAACGGTCAAGAGTTCGAAAATACCGCTACGTCCATGGTATCCCGTGGATTTGCACATCTCGCATCCTTTTCCCCGGTACGCAAGCTTGATATCCTTGGCATAAGCATCCATCTGCTCCAATACCTTTTTTTCCGGGACAACGGGCTGTTTACAATCTTTACAAATGACCCTAACCAGCCTCTGGGCCAATATACCCTCCAGACATGAAGAAACGAGATAGCTCTCCACCCCCATATCCAGAAGCCTGGTTATAGCGCCGGGAGCATCGTTGGTATGCAGGGTTGAAAAGACAAGGTGTCCTGTCAATGCAGACTGAATAGCGATCTCCGCTGTTTCCCTGTCCCTTATTTCGCCTACCATCATTATATCCGGGTCCTGGCGGACGATCGACCTCATACCGCTGGCAAAGGTCAGGCCTATCTTTGGATTAACCTGAATCTGATTGACCCCGCTCATTTGATATTCCACAGGATCTTCTACAGTGATGATCTTCTTGTCGGGCGAATTTATTTTCTCCAGGGCTGCGTAAAGGGTGGTTGTCTTTCCGCTACCGGTCGGCCCTGTAACCAATATGATCCCGTGTGGTTTACGGATCAATCGGGCGAAATCCTTCAACTTATCAGAAGGGAATCCCAGGTCCTCAATACTGAGAAGTATACTGCCTCTGTCCAGAATCCTCATGACCACACTTTCGCCATAAAGGGTTGGCACCGAAGAAACCCTCAGATCTATCTTCTTCCCGGCGACCCTTAATCTGACCCTTCCGTCCTGGGGCAGCCTTCTTTCTGCTATATTCAAGTTAGCCATGATCTTGACCCTGGAAATGATAGCCGCCTGAAGACGTCTGGGAGGCGATTCGATATCGTGTAAAATCCCATCGATCCTGAATCTTACCACCAGTCTCTCTTCAAAAGGCTCAATATGTATATCGCTGGCTTCATCTTCTATGGCCCTGGAAATAAACAGGTTCACCAGTTTTATTACCGGTGCCTCTGAAGCCATATCCCGAAGGTGATCGATATCTTCCTCTTCTCCAGACGCAAGAAGTTGCAGCTCTTCCTCGGCCATATCCTCTATGATTTTTTCCATGGTGGTAGCGCCACCCCCGTAACGCTGCTCTATGGCGGCAAGCACATCCGATTCCTTTGAGACATATACACGCACTTTACATTTTGTAAAAAGTCTCAATTCGTCAATTGTGTAGAGGTCTATGGGATCGCTCATGGCCACGCTCAGGGTTTTGTCCTTAATCTCTAAAGGAAAAAATTTATACTGGCGCATAAACTTGAGGGAAAAGTCTATATCAAGTATGGGAGTTTCAGGATAATCGGATTTCGACAAAAACGGTATATTAAGTTGTTCACTAAGTGTCTTATAAAGATCATCTTCCGAGATAAATCCCAGATCCATGAGCACTTTACCAAGCCTTTCGGCGGTATGAGATTGCTGCTCAATGGCTTTACCCAAATCTTCCTTGGAGAGAAGCCCTTTTTTAATCAAAAGGTCTCCTAATCTGTTTTCAGGCAGAGACAATATTAAAACCTCCAAAACTCTTTGATTTTTGTAAACAATTTAGTTTAAGTATAGCTTATCACACATACCAAGTCAACACCGGGGACAGGGAGTTTTTAGTTTATTAGCATATAAATAATCGAATATTTCCTCTACTTCCAAAAAATATCTGCAGAAGACATTTAAGAGAAATAAGCAAGATTCATGCCTGACGCATCACTTTAAAAACCAGTTTAAAATTGACTTATAAAAACATATATGATAAATTTTTGGTTTATATTAAGTATTTGATTGCATATTCGTTACAAGGTATGGAATGCGTTTTATATTTAATAAAATAAATTTCTTCCATAATATTCTTTATTATAATAATATGCCAGACAAAAAAATCCCTGAATCCCTTATTATGCTTATAAATAAATATCCTCCATTGCGTGAAATAGTGTTATTTGGATATGAACTTTTTGTGGAGCAGAAAAATATACAACCGGAACTTGATCTCATCTTTCCCAAATTAATCCCGGAGCTTATAAATATTAAGATGAAAGAGGGATTCCCGCTTCTTAAAAAATCAGAAATAACCGTACCTTTTATTCAATTCAAAGAGGTATTCAAAAGGATTTCGCTAACCGTGGCCGAAAAACGTAAACCTCTTAAATCGAAGATCCTTGAATTATTGAAAAGGTTTGAAAACAAGGAAATCGATATATGGAAATTGGCATTATCAACCTTAAAAGGGGATGAGGATACAATCAAGGAATCGAATCAAAAAGAAAAAAACGGAGAGATTATCGGTTTTTTAATAAGGAACAGCCTCAAGCCTTTTGGTAATACCTGCGGCATTGCACTTAATTCTTATCTTCCGTCCGAAAAATCAATCTGGTCCCAATCCTATTGCCCCATATGCGGTTCATATCCTTTGCTGGCATATATTGAAGGGGAGGAAGGCAGAAGAAGTCTCATTTGTTCATGGTGTGACACCTCTTGGGCTTACCCCAGGCTCAAATGTCCTTATTGTCATAATACAGATCAAAAGGACTTAAACTATTTCTCTCTGGATGAAGAAGAAATAAAGGAGGAAAAAGACAGGGTTTGTGTTTGTGAAAAATGCGGGAAATATATAAAAACTCTTGAAGCAAGAAAAAGGGAAGGAAAAAAGCCGATTGATTTTCAACTTGATGATCTTGCTACTATTCATCTTGATCTATTAGCCGAAAGGGAGGGTTATGAGAGGATGATCCGGTCCTTCTTCTTCCTTTGATCTCTCTTTTTTAAATTGCTCTTCGATCTCTGTTATCCTTTTCTTTAGAATATCTATATAACGGTGTCCGCCTTTTCTGCTGCTCCCTTCATGTCTGACTAAGCGGGCATGAGAACGCAATGCGTGAAGTATTCTTTCATCAGAAAAATCGATACCCTCCTCCATATGAATACTTCTTATCATTTCATCCAATGCGGATTCTATAACCCCTGATCGGTTAAGCAAAATCTCCTGTGGAATATCAGGGTGTTCAAGGGCTTTGATCTTTCTTTCAATGCCCAGGATTATGTCTCGGTCCTCATAATAAATATCATTTTTCAAACAATCATAGATACTCTTTTCCATTAGTCTTATTATCGGCCAATCGATATTTATATCCAAATCCTCTTGAGCACCTTTGTCATTATCCTTTTGTTTTTTAAAATCCTGACTTGATTTCAAGTATACGCAATCCTGATGACAATCCGCTTTGCTATAGATCCTGTTTCCACAACAAGGGGCGCAGATCATCCCGTTTTGCTCAGGACAAAAACGTTTTCCTTTTCTATTTCTGCAAATTACACATTTTGACATTTTAATCAGACACCTTGTAAAAGCTCAGATCACCTCAAAAAAAGTTATCAGAGATGAGAACTTGTATAAATGGCTTCATCAGGGTCGGGAGGTGTTATGGCAGATGGTGTTTGTTTGCTTCTTGCACCTGACTCAGGAAAGACAATACCCTCTGCCTGGTCAATAAGAGGCTTTCCTTCACTACTGAGACCTAATATCTGTTCCTGGGTTAATTTGAAAAATTCTTCTCCCCACATGGCTTCAATCTCTCCGGATATACATATCATATTAACTTTTTCTTTATCTTCCATCGATAAGAGCTGAAGTTTATCCCCTGTCTCCAGGACGACCTGGACCTCTCCGATCTTAAAAATTGCCACTCCGTCAATGCATTCTATGATTGTATTGGCAGGAAGATCTTTTACTTCCTGGGGCATCGTATAGATAGTCGATATCTCATTATTACTTGTCACTGAGATCTTGCCTGTATAAATCAGGACTTCCACACCTATCTGTGCTGAAACAACAAAGAAAGGTAAGACAATCCACAGGCAAATCACAAAAAATATCAGAAAAAATTTCTTGGACATAAGATCCGTAATCCTGTAAATTTTTTAAAATTGTTTATGTATAATTACTATTTCGGTATATTACTCCCAAAGACCTGAGATCGGCTTATTGCAATTGGGGCATTTTCCCCCTTTTAATTGATTTTTTTCAACTACATATCCTCTTCTTTCTATAACAATCTTCTTGCAGTTTGGACAATAAGTATTTTCCGCTTTATGACCTGGCTGTAAATTTCCGATATAAACAAACTTCAGGCCTTCCCGCATAGCGACATCCCTGGCTTCTTCAAGGGTTTCAACAGGGGTAGGAGGAATATTGCGAAGCTTATACCTGGGATAAAACCTGGAAAAATGGAGCGGAACATCTGGCCCTAATTCATTACTTATCCATTTACTCATTTTCTTTATATCATCTATTTTATCATTTTTGGAAGGAACAACCAGGTTTGTCAGCTCAAGGTGAATGCCTCCTTTTTTTATCTGTTTAAGAGACTTCAGAACAGGCTCTAATCTTCCTCCGCATACCTCTAAATAATATTCGTCAGTAAAACCCTTAAGATCAATATTTGCGGCACTCATGAATCTCAACAATTCCGACAGCGGTTCCGGATTAATGAATCCATTCGAATGGCAGGTATTTATTAGCCCTTTAGTATGTGCCTTCTTTGCTATTGCCAGCATATATTCGAAAAAAATAGTGGGCTCCGAATAGGTATAAGCAATCAAATGGCAATCCATGTCCACAGCCATCTGGACGATTTCATCAGGAGAGCGATTTTCGTATCTCACTTCTTCCGGGAGGGCCTGCGATATCTGCCAGTTCTGGCAAAAGAGACAGTTGAGATTACATCCGGCAGTGGCTAAAGAGTAAACCCTGGAGCCCGGCATGACATGAAAAAGGGGTTTTTTTTCAACAGGATCTACATGCAAGGCACATGGACGGCCATAAGTCAAGGTATAGTAGGTTCCATTACGGTTTTCTCTAACACCGCATTCTCCCCTATCGCCTTTAGAAACAACGCATTTATGCGGGCATAGGAGGCACTGGATCTCTTCACCCTCTAATTTTTTATAATATTGTGCTTCTACTAAAGAAGTCTTATCCTGCTCATCTGTCTTATTTAAGAACGACCAGGCCGAGGCACAGGAAGGGGAAAAAGCTCCAGTAAGACATAAACCGAATAAGGCTTTTTGAGATAAGGCCTTTAAAAATTGTTTACGGGTTACTTCTCTCTTTAAAAAATTTTCAAGACTGCAATTCATGGGTAATCAGCACAAAAAGATAGATTTATTATTTTATTATTTTACTAGTTATAATAAGCCCTTATTTTTAGATTACCATAATAAATAAAAAACGTAAAACCTTAAAATCTATTTACCCCGTTTATCCATTTCTTCTTCAAATATTTTCTGATAAAGGACATCCCATTCCTGACTGCCTTCCAGAATCTTTCTGGAGTAAGATGATAATTTTCTTCGAGCGATCTCATCAACCTCTTCTTCAACCTTCAATTCCCGTGTTATTATCCTTACTATATCCAGACGCACCAGGTTGGAATCCTTTAATATTTCAACATTAGGGTCCTCTTCTAATGTTTTGATAATAATATGTGAGAGATGGTTAATTTTTGATCTGCTTAATCTCATGATCACCTCCTTGTTGTTATTAATATATTAATATTATTAAATAATATTTAAAGAATAATCTTCCGCTCCCTTGCCAATTTTTCCTTCACCAACCTGAACATTTTATGATATTCGATACTGCCCTGGCGAATCTGAGAGGAATGTTCATCAAGGATTTTTCTCACCTCGTCATTCAGTTTATCCTCAATCATGAGGTCCTCGATGATTTGCTTTCTAATAGAGGCCTTGAGCTCCTCAACATCCTTACACATTATAGAGCTTTCCCGTAATAAATCTTCAACGATATTCTCAGATATGGATTCGATCTGTTTTTTGCGCAATCTCATTAAATAATTCCTCCTTTCTTCTTCTTTTTAACCAACTCTTCTATCTCATTAATCCTCTTGGTTGCGAACCGGCCGTACGATTCACCTTTTCCAAGCCTCTCCACGTTTCTGTATAATGCAAGGGCCTTTGTCAAATTTCCCGTTTTCTGATAGATTTCAGCAGACTTGAATCTTGCTGTAATACCCCATATCCCCGCATCCGGATAAAGTTTAATCACAAGGAGATATTCTTGCACCGCCATTTTAAGATCCCCCATTTTTTGATAACATTCACCTATCCAAAATTGGGCTTCCGCCTTTTTCTTCCTATCCGTTTCTGATTCAATCACCTTTTGGAAAACCTTTATGGCAAAAGAATATTCGGCTGCATCCTCTAAAAATAAGCCTAAATCTATCTTCTCAGCAATTGACATCTCATCAAGGGTACTGCCTGCAAAAAACTCCATAAATCTATGATGTGCGATCTCTTTTTGCCCTTGTATGCTACTAATCAATCCCAGAAAAAGAGATGTCTTTGCCCTGAGGGCATCGTTCGCTCCTGCTGAAAACGCTTTTTTAAAGTGACGTGAGGCGAAGCCATATGCCTTTTCCTTAAATAAGATCTCTCCCATAGCCTGATGGATTTTTAGTTTATTACTGCTATCCGAACAGCGGTCAATGGCATGTGCATAGGTTCTAAGGGCCGATTTATAAAGCCCCTGAGCCTTTTGTATCATTCCAAGCTCAAATAAGGCATCAATCTCTCCGTCAAAGGTTGCATATTTGACGGAAAGATCTTTAAAAAGCTCAGCGGCCAGGCGTAACTCACCTTTTTTTACCAGTATATCTGCCTTTGCAAAATCCTGAGAAAGATTTAAATCCAATCTTGGGTTTTGATCCAGAAATTGGTCGGACATTTCAAGATACTCCTTATAATCCTTGGAATCCAGGAGGCATTGTAATCTCAGGGCCTTTGCCGGCTTGTGGTATGGAGTCTCATAAGCTTCACACAATATAAGATCCGTCCAATGCCAGGTTCCCTGATAATCACCCAAAAGATAAGCGTTTTTAGCCAGACGCCATATAAGAGGCAGTCTTGCTTCCGAATAAAAGGAAACGGGGTTTGTTTCAAGGAATTTTCTAAACGAACTGCCGGCTTCTTTATACCTTCCCTCTGCCAGGGATGTCCATCCCAAAAACAAAAGTGCGCTTTTGTTGTCCGTATCGATTCCCTCCTTCAGGATCTCCTTAAAACCCTTTCTGGCCTGACTATAATCCTTTAAATAGAAATGTCTTAATGCCATAAAAAATTTTGCCTTTTGTATGAGATCTTTATCCTTCGCATGGATTTCAGCATTGAGAAAAAAATCGCCTGCGCTTTCATATTGACCTCTATTAAAGTGAATCCGGCCTACCGCAAAATAAGTCTGTGCCGATAAATCTCCTTCTGGATGATCCTTCAACAGCCTTTTAAAGATATCTTCGGCGTTAGAGAATTCTTCTAAATATATATAACTCCATCCAAGTATGTAAAGTGCTTTATCTGAAAAAATGGAATTGGGATAATTTTTTATAAAAATATTTAATAACTCAACAGCCTTTTGAAAATCACATTGTTCATATGAGGTTTCAGCTATTCTCCATTCTGTTTCCTCCAGATAAGCGCTTTCCGGATATTTGATTGTAAGGGTATAAAAAAGATCCCCGGAATCCTTCCATCTCTTTAAATGCAGGAAAGACTGTGCAGTAAGGAACAGAATCCTATCCCCATATGAACCATAATGATTTGACCGGGAAATCGATGAAAATGTTTCATTCGCCTTGGCGAACCATCCTTGATTCAGATAGGCCTCACCTTCTTCCAGGAGAGCGTAAATCTTTAAGTCTTCATCCGCATTGCTTTTTTCGATCAACCTTAGAATTTTATGGGCTTGCTGAAATTTCCATAACTTCATAAAGCACTCGGCAAGCCTTAAATGCTCAAGCCAATAATTATTCCCATTCGGACCACATTTTTGGTTATCGATTATCTCTCTGAAAATGGTAATGGATTTTTCATAATCCCAACTCATCATGGCTTCCTCTGCCTTTATCCAGGGATCGATATTTTGCAGTCCCAGGGCGGAAGTATATTCAGGCCGGCCGAGTAAAAAATCAACCGCCTTTTTATACTGGCCGCACATATATAATGCCCATGCCTTAAGGTAAATAACCCTGGTCCATGATGTACTTTTGGGAAAGGTTGTCAAAAATCTCTCTGCTTCATCTAATGCAATAGTCCATTCCTTTTGAGCGAATCTTGCCAATATGATCCGGTAATTTATTTGTTCTTTCAATGGATGCTTAAAGTCCTCCTCTCGGATCTCTTCATAGGCATCTATCGCTTCCGGCCAGATTTGAAGAGAAAAAAGGCATTCAGCTCTGTAGAATAAGGCCTCCAAAGCTTCAGGGGTATTTGGGTCTTTTTCTATAACTGATTCGAACGTTTTCAAAGCCTTGTCAAAATGACCATTTTGAAAGTAATTCAAGGCATTACCAAGGTCTTCTCGTATACCGCTATCCTTTGCAAATACCAAGACAGAGGATTCAGGACAAAGGAGAAGGAATGTAAAAACCAGTATAAGACCTCCTTTTAATAAAGATCTTGTGATGGAAAAGACATATTTTCTCTGAGAGCCTTGTTTCGTCAAATTCTATATACCTCTGAATCCTTTCTCGCTAGGGGATAGACCTTGATTTCTTTTATGAAATCCCCCCCTTTACCAAGGGCGACATCCACCTTACCCGGACCTTTAAAGTCACTATAACCTGCCATTAAAGATGCGGCAAATCTTACTGTCTCCTCTGATGGCTGCCCAAGGATGATGGCCACCGGGCCCGGAACTGTTACAGTCTTTATCAATGTCTCATCCTTTCCTGCCATATCCAGGATAGCGGTATTTTCAATATGGTTTCGTCCAACAACAATACTTGTTCCGCAAGGAAGGATAAAATGTCTCCCGATCCTTAACCATTTCAAAATATCAGTATCCGTTATCCCCTTATCTAAAAAAGGCTTCAATTTATTCGCAAAGGCTTTATCAGTTAATAAACAGCCTCCGCCCGGGGTTGGGAAATCATTCCAATTCAAATCCTTAGCCATATCAATCTGTCTTTTTCTCGATCTTCCTTTTAAATCAAGCAATTTCTCCCGGTCTATTAAACCGGCATCTTCCACTTTTGTCGGATTAAGCAGTTTGGCTGATAAAGGTCTCAGAAGAACCCCTTCGAGTCCGGATTCCTTTTCCGAAATCCTCATGAGATCCCTTCTCTGAGACATTGGCCTTTGTCCTAAAACTTCACCTGTAAAGACAAAATCAGCCCCTATTTTTTCCATGTATGATTTTGCCTCACGCAACATTAAAATTCTACAATCTATGCATGGATTCAGGTTTTTCCCGTATCCATACTTTGGTGAAGCAAGTATTTTCACAAACTTGCGGGTTATATCGATCTTTCTATACCTCAGATGATTATAATCCTTTAAAAGAGAAATATTATCATTAATCTTTGCACCAAAAAAAGGCGTCTTAAAAATGAGGGCCTCTACATGAGCACCCAGATCCAGAATAAGTTTTATGGAAAGGATACTGTCCAATCCTCCGGAATATAAAGCCACTCCTCTGACAACACGTTCCATAATTATTATCCCATGGTTAGATAAAGGAGGGTCAACCCAACCAACATCAGCCCCAAACCTGCTATCCTTAAATAAGACTCCTCAATCTCCAGAACCATTCGTATAAGCTCCTTGAATTTCCTGGGGAACATGAAATAAGGTATCCCCTCTATGATTAGTACCATTGACAAAACAGATAAAAGATATCGCATCGATCCTCCTCAATTTATAATCATTTTTTTAATTTCTTATTAAAATTTATGGATTCGTAAAAATAACTTTATGATATCATTGACTTCCCTATCTCTTCAACTGAAAGTTTTCATTAAGCGCCTATTTATGGATCTGCAAAAAAGTCATTTCTTCAAAAATTTAGTCTAAACTACAAATATTCAATTAGTTAGAGATAGACAATGGGATAAAAAAGATGTATATTTGAACTATTCCAGGAACAATCCTTCTCCGGGACCTGACACCTCTCCTATGACTCTGCACCAGGATTCCCCTTTTTTTAAAAGTTCATCAAGGATAAGATCGATTTTTTCAGGATCTACGCAGGCCAATAATCCACCGGATGTTTGAGGATCATAAAGCAGGTGTGTAATAAAATCAGATATATTTGAGCTGACATTCACACGGGATTGGTAAAATTTTCGATTTGCATATGCTCCTGCCGGAAGCAACCCCATTTTACAATAATTTTTAGCTCCTTTAATTATGGGTATACTTTCTGAATTTAATTTTATACTAACATTGCTATATTTACAGATATTATAGAGATGCCCGATCAGTCCGAAGCCTGTCACATCCGTGCAGGCATGTACACCTCCTGATTGAGCCATAATTTCTGAAGAGATACGATTCAAATGGGCCATAATTTGCACAGCACTTTTAACTTCTTCATCAGAGGCCATATTTGCCTTGATAGCCGTATTTAAGACACCCAGACCAATCGGCTTGGTTAATAAAATCTTGTCTCCCTGTCTTGCCCCAATATTTGACCAGATTTTATTAGGGTTGACGATACCTGTAACAGAAAGCCCGTATTTCAACTCCTGGTCATCGACAGAATGTCCCCCAACTAAAACAGCACCGGATTCGTATATCTTTTCTAATCCTCCTTTAATGATTTGCTGCATAACAGACAGGTCAAGATCATTAACAGGAAAACCGATCATGTTCATTGCAGTCAAAGGTTTTCCACCGGTGGCATATATATCGCTCAACGAATTGGCCGCTGCGATTTGTCCAAAATCATAGGGATCGTCAACCATTGGAGTGAAAAAATCAATGGTCTGAACCAGTGCAATCTCATCGGTCAATTTATAAACCCCTGCATCCTCAGAACTCTCAATGCCTATCAGGAGATTAGGATCTTTTTTTAACGAGAGACCGCACAAGGCCTGGTCCAGAACCCCCGGACCCAGCTTGGCTGTTCACCCGGAGAAACGGCTGAAGCTGGTCAGCCTTTTCTGATCTTCTGACATAATTAATCAATTCCTTATTTACAAATTAAACTTAATAATACTATTATTGATGTAAATCAAAATGACTTGGGATATATTTTCATGAGATAATTTTTGAACTTTCCCTCAGGCCCGGTTCTGGCATGCCACCAATTAGCTCCATTAAAAGTCGCACCTTCAAATTCGGTTATTTCGGACAAATCAGCCCCGGTCAATATTGAGTAATCAAAACAAGCGCCTATGATATTGGATCTTTTCAGATTGGCCGACATAAGGTTTGCATCCCTAAAGCTGGCTTTACTCAAATCGGCCTCAAAAAAATTTACTCCGATCAAACTTGTTCCTTGAAAATTTCGATTCGATAAATCTCTGCCCTTCATGTCTATATGATCTAAATTCATCCCGCACAGATCGATCATTTTCATCCCGGGACCTGTTGGATCTATTTGAATAATCGATGCGCCTGACAAATCAACGCCTTCTATAATCGCCTGGCTCAGATTGACTCTCTCTAAGCCCGCCCCATGAAAATTGCCACCCATTATCTGTGCCGCGATGAGATTAACATCGGCGAGTGTGGCATCACCAAAATTACAGCCTATTAAAACTGCGCCAGCCATATTGACATTTCTGAGTTGAGCACCCTGGAGATCCGTATTAATCAATTTAGCACCCAATAGCTTTGCGTTGTTAAGATTTACTCCTATAAGCTGGGCTCCCTCAAGATGTGTATATGAAAGATCTGCTTCATAAAGGAATGCGAAAGGGAATCTCGCTCCGGTTAAATCTGCGCCCTCAAGGCATGCCTTCTCCATGTTTATCCGCTGAGCCCAGCAGTCCCTCAAATTGGCGTGTCTGGCTGAAACTTCCCGCGCATAAACATTTTCCAGATTCGCCCATCGGAGATCCACCCTGTCAAGGTTGGCTCTTTCCAAGTTTGCCTGGAAAAGATTTGCACCCATAAGATTACTACCGGCCAGATGTTTTCCCTGCCAAAAAACACCCGCAAGTTGCTCGGCCATCTTTTGAAGCCTCCGAATATTAACTATATAAACTTCTCTGATTTAAATCCTGAAATAACCGAATGTGCCGGTTATATTCGTTTAGTTATACTCAATTATCTTTATTTATAATATCATTTAAACCGGGCAAATTTACAAGATCAAGCTCAATTTCCAATCCCTTAGACCATGTTTCTATTATTTTCATTATTTTGTGATTTTTAAATCTCACCCACTCTTCATAGTATGAAGGATATACGCGGAGGATATCTACAAACCTTTTTAATGATCCCCTGCCTATAAGGATCTGTTCCAGTCTGTCACACAAGTCTTCATTACTGATACGTGTCAGGTATTCTTCCCTTATCCTTAATCCTTCTCTATCTGAAATTCTGGGTATCCGAATGTACTTTGGATCAGAAAAATAGTCAATGCCTGATATAGTCTCATCAGCACAAAAGCCTTCGTCTACCTTTATCACTTCGCCGGATTCCTTATTAAGAAAATAGGTTAGGCTGGGATTATTAGCCTCAAAAGCTTCAATAATATCAAGCCGTTCTACTTTTATTCGATTCATCTGAGATCCTTTAGTTTAAATTCCTTCGACTTTTTACAAAACAAATAACTTAAAATTGATGCATTCGTAAAAAATCATTTCGCCTATAAAAAACTTTCAATTATCTTATCAATATTATAAAAAAAATTCCGCATATATACTATTTTATACTAAAAGCATATTGGTATTTCAAGATGAAACAATTTAATCAGTAATTCTAATTATATATTTATAAGAAATCCTATAGTATATTATCTTACCCTTTTTTTATTTGTTGTCAATAAAATCCCTATTGTGACTTATTTTACATTATTTTTATCATTATGAAAATAGTGTAATATTTATTTCATATATGCACATATATTCATATCTGGTATTTATACCATATATATCAATAAGTTTAGCCAAAAGTCAACGAAATAATTGTGGTACCAAAGAGAGCTTAAAATATCTCAAAACACAAACAGAAAAAGGCTCAATATTATATTGTCAATAAATACAATATATTAAACCAGGATAAAAAACAATTTAACAAATGGCACGTACTTTGCTTTACTATTTTCCGAACAATGATCAATAAAAGGCTCTTTGGTAAAGCATGAGAATGAAAGGTGGTATGTGGTATAATGATAAAGGAATAAAATAAAAAACAGGATTCACTCCTTTTCGAGTTAGAGTTGGTTAAACGAGTTGGAATATTGAGTAAGATTACGAAAACGGCTCTTAAAATCTCGTGAAAGGAGAGTTTCCTATGATTTATAGAAGATTTTATATACCCTTCCTTTTGGTGTTGCCAATTTTTATAATCATCTCCTGCTCTTTAAGTATTGCACAAAACACTACTTATTATAATCCAAACTTAAATTATCAAACGGGCACTCTGGGCTACCCAAATTATCAGAACACTATTTACTCGGGTTATCAAACATCGTCCTATTGGCCATATACTACAAGTAGCTATCTTGATCCGTATAGTCAAACCAATCCCTATAATAGTGTTAGCCTGGGAAATTACGTGCCATCTTTTGCTAATCCTTATGGCAGTGTTTATCCTTATGGATATTCACCCTTAAATACAGGGAATCTTTTTTATAATTATGACCCATTAGGATATTCATATTCGTCCCTGGTATACAATCCACTTAGCTCACTTGGACTTCCTCTGAATCTGGCAGGCCTGTATAATACTCAGATTTCAGCAATAAATACTACAACAAACGGGACAACAAACAGTGACGGCTCAAATTATACAGCTCAAGCGACTTCCTACTATCCATCAATTTTTTCGGGACTTACAACATCACCTTTAAGCCTATCCGGTTTGTATTTAAACCCGCTTGTCAGCTATTTACCGAATCAAAACTATTATCAGAATCCTTATGTTTCTTACCCTTACAACTATAATACTGGATTGGTTAATACTATAAATCCTTATCAGTCGGCCTATACTTATAACCCAAATCCATATATAAATCCCTATGCAACCCTCTCAAACCCCTATGCAAGCAATACGGTTAATCCTTACAATCAGACAATTAACTATAATCAGCCTCTGCCTTACTATCAAACTAATTCCAGCACCACTTCAACCACCGAGGCCAATTTACTCAATGTAAACGGATCATGGGCCGGCACCTGGTTTACTACTCTGTCTGACGGAACAATAGAAGATGGTGATCTTACTCTATCCTTAACTCAAAACGGAACTGCATTATATGGCAATATATCCTTTGCAGTTAATAGTTATCAAAAAATTAATACCACTTTGAACGGGACAATCAATGGAACAAGCATCACGCTAACAGGTATACTAGTCAATGGAGTCGAGTTCTACACATTATCTGTGAAGGCTAATATTTCGGGAACAAATTTAAGTGGAACTTACAGTATCAATACGAATAGTGGTTACGTTATAGAATCCGGCACCTATACTGTAGCGCACTTATAGAAATTCATAAATGGCAGAGGGATTTTGGCGGTTTTATTTAACTTCCGCTGAATTCCCTCTGCGTATTAAGCGTCTAAACATCTAAAGCAAACAAGAATTCCCCAAAAGAGATTAAGCAGGATCTGGGTTAAAAGGGATACAAAAGAGGGGATTCACTCGAGATTTTATGCCATAGTGAATCCCCTGGCAATTAAGATTTAAAAAAGATTTATAGCTGCTTTGCTTATAGGCTTATTACTCATTCGTCTCATCTTTGTTTAAATATTGCAGCATATTACTCATCATATAATTGGCCTGGTTCATCATGTTAGCTTGTCCAAACTGGTTCATATAGCCTGAGCCCATGCCCATATATCCGTAGCCCTGAGCCCCATACTGGCTCATATAGCCGCTGCCCTGAGCCCCATAACCGTACATAGATCCCGCTCCCATGGCCATTGCAGCAGCCTGGTTCATAAGGCCTGCCTGCCCAGTGGGCATTCCATAACCACCATATCCGCCAGTTTGTCCGTAACCGTACATAGATCCCGCTCCCATGGCCATTGCAGCAGCCTGGTTCATAAGGCCCGCCTGTCCGGTGGTCATTCCATAACCACCATATCCGTACATACTACCTAGACCAGCAGCTTGATTCATATAGCCTAAGCCCGCTCCCATGAGACCCTGAGCACCGCTATATCCTCCAATCATACCATAACCGCCACCGTAGCCTCCTCCATAACCGAGCATACTACCAGCCATACTTCCAGCTGCCATTAAGCCGCCAGCACTCATGCCACCACCGAAGCCGCCGGCACTGAAGCCACCACCGAAGCCGCCAGCACTCATGCCGCCACCGCCGCCACCACCGCCGCCGCCACCAGCCATGGCCACAACGTTTGGAAAAACGGCAAGACATATAATAAAAGCAAAGATAATACTTAAACCCAAAAGCTGAGGCAACGATTTTCTTAACTCTTTCATAATCAATCCTCCTTGACTTGATGAAATCCAAGAAATATTAATCCTTTTTTGCTGTCTTATCTGATTGTTATCACCCCCCTTTTTTTAGACTATGTGAACTTAAAAAGATTATCAATCAGAGTTTTTGGCCTTCATTTAAAAATATTCCATAAGGCCGCAGGGGAAAATAATAGATATTTGTGATTTCAAAAGACATTAAAAAGATATAACATAATAAAAAACAATACATTAAGCAAAATTATGAATCGAAAAATATTAACATTATTCAGAATAGTCTTTTATAAAAGGATTTTTAATTTATGTGAAAGTTAAATAGATAATTTTAACACATATAAAATACAGACGATTTTTTTTAAAATTCATTACTACACAAGAAAAATATTTATTTATGAGGATGTCTGCCAGAAGGGCCCGTATCAATAATGCGAAAGCCTATAAAGATATTTTGTTTAAACCCGGATCTTGCCTTTGAAATCGTCATGAGACATCATGAGACATTAAGTAATGGCTCCTGAAAAACTTTGCAATCTCAACAATCAATATGATTGTGCTGCTCGAAAAAACCGCTACAATCCAGTCCCAAAATCCGAGAGGTCTGGTATGAAACAAAACATTCATAAAAGGGATATGTATAACCAATACACTCAGGGCTATAGAGGCCGATACAGCTCCTATTAACCAACGGTTCTGTAAAGGCCCTATCTTTTTAATAGAATATTTATGTGAGCGGCAGTTAAACGCATTGAACATCTCGAGAAAAATCATAGAAAGAAAAACCATTGTCTGAGCCTTAGCCAATTCTGTAAAACGTAAATAGGAATAGAAACTGCAAATGAGAACTAAAAATATATGCAAGGCGATTATAAAGATCAAGCCGACAAGCCATGGGGTGAATATTGAAGAATCCTTTCCTCTTGGAGGATTATTCATGATATCCGGATCAGGCGGATCTATTCCCAAGGCCAATGCAGGCAGGCCATCCGTTGTTAGATTTACCCAGAGAATCTGAATAGCTATAAGGGGGATAGGAAGTCCCAAAAAGAATGCACCGGTAAGTATCAGTATTTCTCCTAAATTACAGGAGAGCAGAAAAATTAAATACTTTTTTATATTTTCAAAGGCGGCCCTGCCCTCTTTTACTGCCGCGACAATTGTTGCAAAATTATCATCCGCCAGGACCATATCCGCGGCCTCGCGGCTTACGTCGGTTCCCTTGATTCCCATGGCAACGCCTATATCCGCCCTTTTTAAGGCCGGGGCATCATTCACCCCGTCACCCGTCATTGCCACAACGTCGCCTTTCCTTTTGTAAGCATCGACAATCCTGAGCTTATGTTCAGGTGAAACCCTCGCGAAGACCTTTACTTTGTGAATTATTCCGTCGATATCCTGATCTGTCATGTTCTCAAAATCTTCTCCGCTCAGGACCTCGTCCCTCTGGTCAATTTCATTCCAAGTATCATCCAGAATTCCCACAGCCCTGGCAATAGCCTGGGCTGTTATCTTATGATCTCCGGTAGCCATGACCGGCCTGATCCCAGCCAATCTGCAATCTTTCACAGATGACAAAACCTCTTTCCTTGGCGGATCTATCATTCCAACAAGACCACAAAAAACAAGCCCTTTCTCTACCCGGTCAGAATCGATTCTCAGGTTATCATTAGGGATTTCCTTCCATGCCAGAGCAAGGACCCTTAATGCCTTTTTGGCCATAGTCTCATTAACAGAGAGTATCTTCTCTCTCATTTGATTTGTAATTTCGAAAATTTCATTATCTTTCTGTATATGAGAACAACTCTTGATGACGATCTCAGGGGCCCCTTTTGTAGCTACAAGCTGTTTATTATTCTCTAGTGAATGGATAGTGGACATCATCTTTCGACCCTCTTCAAACGGGATTTCTCCCAGACGGGGCTTTTGTTTCCTCAATCCGGGATGATCAAGCCCACCCTTTTCACCGGCAACAACCAGGGCGCCTTCTGTCGGATCACCAATGATAGTCCATTCACCCTCTTTTTCAGTCAAAATGGCATCATTGCAAAGAATACCCAGCTCAAGCAGTCTTTTTAAAACAGGATAAGAGCCCGGATGGATAGCCTGCCCATCCTTTATGAAACTACCATCAGGCGCATATCCGGTTCCTGACACATAAAAATGTTCACCATTGACCCATATTTCCTGAACCGTCATCTCATTTTTCGTTAACGTCCCTGTCTTATCAGAACAGATAACAGTTGTACAACCCAATGTTTCAACAGCGGCCAGCTTTTTTACAATGGCCTTCTGATTGGCCATTTTCTGGACACCTATTGCCAAAGCGCTTGTGACCACAGCAGGCAGTGCCTCCGGAACAGCAGCTACAGCAAGACTTACTCCCCATACAAACATCTCGAATATCGGATATCCCCGCAAAATCCCCAACAACGAGGCAACAGCGCATACTCCCATACATATCAATCCCAACCATCTCCCGATGACAGCCATTTGTTTCTCAAGCGGGGTTTTTTCAGATTTTATATCCTGGAGCAAACCGGCTATCTTTCCAAATTCTGTCTGCATAGCCGTAGCAGTAACTATACCCCTGCCCCGACCCCGGTTAATTATTGTTGAGGCAAAAAGCATGTTTCGCCTGTCGCCCAAAGAAACATCATCCGAATGAATAGGGTCCGGGCTTTTAGGGACCGGGGTCGATTCTCCTGTCAAGATTGATTCATCGATGGAAAGACTGGAAGACTCCAGCAATCTTGCATCTGCCGGTATGAGGTCGCCTGTTTGAAGGCAGATTATGTCTCCCGGAACGAGTTCTTCGGAGGGAAGTATTTGCTCTATCCCTTCTCTTATGACACGGGCTGTGGGAGATGCCATCTTTTTCAAGGCCTCGACTGCCTTTTCTGAACGAAACTCTTGAAAGAAACCCAGCAAAGCACAAAGGATAACAATCCCCAATATAACGATACCATCCAGAGTCTCTCCTATGAGTAGTGAAATCACGGTAGCCACAAGGAGAATAATAATGAGAAAGTCCTTGAATTGTTTTAAAAATATAAGCCATGGATTGATTTTACGGAAAGTTTTTATACGATTGGGCCCGTAAAGAGCTTTACGTCTCAATATTTCGTCTTTATTAAGGCCATCGGGGCAGGATTTAAGAATGACAAGGGCTTCATCGGTGTCTATCTTATGCCAATTATGTTCCAGATCCATCTACTAAAAACCCCTTGCGTTAGGTGATTTTACACTAATCCATTGTAATTAATATCAAAAAACTAAATCGCAAGTAATTACAGAAACAATGTCATCGAGTTTTGCATATGGCTATCTGATTCCTTTGTGTTCTCTATAGTTTAAAAATATTACCACAGAGTATACAAAGATCAAAGAGTATTTTGAAAATGAGATTGATTATAATAGATTATTACTATGAGTTTTGATATTTACCGTCCTGCTTGCTGATTTCCGATAAAATGAATTCAGCAATGAGCCTGCGGTCATGAGGATCCATATTTGTGAACTGTACAGCGATTTTGTATGGAAGATTGGTATCCCGGTTTTGGCTTATTCTGACTATTCTAGCCTGTGTAAAAATCATAAATGAGGTAAAGGAGGGGATTTCAAAACCTAACTCCAAAAGGTCGCCCACCCCTAATCTATCCCGAGTCAGAAATACCAGACCTCCACAACAAATATTTTCCGCCCTGCCTGTCCTTATTCGTCTTGATCTCGACTCGGATATGGTTTCTGGAGGAGCAATCCATTTATAATCAATAACAAGGGTTTTTGACAAACGAATATGTTTTCTCTTCTCTATGTAATAAATTGTATCCAGATGATTAAGCGTCAGGAGATCAGATTGTTTTTGATAGGGATAAAATGAAGATGCAGTACCACAAAAATAGTATCTTCCGCTCTCCCAGAAGACCTTGATTTTGTCCGCTTCCCCTAATTTTTCTTCCAAAAATGGTATGTGGATCGAGATTTGATCATTCGTTATCTTTCTTATCTTTCCCTCTCCAAGCGGAATCATGCCTTCCCGACCGGGCATAGTCTTTCGAACGGATACACTCATTCCTACGTGAATGTCCAATCCTTCAGGCTTTATTTTCTGTTTGAAAACCATACTTTCCTTTCCTGTTTAATCTTACTGATTTTTCTTTTATAGCATACATATCGCATACGTATATCTATTCGGCTTTTTCATAAATTTTGTTCTTGATATTTAAATTAATGCACAGATTACTATATCATGTTGATAATTAATGAAATAATAAAAAAATCCTTGTGAAATGGTTAAATTTAATGTATATTATTTATGTATTATTTTAAGGATAGACATTTGCCTGAAAAAGGTTTTATTTTTTTATTGCAAAATTCTTGGCAAAAAAGATATATTTTACACTTTTTTTTCTACATCCTGTAAGATAGGCACCTAGCTTGCACATAAAATATAAGACAACAAAAAATATGGGTAAATGTTGGTAAAAACTTGTTTTTTTGTCATTGATTTTATATAATAATTTTATATAATAATAAAATAGCAATATTCATTGGAGGTGAAATGTTATGAAATCATTAGCCAAAACTATTGTATTTTCCTTTTTAATCATCACAGTAGCACTTTTCTTTTCATTTGGAACTATAAACGCGCAAACAACATATCCTGGTGTTTTTGGGCTGACCTCAGTTAACAACTTGGGGATTTCACCCTTAAACACCTACCCATGGTCTTTTGGAACAACTTCCATAACAAACTATGGCACATATCCATATTTCGGGAGTTACACGAATTCTCCATATTTGTACTATGGAAATATCTTATTAGGCGGTTACTATCCAGGATCAGGGATATCAGGATATCTTCCCGGTGTTGGAGCTGACCTTGGTTATTCCAATATTTTCAAGGCATTGCAATATTATCAGTACCTTTCGTATGCATATCAATTCTACATGATAGCCCGTTCAACACCTATGTTTTACATGAACGATATTGTTGCTGATTATATTGGAAGTTCATTATATTCATATGCGAATAATTATAATCTGTCTCCACAGGAGGCAATAATAAGCTTTATTCAACAAAATCTTTTATAGAACGAAAAAGTTGGTTTTATAATTAGATAGTTGATATTTAATAGGGATAAATTCACATAATTATTTGTGTTTTTAATAAAACAGCTATATAAAAATCACAAATCAAAATCTATGTGCCAAAATTCAATTGGCAAAATGATAGATCTGTATATATCCCCCACTATATCTTATTGTGAATAAGCCCTTGATTTGCATAAGCTTAATTTCTAATGACAATATTAACATATCTAATCGTATGGTTATATTTGTTATATATAATAAATTAATAAATTTAAAAATAAGAGCAAAATTTAGTTGCCTAAAAGAAGGATTAAGAAGGGTTGAGTTTTTTTATTACAGTCAGAAAATTAATCTGATATATATCATTTTCTTAGCATGATTTTTGCATTTTAGTTATGATATAATTCGATAGATGTTTATATACAAAGAGATTATAATTATATGTCTGAATTTTAAAGGCATATGCTTTAATTATTTTTTACAATTAATAATTTGAAACAATACTTGCATACTTTATGTCAATTGATTATCCTTTTACACGAATGATTTAATAACATTATTACTGACTATTATATAATTTAATCAAGTTTTATATTAATTTTCACAGTTGAATTATGTTTTTCTTTTTCAACATTCATGCATTTTGTTTCATTTTGGCAAAGATGAAAAAAAGGCTTTTATTTTGATTTTTCAGATTTTCCGGCAACCGCAGAAAAGCATATTTTAAAAAACGAAAAAAATATGCCGGGATTCTATTGTTATTTTGAATTATACATCTAGGTTAGGCAGATGATAAATAAAAATTTTAGAGCAATCTACTATATATTGTGGGCATTCTTCATTCTTTGTCTTGTATTTTCAAATACATTTATCCTCAATTCACAGGCCGCTCCAACAGAAAACAAATACAATTTCCTTGTTTACAAAAATATAGAAAAATTCTTAACCGAGCCTTTAAAGAATGAGGGATGCTGGGAATGCCATCCGGATATGTATCCTGATATGGCCTACGATCCCAACGATCCCAATTCCCCAAATTGTTTATGTTTTATGAGTCCGGGGAATACCCCATCCCCCCTCTTTTATTCTACCTATGATCCGGATCCCAATCTGCCTCGCACCAGCCTTTCACCTGAATATCTTGATAAATTCAGAGAAGATTATGCAGAGAGGAAAAAAGGACACCTTTCCCATCTTGTTTATCAGCCCTTTGGCCTTGGCAGGACATGTCTTGATTGCCATGACCCGAATCATTATAAACTCGCTGTCCCAGCCGACCCGAACGGACACGATAACGACAAAAAGGTGTTTATTATTTATTTTAAAGGGCATAATAACCTTAAGAACACAACCCTCAACAATACAAAGGTATGTTATGAATGCCACGGAGGATTCTATCCAAAAGGATCTGAGGTCTTACCGGAGGATCCCAATATAGACCCCAACTCCGTTAGAGTCCTGCAATGGGGTGATCCCGGCACTGTAACCTGCCTGCAATGTCATGATGATTCATATGAGGACGGAGGGATATATGCGTCCTATATAAGCCGGTATTGCTCCTTTCCCAACAGGTTTTATGATAATAATCCGAATGGCTGTGAGATAACAGCGCCCGATCCTGACAAGGTACCGGGACAGAATTACTGGCCGAAAAGCGGGCATGGAGTAACCGCACAAAACAGCTATGCCGGGGCCACGCTTGATACGGGATATCCTTATTCCAACAGACAAACTTATCCCAATAAAGGCGCCATGAACAATGAGAATATCCCTATCGACCCTAATTATTCAAATCCGCACAGCCACGCCCATGACCTCAACCTCGACCCTGAAGACGGTAGAAAAAATTTCTGCCTGGAATGCCATTGGTCCAATGAAACGGTTTGGGAAAAGGTCTGTGTAGAGTCACTTCAAGCCTTTGACTATCCTGATGGGTTTCCCATTGGCAAGTATAACGGGCACCTTGATACGGCAAAGTACCGGGATGAACGCTGGGGAGCCGATGAGAGGTCATATCCGGATATATGCCTGGGACACAAACAGTGGAATACATGCAGGGAATGCCATCCTACAAAATATTCTCATTTTGTCTATAAAGAAATCGGTAGTGGAGGACGAAGGAAACCCGGTCCCATAGATAGATTTTCACACTGTATTGTATGTCATAACCCGCATGGATCAGGAGATGAGCATGGGAATGTCAATGTCTTTATGATTAAGGGAAGGATTTATAAACAAATATGTAATAATTGTCATTACAGTCAATTCCGGACGACTGAGTGCGAGTTGTTTGCCGATCTTCATGCAGATCCAAATAGGGACACATGGGTTGTAAATTTCTTTGATCCTTTAAAACAGGATATCCGCGAGCCTGATTCTTCAGAAAATTCCATTTCTATCCCAACAAGCACGAAGGATATCTGTGAAGTATGCCACCAGGACAAAGCCAGAGAATATTGGCCAAATCCCGGAGACCCTTACGGAAATTCAGGATATGATTATAAACACCGAAACGGCTCCCGTCATTACTTCAATCCAGACAATGATACCTGCCCGGATTCGGATTCCTGCACCATCGATTACCGCGGCACAGACTGCACCGGATGTCATATCCATGACCCCGGGCCCGTTCCTCATCCCGATGATCCCGATTATGATTATGAAACAAGCGATTCCAGATCGGTTTTCAATTCAAGGGCGTTTGCGCCCACCTGCAGGTGTCACGGGATAGGCAGGATAGATATAGCCACATTTACCGTGGATGGAAATCAGCCGGATAACAGCCTGAGTGAAACCCTTTTCGGCAAAGGGCACGGCACACCTCCCCCACCCTTCCCAGTTCTGGATTCAAGTCTAACTGAGGAAGAGGATGCACATATGGCCCACACGCGGTATAACTTCCCCTGTATTGCTTGCCATATCGATCCTAACGGTCCATTATACGATCCAAATGTTGAATATGAATTCGTTTTGGACAACTATACCCCGGTAAGTCTTGACCAGTATATGAAACCCTATGACCAGTTAATGAATCCCAATAACCTGTTTATGAATCCCAATGGAACATATGAAAAGGATACCAGGACATGTTCCAATCTTTATTGCCATAGCAATGCGAAAGGGGGTTATGCGGATCCGATTTCCTGGTCAGCAGTGGACAAATTTATCCGGGATACGAATGATCCAAACTGTCTGGATTCTTACGGGCGCTTTAAATATTGTAATGAATGCCATATGAATCCTCCCGATGTTCCGAATCCAGAGGATCCCAATAATCTTTACAATATAACGGATCATATAATAGGTTCTTCCCAGACGGACCCTGATATCAAATGCAGTGACTGCCATCCCCATAATGGTTTATATATGGAAAAAATAAACGGGATATATATGAGTAATCCCGAATTCTACAGACATGTAAACGGAAAAGTCGATATAGGCAAGATTATCTTTACATTCGAACCGGTTGGGTGTGGCTATTGCCACAAGCCGGATAGCCCGGACCTGATGTTTCATGACCCAAACGTCTCTGTTGACCCAAACGTACTTGTTAATGAACCTATTGAATATGATTTTCCTCGTGATAGCTGTCTATATTGCCATAGCATTGAACATAAAGAAATGAAACTTTGCGATCCAAATATGACTGACCCTGATATTGATTTACAATGTATATGGTGTCACCTGGAAACATTAAATGATCCTGAACCCGATTTCGGATGTGATTCAGACAAAAAGTGGTTACACAGCGCGGATGCCGAGTGCACATCCTGCCATAGCGCCGTATGCGATCCCAATACTATCCATCACTATAATTACCAGGGTACACTTCCACTCTCAATAGAAGAAAAGTGGAATGATGTAACTTCTGGTTGCGGTGCCTGCCACCATGAAGAATACCTCTCAGATACCAGTGAAAAGACCTCATTTAGAAACGCTAAGGTCCTCCATGATAAGATTTCCCCTTCCACTTCCTGCTCTGAATGTCATGGAGAACATTGTACTTTAGAGATTGATGATATCTCCGATTGTAAAGAATGCCATATTCCGCAAGATGATATTAAGGTGGGACAAAATTTTCTTCATGATAGGTATACTGGATTAGACGATTGTGAATACTGTCACTTCAAAGCCCATGAAACAGAGGAGATGGCATTTACCGAAGGGACCACCCAGGCTGAGATCGAGGGGAAATGTATAAAATGCCACAACTCCAATGATCTTAAGAGCATTAATGTCTCCTGCGGCCGTTCAGGTAACCATGACACAAGGGCAAACTGTCTGAATTGCCATAAAATATATACTATAGAAGATAATATTTATAAGATAAAAACAGGGCATTATAACATGCCTACAAATCTGGAAGGTATGGAAGAGGCATGGAGCGATGTCAAGCCAAACGATCCCGCAGGCAATCATTGTGGCGTCTGTCACCAGGACCCTCAGAATCCCTTTGATCCATCTAAAAAACTGCACGCCTCGATCACATCAGCATGTAGTGTCTGTCATGGAGCCCACTGCGATATGAATATTTTACCAGGCTGGACAGGTGACAACACATGCGGCGGGTGTCATGTCAACGGGGACGTTTCTCTTCCCGGTGGACAGCTACTCCATTCAGGGCTTCCACCTGGTGTGTCTTGCCTTGAATGTCATCCGGATCATAGAGACGCTGATTCCTTACGTGGTTATCTGGACGATCCTCGCAAATGCGGATACTGCCATGGTGATCCTCCGGCCATAAACGTCTTGTGCAACGGAATATCGGTAAACGGGGCACACCCGCCACAGGCTACTAATTGCCAGACCTGCCATCCGGGTGTATATAACAAAGCAGCCCATTATAAGAATGCTGGACCGGTGAATGTTATACAGGCATGGGAAGGACCAAATAGCTGCGGCATATGCCATAGTGACCTTCCTGTGGCGCTATGCGCTGCAGGACCTTTTTCCATCCATGCAACTCTGGGACCAGCCAGTGACTGTTCACAGTGCCACGGAAATCATTGTGATATGAATTATGGAAACACACCTGCCAAGTGTATTGCCTGTCACAGTCCCAATCCTGCCATATGCGATATCTGCGGCCCGGGGAGCATCACATCGCATTATGCATTCGACAGCATGGGTGTCAACCATGCCGCGATCCAGGATTGTCTCTCCTGCCATGTGGAGCCTTTAGGGGGAGGCGAGGCAAATCCTCTAGAACATATAGATAATCCTCGGACTTTTGTTAAGGAAGGGGCCTGTCTTGGTTGTCATAGTCTTTCAATAATAAGGCACGGGGCCACAGATCCCCGGGGTTGTTACACCTGCCATCCCATGCACTGCGTGACCGAATACGCCAGAAATGATGCGTGTATCTGGTGTCATACCACAAATCCGCCCATTGTGGATATATGCAAGATGGGAATAGGCATAACCTCCCATCTTACGTTTGATAGCAGTGTATTCAATCTGATACAGATCACCAACTGCATAGGCTGTCATGTCGAGCCCATTACAGGAGGCGAAGCAAATCCCATAAATCATATAGACAATCCCATGACATATGTGAATCCCTTGACATGTTTGGGATGTCATACTGTTCCCGGCCCTCTGGACATCCTAACGAACTATCCGCTTCGTGCAGTTCCCCATGGAGGGTCCGGTCTTCCGTGGGGAGGCGGGGTATGGCCCGCGGTAAACTGTTACTCATGTCATCCCACACACTGTATCTCCACTTATTGTGAAAACCAGGCATGTGTCTGGTGTCATACGGATGTCCCATTGCTCAAGAATGTTTGCGGGAGACCGGGTTTAACGCCTCATACAGGCGACTGCGTAAATTGCCATGTGGCAGGGTCGCCTACAGGGGGTGAATGCAATCCTGCAGACCATATGAATGCTCCAACATATGTCAGGGATGGGACCTGCCTTGGCTGTCATGCCAGTGTTATAGCTACACACGGCCCGGGCACAGAAGCCTGCGTGCTCTGTCATCCCGTCCATTGCTCTTTCACTTATTGTTCCGAGCCTCAATGTAAACTATGTCATAATCAGCCAGCTTTTGAAATTGTATCCGACTACGGATGCGGCATAGGGCTTCATGATCCCCCCGCATACCGGGAATGCAACCGCTGCCACGCCGGAGAGTGCAACCCTATGAATCATACGCTTGGACCGGCAGATAGAAGAGGAATGCCAACCGATCTCAGCGGAATGAGGCTGGAATGGAGGGATTGCGGGCTCTGCCATTCAGAGGCACAGGCATATCACGCCCCCTGCAATGCACCATGTACATTATGCCATAGCGGGACAAGTAATCATGCCTGTCTGAACCTGGATTACTGCGCTGAGAATAAATGTAAATGCTGTCATGCCTCACCCACCTTTCCTATTAATTCTGATTATGGATGCGGGGTGGGACAGCACGCAGCCGGGGCATATGTAAACTGTTCATTGTGCCATTCCAATGAATGTAACGCGCTGAACCATATGGATAAGATTACGGATGTTTCCAATATGCCGCTTGACTGGCAGACCTGTGGCCTGTGCCATATGGATGCCCAGGCCATACACCAGAAATGCAACCAACCCTGTACAGCATGTCATTCCGGGACCGGAAACCATGCCTGCCTGGATCTAAATTACTGTGCAGAGCCTAAGTGCAAATGCTGCCATGCCGACCCCGTGTTTCCCATAAATTCCGATTATGGTTGCGGGACCGGACCTCATTCAGCTCAGGCATATATTGATTGCACCATGTGTCATATTCAGGAATGTAATGTAAACAATCATATAGATGGCTTAACGGATGTATCCAATATGCTGCTTGACTGGCCTACCTGCGGGTTATGCCATGCGGATGCACAGGCCAGTCATGTGAATTGTCCGGAGCCATGTACGCTTTGCCATAGTGGAACGGGCAATCATTCATGTGCTCAACTGGACTATTGTGCTGAGATAAAATGCAAATGCTGCCATCTGGACACAATTTTTATAAATTCGGATTATGGTTGTGGATCCGGACCTCACCTAACCGCCGCCTATGTGGACTGCACTATGTGCCACATAGGGGAGTGTGCTCCTTTGAGTCATATGGATACAATGACGGATGTTTCCAATATGCCTCTTACATGGCCTGCCTGCGGTCTGTGTCATGTGGATGCCCAGACAATCCATGTAAATTGTCCGGAGCCATGTACCCTTTGCCACACAGGAACGAGTAATCATTCCTGCCTGGAACTGGACTACTGTGCTGAGACAAAATGCAAGTGCTGTCATGATCAGGCAACTTTTCCCATAAATTCGGATTATGGCTGCGGAACGGGAACACATGCCGCAACCGCCTATGTCGACTGTGCCATGTGCCATGTAGGAGAATGCACTGTCGGGAACCATCTGGATACAACAACCGACGTTTCAAATATGCCTCTTACATGGGCATCGTGCGGTCTTTGCCATGCCGATGCACAGGCCAGCCATGCCAACTGTCCTGAAACTTGTACAATGTGCCATTCAGGGACAAGTCCTCACGCGTGCCTGCAACTGGATTACTGCGCTGACCAGAAATGCCGGTGCTGTCACATTAACGTTCCTTATCACTTTAATACACCATGCGACTGTTCAACATGTCATTCGGCAGAATGTGATCCGATCGAGCACGATATAACCGGTGTGTCCACGAGTCATCCAATGGACCCGCTTTATTATAATTACACCGGAACAGTAAATGATAAGGGATGCACCTGTTGCCACGCCTATCCCCCGCAATGTGTTTGTGTGGGGATAAGCGACACCCAGGATCACTGCCTGGACCTGGTAAATGGCTGCAGTCCGCAGATCTACGATTGTCTGCCATGCCATACACTTTTTAATGGGCAACCCAACCATATCTATACAGTATATGGAACACCCGCGGCAATAGCTTCATGCGCCTGTCATGGTAATTCACTAGGAACAACAGGGGCTCATTCGAAACATCTCACGACCCCTGTTATGGCCCCCGTATATGCTACGAGCACAGGCAATGTCATTGACTGTCAGGCCTGTCACTCCGCCACCACAAATCTGGCGGATCATGTGATATGCATTCCAGGCACGGGTGTTACGGCGCCCGTTCAGTTCGATGCCGCTCTTCCCATGATAGGGCTTATAGACTCATACACTCCGGGCGCAACACCCGGTACAGGTTCTTGTAACCTCTATTGCCATAGCGATGGCGACGAAGATCCCCTTGATGTACCTGGGACCTACATCTATTTTCTGGGTGCGCCTCCTTTCTGGAATCAGACGACGGGGATTATCTCTTGTGGCAATGCAGTCCTTGGAACTACTGCATCTCCAATTTACCAGTGTCATGGTTATCCTCCTCCGCCCCCAGGTCATCCCGGTGGCGCCGGAGGTGGCGGTGGCCTCGGCATACAAAATTGTGCAGCGTGCCATCCAACACCAATTTTGGGGACAGTCCCGGACAATACGTTCCATATAAACGGAGCTGTGGAAGTAGGTGGAGGCGGAGGCCTCGGCGGCGGTGGCGGAGGCCTCGGTGGAGGTGGAGGCGGAGGCCTCGGTGGAGGTATACCTGTGATATAATATTTAATAGATATTTATATTTTGGTTACAGAAAAAAATGAAAGGTTATGGAAAGGTAAAAAGAAGCCTATTGTGGCTGATCATCCTGTCCTTATCAATGATGGCATCTATTGTCATTATCCGTGGAGATTCTTATGCCAGAAAAGTCAATTCCGATCATTCCGTCTATAATCCTCCCGCAAAGACATGCCTAAGTTATTATTGCCACAGCAATGGTAAGGGTGAATACCGACCTATAAAATGGGAAGATAGATCTTCACATTTGGAGTGTGAGGCATGTCACGGTTTTCCTCCTAATAATAACACTCACAGAAATGCTAGCAGGAACAATTGTGGCCAAAGGTGTCATACCCAGACTATTAACAACGGATATACCACGGATTATCATATAAATGGCAAAATAGAGGGCACATACGAAGCGGGTGAGGAGGGACAATGTATCAATTGTCATCTTAATAATCAACAGGGAATGAATTCCGATGCGCCCCCTGCCATAGGCTTTGACTCCCAGATGATCATAAATCATATAGGAGGCCCTCCTATGGACCATGATTGCATTGTTTGCCATATGGAGGAAACCCCTGAATATCACCGCAACAAACAAGTTGAGCTCAAAAACCATCAGGGCGGAACTTTTTATTCCGTGGAGCAGTATAATCAATTCTGTTTGAGCTGTCATGATACCGGCAATTCGCTTTTCGGTACGACCCCCTTCAGCACCAAAGGGCCCATACCCAGTATCCATTATGAACTAATATTAAAGAGAACCCAAACTGTTGAAAATGTCAGATTCTGGTACCCTCATAACCACATGGCTGATAAGGGTTTTGATGCTGCACAAATAATGAACCAGAGCGGGCCCAATTCAATGTTTTATATGGATTCTTCAAACCAAAATCATATGTTGATGAGAGAATCTGCGGGGGATTCACAATCTTCAACAGTACGCTTTAAGACCGATATATCAGGGGGAATAATGGGAGGAGGAGGCGGTATGCCCGGTGTGATCTCAACTATAGCCCCTATATCGGCAGGAGTTGGTCCTCTCATGGGAGGTTCACCACTGGTAGCCGGTATGGCAGCCCCAGTATTAGCTGCTTCTCCAATTGTCGGTATGGCCGCACCGTTAATGGGCGTAGCTACACCTATTGCTTCGATGGCCCCTCTAATGGGAGGAGGTACGGCCTTGATGCCGGCTCTCGCTCCAGTAATGGGGGGCGGCGGAATTGTAGCGCCTGGGCTGACACCAGTTGTAGCTGCTCCTTCACCAATAATGGGAGGCGGGGGTGGTATGGGTCCCGGAATAGGAGCCACAATCCTGGTTATGCCTGGTGGAGGGAACGGTATCATGAACGTGGTCAGGTCCTCCGGACCAGCCAACATGGTCATGGGCCCGAGTCTCTCGCCTTTAATGGGTATGGAATTGATGCTTGGTTTACAAGGCCCGATGATGGGGATGCCGACTCCTGTGATGGGCATGCCAGGCTCAATGGTGCTCATGCCTGGTCCCATGCTCGCTATGCCAGGGCCTATGATGCCGATGACCAGCCCAATGATGGGTATGCCTGGACTTATGATAGGTATGCCCAGTCCTATGATGGGGATGCAAATCATGCCGGGGATGAACATTATGCCGGGGATGAACATTATGCCGGGGATGAACATTATGCCGGGCATGAACATTATGCCGGGCATGAACAATATGCCGGGCATGTACAACATGCCGGGCATGTACAACATGCCGGGAATGTACAACATGCCGGGAATGAATAACATGCCGGGAATGAATAACATGCCAGGAATGAATAACATGCCAGGAATGAATAACATGCCGGGAATGAATAACATGCCAGGAATGAATAACATGCCGGGAATGAATAATATGCCAGGAATGAATAATATGCCAGGAATGAATAATATGCCAGGAATGAATAATATGCCAGGAATGAATAACATGCCGGGCATGAATAACATGCCGGGCATGAATAACATGCCGGGAATGAATAATATGCCACCCGGTATGAACAATACACCAGGAAAGAATGAACAAAATCCTTCAACAAATAATAATACGAATAATCCACAGGATCAAAATCAACAGAATAATCAACCAAATGAAACGGCTATATGTCTTGCATGTCATAACTATGAGAATCCGGATTATCTTAGCTTATCCGTAATAGCAAACAATTTTCACGGGCACTTCACTCACCAGAATTGTTATGTCTGCCATACCTCTCATGGAAGCCAGTTCCCTGGCTTATTGAAGGAGGGGATTAATTGGAACATGAATAATGGATCCTGCAATACTCAATTATGTCATCCCACTCACATTCACAAGCCTCCACTTGGGGACACAGGGATAACTTATGAATTAAGACCGGAATCAACTTGCAATACAAGTTCCTGCCATAACGGGTCCAGCCAAATGGGAATGTCCAGATTGAAAACGATTATTTACCAGGATTCATCTATTTATTTAAATTCGAAAGGCTGTGAAGATAACTGATTCTTATGGTATATTATACAATGAAAAACAAGTATCATCGACCTCTTTTATCTTATTATGAAAAATAATTTGAAAGTCCTTGGTTTAATGGGTAGCCCCAGGCTGGGAGGGAATACGGAGCTTCTCCTCGACGAGGTGCTAAGAGGCGCTCAATCCAAAGGGGCAAATACAGAAAAAGTGATCATATCTTCTTACAAGATCAAACCTTGTATTGAGATCTATGGATGTAGAAAGACAGGCCGTTGCGTCATCAAGGATGATTTTGATAAGGTATTAGGTCCTGTTTTTGACGCGGATGCCATAGTCCTCGCCACACCTATCTTCTTTTACAGCCTGCCTGCCCATACCAAAGCCTTTGTGGACAGATGTCAGTCCCTTTGGGTAAACAAATATATTCTAAAAAGACCCTTACCGATTCAGAAAGAAAGAAAGGGCTATTTTGTGTCTGTGGGTGCAACAAAAGGTGAAAAGCTATTTAAAGGAGTCAAGTTGACAGTAAAATACTTCTTTGATACCTTAGATGTTAATTATGCAGGACAACTTCTGATTAGAGGGGTGGATGAGAAAGGGGCCATCAAGTCTCACCCCACTGCCTTGCAAGAGGCATTTTTATTGGGCGAAAACATACATAAAGACTTTACTTAAGAAACCCTATTGATTTTTCTGAAATCTTTTGGTAAAACAAGATGTTTTAAAAAATCCAAAGTATAAAAAAAATGTAACATTTTATTTGTTTAAAGAGATTAAGTGTTTTTTAATAGGGAACTGGCATGAAGATTCAAGCTTATTCATATACTGATATTAAAGAAATTCTTACCTTACCCATAAATCTTCCATATATTGTAAATCGAATTATGGGTATGGGTATATTTATAATATTAATGGCCCTGGGGGCATTCGTCAGAGTATATTTGCCCTTTACGCCTGTACCCTTTACCCTTCAAACCCTTTTTGTTCTTCTAGCCGGTGCATTTCTTGGAAGCGTTTGGGGGGCGGGCACAATGGGTCTTTATCTTCTCATGGGTGCATGTGGCTTTCCTATTTTTGCAGGTGCCTCATGCGGCCTTTTATATATCCTCGGTCCTACCGGGGGGTATCTTATCGGATTCGTGGTTGCAGCGTGGATTGTCGGGAATATAATAGGCTCAGGATCAAATCATTCCTGGGCAAAGATTATTGGAGTGCTATTTCTCGCTACTTCTGCTATCTTTATATTAGGGATTACTCAATTGATACTTTGGGGTAAATGTAATCTTACACAAGCCCTCTATATGGGCTTCTTTCCTTTTATTCCGGGATCTATTTTCAAAATCTTCCTGGCAGCCACAATTATAAAAAGATTCAAGAGACGATAATTTTCATCTGGAATTGAGTTAAAAGAGTGAATTAAACAGACAGGACAAAAAATGCCTTATTATGAATACAGACCCAGATATACCTCATTTGGGCCACCTTTAAGCCCGGGAATAAAGAAATTAATGATTATCATAGGAGTTGTCTTTTTCTTGCAGATAATTTTGGACAACGTCCAGATAATACCCTCCGGTTTCTTCCTTCACTATCATATCATGCCGTATCCTGGTCTGAATCCATTGTTTGGACTCACACCGCTTTTTTTCTGGAGGGGATTTATATGGCAGCCTGTCACCTATATATTCCTTCACGGCGGGATCACCCATATCTTTTTCAATCTCTTCGCTTTGTGGATGTTTGGGAGCGATCTTGAATATCGTTGGGGGACAAGGTTCTTTATCAAATATTTTTTCATTACCGGAATTGGAGCGGGTTTATGTTCCGCCATATTTACTTTTTACTCACCAATTCCAATAATCGGCGCTTCAGGCGCTATCTATGGAATCTTGCTCGCCTTTGCCTTAACATATCCTGACAGGGATATATTGCTTATATTTTTCCCCTATCCAATCAAGGCCAAGTATTTTGCACTCATTTTCGGCCTTATAGAATTTGTCTCCTCAATCTCAGCTAGAAAAGACGGTATTGCGCATATGGCCCATCTGGGAGGGATGGTTATCGGTTATATATACTTGGAATATCCCAACATTCTTAAAAAAATAAGGAGGATACGGGACCGCAATCAAAATGATTACCGGAAATGGCATTAAGTGATCTTAAGTAATAAACAGAACTAACATGTATATGTATCAAACACTACATGAATGCCTGTGTTCTTTTCAAAGTTCTCAGCATCCACTGTTGTTCCTACGACTCCCGAACCATAATGCATCGGTATAGCCACCAGAGACGGCCTGATCATGTCTGCCGCCTTTGCAGCCTCCTGAGGGGTCATAACATAGGTTCCACTGACCGGCAAAAGTGCAATATCACATGTTATAGAATTCATCTCTGAAATGAGATCAGTATCTCCGGCGTGATATATCCTTTTTCCTTCTACAGTAATTATATAGCCTAAATTTCCTTTTTCTCTCGGATGGAAAGGCTTACCTATATTATAGGCAGATACCGCCTCAATCTCCACACCCTTTACAACCATCTTATCACCCGGATTCATATGTCTGACATCCCCGCTAATGGAACAGTCCGCAGAAGCAATAATAATGGTATTATCGGTTCTGATCTTTTCTATATCATTCAGGCTGCAATGATCATAATGGTCGTGGGTTATAAGTATAAGGTCTGCTTGATCAGGATTTTTAAGATTATAAGGATCAATATAGATAATTAGTCCGTTCCCCTTGATTTTAAAGCAGGCATGTCCCAAACGTTTTAATTCCATGACTAACGACTCCTTTTAATATAAGATTTTTATATATTTACTATAAGCCAAAAAAGCCTATTAAAGGGATTCATAAACAGGAAAAAAAAGCTATCAAACACAGGCGTATTGATCAAGATAAGCAGAATCAAAAAACCCCATTGATCCAGAAACGCTAATTTCTCAGCAGTATCTTGCGACAAAAGCTGTTTCAGCAAATGAGATCCGTCAAGCGGAGGTATGGGCAACAGGTTGAAAATCATAAGCACAATGTTGAGCTGAAACATGATCTGAAAAAGAACGAACATTCCTTTTGAATTGAAACCCAACGTAAGAAAAGATTTTAGAAGGAGCAGGCTCGCAAGCGCGGCTATAAAATTCGAAGTGACACCTGCTATGGAAACCAAAATATCATCTCTTTTATAGTTTCTGTAATTAAGCGGATTAACAGGACATGGCTTTCCCCACCCTATCAATCCGAATCCCGGGCTGAAAATCATAAGGAACAACGGTATAATGATTGTTCCGATGAGATCAATATGGGGCACAGGATTTAGAGTAATCCTCCCTAGATATGCGGCAGTCGGATCTCCGCATTTTTTAGCCATCCAAGCATGGCTGGCTTCATGAATAGTTATGGAAAAAAGCAGTGCAACAAATTGCAACAGGATTATTGGATCTAACTTCATTCTAATCCCTTAAAAGTAAAATATCTAAAGTTATAAAGTAAGTGCCTAAAGTGTCGAGTGCCTAAAGTTTTTATTAGTAACACATGATGGATTATAAAAAGTCATTCCACCGATTAGGGAGTTTTTTGTATAAAATGCCAATGACTCCTTTAATGACTTTTTATGAGTTTATCTCGTATTTATAACTTCTCCTCTTGTTTATAAGAATATCATGAGGCGATGGTATAATCAATCAAGAATTACGGCTTATTACCAGGTCAACGCAACACCTTTTCCCAGCCGTGGCAATTGAGCATCCTTTATAGAAAGAAGGGGGTTTTTAACAGGCCAATCAATCCCAATGGCCGGATCAGACCATAAGATTCCCTGATCATACTCAGGGTAGTAAAAATCTGTACATTTATATATCACCTTCGCAGTATCACTTATCACGCAAAAGCCATGTGCAAACCCCTCAGGCACTAAGATCTGACGCTTGTTTTTTGATGAAAGATTTACTCCTACCCATTTCCCGAAGGTTGGAGACCCGCTTCGAATATCCACAGCAACATCATATATCTCTCCACTTATGGCAAATATCAGTTTAGCCTGGGGATGGGGAAATTGGTAATGCAGCCCCCTTAGGGTTCCCTTTATGGAATAGGAATAATTGTCCTGAACAAAAACCCGGTCAATCCCTCCTGAAGCATACTTGTCATTGTGGTATGTCTCCATGAAAAAGCCTCTGTTATCTTCAAACACATCGGGTTCTATCAATAAAACACCGGGCAGCGCTGTTTCAATGATTTTCATGAGTTATTCCTGCCTTTTTTCCTTCCAGAATACTTAACAGATAATGACCATATTCATTTTGGAACAAGCCACAGGCCAGTTTCCTTATTTGTGCTTCGTCTATATAACCCATGCGGTAAGCGATCTCTTCGATACAGGCAATCTTCAAGGCCTGTCTATCTTGTACTGCCTGGACATAATTTGCGGCATGATGAAGGGATTCATAGGTCCCTGTGTCAAGCCAACAAAAGCCGCGACCGAAAAGCTCTACCTTGAGTGTCCCCTTGCGCAAATATTCATAATTCACATCGGTGATTTCAAGCTCACCACGCGCTGAAGGTTTAAGATTTTCGGCAATACTTACAACTGTATTATCATAAAAATACAGACCGGGGACAGCATATCTGGATTTAGGTTGTTTGGGCTTCTCCTCTATTCCGATGACTTTTCCGTTTTCATCAAATTCCACAACACCATAGCGTTGAGGATCCTTTACAAGGTACCCAAAAATTATGCCCCCTTTTTTCAGCTCGGTGCATTTCTTTAGTATACCTGACAGCCCTTGCCCATGAAATATATTATCTCCGAGCACAAGACATACCGAATCCTTCCCTATAAATTTTTTGCCGATTATAAAGGCCTGTGCGAGGCCTTCAGGCCGTGGTTGTTCTTCATAAGAAAAACGCAGACCCAGTTGAGAGCCATTTCCAAAAAGGGTCCTAAAACTTGGCAAATCGGAAGGTGTAGAAATAATAAGGATCTCGCGAATTCCAGCTAACATAAGTACTGATAGGGGATAATAAACCATCGGTTTATCATAAACTGCAAGAAGCTGTTTACTCACGGCGCGCGTAATGGGATGGAGCCTGGTGCCTGCCCCCCCGGCCAAAATGATCCCTTTCATGATACTCCTTTCCTTTTATACATATCATCTGATATATATCTGAGTTGATTTAAAAAACACGATATCTTAATATATTTTATTCTCCGGTAAAGGGCCTTTTATCTTTTTAATTATTGTCTAATCAGTACCTTAACCTGTATAGTATGACAGAAATTTTGATCAAAGGTCAAGTTATTGATTTACTGACCAGCAATCCTTTTTAGTCATGAGATATTCTTGTAATGGATGAGAAAAAACCTAAAAAACCCATTCTACAGGTTTTATATGAGGACAATCATTTGCTTGCAGTTTTTAAACCCGCCGGCCTTCTTGTACAAGGGGACAATACCGGTGACTTGACGTTGCTCGAGATGGCAAGGGAATATATTAAAACAAAATATAATAAGCCCGGCAGGGTTTATATCGGACTTATACAAAGACTGGACAGGCCGGTGGCAGGGGTGGTCCTGTTTGCCAGGACATCCAAGGCTGCAAACAGGCTCTGTGAACAAATCCGTGAACACATGATTAAGAAGACTTACTGGGCTGTGATACATGGAAAACCTTTCCCTTCTGAAGGAGAAATATCCGGACATATAAGAAGACATGGTCGGAAAAGCTTTCTCAGCAGGCCTGACATGAAAAATGCCCAAATCGCAATATTGTCATATCGAACATTGGAGAGTTTTTCCAAGTTAAGTCTTATGGAGATTGAACTAAAAACAGGCCGCCATCATCAAATCCGGGTTCAGATGGCTGGTATGGGCCATCCGGTCCTCGGAGACAGAAAGTATGGCTCGCCCTGTTGTTTACCCGATCGCAGGATTGCTCTTTTAGCCAAGAGACTTATAATAACACATCCCACAAAGGAAGAAAAAGTCCTTATAGAATCCCCTAATCCTGATAACTGGCCCTGGCCTCCCCCATTTAAATAATTCGTTCATCACTAAAATTGCCGGGGATGCATTCCAGCAATTAATTATGGAGAAACAATCTATGGTCAGTCGGATCCGGTAAAACAATTATCATAATCAGAATTGCTGGGGATACATCCCCAGCATCTTGAAATATCTTTTTACATAAATGTATAATGGCATAGTGAAATAATATATGCTATTGAAGTTTCGCCTCAATTCGAAAAGTTTAAAGGCTGGTTTCCCGTGGCGGATCTTCGCTATGCCGATTGCTGGATACTGAATAAAGGAAAACTCGAAGGGAGCTTTTATGGAGATTATTAAGATTATGCCGTGTCTTGACATGAAAGATGGTAGGGTTGTAAAGGGAGTCAACTTTGTAAACCTCAAAGATGCAGGAGATCCTGTTGAAAATGCCCGTTTTTATCAAGAGGAAGGCGCGGATGAGCTGGCTATGCTGGATATAGCGGCTACATTGGAAAACAGAAAAACCAGATTGGAATGGATTAAGAACGTATCCTCTGTAATTAATATTTCCCTTACGGTTGGCGGCGGGATTTCCACCCTTGAAGACATCGAATTGGTTCTGGAGGCAGGTGCGGATAAAATCTCCATGAATAGCGCAGCGGTAAATGAACCGGATATTGTTACGAAATCAGCAAAAAGATTTGGTTCTGAGAAGATCACCATAGCTATTGATGGCAGAAGGAATTCAAAAATGCCCTCCGGTTTTGAGATAGTCGTCTCAGGCGGAACCAAGCCGGCAAGAAAAGATGCTGTACTGTGGGCTAGAGAATGTCAAGACCTGGGTGCCGGAGTTATACTTCCCACCAGTATGGATGGCGACGGGACGCAGACCGGATATGACCTTGAATTCACAAAGGCTATTTCTGATGCAGTTGATCTTCCTGTAATTGCCTCAGGAGGCGCGGGGAAACTGGAACATTTTTATGACGGGGTTATTCGTGGTGGAGCGGAGATTTTATTAGCTGCTTCGGTCTTTCATTACCGGATCTTAAGCATTAAAGAAGTCAAAGAATATTTAAAGACAAAGGGCCTTAAGGTAAAAAATTAAGTATAGCTGAATACTGTTTATCTTCCCCATAAAGATATTTTTCCTTAAATTCCAAATTTTTCTAAAAAAAAACCGAATAATTATAATAGATATATAGGTCTATACATCCTAGAAATAGTTTTTAAAAGTTAAAAATATGCAGAAAACGGGAATTTAATGGAAAAACCTAAAAAATACAGCATTGGAAACTTCGAACAATTCTTTGTACTCACCGTTCTTGCTTCAATCTTGATTATCTATTATTTTATCCCGAATAAAATCGATTTCTTAAATCTCTTTTACATACCTGTTATATTTGTGGGTTATTACAAGGGGAAAAAACATGCTGCACTGGGAGGGCTTTTTTCCATAATTATTGTCGGAGTTTTTGCCTATTGGTTCCCCCAAGCCTTTTTTATTGGAAAAACCGGGATAGATATATTGATCACTATTTCCACCTGGGGATTTTTCCTTATTTCAACGGGTTACATATCCGGCTATCTGCACGAAAAATTGAGTGTCGAAAATAAAAACATTAAATCCCTGAACAAAAGCATGAAACAGACCCTCGAAGGACTCGAAGCATCGAATAAAAAACTGGAGGAAAGCAATAAAAATCTGGCTTATAAGGCAGAACAATTAGTGGAAAAAAATACTATTATTAACCATGTTAAAGGAAAGTTGGAACATACCTTGTATGCCACCATGGATTCCAACGTGGCTAAATTGATCATTGAAAACCGATTACATAATGAAAAGTCCCGCATTAGTATTCTATTTGGTGATCTAGTCGGATTCAGCAAATTTTCGGATAAACACCGTCCTGAGGTTGTAATTAACGAGCTTAATAAAATATTTTGCAGAATAGAGCCGATTGTCTTCAAATATAAGGGACATATAGACAAGTACCTGGGCGATGAGATAATGTGTGAATTCGGGGCGCCCATCAATTATAAATTGCATGCTCTTCATGCTGTAGCGGCAGGCATCAAGATGAAAGGATGTTTAAAAGACCTAGAGCAGTCCTGGAAAATAAAAGTGGGTATATCTACAGGTTATGCCGTTACAGGATTAATTGGTAAAAAAAGGATTAGTTATACGGCCATTGGCAGCATGGTCAATCTGGCTGACAGACTCCAGGAAATATGTCCCCATAATAGTATTGTAGTAGATGAAAACACCTTTCAGGAGGTCCTTCCTTATGTCGAGTTTAATAAACTAAAGGCCTTCGAAATCAAAAAAAACAAAAATACCTTTATTCAGGTCAAACAGAAGATCAACTTATATTCACAAAAATTAGAGAATAATCCTAAGGATGTAGAAATTTTATTCTCATTGGGAAAACTCTATTATAGTATTTACGATGTCACAAGCGCCTTAAACTTTTTTGAAAAGGTATTGGAGATAGATCCGGATAACTCTGAGGTCAAGATTGCTTATGCTGATGCTATAATAAAGAGGGATGAATATGAAAAAATAGCAATCAAAGGGAAAAGGGAAAGAATAGCCGTATATGAGATTCTGGGCCTGAAAAATCTATTGCTGGATCAAAATAAAATTCCACCTTATTTATATGAAAAATATAAATCCGTTGAAAAAATAGTAGACAATCTTGAGGATATCATCCTGCCTTCAGAGGTTATTGATGGAAGTATAGGGGGATCGAAGGTTGCGGCTTTTATCTCTTATGCCATTGCCGATGAATTAAATCTACCCGAATCGGAAAAGAATAAAATAGCATTAGGGGCCTGCCTGCATGATATTGGGAAAGAAAAGGTCCCGCATTATTTGTTGAATCAGGAAGGGATTCTAACCGACTTAGAATTCAAACAGATCATGAAGCATTCACTTGAGGGTATGATAGCCCTTCAAAGTTTAGGATATAACGATGAAACAGTATTAAATATAGCCAGAGACCACCATGAATATTTTGATGGGAGCGGTTATCCGGAAGGCAAAAAGGGGGAAGGGATCCCTCTTGAAGCAAGGATCGTTGCAGTAGCCGATGTTTACAACGCCCTTACCTCCACAAGGGCATATAGAGAGCCATGGGAAAGGGAGGCGGCAATAAAGGAGATAGAAAGGTCAGCCCAGCAAGGCAAATATGACAAAAAGATAGTTGAGGTTTTTTTAAAGCTGATGCAATGTGAAAGATCTTTAGTTCTTTATTGAAAGGAACTCCCAATAAAAATAAAAATTCCTGTGATTTAAGACAAACTTTGAGCAGTTTCAATACCGGAGATAATTGAATCTTCCATAGTAATATAATCCCAAAGTCCGTAACGTCCTATTGGAAATATATTGTAATTTCGAAGCTTCTTGAAGATTTTCTCAGTTATATCCTGGCGGTTATGGTCGAAATACACATAGGCACAATCGATCCAGTTGGCTGAGATCACCGAACACATATACCTTTTTGCCCAGCCCTGTTTTTCAAGAAAAAGCAGTATTTCATCCATGAGTGTGGACATTCCCGGCAATGTTTTATTGTCCGAGAAGGCGACCTCAACATAAAAGGCTGTGCCCATGGGTGGATTCATATTTGGACAGATGTGAGAGTAAATCCCTATACGATAAAAGGGAATATCCTTTTCCGGTATATAGATCCAATGAAAATTCTTAAAGAATTCAGAGGGAGCACCATGAAACAATAAATTCAGACAGAACACGCGGGTATGTCTCAAAGCAGAGGCAAGGTTTTGAAGATCCGCATCATTTGTAATCGAACAAAACTGTTTCAGCGGAATCGAGGTGAGCATCCTTTCATAGGATATCTTACCTCTCCGGGTATAAGCACAATATGAAGCCGGATCAATGCTTTCAATATTACAGCATGTCAAAAGCTTACTAAGGTTTTGAGACAATCCCCTGGCGAGCAGACCAATGCCGTGTTTTTTGGGATACCAAAAAGTGCTGTTATAACCGGTTGATAGATTCTCACCTTCTTTGCTATATCCCCTTTCTATCCTTTCTGTATCTGGTATTGGGAAAAACCGTTTTACTGCTCCCACTGAAAGTTGCCCGATATCACAGTCCATTAACTTTTCATTATATGGAAAGAGAAAACAATCACAGATAGCTTGTCCGAATCCCGACATCAGGTATTCCTTAAAGGAAAAAACTTTTTCCTCCTTCGGCCGGTTACGAAAATCTCTGATGCATTTTTCTCTAAATGTTTCCGGCAGATAAAAGAGGTTATATTGCAGCGGAGCAGGGACTATCTCACCCTCGATATATACTCCGGATTTTCGCTTGACCTGCATCCAGTCTTCGTCATTCTGGTTTGCATAGGGCAATGCCGCAGGGCTTTTAACCCGTGCCAGATTCAGGAAATGTCCTGTGTAATCAAAATTTGCATCGCCTACACTAATGGAGCGTGTGAGCCCCCCCGGCTCAACATTTTTTTCTACAAGAAGATAATCGATCCCTCTGGCCTGCAATTCATTTGCCGCAGCGCAGCCGGCAATCCCAGCACCTGCAATCAAGATATCGGTCTTTTGGGAGAATGATTTCATATTATAAATTCTTGGATAATTTTTACAATCAAAACAAGATGTTATTCTACTAACATTATTTATATTTAGTCAAACCATTGTGTATATCCCATAAGATCTTATGCTATTAATATTTTCTAATACCTCTATCGGTTTATTTTTCATAAAGCAGAGGGGGCTAAAAACATTTCAATCTATGTTTTCTAATTAAAATGCCGAATATGTAGATATATTGACAAGTATAAGGATTATTGGATAAACTTATTAAGCGGAAATAAGGTTTTATTGAAACTAAAATTCTCAATCAAGAAAAACAAAACTCTATAATAATAAAATGAGATTTTATCATTTGAGGATACCTTCTCTCGGGGACCAATCCAATAATCTAAATGTGCTTGGTAACTTCATGAAACTTAATTTAATTAAGGTCCAATAATGCCTATCCTTTTTGGAGCAAAAGAAAAAAACAGTGAGAGAGATTACAAATTACTGGAAAGCGAACTCGCATATAAAGAAAAGCTTCTCAGTATAACAAATGCTATACATGCCGCCAAAGACCTGGAAGAGATCTTTCTCAAAATACAGGGCCAGATTTTAGAATTGTTCGATGCTGAAAGAATCACCATATATGCAGTGGATCCTAATACAAATGAGCTGTTTTCAAAATTCAAGGTTGGAGACGGAGTAGGAGAGATCAGGGTCAAAATCAGCAAAAAGAGTATCTCCGGTTACGCTGCCTATGCCAAAACGTATATCAATATAACTGATGCTTACAATAAAGAGGAACTGAATAAAATCGATCCTGAGCTCAGCTTTAATCAAACATACGATATACAAAGCGGATACCGCACAAAACAGGTACTGGCATGTGCAATAATGTTCAAAGGGAATGTACTGGGGGTCACACAGCTAATCAATAAAAAAAGCGGAGGAAAGTTCAGTTTATACGAGATATCCTCAATCAAGGAAATCGCAAAGACCCTTGGTATTGCCTTTAATAATCAAGTGGCCCGTCAAAAGAAGGCAACCACAAAATTCAGTTATCTCGTTCAGAAAAACCTTATTACTGAGAAAGAACTGAATGACCTTATCGTAAAGGTCCGGAAGACAAAGGATAATATAATTAATCTCCTGAGAAGGGAATTTAATATAGACAAGAAGGATATCCTGGATTCATTATTCAATTTCTTTAACTGTCCATTCATAGATTACGATCCCAAGATTATTATTGACAAATCATTACTCAACGGACTCAGCCCCAATTATCTCGTGAAGAATCTCTGGACCCCTTTCAAAAAAACCAATGGAGTGATAGAGGTGCTGGTGGATGATCCGCATAACATCCACAAAATCGATGAAATAAAGACCTATCTCAATACAGGCGAAATCCATTTAACAGGTGCCTTGCCCGAAGATATACTCAAGTATCTGCAGGCAACCACCAGGGGTGATGGAAAAACCATTACCAATATCGATGACCTCATCTCAGAACTCGATCTGGAAATCCAGGAATCCGATGAATCAGAAGATGAAGAAGGAATCGATGAATCAGACAATACAATTATAAAGCTGGCCAACCAAATCATCCGTGACGCTTACACAATAGGCGCTTCCGACATACACATAGAGCCCTATCAGGGAAAGCAATCGACTATGGTGCGATACAGAATAGATGGCGAATGCAAAAAAGGGCTGGAAATACCTTCCAATTACAGAAGGGCCTTGGCATCGAGATTAAAAATCATGGCCAGGCTGGATATTGCCGAGAGGAGACTCCCACAGAGCGGTAAGATAAAGTTTCGTTATAATCAGAAAAATATCGAATTGCGCGTGGAGGTAACCCCCACTATCGGAGGGAACGAGGATATCGTGCTCAGGTTACTGGCTGCCAGCGAGCCAATGCCCCTGAATAAAATGAATCTGAGTGAATACAACCTGAAACACATCAAGGAAATTATCAGCAAACCTTATGGACTTGTACTTTGTGTGGGACCCACCGGTTCTGGTAAGACTACCACCCTCCACTCAGCCATGGGACATATCAACAAACCGGAAAAGAAGATCTGGACCGCCGAGGACCCGGTTGAGATAACCCAGTTCGGATTGCGGCAGGTCCAGGTTCATTCCACTATTGGGCTAACCTTTGCCAATTGCATGCGTTCCTTTCTCAGGGCAGACCCCGATGTCATTATGGTAGGCGAGATGAGGGATCAGGAGACCGCAGCTATCGGTATAGAGGCATCCCTAACAGGCCATCTTGTTTTCAGCACCCTTCATACAAACAGCGCACCGGAAACGATCGTTCGTCTTCTGGATATGGGAATGGATTCCTTCAACTTTGCCAACGCCCTATTAGGGATTCTGGCGCAGCGTCTTGTAAGAACCCTCTGCAAGGATTGCAAGGAAAAGTATCACCCGGAAAAAGAGGAATACGACGAACTGGTCCGTGAATATGGAGAGGAATGGTTTTACAAGAAACTGGGTATCGAATATACGGATACATTGGTTTTATTCAAGCCGAAGGGATGCTCAAAATGCGGTAATTCAGGCTATAAAGGCCGAACAGGCATACATGAACTCCTGGTTGGCACGGATACCATCAAGGATCTCATTATCAAGAATACAAGCATAGATATAATAAGGGATAAGGCCATAGAAGAAGGCATGACAACCCTGAAGCAGGACGGCATCATGAAGGTCTTCAAGGGAGATACGGACCTCATTCAGGTTCGCAAGGTCTGTATTAAATAGGTCTCATTCCTTCCTTTTTCCATAAGATCTCAGATGTGCTGTTCATACATCGACTCTAAATAGTAAATTACCACCGACCAGATTGATAAAATAAACATTAAATATTATAATCACCATATGAAGAAGCTGCCAATCGGAATCCAAAACTTCCGGGAATTAATCACAGGAAACTATCTCTATATTGATAAAACCGAGTCAATTTATCATCTTTTTGCCAATGGGGGTAAGTATTACTTTCTCTCCCGACCAAGACGTTTTGGCAAGTCCTTGCTGGTCTCAATCCTGAAAGAAATCTTTTCAGGCAACAGGGATTTATTCAAAGGATTATGGATATACAATAAAATAAAAACTGAGTCTTTTCCTATTATTCATATTGATTTTTCTAATTTAAGTTTTACAACACCCCACCAATTGGAACAATCCCTTTCCTGGAGGATGTCCGAGATTGCCTCAGAAAATGGCATGTATTTATCAGCACAGGACTCAAAAACAAAATTTTATCAGTTGATCCGGCTTCTGGCTCAAAAAAATAAGGTTGTAGTATTGATTGATGAATATGACAAACCAATCATTGACAACATTGAAAAAAAGCGTATTGCCATGGAAAATAGAGATATTTTGAGATCCTTTTATTCAACAATAAAGGGTTGTGATGAATATTTAAAATTCACCTTTTTGACAGGAGTTTCAAAATTTGCAAGGGTTTCTGTTTTTTCAGGATTAAATAATCTCAATGACATCACTATTGATGAAAAACACTCCACCTTGCTGGGTTATACAGAAGAAGAATTAATTCATTACTTTAAGGATCGATTTGACGAACTGGCGACAAATTATCGGATCTCGAAGAAAGATGTTTTGGGGAACATTAAAAATTGGTACAACGGATATTCCTGGGACGGGATTAACTTTGTCTATAATCCCTATTCCATATTAAATCTGTTTGAAAAGACCCATTTCCGGGACTACTGGTTTTCCTCCGGGACTCCTTCGTTTCTTTTAAAATTGATAAAAGAAAATAATTACAATATTTCGACATTCGATTCAATGAAAGTCAATCAATATATCTTTGAAAGCTTCGATATTGACCATTTGGAAATAGCCTCCCTGCTTTTTCAAACCGGTTACTTAACAATAAAAGAAAAAAATATTCATGAGGGACGTGAAGTATTTTTACTCGGTTATCCAAATCAGGAAGTTAAAGAGTCATTCTTGATATATTTATTCAGAACATATATCGAAAAGGATTTTGTATGGAGTGAAAACCTGTTGAGCAAGATATCCCAATCCTTAAAAGAGAAAGATATCGATAACCTTATCCAATTGATCAAATCGGTCTTTTCTTCAATTCCATATAACATCATAGAAAGCGAGAAAGAGGCGTATTATCATACTATCGTTTATCTGATTTTAAAGTTGATAGGGATAAAGATAGAATCAGAGGTGCAGACAAATAGAGGACGCATAGATGCCGTTATTGAAACGGAAAAATATATTTATATTATGGAATTTAAGACAAATGATTCTGATGAAGCCATCAACCAGATAAAAGAAAGGGGATATTACGAAAGGTATTTATCCTCGGGAAAAAGCATTATCCTCCTGGGGATCAGGATTGATCTTCAGAAAAAAAATATAGGTGATTACAAAACCGAAATAATAAATCCTGTGCCTTGATCAAGAGATTGAAGGACTTAAATAAGAAAATAAAAAAGACAGTTTTTCGCCTATTCCTCAGTGAATGGATATTACGAGAACAAGCTTACCCGAAAATACACTATTCATTAAGCTGCTCAATGGTACCTTGCGAAATACCGGTCAGCCCGGACAGGAACTTGACCAGTTGTTCGCCAAATTTATATTTCAGATCGTTTATATCGGCATACTCGGTGTAAAAATGCTCCAAATCTTGTAGCTTTTGTTTAAAATTGATCAAGCTCAAAATATCCGGGGTTATCTTACTCGTATTGACTGCTGCATCTTTGAAATATGTATATATGAGCGGCTTGCCTTTGCCTCTGAAGCTTTCCAGGGCTTTCATAAATTCTTCTTCAGTATATTTGCCTACTTTGGTATGAAAGAGACTGACAAAGACATCGCAATCAGCAATCGCCTTATTGTATTCATCCTGTGAACGCGTGGGCGACATTGCATCCAGAAAGTCTTCCCAGATCAACAATTCTAAAAATACTCCCCCTTTAACATACTCCTTATTTTTACGATTGATAAAAATCTCAAACTGTTCGCGATCCTTTTCCAATTCCGAGGAGGAAGCCAAAAAGATTTTTATGGTTTTCGTCCGAGTTTTTTGCTTCGGAGTAACAGTTTTTACCTTCTCTTCAAATTCTTCTTTTAAGTGTTTGCTGTCAAAGCCTTCTAATAACGGCAGCACAAAAACGTTTTCGTAACTCTTCTTACACTCCACCGTGGATTTGCCTTTTTCCTTGCGGGTTTTCAGATCGCTGAATTCGTAATAGGTAGGTTCTTTTAAATCCTTGCAGATTCTACAATTGCATGGGATCATTTTTTCATATCCCAGTTTATGGTAGGATTGGCTGATCTCGTCGAGAGTGTCGGCAATAATGGCACGAAATTCGGCCATGCCGCTGCCGGAAAAACGGATATAAATACGTCGCTCGAACAGGTTCTCGATTACCTCCGCCCGGGTGCCGTTGCGCTGCAAAATGACCCCATTGCGCCACACCCAGTTATGGTTTTTGATGTAGCGGTACATCATCACCACAAATTGCCAGAAGATGCCCTTGGGCATAAAAATATCGAAGCGGAACTGCATCCGGCTGTTGTTGGCAGTATCCCAGTCATAATCCGGTGTATCTTTGGGAAGCATTTGAGGAGCTACCAGGTTTCCGCTATTACCGATTTCATAAACCAGGCGGAAGTTCTTCATCAACTCAATCAGCACATCGTGCATGTTATGGTATTGGGGGTCGTTCCATAACGCGGCGCAATCGTTATGGCTAAAACGGCCTTCTTTTTCTTTTATTGCCTTATTATCAAAAATGCAATAGACTGCATTGGTCGCCCAGACCGGCTTTAAAATTATTCTATCGCGCAGTAGAGGATTATCAGCAAAGTGCAGTACAATACCCAAATCATGAAAATAGCCCAGCAAAGTATCAATATCTTGTACAGCGGTTATTTCCTGATCGTGGCAAATTTCATCGAACTGATCGCAGTAAATATAGTTGCGGGGATCGTTCTCTACGGCCTCCCTTACCTCCACCCAGCGGGCCGGCAACGGTTCCCCGATATGTTCCAGCCCTGTGGCATAATGCTCGATATAGCCGATCAGTTTATTTATTTCTTTCAAACGTTGCTGGCGTACACTTTGATCCTCTTCCTCCCGGGTTTTGAAATTGACCGCCTGAACTTCCTTAATACTCTCCGGGTAGCGGCTGCGCAGTTCCGCGGTGTTGATACTGCGCTGCACATCCCCTTTCTCGTTGAGCACGATAATCATCGGGCTTTCCCCGGCAAATAGCTCGATTATATTCAGCCAATAGTTAAAATCTGTGTCGTCTTTGCGGTTATCGGCCACCAGCACGTAAAGGGAGCGTTTGGATAGGAAAAAACGGTGAGTGGCATGGTAAATTTCCTGGCCCCCAAAATCCCACACATTTAATTTGAAAGTACGTTTTTCGTTATTGTTTCTAGCAATTACCTCAAAAATATGGGTGTTGATGGTAATGCCCTTGGTGCGGTCGTCGACTTGGGGAAGGAGGCAGTCAGGATTCTCCATTTTCCAGGCCAAAGTGGTTTTGCCGGCCTCCCCTTCACCTACAATCAGCATTTTCGCTTCATAGAGGTAGTCTTTGTCCTGGGTTTCTAGTTGGGTATAATAATTGAGGATAGCTTCATTCCCTCGTTTCACCACTTCAAGGGGCGGTTTTTCGATGGGGTTGCCATATAGGGCGATGCCGTCCGTGAACAATGCAAGTTCTTCTATATTGATAATAAGGTCCTTTTTTGCGAGCCAGGCGGGGACTTCTTTGATCCTATTATTCCTTAAATCAAGGTAAGTGAGCCCTTTGAGTTCTTTCAGAAAAGATACATCGCTTAATTTATTGAAACCTAAATAGAGGGTAGTGAGCCCTTTGAGCTCTTTCAGAAAAGATACATCGCTTAACTCATTGGATCTTAAATCGAGGGAAGTGAGCCCTTTGAGTTCTTTCAGAAAAGATACATCGCTTAACTTATTGTTAATTAAATTGAGGGAAGTAAGCCCTTTGAGTTCTTTCAGAAAAGATACATCGCTTAACTTATTGTAACTTAAATCCAGGTAAGTGAGCCCTTTGAGTTCTTTCAGAAAAGATACATCGCTTAACTCATTGTAACTTAAATCGAGGGTAGTGAGACCTTTGAGCTCTTTCAGAAAAGATACATCGCTTAACTCATTGTAACTTAAATCGAGGGTAGTGAGACCTTTGAGTTCTTTCAGAAAAGATACATCGCTTAACTTATTGGATCTTAAATCGAGGGAAGTGAGCCCTTTGAGTTCTTTCAGAAAAGATACATCGCTTAACTTATTGGAACTTAAATCGAGGGAAGTGAGCCCTTTGAGCTCTTTCAGAAAAGATACATCGCTTAACTTATTGTAACTTAAATCGAGGGAAGTGAGCCCTTTGAGTTCTTTAAGAAAAGATACATCGCTTAACTTATTGGATCTTAAATCGAGGGAAGTGAGCCCTTTGAGTTCTTTGAGAAAAAATACATCTCTTAACTTATCTCTTGACAACACAAGTGTTTGCAGACATTTGAGTTCTTTTAGAAAAAGAAAATCCGATAACTCTACACCTATTAAAAATAAATATACTAAGTGTTCAAATTTATAGAAAGGAAACGTTTGCAAAGCATTACTATCTTTTAAGGATAAAGCTATTACATTTCCATCATGCGATAATGCATAGGAATTTTTATTAATAATAGGTTTTTCAAATAAGTCCTTCGAATTAATCTTAAATTTTTCTTCAATTACTTTTTCTAATTTTTTGCCTATAATTTCTTCTAATTGGTCTATGAGATGAAGATCGGACATTTTTAAACCTCTTAGGATCAGCTAAAAATAATTTGTTAAATTAAGTTTCATACCAAAATTGCCAATACAGTTTAAGGAAAAATTCAGTACGTTACGCTATCTGAGAGGCATTAAAAACAGAGTTTCACTACTTCTTTTCCAGATCGATTATATTCAGGTCTATGGGTTTATGTTCCTTTGCGTTCTGCACAAAGATCTTATTAACCCTCTCCATGATACGCTCCATTGTTTCGAGGTACAGGCGGCTGGATGTAATCTTCCCTTTCAGCTTATATTCCCCGGCCATCTTTATAAACCTGTCAGCATCTCCCTTTGACTGGTTGATCCTTTCCTGTTTATAGGTTTCCGCCTGTTGAATAATCTCCACGGCCCTTCCCCTTGTTTTCGGCAGAATATCATAACGATAACCCTCAGCCTCGTTGATAAGCCTGTCCCTGTCCTGACGTGCCGTTACCACGTCCTTAAAGGCATCCGCGACCTCCAGGGGCGGTGAAACCTTCTGAAGATTGACAGAGGTTATCTGCACCCATTTTTGATTATTCATTATCCTGTCCAGGTCTGTCTGGGTCTGTTGAAGCACCCCTGACTGTATCAATACCTTACCCTCCCCTTTCAGGATATCATCCACTTCCATCCCTGAAACGATCCTGGTGAGATTGGTCTTTGCAAATGAACGGATAAGGGCTTCCGGATTATACACCCTTAAAAGATACTCTGAAGGGCTGATGATAAAATATTGCAGCACCATCTCCAGGTTGAGAATATTTTCATCACCACTGATAAATTCACCCTGTAACGGATTGGCCCTCCTGCCCACAACCTGATCGGAAAACTCGAAGCCTACGGCTATCCTTTTTCTTTCCTGAAGCCGTATCTTATTCAATCTTGCAAATGGGTAAGGAAGCATATAATGCAGCCCCGGGCCTACATGATCATTGATAACCCTGCCGAAAAAACGTATGATCCCGGTTTCAAAGGGCCTTATTCTGTAAAATCCGGATAGCAGATATATGAAAAATGCCAGCATAACAAGATACTTCAACCAGGTCAGCAGGTAATCGAAAAAGCCTTTTTTCATTTTTTCCATATTTACACTCTCCATATTATCTAGTGCTGCCTTTTTTGTCTGAAAAAATAGCCTTTTCGCCTTCCGTCATCAATCTCAGAAGCTCTGAATCCGAGGATAATACAACAGTGGTCTTTTCATCCAGGAACTTCTGGTAGGCCTCTAATGTGCGAAGCAGTTTATAAAATTCCGGATCCTGATTATACGCATCGCCGTATATCCTTATGGATTCAGCGTCTCCTACCCCTTTAATGATCTGGGCCTCACGATAAGCTTCGGACAAAATGGTCTTAACCTCCTTATCTGTGGTAGCCCTTATCTTCAGGGCTTCCTCTTCGCCCTCAGCCCTGTACATCTTGGCTATCCTCTGCCTTTCAGCGCGCATCCTGTCGAACACACTCTGTTTGTTTTGCTGAGGCAGGATGAGCTGTTTCAGTTTAACATCCTTAATGGCTATGCTGAAATCCTTTTCAGCTTTTCTTCTGCAATTTTCTGTTACAATGGCCATGAGCTGATCTATTTTTCCTTGCTCTGGATTCGTGGATATAAGTCCTGAAAGGTCATACCTCCCGAGGGCAGCGGATATCTCCGAATAAAGTATATCATACAGCCTTCTCTTCGCACCTTCTATATCACCGGCGGTCTGGTAAAACCTCAAGGGATCCACAATCTTCCAGCACGCAAAACAATCCACTACCACATTCTTTTTATCCATGGTAAGAAATTCGGAGGGTGTTGGATCGTATATCAAAAGCCTTTTATCAAAACGTGTCGTACTGTGAAGGAATGTCTTAAAGTGAAGGCCGGGCTGACTGACCGTACGAACAGGCTTCCCAAAAAGTGTTACAATGACGAATCGAGTCTCGTCGCAGATAAACAGGCACAAGAGACCTAATACTAATATAACGAGAATGACAAGTACCTTGATAAAATTATTCCTTTTATTTTTCATGAGCTTTATCTGTTACCTCCCCCCATACCGCTTCCTCTTGATGGATTTCGGTTACTATTACTCAAACCTTCTGACAAACTGTTTAAAAATCCCTCTAAATCTCTTGAGCCAAAGATGGTTAGTCCGCTTTTCCCTGTCCTGCCCTTATCAATAACAAATTTTTTCACCCCTGAAAGGCCTTTTTCCATTGTTTCCAGATACAATCTTTCCTTTGTCACTAGAGAATAGTCATTGAACTGACGGGCAGTCAGCAAAAATTTCTTTCCATCCCCTGAAGATCTGTCTATTAGCTCCTGTTGATAGGCCCGCGCGTCCTCCAATGACATAAACGCATTTCCTCTGGCCAGTGGGAGCTGTTCCCTGTTGTAAGCCTCCGCCAGGTTGATCAATCTGCTTTTTTCTTCATTGGCGTTCACAACGTCCCGAAATGCGTCAGCTACTTCTATGGGCGGATGTACTGATTGGAGATACACACCTACTATCTCTATGCCCGCTCCATAATCATCCAGAATGAACTGCAGGTCCTCCTTTGCCGCCTTTTCAATACCGGCCCTCTCGGAAGTTAAAATATCGTCAATGGCCTTTTCGCCAATCAATCTTATAATAGTAGACTTCCCTGTGAAACGGATGAGGGATTCCGCGTCCTCCTGTCCCCTTATCCTAAAAAGGTAGAGTGCTGGATCTTTTATCCTGAAATGCACCACCATATCCAGCTCGATGAAATTCTCATCCCCGGTAAAGGTCTGCGATTCGGCCGGATTATCCTGATAAGTGCCTGTGCGGTGCTGAATGTCCCATTCATAAGCAATGATCGGTTGGATCTTCAGATTGGGATCCCTTTGTATTGGAGCCGTGCTTTGTATGGCTTTACTTCGGAAACCTATCTCAACGCGGTCAATACTCTTGGAAAGTCTTGTTACCTTTCCCACAGGCCATGGAGGAAAGAAATGCAGGCCGGAATCAACGGGCTCCTGGAGCCTCTTTCCAAAAATCCGGACTACACCCAACTGATTCGTCCTAATGACATAGAAACCGCTCAGGATATATATCAAGGCAAGGCAGATGATGACATATTTTATCAGGCTATTATGGTGTTCGCTGATCCATCCTTTTCCGCTTTCCCCCACCTCTTTAGTCATATAACCAAAAAACTCCGAGACCTTTTCTTTTATCTCATAGGTGATCTTACGGGCCGAAAGAAGCCTAAGGGAATTGCCCACAACAAGCAGGGAGCTGATCTGATGGACTATGGCCGCCCAGACAGGTGTCAAAAAGGTGAAAAAAGAAGCGGTACCTACTGCAAGAAGATTGAAAATGACTGCGAAGTAAAATATGTTCTGTTTGATCGTTCTTACAGTTCTTTTCCCTGTAAGCACAGCTTCCTGGAGCTTATTCAGATCATCAGACATCAATATGATATCCGCGGCTTCAATGGCTATATCCGTCCCGATCTCCGACATGGATATGCCTACATCCGCCACGGAAAGAGATGGCGCGTCATTGATGCCATCTCCGACCATTGCGATCTTCCGTCCTTCGGCCTGGAGTTTCTTTATATGCTCTGCCTTCTGATCCGGGAGGAGATTGGCCCAAACATTCTTTATCCCGACCCTCTCGGCGATCACCTTCGCCACCTTCGGATTATCGCCCGTCAACATCTGTAGGTCACTGATGCCCAGATTTCTTAAAGAATGAATAGCTTCTGAAGCCTCCGGGCGGACACTATCCTCTATACTTATAATTCCTGCCAAATGGTTTCCCTCGGCGACAAGGATAGGTGTCAGCCCCAGTTGATCTATCTTATCCAGGTCCAGGATCTGTTCGTCTGTGAGCCTGATGCCGTTTTCCTCCAGCATCTTTTGATTGCCCACTACAATCCTTTTTTTGCCAAGATTTATAATAATCCCCCTGCCCGGAAGCACCTGGGAAGTGCTTGCTTTATGAATGGTTATGCCTTCCTCTTTTGCCTTCTCCACAATAAGATGGGCCAGAAGATGCTCAGAGCAATTCTCCGCGGAAGCGGCAAGCTCAAGTATCCCTTCCCTGTTGTATTTGCCCTGGGGTATGATATCTATTATCCTGGGCTGTCCCTGGGTCACAGTGCCGGTCTTATCCAAAACCAGTGTGTCGATCTTACCGACCGTTTCCAGGTGCATACCGCCTTTTACGAGTATCCCTTCCCTGGCAAGACGTCCTATTCCCGCAACAACCGCTGTTGGCGTGGCAAGCACCAACGCACACGGGCATGCTATAATCAATACGGAAACGGCGCGTATCCAGTCACGGCTGAAAAGAAACGTCAACGCTGCAAGGCATAGGATAATCGGCACAAAATATACTGCATAACGGTCCGCGGTCTTCTGAAAAGGGGCCTTCTTTTCCTGAGCTTCTTCCACCATATGGATAATCCGGGATAAAAGCGTTCCCTCGCCAACCTTTTCAACCTGAATTTCAAGAAGCCCGAGCTGATTGATAGTGCCGCTAAAGACCTCTGAGCCGACCTGTTTCTCAACCGGCATCGACTCTCCAGTGATAGAGCTTTGATCAACTGAAGAGACCCCATGAGAAACCCTTCCGTCTACAGGGATCTTCTCACCAGGTTTACAAATAACCGTCTCTCCCACCCTGACCTCATCCAAGGTAACTTCCTGGACTATATCTTCACGTCGAACTCTGGCAGTCTTCGGAGCAAGGTCTATAAGATTTTTTATGGCAGACCTTGTTTTATCCACTGCGTACATCTCTAGGGCCTCACCAATGAGCATGATAAAGATGACCTCAGCGGCAGCGAGATATTGTTTTATTGCAAGGGCCGCTATGGCAGCAATACCTATTGCCAGATCAACCGAGATCCTCTTTTCTAACAGCTCACTCAGCGCGTTATAAAAAATCTTATAGCCACCGATAAGGGTGAGAAAAATGGCCGTATTGATCCCGAAAAGGGTACGGAAAACCCCTATCCAGTTTAAAAGCAGCAAAATTCCAATTATGCACGTGAATATTATGTAATTCCAGGATATCTTTTCTTCTTCCATGCTTACCTCATAAGTTCTATAAAACCTTCTATTTAAGGCCTAAGGTATAATAGTCACCTGAGCCGTCCAGCAAAACGATATAATCCCGTTTTATCTTTAAAACCTTGAAACCCAGGATCGTATCCCCTTCCCTCACCCCTGCATCATTGATCAATGCCATATACTGATTGTCAAAAAAGACTATGCCCGTTAAATTGAGATCCAGCAACCTGCCGCTTGAGGTCTGTGAACCATGTCCTGTAGCTATATCTTTTTCAACGGACTTGGTTTTTAAAGAATCAAGATTAAAAGGGTCCCTTATCCACGGCGCGTTTAAAAGTTTCACCTGTGCTGGGAAAGAAGAGATCCCCCCTGTAATCTTTTCCGATTCCGCATTTTTTTCCTGAATTTTATGGGATTCTGGCAGTTTTTCCAATGAAGGATCTGGTATGGATTGCAATTTTCTTCCGGGTCTAAACGCTAAAATTATAAGAAAAAGAATCGAAAGAAAGATGCCCGCAAAAACAGATATTATAAGAAATAACCGCTTTTTAAAGGGCATCATGGTTTTTCCCTTCCTGCTTCTGAAAAAACATCTCCATTTTTATAAGAGCAGAAACCGTATAAGTCTGGGAAGCGGATCGTTCCATATTAACGCTTCTTATATGACAAAATTGCCGATTTTCCTCATCCAGAAATTGTATAAACTTTCCTACAGCCCCAAAATCCCCTTTCAATATTAAGGTCAAATTGACAGGATGTATCAAGGATTCCGAAGGATAAGGCGACAACGAAAGATAAGGCTCGGGCACCTCCTCTTCTACAATAAGATCATGTTCAAGGCCGGTAGCTTTTAAATGCAATACAATTTTTTCAAGGTTTTTAAGGTCCGGCAGCTTTGACCGGATCTCTCGAATAGAATTCATAGATGAGCCGAGACGTTCCTCTGCCTTTCTGTAATTCCGCCATTTTTCATCCTTCTGCCCTATTTCCTGTTCAAGTTTAATGATCTGCGTCCGGAGAGATTCTCTTTTTTTACCATAAGGCACATATATATCAATCACCCACCATATGGAAAAAAATAAGGCCAGGATACCCGAAATAATAAAAACCCATGACTTGCTGAATTTATTATGACCAACCGTCTTTGTCATTCTAAAGAAAAATCAATCTGAAAATCTATTGTTCTATGGTTAAAAAGCATTGCCCTGTCCTGATAACCTATTCTAGCCTGCGTAAAAAGCGGAGAATCCTCTATGGATTTAACTACATTAGACAGATCAGCCCCCCTATACGATGTATAATCCACGAGTGTCGCTTCAATGGTAATAGCTGTATCATTAATCGAAAGCTCCTGAGAAGGGAAAAACAGATATAATCGGTTCAAGAAACAGTTTTTTGGAAAAATATTGGAAATCTCTTTGAGAAGACTTGATACATAAGGCCTCTGAGTGGACAAAAAAGAAGAAACGGAATCCAGCTTTTGAGCCAATTCCTCTTTCTGTTTCCAGACCGTACTCAGCTCCGGAGGTGTAACCATCTGTTTTTGCATACGCAATAGTTCATTCTTTTTATTTTCGAGATCTTTGATTTCTCCGGAAAGGAATGACACACTCAAAAAAGTAAAAGAGATCACAGTAAAAATAAGAACCAATGTAAAAATTTTACCCCATGTCCACCATCCCGCATGAGTACTACTCACAGTAACTGCTACTGCAGACTCGCTCTCTCCAGAAGTCTCCATCTGAGGCATGGAAAATGCTTCTCCACGAATGACCTTGATTAGCTGATTCGTTGCGTTTAGATCCTTTTCCGTTTTCATCTGTCTTTCAGCATCTTATAAAATCAAAGACTGATAAACGAGTCAGTTGACATCCCTCCTCATAGAGGGTTGCTTCTGAGATCCTTCATCAGAGAATATTAATTTTGGGAAAAAAACCCTTTCCCCTACCTCTATATGATTCAGATCCGATATATGTGGATTGGCTTCTCTTATCTTTTTTAAAATAGACGAGTTAATCTCTATTTCATAAATGATTCTGGCCAATTTGAATATAGTGTCACCCTCTGACACTATCCTGGAGACTGTCTCTGAATCCGGTCTCAGATAATCAATTTTTATCTCTTTATCAGAAGGTGTTTCCGGGACCTTGGAAAGATATGTACTTAAATTTAATTTGTCTTTATTCTCAAAGGCATAAACAGGATAAGTCTGCGTATATGGCTCAGGAGTTTCCGACTTTCCACTATCATTAAGCTGCTTATTATAAGACTCCCTCGGTTCTAATACCGGATTAACAGCTGCTTGTTTATCAAGATCCCTTTTTTCTTGTTCCGGTGTTAAAATATCTCGTGTATCAATTTTCTTACTATCCATATCCTGTGTATCTATATCCTGTGTATTCAGTCTCGCTGTAATAACGGATTTTTCAACCTTCGTATCTTTATCAACCAGACTTGAGAGATTCATATTTTTTTTACCCCAATGCAAGGTAAAAAAGAGCAGAGAGATGAGGATTGCTAAAAGCGCAGGGGTAATTAGACGTCTTAGACGTAAGGGTTTGACAAATTTCACCAAGATGGATTCTTTTCGAGGTTTGTATGGGATGGATGTTTTGGAAGAACAAGCTTTCCTTTTTTTACCGGATTCCTCCTTATATTCATAGAGCTGGGAAATGGCGTATTCCACTATCTCGGGACCTACAATATCTGACTTCCTGATCAGCATGAAAAGTAAGGAGTGATGACAAAGCGTTATTACCCTTCGGGGATATCCCCCGCTATAGTAATGGATTCGATCAATGGCCTCAGACGAAAACAGAGGACGCTTTTTGGTCCAGCCTGCTTTCTGTAAACGAAACTGGATCATATCCAGGGTCTCATTTCTATCTAATGGCCTGATTTCATAAAATGTATTAATCCTGTCAGTTAAATTACGCTTCTCTCTGATCTTTTCATGAAACTCCTTTTGAGCCATTATAATCAATTGGAGGAGTTTGAACTGATTGGTCTCGAAATTTAAAAGATCCCTTAATAATTCCAGACAAACCCCATTTAATTTCTGTCCCTCATCCACAATAAGGACAATAATCCTCTCTTTTTTAAGGCCTTCATCCAAGAGAAACTGACGAATGGATTCTTTGTATACAAATAAAGAATCATTGCTCGGGCGGCTTATACCAAAGCCCATAATCAATGCGTACAAGAATTCGATTTCTGATTCAAAAGAGGGATCTAATATAAGATGGAACTGAAAACGCTCTGCTTCGGACTGAAATTGTTGGATTAGCGCCCTGCTGAGGGTTGTCTTACCTATCCCTATATCACCCAGAACCAGATTCAATCCTCTCCTCAAACGGATTGAGATTTCAAGATTCTGCAGGCAGTCTTGATATGCGGGGGAAAGATAAAAAAAAGACGGGTCCGGAGAATTTGAAAAAGGTTCAGACTGGAGGTTTAAAAGTTTTATATAGTCCATTTTGTGAATCTAAGATGAAAAAATAAAACATTAGAAATTAATGGTATAGATAGCAAAAATAAAGGCCTATGTCAACTATAAAACTATAATATCAGGGCTAGTAAAAAAGGGTGCCTTTGTATCTTACCAGGCACCCTTTATGATTTCCCATAAAATTCAAAGTGATTTATTCTTTCTTAGAGGACTTCTTGGCCTTTTCTTTTGACTCTTCGGGCTTTTCATCCACTGTGCTATCTTCTTCCACTTTGGTCTCTGCATTAAAGTCAGAGGTATCTATTTCTTCCTTACTCTTGAGAGAATCCCTTATCTCACTTATACCTATAAATAACGCAATAGCTCCTCCAAAAATAAAAAGGGCCGGAAGAGTTGCCGCCAATGCCCTTAAAAAGTAGGGCCACCACCATACAAGTCCGATTATACCCAGGAATATAGCAATAATACCTCCCAAAACTGCCCATAGCGCCGCCATAGACTTTCACCCCCTTTCCCTTTTAAATCTATAATAATTTGCATAATCAAGTATAAACAAAACTATTTTATATCACAATTATTAAAAGTCAAGCCTTTATGAAATATTTAAAGTATTTTTTTAACCGGGATTGGCCAATATTTTTGAGGTGTTGTTTAACAAGTCGTTGAAATATGTTATTCTTAGTAGTAGATCTATTTTATCCATATTTAAATTAATAAAAAAAGAGCCGATGTTGCGAACCATTATTTTTGACCTGGACGGAACACTGGTTGATTCAAAAAAAGATATTGCCCATTCAGTAAACCGGACTCTTGTCAGATTTAATCTTCCTGAAAAAAAACTGGAAGAAATATATATAATGATAGGGGAAGGTGTTTATAGGCTTATCTCTCAGGCTCTGTCTGGTCATGAAGAAAAAGTCGAATCAGGGGTTGAGGTCTTCAGGGCTTATTACCGGAAAAACCTTTTGGATAATACTGTCTGTTATCCTGGCATTTATGAGCTGCTGGATCAGATCGGGGATAGATTCCTGGCTGTAATAACAAATAAACCAAAAGAATTTACAATCCCTATCTTAAACGGCCTTGGTTTGCTCCATAGATTTGACTTAATAATCTCAGGAGATGAGATATGGCCCAAAAAACCCGCCCCCGATTCCATATATGAAGTCATGAAAAGATCTTCCTCTTCAGGATCAGAGACCTTAAACATCGGGGATCACTATACTGATATACTTGCAGGAAAAAATGCCGGTATATTGACATGCTGGGCTTCCTACGGATTCGGACAGAGGCGTGATCTGATTTCGGATCTGACAATAAATAAGCCACTGGATCTGCTGGAATACATTTATTAGAACAATGGAATATCCCAAATTAAGAGAGGTTCAATTTTTTCCTGTCGATGTGGAAGGAAAAAGGATGGGTTGTCTTCATGATCCACAAAAGATCAGCGACAAGCCCATTATCATCCCCTGGCGGTTTGTTACGGTATTGTCCTGCCTGGACGGAAAACATTCACTATTGGATATTCAGGCTGAGTATATGAGGAATCATGGAGATCTCCTTTTCCGCGAAGACCTTATTGATCTTCTTGATAAATTGGATCATTATCTTTTTCTTGATTCTGAGCGCTTTCATGCCTTTCAGGATAAATTAAAACAGGAATTTCTGGACAACCCAATCCGTCCTGCCTTTTTTTCCGGATTATGCTACTCTTCA
>JBLIRO010000089.1:0-18117 GCA_049472335.1 bacterium | reverse complement strand
CTGAATGGCCCGAAGGTACACGGGCCGTGATACTGAAACCAAGCCTTCTGGGGGGAATATTCAGGACCATGAAACTGGCAGGGCTGGCAAGAGAGAGTCAAACATCACCCCTGTAATAAGCTGCGCCTTTCTCTCGGGTCTTTCACTTGCTTTATTGACACAGCTTTCCGCCGGAGTCAGGTGCCCGGGGACTGCCATGGGACTTGATACATACAGGTGGTTTAAATATGATATCCTGCAAAGCCCCTTTTGCGTGAAGCATGGGCAGGTGCATGTCCGTGAGGCGGACCGGATTATCAGGGACCTGAGGTTTGATGTATTGACAAGGTTATGCTGAGGCCTGATGGATTTAAAATGGATGCAGTACCTGAAAGGTTCTTCTTTGAAGAAGCAGTCGAGCGATTTGACGAACAGCCGTTTTTGATTGTCCCGGAGGGTACTTTCACCTATGGCCGGATCGATCAATATGTCTCTGAAACAGCATATAGACTGAAGGGAGCGGGTATAAAAAAAGGGCAGAGGATCGCCATCCTGGCTCCAAACAGCATGGCATATGTGATCCTTCTGATGGCCCTCTGGAAAATGGGTGCTGTGGCAGCCCCCATCAGCACGAGACTGGCAAAAAGACAGGTTGAAGAGAACCTGCAGCTAATCAGGGCATCCGGGATAATACTCTCACAGGGGCATGCCGGATTACATTTACATTTGTTCCCTGACATGTGCCGCTTTATTCTTGAAGATATTGTCCCTCCCGGGATAATCCCGTCAGGCAAGGGAGATCCGGAATCGATCGAATCATGGACGGACGGGGATGCAACAATCATCTTTACTTCAGGCAGTTCAGGCAGGCCAAAGGCAGTGTTGCATACCCCGGGCAATCATATCTTCAGTGCCCTGGGGTCGAACGGAAATATCCCTGTGGGGCCGGGCTACAGATGGCTTCTGTCCCTCCCGCTATACCATGTGGGTGGTCTGGCCATAATCTTCAGGGTGATCCTGGGCGGAGGTGCGCTTGCTTTCCCTGTATCCGGTCAGTCAATGGAAGATAATATCTGTGAACTGCGGATAACCCATGTTTCCCTGGTCAGCACGCAACTCTACCGCTTGCTGAAAGGGAGTAAAGATTGTGAACCCTTGAAAAGCCTCAAGGCGATCCTGCTGGGAGGAAGCGCCATCCCGGACTACCTTATCAAGGAAGGTATTGAAAGGGGCCTTCCCATCTTTAAGAGTTACGGATCATCGGAAATGGCTTCCCAGGTAACAGCCACCCATTTGAACGATTCCCGGCCGGGACCCTTCTCAAGCGGTAAATTGCTTGACTACCGGCAGATAAAGATTGCGGATGATAATGAGATCCTGTTGAAGGGGAGAACCCTGTTCCGGGGATACGTGGATGGAAAAGGAATAATCAGGGCTGTTGATGATGAAGGGTGGTTTCATTCCGGTGATCTTGGCTGTTTAGACAAGTATGGATATTTATACGTCACAGGCCGAAAAGACAACATGTTCATATCCGGGGGTGAAAATATCCAGCCCGAAGAGATCGAGGCGTGCCTGGCTGGGATTGATAACGTCAGAGAGGCAGTTGTAGTCCCCGTAATACATCCTGAATTTGGTCATCGACCTGTAGCCTTTCTGAAACTGGCTGATAATTCTAATCTACAGTGTCATTGCATGATAAAAAGGTTAGAGGAGATGCTACCGCGTTTTAAGATACCCGATTATTTTTTTCCCTGGCCCGGAGAGATGGATCGGGAATCGTTAAAACCAGATCGGAAATTATTAAAGAAAGTCGCAGAAGATCTTATTCATTCTTAAACCAGATCTTACATTTGGATCCTAATCTGTAAAGCCTTTAAGGAATAAGAAATGTTTCAATCCACGCCCCCGCATGGGGGGCGACAGCCTGCTCATAACTAATTATGAAATAACAGGATATAGTCCGCTTTTTGCGAACCTTTCTCTAAACGCATTAAAGATTAAACTTTTAAAAAGCGAAACAGATATATTTATGTTATTTTTTAACATGTTATATCCCCTGCGAACTTCCCGATATAATCATGTGAGCTTTCGGTTCGCAACCGCATTTCAAACAATCAGAGGCCCTTCCTGATCTATGGACGTCTTGGCTCCGATATGTTCTACGCGATGCCGCCAATTGGAACCAAGGTAATAAAATCTCAGACTGTCCTTGTCAGGATCGATTTCCGAGATCAACCTTGCTTTTAGTTTAGCCCATTGCGCCGGATCAACAATACACTCAAAGACAGAATATTGGACTCTCTGCCCATAATCCTGGCACGCTCTTGCGACCCTCCGCAACCTGCGCTGGCCTTTCCCCTCATCAATGGCAACATCATAGCTTACAATCACAAACATCTTTCACTTCATTTCCATAGAAAAGGCGGATAATTGTCAATATCTCCCCTGAGAAAACGCGCCATCAATAGCGCCTGTGCATAAGGAAGAAGGCCAATTGCCACCTTCTCCTTAAGAAAGGGGTGTTCTATCTCCTCCTGCTTGCGTTTCTGATATGCGACAATGACCGTTTTTCTCGTATCATCATCCATCCATACGGCCCCTGATTCCTTCTTTTTGAATCCCTTGGCCTGCACCTGCCCTAGATTGACCAAAGAAAGAGTGAGCCGGTCAGCAATAAACGGCCTGAACTCCTCCATCAGGTCAAGCGCTAGACCGTAACGTCCGGGACGGTCCCTGTGCAGGAAACCGACTGCAGGATCGAGCCCAACTGTTTCAATGGCGGCCCGCGCATCATGCATCAAAAGGGTATAGATAAACGACATCAGGCAGTTTATATTATCAAGTGGCGGTCTTCTGTTCCGTTCATGGAATTTGAAATCATCTTTCTGTGACGTTACTAAATGATCAAAGACGGAAAAGTAGACTTTTGCCGATTCTCCCTCTATCCCCCGGACATAATCAAGAGGAGATTCCGCCTGTAATCTTCTAACTGCATTTGCAAGCTTCTGCGAAGCCTGAGAAATTGCGTCAGTGTCAATTTTGTCTGAATGATCTCTCAATGCGCGTTGAATCACTGTGCGGCAGTTTGCTATTTTTCCCGTCAGTTCGGCACGCGCAATAGACGCGGATGCATTCAAATTATCAGCTCGGCGGTACTGCTCGCGCCTGAGAAGGACATTGCCCGACACAGGCCCCTGAACCTTTGCGAGGAAGCCGCCATTTTCCGTAAGAAAGCTGATCGCGACCTGATTCTCCGCGCAGAATCCCATAAGATATGGGCTGCACGAGACCTGACCGAAACAGACAGTCCCGCCAAGAGTGTGTATGGGCAAGCGCAAGGCTACTTCCCCATCAAACTTAACAACAACAGTTTCTCCCTCTTTTGAAAGATATGCTCCCTGGGTTGTAACAAAGAGGGTGTTAAGAAGCTTTTTCAATTTTTCCTCATGCTCAACATTTTTAACAGTGTTGAAGCATTTATAATTCTGACAGATTTGAATCCGCCTATATCCAGAAAATCTCTGTCCCCAGTGACAATAAATTCCGCTGATGCAGATATGGCGTAGTCAATAAATTTGTCATCATCAGGGTCTCTGCATACATTTTCAGTTTTATCGCTGACTTCCACAATTTCAAAATATGGCAAAACTTCCTGTTCAATTATCATTTGTATATCCTGCCTGCTCAGGGAAAACTTTGGATATTCAAGAACGGTCTTAAATTCTGCAAAGGTTTCTTTTGAGAGTACAGGAATAATCCGGCCATTCTTCCAACAATCGACTATCCCTTCAAGTTCTTCTTTAAACAGCAAAGCGGATACCAATATATTGGTGTCAAGAACGACCTTTCGTGTCACTTTTTCTTTCTTGCCCACGTTACCGCCTCAGCCACATCGCTTTCGCTAATGCCGAGTTTTTTGATTTTCTCCCTCACGCCTTCAAGTGTTATATCCGCAGGTGTTATCTTGACAGGCATCAGTATTATCTTCCTTTCCTCTACTTTGACGTCAAAATATTCCGTATCAGGGAATTCCTTGACGATCTCTTTGGGCAATGTAATCTGATTCTTCGATGTTTTCTTAGCGAGCATATTTCCTTACCTCCTTACTATAAGAATACCTTGCTTGGTATGGAATTACAAGGTAAGGGTTAGTAAGTTATGCACCCTCAATTGCCTTCAGCAGATAGTTTCCCGCCTTTCTGCTTACCTTCGGCAGGCAACGATCATAGAGAGAACATCTTTGGCACTTTTTTGAGTATTCAGGTTTCGGTGTCTTTTCTGATTCAACCAGTGCACGCACCTTCTTTGCTGTTTCTTCCGTCTCCAATCTCAATTCATTGTCAAACACAACATCTTCCCTGCGCCGTGTCCTGCCATAAAAAAGCGCACCATTTTTGATCTCAACATTGAGCATCTCTTCAAGACAGATTGCCTGTGCGCAAAGCTGAACTTTATCGCAGTCATCCATTTTTGGTTTGCCCCTTTTGTATTCAACGGGAAAAGGCATCCATATCCCATTATCCATCCTATGAAATTCCACAACATCAGCCTTGCCGATAAGACCTAACCTGAGCGAGCGAAGAGGCACGCCATACTCGATGCGGATATTCCCTCTTGATTCCCTGTCCGCCGTGTCAACCTTATCATGCATAATTCTGCCCTCGGCAGTGAAAAGGTTCTCATCCCACAATTGCTCGATGTGAATGAGGGCGCACTGGCGCTCGCAGAAGACAAAATGCTGCAATGATGAAAGCTGAATCAGATCCTCTTCAGAGTACATAGCTCTAAAGCTTGACCTCTAATGTTACCCCCTGTGGCATATCTCCCTGGGATGGCGCTATAATTTCATAGTCGCTAAAATCCCGCACCGGATTTGTTTTTGCCTCTGCCTTTACCATTTCAAATAGCTTATGCGCCGGGGCATTCCCCAATTCAGAATCGTGTTTGAAGACAATAAGTTTACGTGTTGACATCTGTCCACGAGTTGCAGAGCGGTCATGCTCAAACATCTCAAGAAGCGCTTTCCAGAGCAAATTTAAATCATCTTCTACAAAACCTGTCTGCTTTGCAAAAGATGCGGATACGAAACCATGACAGCAGTACAGACCGTAGGGAACAGTGAATTTCCTTCCCATGGTCCTGTTATCGCCCTGCTGCTTTTCTGCCTCCGCCTCAGTCGCAACTGCCATCCTGGTGATGCTATACTCAAGTGGAACGACCTGATTGACACTACGGGCGAATGTTAATTGCACAGGTCCTCGGACTTGACCCGCATTCTTTCCCGTTGACATAACTGCCCCGAATGTCCTTACATCATAGTAAGTTTTACACATATATTGCCGTGCTGCTTCTGTTTTTTCCATAGGCTATCAGTTCTCCACCACAGATGGTTTTGTCTTGCTTAATCTTATCTCAATTTCCCTGTTCTTTGGCCTGCTTTCACCAACCCTCTGGATTGCAGATAAAAATATCGAGGCCGGAGACCTTTTTCGGATATCCTGGGATGGTCAGCGGACTAAGAAGATAATTTTTCCCATGGGGATAGTAAGATCGAAATAATTTGATCGCTGTCGGATCAAACTGCACCGGGTCCCACTTACATTCAATGGCGTCTACCTCATTACGATTGCGGGCTATTACGAAATCAATCTCCCGTCCGACTGCATCACGCCAATATTGGATTTTCAAGAGCATACGATAAGTATAGTTGCCTCATCAATGGGTCTGCAGGTCTTTGTTGACGGTACTGTCTTGCATGGGGGGGAGAATGCATGAGCAAGGCTGAAGGGATAAAACGATTATCAATGGTAGAGCTTCTGAGCCGTCACTACGGGATGGAGTTTCGTAAAGTGGGGGGACACTATATAAGTCTGTCCCCTTTTACCGCTCATTTCTCGAGAAATTTAAGCATATATACCTTCTTGGAACTGTGATTACATTAGTTAGCTGTCTGAGATATTTATCGGTATAATGTTTGACTGGCTTTGAAAACCACTAGAGCAAAGTGTCGGTGGTTTTTATAAGTAAGAATTTGCTTTCCTGGATAAAAGTATACGCAGAACTTTTTGGAAGCCTTTCCTTCTGTCACATAATGCAAATAACGATACATGTCAGGCAATGATACACAAAACACTAATATTTGATTTGTCACCTTTAAAGGATGAGTATCGCAGGATGTATCCGGGTGATCCTCAGGGGGCCATCATTTTGCGGTTATATAGGTATAATATCCTTCTTGAGTATAAATTTGGGACACTATAACTAAGGTGGCTGAATAAGCAGCGGCCTGTATATCTACACCAAATTCTTTTAATTCCACTTTGCCTGATTTTTAATCTGTCCCTAACTAACCTTAAGCTCTGTTTTATCATCTATATTTTTTATTAAAATCCAATACCCTTTCCCAGATTCAAGATTATTTCCAACCAAAACTCGATTATAGCCATATCCAGGATTATATTCATAAATAACAATAATATCACCTCCGGCTATTTCAGGTTTAGCCGAGGAAGTACAACCACCTATCATCTTCCATCCATCACTAGATATTGGCTTCTTATATGAATTGATGGCATAGCCGGTTAAGAGATAGTTTTGATCCTGGTCTAATAATATCCAGTATCCATTTCCAACCTGTAGTGTTTCACTCTTTTGTATCCTTACATACCCAATTTCACTGTCATAGTTATACACTACTATGGCCTCTGGAAATAAGACTGATATTGCAGAAGCATCATCAAGAGGGATTACTGGAAGTGATATCATGCTCCAGCCCCTACTTAGGTTCATTTCAACGGATACCGTTGGAGGTGGTTTATAGGTTATCATTTCATATTTTAAATGATTTGGAATAATAGTGGTTTGTATTTGTTCGGTATCATTTCCATCATGGGATATCTCTAGTGTCGCTGCTTGCTGTTTTGCTATGATATCCTCTCCTATGCTTATCTTAAAGTTGCCATCTGAATCCGTCTGTGTGGTTCCATAGATCTCACCATCCACAAGGAGATTAACAGTTACATTCTCCAAGGGATTATCATCATTGTCCAGGCAGGTTCCTAAAATACCGGTTTCATAAGCAGATGCTTTCCTTTTTACTATTAAGGAAGAAATAGCTTGATCCCAATCAGTATCGGTGTAACAAAAATATGTATCCTTATAAATCTCTTTTATTCCATCACTATCATCAAAATTATCATTCTTGAATAGAGTAACCATAAAATCAGAGGGCACTTTGATTGAAGATATCTTATCCTCTAAGATTCCAATTTCATTTAATCTTGTAGCAGTATATTCCCCCTCTTCCAGCCTATATTCCGTGCCCTCGGCATCACAGTCCTGATATGCCGTTACAGCTTCGGGGATTTCATTTAAATCCAATTCAAGATATACAGATGGTGTTTGGAACTGGATACTATTATAATATCTGCCATTATATTCTATATTTTCACCAAGAATACGATAAACTGCATAGATTTCCAGTAGTTGCCTTTTATTCGGAGCATGAAGTAAATCCTCGATAATCCAGTCACCATAGCTTATAACAGCAGAGTTTCTAACAAGATCTGTTATTTCTTCACCAGTACTTAGATCTACCTGCCAATATTTATGATAATAATCATGTCCATCGCTTTCCGAAAAATTTCGCCACTCCACCATGGCCTCAGAAATCCCATTTGTAATGATGTTATCATCACTATTTGTCATGTGTGAGATGTCAATCTGTTCATATATCTCCCATAATATATTCAATCCTATATCAGCAGCAATGAGCCAGGGAGATTCATATTTTAATAATGTTAAGATTAAACAGGCACCATCGAATCCTGTGTTAAGAATATTTAATCCATCTGCGATAAGATTTACTGTTAATTCAGACGGAGTAGGTCCTGTTCGTATTATATTTACACTTGAAAAATGATTCCCTGCCTCTGTCCCCCATCTAAAATAATTTTTTCCAGGCTCCCCTGGATAATCACATACACGGGCGTAGATAACACAGTCCCGTACAACACCATTAATTGTATGATTTTTAAAATAATCCAGATAAATTTCAATATCATCCTCATTAACATCCTGATCCGGGATCCATTCAAAGTCTGAATGAAATGAGGTTGAAATCCATAGAAAATAAGTATATTTAAATAAAACGTCTTCTATTACAGGTGTATAAGTTGCAGATTTTACATTTACTGATATATCCCCATAGCATTTAAGTTTTGCCTTTGGTTCATTATAAATAGGTATTTTTACTATCCAATCATCTCTTTGATCCTGTGTGGAAATTGTTGGTTTAAGATATTCAGGCAAATCTGGTGCATGAAAAACGCATCCTCTATTCCATACCATTCTGTTCTCCGGCTGGAGATAGAATCTAACCACCTCATTTCCGGTTAATCTAAGAGTCTTGCTAGCTTTGCGAAATGACTCAATGGTTTTTAACTGCCTCCACTTAACATCAATACGTAAATTTTTCTCTCTTTCCCATCCATCATAAGTATATAAAAATGGATTTTGAGTCTTTTCAGAATGTATTTTTTCATCGGTCTCTGCATCGTAAATATCGATATAAATCTCATTATAGGGGGGGCCCAGAGGTATATAACAATCTAATTTATTAATAATTTCACAATATCCCTCAATCGTTCCATGAAATACCAGCCCATTTATTTTGAGATTTCCCTTAGCAGAATCTGCAAATCTAACCTCAGACCATTCAGCAGTAATATTATTGTTTTCAGAGTCGATATTTTTCCTGCCAAAGCCAATCTTGTACGATTCCCCAGCGCTAAGTCCTTCTATATAAAAACCTTTAAATATCCAATCTGTTCCATCATCACTTAAGAGTATCTTTTGCTCTTGAATTATAGTTGTTGCGTCTGAATCAAGAATATAAATAGAAAAGTGCCGGCCTTCTTCTAATAATATACCACCCAAAGAATCATCCTGGCGGAAATAACCGGAAACTGCTATCTTCCCTTCATCATCCGCCAGGATATTTTCGTCTAAATAAGCAAGTAAGATATAATTAAATCCTGATGTATTCATAGAATCAATATGATATCCGCATCCATAAGGGGTATCCATAACAAATCCATTGATATTATTATTTTCAGGCAATGTCTTTAGAATATAAACATAATCAGAACTCATCTGAAAATCATGGATCTTATCGCTCAGATTAATTGGTCTTTTATAATTAAAGAAACATTCTTTTTCTGCATTGATTAGTAAGGTGTCTCCTAAATCAATAGGTAATATTAGAATCTCATAATAACCGTTCGTATCAGTAATATCACTCATCTCGATGCCATCCGGGATAATTATGCCTCCTTCATCCTGAATCGATATTTTTACTCCTTCAATTGGATGATCATTAATATCTGTTACTGTGCCAGAAAATCTATTTACCTTCATGGAAAATGAATATTCACCACCATCTTTGCTGATATTTTCTTTAGCAACTGATTGGTACTCAGCTTTTGTTGCAATTAAACGGGGATTATTAATTATATTGAGGGTGTGGATAAAGTAGTATCCTTCTGTATCAGTATAATCACTAAAACTTTGGCTTTCAGCCTGAATAATTACATGCACATCGGATAAGGGATCTCCCTTTCCATCTGTTACGGTCCCATAGAAGTCAGCCTCAATCTTCTCTAAAAGAATATCAACAACCTCACCAGAAACACTGACACCTCTGCTGAAACTATAATATCCTGATTTGGTAGCCCGAAGGGATGGAGCAGAACCAACTTCCTCCTGCAACACGAGTATTTCATATTTCCCATCAGCCCCTGTGGTATCAGTAAAGCTTTTACTAGAACATTGAATCTTTATATGCACATTGGATAGAAGAGCACCGCTTTTCTTATCCTTCACCGTTCCTTTGTAAACAATAAGGGTAATAATTTTTGACATTCCAATATCATATGTGCCGCCATCGAGGCTAACTGGGTTTCCCCAATCATGATAGCCTGGATATTCTGCTGTAAGCATTGGAGAAGAACCGAGATCCAGTTGTAGGATGCTAAATTTGTAATATCCACTCTCACCCGTTGTATAATTAAGATCTGTTTTATCTCCATGAAGGGTTACCACTGCTCCAGATATTGGTATAACAAGTTCATTTCGCACTATGCCGCTGTAATTAATCCAGGTTAAATTCATTCTAAAATTATATGTGCCTCCTGCACCGCTGACATCCCGGTTATAGTCATCGTAACCGAATTTGGTAGCTTCTAATCTTGGATATAAACCCAATTCAATAAAAATCCTATAATATCCATCTTGATTTGTCACAGTAGAGACAATTTCAGTTTGATTCCTTATTTTCACAGTTACACCTTCCAAAGGAAGGATATTACCATTTATATCTAAGGTAGTAATGGTCCCATCATAAATGACAGGTTGTGCGAAGACAGGAATAGTTGCAGGAAGAGATAATAAGGTTAGTATCATACTCAGAAAAATTACTCTTTTCATTTCCTTCCTCCCCCCCATTAATTAAATCAAGTAGATATGGGGTATTAAACATCGTAATTTATCCATCTTAAAACTTGTTCCCTATCCTTAATAGACGTATATGGTCCCGAAATTTCCTAACATAGGGGACGGAGTTAGTTTATTAGTTAAAACATGTAAGGCTTTTTATATTATTATAACTAAGAATTTGCTTTCCTGGATAAAAAAGAATTTAGTGCTTTCCTGGATAAAAAAGAATTTAGCAGAAAATGAAAAGGAGTATAATTTAAAAGAGAGTGAGAATAACATTAAAGGAAAAAATAATCTGAAAAGGTTGATAGGGATTCAAAATATGGGAAATTTAGGCATGAATCCGTCCCCAATTGCCACAATTCATTTTATCCTAAAAACGTTCCTTTTCGGGTGGAGTTATCTCAGATGTCGAACTGCCCACCGAGCATTTCAGTATAGCAGCCCTGGATTTATATCTTCCAGAGTGTGCCAACAATGACTTAATCACATCAAGATATTTTTGTCAAGATTTTTTATGTAATCCACACAGCATTCAAGTATCTGAGTTTGATCACTAAGTACATAACGTTCTGATTATTTTTGTTCCGCGGAATAATACATGCGTCCCAATTTGCCAATTATTTTGACTTTTCCTTCTATCCATTTTTCGCGACGCATTATTGTTTCCTCCATTGTCACAAATCTGGGTTGTTCACGAATTAAAAGTTTGGACATTATAATGCCTTTAGGAACACCCGCCATGCGTGCGATTAATTTCACATTACTCATGGCATTACCAACATAGACTATTCTTGCTCCAAATACCGTTTGTATTTTTTTCCGGATAGCAGCATTTTTTAAGTTGACTTGTCTTATGACAGCTTTGCTTCCTGATGTTGCTTCTAATGGTTTGTAAATTCCAAGGAGATTATAATAATCCCGTCTTATATCACGTTCCATACTAATCATTTTCATTAAAGGTTTATTTCTTTGTGCTATAAGTTTGACCTTGAGGGAGTCTAACTTGGTCATTGTTGTCGATATGTTCTTTATGTTCCTTATTTTACTTAGCTGCCTCATTTGCCTACTTAACCATCGCTTTAATGGAACAATTTTTTTAATCAGAGGATTACAACGTTTTTTTATTTCTTTTCGAACATTTGTATATTCGTAATATATTCTATCAAAAGCCCATCTTCTATGCTTTTGCGCCCTCTTTCCTAATCGATTCACAATGCAGGCGAATCCCTCCTGGATATTTGAAAAAATGGCATTATTTGGCTTTCGCAGCATAGATCCGATTTCGCCCCAGTATTTAGTATTATTTATTCTCCTATTAGGTACCATGTTGCCCGGATTATTGGTTCTCCACGAGGGGCTTCCCTCTATCTTTATCAATCTTGTGTTGTTTGAATCCTTATAGACAATACTGTGTTTTTTTGTAAATAGTTTCCTTCGCAAAATTATACTTTTTATTTACTTTACCATAAATTAGCTGCAATAGTTTATCTTTTAGTGTGTTCGCACTATTCCCTGTTTCTCTTGTCCCTACGTCGCCTCTTTCGGCACTAGGATTATAATTTCTTCCCAGTTTTTTTATCTGCCAACCGTGTACTTGTTCTTTTAAACGTTCATGATGTGTTTTAATAAGTCTATTGGTAATAATACCATTGATAGCAAAGTCTATTATTCGGGATATAGTTTTAGATTTTAGATAAGAGTTTCGATAGCGCGGTTGATACTGACTCCTATTACTAATCCACAACATATTTAGTTTTTCCAATTCTCCTCTAAGCGTTTTCATGAATTTAGTCAAATGCATCTTCTTCGGATTCTTCTCATATTCTGTAACCAATTTAACACATCTACTACTTATTTCTCCAGCTTTTTTTTGGCCAAATTTTATTTTTAATTTTTTTTCAAACTTCTTTGCACTTTTGCTATAACTACTAAAAGACTTAGCGTGAGTTTGTATAATATTTATATTCTCAATAAATTTATCTTTAGGTAAGTTCGTATATATCGATGGATTGCTAGGTAAAGGATGAAAAAGGGGGTATCGCATCATCATCGGTACTTGTATTCGATGTATTTCCTTTCTTATAAGAGTGTTCCTCCCTGCATGCGATAAAATCATCGGATTCGGCGAATCCATAGTCGATTCAATCTGCCGAGTGATATTAGAGGTTTTGCCTGAGTTCTTTTTAGATTGAAGTGTATGCTTTTTGGGTTGTGGTTGTGCAATGGTTGCTTGAAGGGGCTTTTTCAACCGGAGTCGTCGCCGCGCGATTTGTACCTGCTCGCCTTCCTCATCCTGCTTCCGCTGTTGACGGGATGATTCCGACATGGGCATCACTTGGCTGGCGAGCCGGTCAGCCGTTTGTTCGTATTTGTACCCCGTTCGATCTATTCTGAATTTTGCCCTGAGAGTCGGGGATTTAAGTATGGCCAGACTGCTCGGTTGCCAACGGTTTTTTGAAGGTTCATAATGCGGTTAAAAGCAGGATTTCGGTATCCAAGGTTTCCAACCGCATGTCCGCGGCAACCCTCACTGCACTGTTGGGCTTTGGATGACATGTCAATTGATAGAATTTGCTTTTTCATAAAATCATAAGAATTTAAATCATAAATAAATCAGAAGAATTTGCTTTCCTGGATAGAAGTATATGCAGAAAAAATAACAAGAATTTGCTTTCCTGTATAGAAGTATATGCAGAAATTTTAACTTTTGTCAAGACAAATATTCAAAAAGAACTTAGCATAAGATGGAGAGCGTTCGATAAAACTCTGGAGTCAAAAAATTATGGAAAATTGATTTCATTGGCTCGTGTTGGTGGTCTGCATCATCGGTATGAGTGGCAAGAAGTTGCTTGATAAAATCTTCAATTTGTCCTTATCATTTATTGTCTCATGTGAAACATCAATTTCCATATAATTTCCATTGGTGTAAAAATATACACCCTAACCCCTGCTTCCTTAATAAGAAAGCAATCCGGAATATCGCCCCCCCTCATCAAGTTTAATATGAAAAAATCTACATTGCCTGCACCAAAATTTAAATTCCTGATCCGGTTCTTATGGTATTAAATGAGAATATGAAAGAATTGTTAACTCAAATGAAATTATACAACAAAGCTATGGAAATGTTTAAAAACCCAAGCTCGCCCTCAAGCAAGCTGCCGATTTAGCAGACTACCCTCTCCTAGCTTTTATTCATGAATTAAATATTCATAAGAATAGATATTTTTAACTATGATCCCGATGAATAAGATTTTAAATTAGTAGTACAATCAGAGAGACCAATGATTAACTTTAAGCCCTGCATTGGAAGCTAATTTGGACTGTCTTCCATCAAAGGTCAAAAACTGATCACCTTGCAGTGATAAAGCTGAGGCAACATGTAAGATATCCAATGATCTTGAGCCTATATTCCCTGTATGATTTTTAGATAGGTCTATGGCATTTAAGAATATATTAGTCCAATCTATTATTGGCCGATAATAGATCCCTTTTTTTTCATGATCTTCAAACCGTGATAAGATTAATCGAATCTCATCTGCTGTAACCTCATCCCTGAATTGCTTTAGTTGAAGAGCATTTATGAATTCTAATTCATGCAACTTTGTTAATGGAATGGACTCATTGTTCTCTCTGAGCCAGTTTGAAACCTCACGGGAATAAGCTTCTTTAATATAGAGTTTAACAATGACAGTAGTATCTAAATAAAACATCTAGAATCTGTCCTCTCTATTTTCAATGACTAAATCACTTAAAGGCTTTTTCCTCACTTCAATCGTTTCATTAAAAAAATCGGGCCATGTAATTTCATTATTTGGACCAAGAGATGATATCTTGGCTATTGGTTTACCTCTTTTAGTAATGATGATCTCTTCACCGGCATTTATTATTCTCAAAACTTTGGAAAAATTTTTTTGGATATCACCTACTGTTGCAGTTTTCATGTGAGCCACCTATTTCCTTTTTTAATTATTTTTACGTATATTATATACGTAAAAACATAAATATGTCAAGTTCAATTTAGAACCCAAAATCCGAGATCAAGTTCAGCCAAGTCACATTTTTTACTGTTGATGTTGATGTTGGTAGGAAATTGGATTACTCATGAGAGAGTAAAAATCAAACCATAGCATAAAATCAAAAGAGGTATTTGAATAATCTTGTAAGATAATGAAGTTGTTAAGTCCAATAATTTCATAGAGGGTCATAAAATATGTAAAAAACTACCCAAGGGATCAAAAAAAGAGAAAAACTCCGGATTTCAGGCAGACCACTCCTGTATTTCCTCAAAAAGAGGGTTTCTCAATGAGAAGTTCTAAGAAGCAAAGGAGTCAAAAAAAGAGTAATCATAAACTATAGAAATCGTTATTGCAGATTCCATTGCTCCAAAAAAATCTTGCAGTAAAACTTGGGCCGCCCTCATTAAGAAGATATATGAGGTGGATCCCCGTTATTGATATGACGGTTAAATTAATGCGAAAATCGGTGTTTAAATTTTTTTTCACCTAGAATTGGTGCGGATTTTTTTTATTGACAATAAGTCTGAATCTTGTGTACACTTTATTATAGAAGAAGCAAATTCTATTATCATTTTAAATTCTATTATCATTTTAAAACTAGAGGAGTAGAGCCATTCTGTAAACGGGGAGGAATGAACATGAAAGCGAAGATGATCTTGATAATCCTATCCTTTCTAATACTATCTTTTACGGCAGTGGATTTAATACAGGGTGAATTAACTACCACAGGGGAAGCGGTCTGGGAAGTGACTACGGACAAATTTCAGTACTATGCAGGCGAGACAGTTTACATAACCGCAACAAACGTGGGAACTGGACCTGGTTATGTGAGATTCTGCCACTGGGTATTCCTTGAGGTGAAGCGTCCAGGTAATGGGCCTTACGTGAAGATGCAGGATCCGCGGGTCTGCCTGGCAATGAGCTTCCCGGTCTATCCTGGCGAGAGCATTCACACCATGTGGGATCAGACATACTTCATCGTAGAGGATAGACTACGCATTGTCCCACCCACTGGCGAACAGGTGCCAAATGGCGCTTACGTGATCCGGTTGTACAATGGAGAGGCCAAGATTGTGATCAAGAGACCGCCAGCTAGGTAGATAAAAAAAGACATTTTTATACAGCAATTATAATTTACCAAAATTAGAATTGCTAATTTTCATAAAGCAAGAAAGTGAGGAATGTTTATGAAATCAAAAATAGTACCAATAATTCTGCTTTTTCTGCTGCTTTTTTTGATGGCGGGAACTCTTGTGCAGGGCCAGGAAGGCGCATTTATCAAGGTTGCCACAGACCAGAAGGTTTACAAGGTTGGAGAGCCAGTGGTCATCACGGCAACAAATGTGGGAAGTGAGAGTGTAATCGTACCGGCTTGCGCTGACGATTGGTTTTCCGTAAACCAGACCGCTACAGGAATAGAAATCCGAATGAAGGTTCCTATTATATGTGATGGCTTTTTCTACCTGGAACCCGGCGAGAGTATTTCTACAGATTGGGACCAAACGCACCTGTTGTGGGACTGGAACTATAAGAATGTATTTCCCACAGGTAAGCAGGTGACCACTGCACCATACACAGTGAGCTGGATTGGAGACTCTGCCGACTTCTGCATTGCAGGCCATGCTGATGACTTCATAGATATAAAGACTGACAAGAAAACTTACAGTCAGGGAGAGACTATATATATCAAGGCTACCAATATGGGTGAAGAGGACATCTGGATCACTTGCCCCTATCAGGACTATACTATCTATGACACTAACGGCGGGAAGGTTTATTTCCATCCCATTAACACCTGCAAGGCTATGACACGACCCCTTCGCCCTGGTGAGAACCTAACTGTAACATGGGACCAGACCTATTTGGTATGGGAGCGCAATGACCCATACCAGCCAATCATGGTTAAACCCTCAGGAGAAAAGGTGCCTGGTGGAGTATATAGGGCATTCATATACGGAGGTGTGATCACCTTCCGCATCCTGAAGCACTGATAAACGATTTACCCCTTATTTTACTCTCTAGTTTTAATTCACAAAGAAGGTCCAGCTTATCAGCAATGAGGTGATTGAATCCTTGGAACAGGAAGCGCAGCAGATATCTATCATAATAGGCAAATCTGTAACAATGGCTAAGGATTGTCCTACTTAACTTTGAACTTTGGCTTTTTCTTTTTTGGAGGAATGTGGGGGAATAGGACATTGATTACTAATCTTACTTATCAATAATTTTTTCTCCAGGCCTTTTTATTAATACAAAAATGCCTTTTTTAATGTGTTAAGTAGGGGCGGTTCGAAAGTGTCGGTGAAAGCCAATAATAAGTTAGGAGATGAAAGAGCCCCTCCATGGAAGGAGTAGTTATCCATCCCATACTCACTCACTACAACGGCGACTGTTTTATACATATAAAACAGAACTTGACAAACAAACTAGGATTGGAAAACTGTACAATAAAAAGTAAGGTTTGTAAACAACGTCCCCTATGTTCCCTATGTTCCCCCTAAACAACGTCCCCTATGTTCCCCCCTTGGAGCTTTCAGTCTGATTGCGGAAGAAGAATGGGTCTTTGTAGCAGCAGATGAAAACCTTTGTAAAGTGATACAACTCATTGGATTTAAAGCTTTAAATCCCTTGTCAACGCTTCGCTCCCCCCATTACTAAGAGCCGACGCATGGCTCGGGAGCCATGGTGGATCGCTACTCCTTCCATGTGAGGCTCTTTCACCCCCTACTTCTTACCGGCTTTCACCGGCACTTTCGTCCCCGTGACAGGATATCAGAATGGGTAAGGGCAAGTATAAAAGGAATTGGGATCACCGATTACTTTTAAACTAATAAACTAAGACTGTCCCTGATATCCGGCCTAAACTAAGACCGTCCCTATCTGTACAATAGCATCCAAAGGATTTTACCTCAATTTAAATCATATTATGCCCATAAAACGTGGACATAATATACAACAAATAAGCAGATGTCATGCTTTTACTCATGACAAATACCGATCGTATATCAGATTCTTTTATATTTGATCCCTCATGATGCAAAAGGTAAGGTTAGTAAATAACATCCCCTTTCATCCTTTCCCGTTGCAGCACTTTTCCGGGATATCTTTAAACCATTTGCCAGATGAAATTCTTCCTCTGATATTGGCTTAATCCCGAGTTTCTCTAGGATAAACACGGGAACAGAGGAATCGTTCCTTTCTTTAACATCTCACATTTTCTTGCGTGCAAACCCAACTTTTTGAGGAAAAATATAAGCTTTAAATCCTACCCAAAAAAATATTTGTGGCTCACATTTTGAAGGGCAAATCAAGAACCATCCACACTTGCCCCCATGGAAGGGATCTCACCGACTGTGCAGTTATGGCAAGGGTGATAATGGAAAAGGATCAAAAAGCCCGTCAAGTACGTCCTCTCATGCTTCCCTAGTTAAACTAATAAACTAAGACCGTCCCTTACTCCCTCCACCCTAATAAACTAAGACCGTCCCTTATCCCTCCACCAAGACCGTCCCTTATCCCTCCACCTAAACAATATCGCTACATGAGATAATTGGTAATCCATATTGTCATATTTATTCTCTTAAATATGTTAGAAAATAATTAATATTTTTATTGATTTTAT
>JBLIRO010000088.1:0-18439 GCA_049472335.1 bacterium | reverse complement strand
TCAGTCTGTGGGCAATTCTGAGATACCTTGATACCGGCCAGACACTTTATATCTTTTTCCTCATTACCGTTATCGCCCTTCATTTTACAGCCAAAGAAACATCATTTATCTACCTCGCTCAGACCTTACTTTTTTTAGGTTTTGTTTTTTTACATGAAATTAATAAATATCCTTGGCAATCAAAACACTACCGCTCAGCATTTTTCTCTACAGTGGTAATTGTGTTTTTGGTGACCACAATTGATGCCTTTGCCCCAAACTCATACTTTTTGTGTTCTTTTCCTTTGCTAATGCAGTAAACCTGGGGCTCATGAAGACTATAGATTTTGTCTTTGCTGTGTTTTCCTTGTTCCAAGACTTTCTCAAACAGTTCAATCTTTTCAGCATATCGTTCATTTGCACAAGAGGGAAGTTTTCGCACTATTTCCCTTACAAGACGTCCGGCGATTGTCTTGAGCTTTCTTTGGGCAGCAGTTGCTTTTTTCTGATTCTTGGGGTGATTACGAAACCGTTGGGCAAGCATTAATTTTTTAGTCGTTTGTCGGTGACTTTGCCTGAGTACAAGATCTTCTTCTTTGGCAATTTTTACACAATGATCAATAATGCGTTTGTAAAGTTTGGTGTCGGTGGGGAAGGTGATGTTTTTCTCTTGTACTGTGCTGTCTATAATAACCTCTTTTTCTTGAGCTTTTTTTCCATGAAGACGGATGGAGATTTGAAGAATCTTTTTTACCCCTACTTCTCCAATGCGCTTTCTGAAAAGGACAAAATCCGTTGGATGTACCGGTATCTCCCACTGAAAAAACATCTCACCACTGAAGTACTGAAAATATGGGTTCTCTACCCAACGCTCAACTACAGTTTCATCCGAAAGGTTGTACAATTGTTTCAAAATGAGCAAAGAGACCATCAACCGGATTGGTTTTGCTTGTCTTCCGGTATCGGAGTAAAGATCTTTGAAATGATCTTCAATCTCATTCCATGGAATCTTCTCTGCCAGTTGTGAAAATGGATGCCTGGGATTAATAAAATCTTTCAGGGGCTTTGAAAAAAGATTTAATTGATGTTGATTTGGTGATTGTCCTTTCATGATTTTTGCCTCAAATTTAGATGTTTTTTTCTGCAAGGTTTTGAGGCTTATAATATCATTTTTAGGTAGTTTTTGCAAGCTAATTTTTGGCATTTTGTTTTTTTATTTCAATGTGTTATGATATTTTTCAGGGATGACTATGTAGGGATTTCAGGATCAGAGCTTTCATGTTAGTTAAAAATGACAAAACCCTATTTATCAGCTAATATATAAATAGGGAGAAGGTATATAGAGGAGAATAGAGTTAAACTAATAAACTAGCACCGTTCCCTATAATCAAAGGGAATAAATGCCATGAAGATTGATGTGGAATATTTGGAATTTATGTGGCCGATGAGACATTTTCTAGTAACATGCGGAGACCTGCAAAAGGAATCAAATATCATCCCAGTAAGTTTTTGCATGCCTGTATCGAAAGTTCCCCCGCTTATCGCCTGTGCTATAGGGATTGATTCTTATTCAAACAAGTTGATTCAAAAAACAAAGGAATTTATTGTAAATATTCCATTAGCGGAACTGAAGCCGAAGATATATTATTGTGGCTTCCATTCAGGAAATCAGTTTAATAAATTTAAGGAAACCGGTTTAACCCCTAAGCCGGCACGCAAAGTCCATCCTCCTGTTATTGATGAATGTGTTGCCTTTATGGAATGTATAGTAAAACAAGAAATAAGAACAGGAGACAAAAATCTCTTTATTGGAAGAGTGATAGAAGCATATGCGGATGAATCACTAATAAAGGCAGAAAGAAAGATCGAATTTGCAAAAGGTGATTTCCCGCGAAGCATTTACGGCACCAGATTCAAAAAATAATAACAAAATATGCGCCTTGAATTTTTATATTAGCGACTCACTACAAAATTATAAAATTCTCTATCGCTATTTTCCGGTTTTTTAGAAAGGACAAGGTTTCTCTCGATATTTTTCTCCTGTTTTTTGTAATATGTTTTTTTCATTTTTTAATTGACACATTTTTTTAATAGCCTTTACTAATAGGGCAAAATATATTATACTTTACTGATAGAGAAAAAAATGTTTATCACTAATAACTCTAATAAAATAATATCTTTACCATCCTAGATTTAAACTCTTAAGCTAAAAAGATAAATATTCAATTAATGTAAAGAAAAAGGAAGTATATTTACTATACTAATACAAATAAGACATAATGAAATAAAAAAAATACTTAATCCGAACATTTCCATTTGACACCTCCTTGTAATTATTATTTTTGCCAGTTGAAGACCTGAAAGCGAATTAAATTAATTAAAATTTTTTTGTTTGTTTTAATCCTTAAAGGGGATTTTCATTTTCCTTTTCGGATATAAAATTAAAGATTGACGAATGTTTCAAAGTTCTAGTAAAGAGTCTTTTAATGGAGAATTAATTTTCACACAAAGAATTTGTAAGCTTTCATGGAAATGATTTGTCTATTTTAATAAAGAAAAAATATCTTTAAAATCAAGCTTATATATTTTAAAACGAATAAGGTTATCTTTTAATTACTTTTATTTGTGCAAAACTAACACTGAAAATTCGACTAAGATTTATAAGGCGGGAAAAAAGAATAAATTAAAAAGCAGTCTTAAATTAATCTTCCTCGTAGCAATTCACGGGATATTTTTTGAAAAAATATTTAAGCAATGAAAGCTTCGAGGAATTGAATTCAAAAAGATAAAATCGTAAAAGAAACCTTATATAATCATATTAACTCACGCCCCTTCGGCGTGCTGAAACTCTATCTATGGATGCCATCCGGACAGGATTATCTTTATGGAAATAGAGTTGCTTTTGTGAAATTTTATGAATACAGACTAAAAATAAAAAATCCTTACAAGTTTTAAGAAAACAAAATTATAAATCTGAATTTTAAAAGTTTGAATCATAGAAGGGGGAAAGTTAGATGATTAAGAAGGGAAGAAGTTCCACAAATGATTCGCAGGAAGGTTTACCTGTTCGGTTTCAAAGGCTTAAATACGGAGGGAAGATCCATATAGAAGAGTTTATTGATTTCTATAAACCAAGAGCAGTTGAGATCGTAGAACGAATAAAACACGACAAATTAACCAACCACACCAATCATAAACTCTATCATGCATTTCAAGATAAACTCCCCAAATCGAAAGACATTGCCTCGGAGGCACTTTATGATTTTGCAGATAAGATAAGGAAAGGTATAGATATTAAATCATCGCAAATCTGGGAAAAGCTTCGGGAAATAATCATAGAACATACCGAGAAATACTTTGATGATAAATATATCAAGGAGTTTATTCATAAGCATTTAAAAAATGTCTGTCAAGAGGTCTATTTGGGATCTAAAGAAGCTGAGAAAAAGTTGTTGGATTATGAAAAAAATGTTTTAATCCTAATCCAGGTGAAATCTCATACAAGTTTCTTAGATTCAGACCATATAAGGGTTTCAAAGCAGGTGATAAGTGAATTTCTTTGTCAGGTAAAGAAAAACGGGGTAAAAGATAATAGAGGCAAGGAAATTAGAAATTTTTATTCTTATCTGTATACAATAATTCAAAGGAGGATGAAAGATCAATATAACAGGGACATTAACAGATTTGGACGATCAACTGAGGATTATCCATATAGAAAGCCGCAAGAAGCTCCAAAAAATTATGCGGACAATCTGGATGATTCGATTTATAATAAAGAATTACTGAAAATAGTATTCAACGAACTCCTTCCAATACTTGAGCCAATCGAAAAATTTATTATTTTCGAAGAGTTTATCGAGGAGAAAAAGGGCAAGGAGATCATTGCCGATATTTATTTATGGTCACAGGAAAGCTTTAGTCAGAGCACCCTTACCCGTAAAAGAAACAGGGCTATTGAGAAGCTTAGAATGCAATATAAATTAAGGTTGACCGAATGGGACAGATGCCTTATGAAACAGGAACTCAGCCGTTTATTCTCAGCGCCTCCTGACAAAAAAAATAAACCGGATCATAAAACAGATAATGAGAAAAGAGCAAACGGCATAAAAATGGAAAAAGGTACAAATAATCAGGAGAAGCAAAGCTCCAAGGAGGAATCATCCAAAGGAAAAGACGAGGATAATGGTTTCAAAAAATTTAAACTTAAACATCTATTTTTAATTTAAAATGGATCATGGAAAATTGCCTGCAAAAAAAATTTATTCTATTCGACTATTATTTACTGGGGGGGGGGAATGTTTGAAAATTTTAAAAAAATATTAAATTTTTATAAAAATTTCTTGGACTATTATAAATTATTTATATAATAGGGAGGTAGATTGAATTGGAAAGGGAAAAAGATGATTTTAAAGGCAAAAAAATGGCAGGGTCTATTGTTATGAAAGATCGGGGAAGAAAATCTCATAAAAGGAAACGATATGAGATAAATCCAAGAGATTTAAACAACTATATCTATCAATCCGTGGAGGAACTTAGCAAATATGAGCTTTTGGCTTTATGTCAGAGCTATTGCTCTCAAAAACCATATTTGCAAATAGACTATGAGATCTTATTGAAAGATACGAAAAATCCCAAGCAAAGAAGAAATATCATCTTTTATTTTTACAGCTTCCATGTTTTAAGGCAAATTGCCCTTAAAAAGCTTTGCTATGGTATTTTGGAAAAAGGGGAAATAAAGCTCAATGAATCCTCTAAGAGAAAAACTCGATTGGATCACTCTGAATTTAAAAAGCTCATAGCCGACTACCTGGCATACGATATCGGAGAGGAAATATTGGCTTCCTTTGAAGAACATATGCTCGCCTGTGATTATTGTGGTGATTTCTTGCTTCTTTGCCGGCATATTGTGGATACTCTGAAAAATTATGGAGAGGAATTGCTTATTAAATTGCTTTTTAATGAGAAAGAGATTGAAGAAGAAACAGAAGGCAAACAGATCCCTTATAACATTTTCGTTATTAAGTGTGTGAAAAAGTTTATTTTCGAACAAGAACCTATTCAGGTGCTTGAAGATATTCACAACAAACTGGGAACGCAGGAATGTATCCAGGCCCTAGAGAACATTTCAAGAAGGATAGGAGAAGAATCTTGCAGAAATTATATAAAAGGCTTGCTTTCTAAGGATATAGAAGACATTCTGAGGAAATACGCGAAAGAATTGCTTTCTAAGGAAAAAATCCTTTCGGTCAACCAGGCAGACGAGAAATCGGTTTTTACAGACGCAGAGTCATCCTGTTGCATCGGTGATTTTATGAAGTATGGGAAAAATAACCAGAAAATTATTTCCGACAAAAATCCATACAGCGATGCAATGCAGGAAGATGAGTCTGCCCATGAAATGAAAGATCAAAAAAATATTGGTCCGGGGAAGGTCCTCTTATTGTGTATTTTTTTACCTCAATTTTCCATTTTTAACAGAATATTGATGAGGATTTTACCATTTTTGTCACGAGTACTTATGTTTACAAGAAATATAGCATCTTTCATTATATCTATCATATAACAAGTTTATTACTATTACTGATTTATTAACAAGCCATAGTATACGCAGGTTATAACATATTTATACCTGCTAAATCATAAGATTTCAATAGGATAAAAATTCGTTAGAATTGATAGAAAACCTTATAAAAGGCAAAAAGAGGATTCTACTCTTTCATGTCTTTAACATAATGATAATAATAATGATATCTGGATTTACTAAACTCACATCCATTAAGGACTAATCCAAGAATCTTTTTTTTGTTTCCTATTTTTTCAATAGCCTCATTCACTATTTCCCTCTGAGTTTCAGATGCTTTAATGACTATAATTATGGCATCTGCCAAGGATGATAAAATGATCGAATCAGTCACCGGGATTAATGGTGGAGCATCTATTATAACAATCTGGTTATTGGATTGATTTTTCAACTGTTTTATAAGATCGACCATGTGGTTGGAGTTTATAAGCTCTGAGGGATTTTGGGGTGAAGGGCCAGGGGGAATTAAATTTAGTTTAGGGATATATGACTTTGTTACGTAATTTATATAATCCCCACCATCTATTAAATATTGGGCCAATCCCCTTGTTTCTTTTGAAATACCTAACATTAAAGATACTTTAGGTTTTCTGAGATCACCATCTATTAGTAATACTGATTCATCCAATCCCCTTGCCACGGATATGGCCAAATTAGCTGCTGTTAGACTTTTCCCTTCATTATGAACCGCGCTGGAAATAAGAAAAATTTTACACTCGTTTTTTTTGACTGCCTTTAAAATATAAGTCCTCAATATTCTAAATTGTTCCGCAGCAAGTGAATCATCTTTCCAGACCTCGATCAATCGTTTATCAATATTTTTAAAATTTATTATATCCATATTTCTATTCTTTTTATTAAAAACGATCCCTTCTTTTATATCTTCTTTTATCCCAGAAACAAAAGTATCTCTCACAGAAAAACACCTCAAATTTAAAGATCATTATCAGGGGCTTTGTTTAATATCTTTAGGGATATACATCCATATTAACTATTCGGTAAACTTTTTATAAAAAATCGATAAAACCTTCTTAGTTTGTATGTCAATAAAACAACCAATCTCTAAATACCCCCTGGAATCCTCCCAGATAAGCCCGTCCCAAAGGCATCCCCTATTATTTTCTCTTGCTGATTTTTCTGCATCGGCTAACTGTGAAGAATATTTTGTATCAGGAGGATATGTAACGGCCCATGCATAACCCTCGTCAACAAGTATAAAGTTTACAAAGGTCTCCCCAACATGGATATATCTGAGAAGCCTTTGAAACTGGTCTGTATCAGAAACATCCTTTTCCATATATATGGTTTTACCGGAAATTAATGATACAAGTCTTTGCCTGGCATGCTTAGAGCAATATTCGTATGTTTCCGGTGCATCAATACCTATTAGTCTCACCCTTTTACCATCCATCAATTCAAATGTATCTCCATCGATAATTCTTCCTACTTCGTAGTATCCATCAGGATAATCAGCTATTGCCAAGCAGGGCAGGACAAAAAAGAAGAGGATAAAAAAAATAGACTTTAATTTATTATTTATAAAAATCTTCGCGCCTTTCTCTCATTTAAAACGGTGTAAGGAGGCTGTTCGACAACGAGGACCCAACATAAAATTATAAATCATCTTTGATCTAATCCATACAGTGTAAATTTTTTATTTTTAAGTCTCAGTTGATTTATCGAACAGCCTCCTTAATTCATACCTGAGTAAAAAAATAATTAAACCTTTTTCCTTTTAGAATAACCCAATCCTATTAAAGATGATAATCCCAACAAGATGAGAGTTGACGGCTCAGGAGTAGCACTAGGAGGATCAGGGGGCGGGCAGAAAGCAATAGTAATCTCTCCATTTGTGGTTATTTCGGCTAAGGCATCCGGATTAGTAATATCATAAGATAAACTTGCCCATAAAAAATCATCATATAAGGTAACGGATAAAAATTCCAAGTCGCTTGTGCCCTCTTCCGAAGCGAAAAAATCTAATGTGGCCAGACTTAAAAATTCCGGTTGCTCTATTACCTCATCAGAACAATAATCATACAGGACAGAAAGATAAATTGTTCCGGAATTAGGATCTACTTCAATTTCCGAGGAATAAACAACCACCCCTTCCAATATAGTATTTAAACTGATATCATTATTTTCAATATTCAAAATAAAAGGATCATAGTCTATTAAAAGATCATATCCGCTTAGTAACCCAAATCCGAAAGTATCTATTGTTATTTCAACAGTAGCATTATCCCCGAGGGCCACGGTTTGAGCAGATGGATTAAAACCAAGACCAAGAGCATATGCCGAATCGATAATAAAAATTGAAACAACAAAGAACAGACACACACAAAAAATGATTTTTTTAAACATGATCCATCCTCCCAGCATTTAAAATACAAGCTGCTTAAAATAGATTAAAGTCAAGAGCCCTTATTAATAACAGGCCATCGTTTTAACAAATATATTAAAAATTATTAAAACAATATCTGCTATACACAAATTTTAGTCCTTGACGAGACTTTTCCCCCATCCCCTTATGCAATTAACATAATGAATAAATGTTTCTTTTTCCGCTGTTGGGGGCTTCAAACCAAAATTATCCTCAGTCTTTTCTATCATTGCTGACTTTTCTGTTACTTGCAGTGTTAACTTTTCCTGTACCTTTAAACTCTCCTGGGCCTTTTTTAACACTGGAACCAATATCCGAGCTGTGAGAATCACTGAAAATAAAATGGCTACGAGCAAGATTGAAATTTTCTCATAGCATCTATTTAATTTCAGCTTGAGAATTCGTTCGGTCATGTCTTCTCCCCAAAAAGTCAAATTAACTACAAATGAAAAGATTCAGCATTCTGTTTAAGTTTTTTCAGTTAAAGAGCAAAAATCATACTTGGGGAAAAAATGGAAAATATCCAAAAATAAAATATTTTTATATAATATTAATCACATTAATTATAGATTAATCAATTTTATATGTATTTTTTTTCATATAGCTATTTTTCATGCAAACATTTACACACAAATGTTGTAATTTGGATTGACTATCATACGGCTATCTGATTTTGTCCGTCAGAATTAACGGTTATTATTAGAGAATAGTTATATTATCTGCAGCTTATTGGTTTATATCTATATTTTTCTAGCGTTAGAGAATCTGTGACAATTTGGAATGGGTATAATAAATTTTTGTGTCTTTTAAATCTGTATCTAATTTTAGAGATATATCTCCGTCTACCCAAATAAGATCCCCCGTTTTTTCATCCTTTTGGTTTGGGACTCCATATTTGTAGACCAATATACGCTTTGCTCTCTCAGAAATGTCTATCTGGGGCCAGAGCAATTCTATCATAAACAATTGCCTGGAATTTGGTGTAAAATGAAAACATACTTGGCACTCATGGCCGAACAACTCCTTCAAAAAAGCAATTATTTCATTATTATCCAATGTAAATGAATATCCTTCTTCTTTTAATTGTCTAAGGACCTGGGATTTTGTGGATCCCCATTTAAAGGATCTAAACTGTAAAACAGAATCCGAATAAACAAATCCATCGTTATATTTTGAGATGAATTTCTCAGAAATCCAGCCTGTTTGTCCACTTTGAAGCCTTATTTGTGCCCAGCCATTCTGACTTTTAATACGCTCTAATTCATCGTCTTCCTTAACCTCAAGTATTTTATTATAATTGATACCAGGCCCTACCCGGATGTTTACAGTTTGGCCGGTGACATATACCTTTTCTACTATTTTGTTTTTTTCATTTAATGAAATATATTTTTCAGATATCCAACCTGTGTCTCCATCAGGAAGTATGACCCTGATCCAACCATTCAAAATTTTTATGGGTTCTAATTCATCATTCTCCTTTACTTCTGCAATCTTATTATAATTGATACCAGGCCCTACCCGGATGTTTACAGCTTTGGCTATTACATATATTTTATCAGGTAGTGCATTTGGCTTTTTCAATGAGATAAATTGATCAGAAATCCACCCTGTTTTTCCATCCGGAAGTATTATTTGCGACCAGCTATTAAGATTTTCTATACGTTCAAAATAATCATCCTGTCTTGCTGTTCCTAAAATATCATAAGTCGTATCGGGTCCTGTTCTTATGTTTACCTTTTTTTCTGTTATATATATCTTTTCAGCTTGTACATTTGTTGAAGCTATAACAGCTATGAAGAGAAGAAAGAACAAAATTCTATATGAACGCATTAATGCCTCCACAAAACTATGGTCTTTTTATGATCATATAACATAATACTCATATCACGCTCACGAAAACAAGCCCCCTTCCAAAATCGTTTATTTGTGTGTTTTTAACATTTTCCTGTTCTGTCGGCGAAGCATAGGAGGGTTAAATCCCCCAAGGGACTAATTCAACTCATTTGACCTTATAAAATAATGATGATAAAAAAGTGAAAGTATTAATATAAGTTATATTTCCCGTGCAAAACAGAATTTCTACGTTTTTATAAAGTATTAATATCTAGCTGCAGCATGAAAAGGCTTCATGCCCAAAATTAGAAATGTTGATCTAACTGGAGGAAAATTCTATGAAAAAAATGTACATGAAAATCTTATTCTTAACCATTCCATTTTTTTTGACATGTGGATGCGCGAAACAAAGTTTTGTTGAAACCTCCAAGCCATATAGGCAGGGCAAGGAAATTAGTATTTTTTTTACCCCTCCCCAAAATGCTTATAAAGTCATTTCCGTTATAGAATCAAGCGCATTTATTGATGACTTCAAAAGCCTCAAAGACGCGGAAGCCGCTGCTTTAAAAAGACTCATGGATCAAGCTGAAAAGGTCGGAGCGGATGGAGTTATTGAAGTGTATCGTGAATTTTTAGACGGAGGGGAAGTAGTTTCTTCTACTCCGTGGGAGGAACAATCAAATACTTATCATAACAAAACCGAATCGGTTATCGGTGGTGGCTGCGGGATATCTTCATCTATTAATTTTAATGGAAAAGCAATCAAATTTGAGGATTAATTAATCCTTATAAACTGGAAGCTACGGGGGACTAATTTCCTTCTTAAAGAAAAAAAGAGGTTACTGTAAAAATAAAAGCCCGCCCGGGCGGAGCAGGGCGGGTCCATGGATCCGTGAAGGAGGTTAGGGTAATACAACGAGGTGTGTTTTTAATTTAATACCTTATTTTATAAATGTCAAAATCCGGCTGTTTACCCTTGCAGGGGTTCCACTTAAGCAAAAGGTGATTTTTATGCAGGAAAATAAATTTTATGGATTCAGGAGGGGATCCAATTGGTACGAATTGTTTTATAGTTATCCACCCAATTTTTAATCTCTGTATAAACCTTATCCAACCTGAGTATGCGCTCTAAAATACTTACACAAGTATAAGCCAGCAATCGAAAGGCCAATTCCGACCTGGTATCCAAAAGATCTATGAAATCGTTCTTTTCAATATAAGCTGTTTTACATGGAGTTATTGCCACAATACTGGCAGATCTGGGTTTATTATCCATTAGTGCCATTTCACCAAAGACCTCACCTTCGCCCAACTCCCCATATTTTATTTCTTTGTTCGTTGTTGAACGGGTGACAACTTTGACTTTTCCTTCTAAGATATAAAATACACGATCACCATCATCCCCTTCCGAAAAGATAACCTGATCCGCATCAAATTCCTTTTTTTGCTTGAACAGCATTTCGGCTTCTTCCTGGGAAAAGGGAGGGATTATATCTGTTTTTAGTCCCACATCCAAAGGGACTTCCTCAACTGAAGTTTCAATATCTTCTTCTCTGTCCAAAATAAGATGAATAGAATCTACCGAAGCCTTATATTTATCAATTAAATTTCTTAGTCTTTCAGGAAGTATGTGATAAAGCCTATAGATTAGGTCATAGCTATAGGGTTGGTTTCGTCTAATAAGATTCATGAAATTCTTACGGCTTAAAATCCGAACCTTTGTATTATCTTTAGCAGCCTTAATAGTAGCGGTCCTTTTGATATTATAAAAAAGGCTGATCTCACCGAATATCTCTCCCGGGCCTAATGAAGAAATCAGAGAACCTTTAACGAATATATTTGCTTCACCTTCTTCTATAAAATACATTTCATGGCCGATGGTATTTTGCCGGCATATTACATCCCCTTTTCTATAAGTCCTCGATTGAGAGAAAATTTGGCTTAAGTGCTCATTGTTTATTGTTCCAAATAATGCCCCACTTATATTTTGACATATCAAACCGAGTTGATTTTTCGAGACCGTCCCCTTCTCATCCTGAATAGGCAACAATAAATCATCCAGATACCTTATTAGATGATTTTTGATTTTTTGAGGCATCTTCATAAAATCCTGAGAAATTTTTTTTGCATCATCCACAAACAAATACTTTCTTTCCTGTATTTTTCTGTAGACAAGATATTCTTTCAATGAATCGGTTCCTTCTAAACCAGCCAGGAACAAATAGGGATTCTCTTTCATTACAGCAGGCGTTATGAGCTCTTCGAATCTGGCAGATGTCAATATATCTTTGCCTTTTGAAAGGAATTCGTCATATGATTTCCCAAGAGGGATCGATTGTGCCTTATGGATTATAGCAATATCTTCCGGTGTAAGTGGTTTGATCTGCTCGGCAACAACATCAAATTTAAGTCCCTTGCTGCGAAGGAGCTTGATTATTGCTTCATTATTTATTCCCAAACCTGAGACATTGTTATGTATATCAGCACTATAACTGGGAGGGGTAAAAGGTAAATTTCCATAATTATCCGTAGCATGTATGCGAATATATACACCATTATTATAGCACCAACTTCCAATTTTATCAGATGCAACAAGAGGATCTTCCCCTTCAATATTAAGATGTCCTACATCCAGAGTAATACCAAAGTTGTTTCTTATAATTTCTTTGGGAAGTATTTTAATGATCTCATCGAGATAAGCCAAGAAATTATCAGAGTTTTGTAACTCTTTAGTCTGACAATAGTTTTCAATAGTCACACGAGTGTTGCTTCCTCCTGCCTGCATTATCAAATCAGACATCTTTCTTGGGTTCGAGGTGTCTATCAGGTGAACAACCACTGATCCCGCTCCGATATCCTTTGCCAGTTCAATGGTCTCACATTGAAGTCCAAAGCATTTCAATGGATTGTTAAAAAGTTGACGGCCTTTCCGTGGAATGGGTAAAGGAAAATAAGGCCCTACAATGGGGCTGTGAATGTCTATCTTTATCCCGCTCTTCCTTCTAGCCTCGTTTATCTGTTCCCGTTTTTCTTTGTTTAATTCCTCGGGAAGTAATTTAGTATAATTGAATGGATGAAAATCGAAAGATATCTCAATACCTTCAATATTTTGATTTATTACTTTTTCTATGAAGAATATTGGATCAATAATATCTTTTTCCCAAAATGAAGAAGCCAGCACACGCCTGGCAGCTTTAACCTTTTTCCAATTCTCTATGGATATTTTATTGTTTAAAAATTTAGTTTCGTATTCCTTTGCAAATTTAATAATAAAATCATCAAGATCTTTTGGTTTATATCCATTGAAAAAATAAAAATTGGGTGCATGATCATATAACCAGCATGCCTTAATAAGAAAAAATGGTGACTCAACGAGTCTTTTTAGAGAGGTCTCTTTTTTATCTTTTTTCGAAACACGTAATATATGAGAAAGGCTGCTTATTGATAAATCATAACCATATTTAATTTTGGATCTATACTGTGCCAATAACATTAAGGCTTCATTTTTTTCAAGACCTGCACTGTCCAAAAGGCGACAACTTTTACGACAAAAAAAGTCGTCTTCTCTCAGGCTTTCGTCCAGTATGCTCCGCAACGCCTCTATATTTAACGATCTTCCTTCAGTTATATTTTGAATGAAGTCCATAAATTATCTTCTTCTCCTCCTCAGGTCAGCAACTTAGCCAAAAAATATTTAATATAAAAACATGGCTGTTTTGGTATCATTTTAGTTGTTTTAAAATGCACGATTTTTTCAACTAAAATTCCATAATTTTTATTCTAATTTGCAATTAGAAGAAAAGAAAAGCATTTTTTCATATAAAAGTCCAGAAATAGTTACTATTATTTCATCGGAAATCTTTATTATTTTTATCGGTTACAAAAGAAATTATTTGAATTAAAAATCTATAATAAAACAAAATTATATTAAAATTAAATAATGGTGCGCCCAGCCCCGCATTCCGGGGACATATAATTTTTATAATTTCTGTGCGTGTTGATACAGTAAGGTTTTCTTGCTAATATGTAATTATAATATGAATAGAGCGCCAATCTTTTAATATAAACAATTGATCAATGTTCGATATTGAAAACAATCAAATAAAACTTTACTGGAACTGTAATAGTAAATGAGTAAAAAAATGACAAAGCATAAAAAAATACAAATTATCATTGTGTTAATTTGTCTGATCCCTGGTGTTTTATTGATATCCATGAGCTTTGATTTATTGGGAAACCAAAAAAAACTAGGGATGGAAAAAGAACCGGACACATTGCACATTGTCAGTTCACATTTGAGGGAAAAATATACCGGTGACCTCAGCAGGCTTATAGAAAGGCGATACATAAGGGTTTTAACCACCTTTAACAAAACCAATTTTTTTATCTCAGGAGGACAGCTTTACGGGTTTGAATACTCCCTTTTAAAGGAATATGAGAAATTTTTGAATATGGGAATAAAAAAATCGGAATTAAAAATTGTTTTAGAAATTATCCCGGTATCAAGAGATGCGTTGATCCCTATGCTGAACGAAGGCCTTGGAGACATTGCCGCAGCCGGATTAACAATTACTCCTGACAGGCTTAAGGAAATAGACTTTACTACTCCGTATTTAACCGGAATCGATGAAGTAATTGTGGTTAATGGCAGTGTCAAAGGGCTTAAAAAGATCGAGGATTTATCCGGCCGCAAGATATTTGTGAGAGCAAGCAGCAGTTATTACGAAGGCCTCCTATCACTCAACGACGTGTTATCGAAAAAAGCCATGGTACCTATCGAGATTATCAAAGTGGATGAAACCCTTGAAATGGAAGACATTCTGGAACTCCTTAACTCCGAAGCCATTGATATAACAGTGTCTGATAGTCATATAGCCAAAATATGGGCGAGTGTCTTTAACAATATTAGAATAATGAATCATTTGAAGGTTAGAAAAGGCGGTAAAATTGCGTGGATGATCCGAAAAGGCAATCCCGAGCTAAAATCAAGTTTAAACCAATTCATAAAGGCTCACAAAAAGGGAACTCTTTTGGGAAACATCTTCTTTAATCGTTATTATAAAAACAATAAATGGATCAGAAACCCCCTCACTGAAAAAGAACATAAGAAAATTCTATATTATATCGACTTGTTTAAAAAATATGCCAACAAATACAATTTTGATTGGATGCTGATAATGGCATTAGCTTATCAGGAATCAGGCTTGGATCACAGCAAAAAAAGCCCTTTTGGGGCCATAGGCCTTATGCAGATCAAACCAAGCACTGCTGCGGGGAAGAAAATAGGCATCCATAAGGTAACCGAGGTTGAGAATAACATACACGCAGGCACGAAATATCTTGCTTTTTTGAGAGACTATTATTTTAGTGATCCGAATATAAAAGAAAAGGACCGTATTCGTTTCACATTGGCCGCATATAATGCAGGGCCGAATAAAATTAAAAAAGTCCGAAAATTGGCGCTACAAATGGGGCTTAATCCAAATCGATGGTTTCGAAATGTTGAGATGGCAGCCTTAAAAAGCATCGGTCAGGAGACAGTCCGATATGTAAGTAATATAAATAAATACTATATCATTTATAGACTTGGCCTAAATTATAAAAATAATAGTCAAAGGATATGATTTGATAACGCTTTAATTCGGTACATCTGATTTGCTTCAAGAATTATTCTGCTGCCCATTAAGAAACGTCATTTGGTATTAGGACTGTTCAAAAGAAAGGAGCGTATTCTTGTGAGACGAAGGCAATGGAGCAGTCAGGAAAAATTTAAAATTATTATGGAAACCTTAAGCGGGCAGAAGGATATCGGTCTCCTTTGTAAAGAGTATAAAATATCTCATGCTCAATATTACAGATGGCGGGATCAGTTGCTCAATTCGGGTCATCTTGCCTTTGAGAAAAACCTAATGACACAAGGAGAGAAATCCCTTCTGGAAGAAAATAAAAGGCTTAAAAAAATGCTTAGCAAAATGAAGATTGAATTAAAGAGGATTGAGTCAAAGCAAGAAAGTTAAAGACCTTATCCAGGGAAAAAGTTAAGATTATGGTGTATTAGGAAGCGGTAACTTCTCCTGCCTTAAAAAGTGCGTATTTAACCAAGGGAGGGGCTATCAGCTCATTTATAACAACCGAGCCTAACACACCGTTTACCATAACCTCTCCAAAGCTCCCAAAAGCCGGATTCTCAACAGCAAGCAATATTAATCCCAAAGTAACTCCGGCTTTAGGGAGAAGGCCGAAGCCGAGATATTTCTTAACCTGAGATGGCGCTCCGGATAAAAAGGCACCAAGCCTTGCCCCAAACAGCTTGCCGCTAAACCTGCCTATTATGATTAATAATGCCAAAGTCCATGCCACCTTCATAATTGCCAAATCAAGATGCGCACCTGCAAGTGTAAAAAAGGCAGCAAATATAACATCCTCAATGTCATCGATAACCAAAAATATATCCTTATTGTAACCCATTCGATTTACTATAAAAAATCCCATGACAATGTTCACCAAAAGCGGAGAAAAGTTAAACATTTTGGCCATACCTGCGGAAAGCATTATCATTCCGAATACTATTGCCAATAAAGCCTGTCTGTTTTTTGCAAATTTACTCATTCCCATTAATGCCACAGCAAAAATAGCACCTATTACTATAGATCCCACAATCTCAAACAAGGGAGTTATAATAATCTGATAAACAGAAAAACTCTCTATCCCGGCAATACATGCCCCCGCAATGCTCAGGGCTATAGCAGTTCCAATAATGGCATAGGCATCATCTAATGTCACAACCCCCATTAATATTGTCGTTAACGGACCTCTTGATTTATATTCCCGGATTATGGCTATGGTGGCCGCAGGGGCGGTAGCCAATGATACGGCGCCTAGGATTAAGGCCATAGGCAAATATGTCTGGCTATAAACAAGGCCACCGGTCTTGAGCTTTATTAAAAACGGGCCGAGCAATAATAATATGCAAGTAACGAAGATCCATGCCCCCAGGGCTTCGAGAAGGGAAATCCACGCGATATCCCTTCTTACTCTTTTCAGGGATTCAAGGCTGAGGCTTCCACCCACCAAATATGCAATGATTCCCAAGGTTATATCTGTAATGATATTTAAACCACCATGGATGATTTCCTGGGATATAATATTTAAAAAGGAAACACCTAATAACATACCGATGAAAATGTAGCCGCTGATTCTGGGAAATTTCACTTTTTTGGCTGCCATACCGCCCAGATAGCCTATAATTATTAATATTCCCACGGCCAATAGTGGATTAATATTTAAATTTGCATGCATTGAATCTAGTCCTTTATAATCCCCTTTTCGCGGAATAGCGCCACCAGAATATCAAAAACTCCTATCATTCCTACAAGTCTTTTTTTTCGGTCAATGACAGGCAGCCTGTCTAATGAGTGTATCTTCATTAGATTATATGCCTTCTCCAAGGTTTCCTCTTCAGAAACAGTCATGAAATGTGACTCCATAATATCATCTACAACGATCAATGTTGCCATCTCAGGAGTGATCTCTAACTCGAATATGTCGATCTCCTCTCTTTCCAAAAAAGGGATGGCTTTTATCAGACTTGATTCGTAGGGTTGAAATACATCTATCAGATTATGAAAGGAAACGGTTCCTAGCAAGCGACCCTCCTCATTCACAACCGGGACCAAGGGAAAGGTATGGAAGTCCTGCAACCGATGAATCAATTCACTCAACATAGTTGAACGCCTGACTGTAACTAAATCCTTTTTCATGACATCCTTTACTATCATTCCTGTCTCCTAATAATTTCTTTTTTGACTTCAAGATCCTTTTATTTTAATATTCAGAATATTTATATAAATCTTGAATATCCAAGAAATCTGCACTAAAAACCTTATAAAGGCAATGAGATTGTAACTTCTCAAAAACCCCGTGGGATCTTGAGAAGAATTGAAAATTGCAAAATGCAAATTTTAAAATGCAAGATATGGAAGAAAATCATATTAAAATTAAATTTTGTTATAAGGTTCTGACCCCGCTATATCTCATCTTTCAAACAACTAAAATGCCTTTATTCCTTTCTGGAGGGTTAGCAGACTGCCAATCTGGATAATGGAAGAGAAAACATGTCTTATTTTATTATTGTGGATTAATAATTATAAGTCAAATCTCTCTTTCAGATCTATTTGAAGTTTTCTCTTAATATTGAAAACTATATACGAAAAAATTTTTCCCATTTTATCATAAATTATTACGTATAGATTTATTAAAAATTAAGAAGTTATTAGCAATCATGAAAATAATAATATTATAAGCCATCAATATTTCTATTGACAAATTAAAATAATTTGTATATACTTAATAATAGAAAAAATTAACATATTGTTAATTTTAGCTCTTTTACATAATTTTGTAAGATACATTTTATTGCTGTAATTCTTTTGTATAGACTGTATTTGGACTCTGATTAAGAATTAGCAAATTCATATACTATAAAAATCCTATATACTAAATGTTCTCTGGTCGATATTCTAAATGATAAATAACCTGTTTTATTATCTAGTGAATGCACTTTAGGACCTGGGATTTATGATGCATATGTTTATGCTGGTAACTACTTTAATTATCGTCTTGGCCAAGTTAATCTGGACGCTTGTACTTCTGCCAGTGATTGT
>JBLIRO010000087.1:0-19115 GCA_049472335.1 bacterium | reverse complement strand
AATGAATAGCGGTTGTCACCAACATAAGGGCTGCCAATATTGCTATAACCATAAATAAAAAGGTTTTAAATCTCATAATAAACAAACCTCCCCCTTATAGATTGTTTCAAACTTAATGTTTGATCCTGTATGTTTAAGGTTTAAAATGAATGGAAATTATGGAGGTAAATTTTCCGGAAGATCACCCCCCTTCTATGTCCTTTAAAGAGCTGATCCTCATCACCTTCCTTAGCTTTACGGATGTAAATAAGCTTTGTTTGCGATATAGCTATTTATTGATAGATGTACTTTAATCCATAATTCTTTGTTTTTGAGATAGATGGGATTTAAAAATTTTCTTATATGCTTTAATACAGGATTCAGAAGAATTATATTGTCTTAAACGAAGAACCGGATTAGTATATTCTGATTGATTTGAAAATTATCTAAATATAAGTATACCTTTAAAATAAGATTATGTCAATTTTTGTATATATTTATGCAAATTACGCATTAATTTTTTGGGGAGTCTGCCCCGGCATCGCGAACCCTTTCATCTTCTCGGCCGATTCCCTTAAGCATTTGTCCACATGATAATTGATGCTGCCTTCCTCAAATCTTCCTTCCTCGGTCTTTTGGCCGGCCTTTATCCCTGTCAGGATTTCAATCCCCTCATCGATGCTTTTTACTGACCAGATGTAAAATTCCCCTTTTCTGACTGCCTCTACGACCTCTTCATTCAACATGAGATTTTTAACATTACTCTCGGGAATAACGACACCCTGTCTTCCTGTTAATCCCTTTGCCTTGCATATTTCAAAGAACCCTTCGATCTTCTCGTTCACACCGCCAATGGCCTGAATTCCTCCGTTCTGATTAACCGAGCCCGTTACGGCAATTCCCTGTTTAAGGGGTTTCCCGGACAGAGCGGAAAGCAGGGCATAAAGCTCCGCGCTCGACGCGCTATCCCCTTCCACTTCCGAATAGCTTTGTTCAAAGACCAGACGGGCTGTGAGACTGAGAGGTTTATCCCGGGCATATTTTTCAGTCAGATATCCTGAGAGTATCATTACGCCTTTCGAGTGGATGGGACCCCCAAGTTTCGCCTCCCTTTCGATATCGATTAATCCGCTTTTTCCCAAGCCTATGCTCACACTGATTTTGCTTGGTCTTCCGAAGGTTATGTCTCCTAAATTGATAACTGATAAGCCATTTACCTGGCCAACCTTCTCCCCGTCAAGATTCACCTGTATAGTGCTGCGTTCAATCATCTCTCTGATCTTTTCCTGAAGAAGATTGGATCTATAAAGCTTTTCATCTATGGCCTTACTAATATGAGAGTCTTTTACATATTTTGTATCTTCCTGGGCTGCATAGTAACAGGCTTCCTTAATCACATCGGAGATCTTTCCGAAGTGGGTGGAGAGTTTCTCCTGATCTCCGGCCAGTCTGGAACCATATTCCACTAGTTTTGCAAGCGCGGTGTTGTCCAGATGTCTCAGCTTTTCCATCTCACACACTGTGCAGACAAAGGCCGCGTAATCCTTGATATTTTTTTCGTTTCGCTCCATTTGAGTGTCAAAATCCGCCTTTACTTTGAAGAGTTCTTCAAAATCCTCATCGTAATTGTATAGAAGATAATATAGTATAGGCTGGCCAACCAGAATTACTTTGATATCCAGAGGGATAGGCTCAGGGCTGAGACTTTTCGTAGTTATCAATCCTAATCTCTCTCCGGCCTCTTCTATGGTAATCTCCTTATTTCTCAGTGCACGCTTTAAACCATCCCATGAAAAGATATTACGCAATAGCTCCATTGCCGGGATAACCATATACCCGCCATTCGCCCTGTGCAGGGATCCCTCTCTTATCAATGTAAAACCTGTTACCAGGGTGCCGAATTGCGCCTCTTTCTCTATCCTGCCAAACAGATTATTATAGGTTGGATTAAGCTCGATAATAACCGGGGCCGCCTTAAGTGATGAGTTGTCGATAAGTAAGTTCACCTCGTATTTTTTAAAGGCCAATTCAGCCAGTCCTGCAGCCATTGGTATGAGGGAGGGATGTTGCGCATTGGTCCCGGACCGGAATATGGATAGATTCTCTAAAATATCGTCTTGTACATCATGGAGATAGGAAATAATATCAGGAAGGTCTCTATATTTTTCCTTCAGATCTTCTATCAAATGGCCTATCACATACAGGGCGACCTCCTGATCCAGTTTTTGAATCTCCTTAATGATCTTTTTGTCCAGATTCTTTGCCTGTCTTACAGTATCTTTTAGCTTGGCCTGAATCTCCTCACGCTTTTTTGCAATTTTCTCTTTTTCTTTTGGCTTTAAGGCATTGAATTCCTCCTCGCTAAGAGGCTTTCCATCCTTTACGGGGATAGTGAGCAATCCTATGGAACTCGATTGTATAGTAAAATCCTCCTTTTGGGCCTTTTCATTGATTTTAGTAAAAAGCCTGTTTTTTTCTTGTTGCAGGGATTTGGTTGTCTGTTCTTTTTTTGCGGCATATTCTTCACTTTCGAATGCCCTGTGGATCTCAGTTCGAGCGCTTTCAATAAGCTTTTTCATGTCCGATTGAAGCTCCCTCCCCCTGCCGGAAGGAAGCGATAGGGCCCTCGGATGATAGGGATTATGAAAATTATTTATGTAGCACCAATCGATGGGAACAGGCATACTTTTGGCCTTTTCTTCTAAAAAATTCTTTATTGCTGTGGTTCTGCCCGTGCCCGGCCGTCCTGAAACGAAAATATTAAATCCGTTTCCTTTTATACCGAGGCCAAATTGTAATGATTTAAGCGCCCTTTCCTGGCCTATAATGGCCTCCAGTTTTTTCATGTCCTTACTGGTATCACAACCCAAGGTCTTGGGATCGCAGATCTTGCGTAAATTTTCAGGGATTAGCTCTTTTATCATATCCTTAATCTCCTTATCATCTTTTAGATCAAAATGCTTTTAAAGCCACATATATATTATCAAATCAAATACATTTATTCATCCCTTTGACAAATTCTAATTTTTTTATTATCTATTTCCTTTAAAATTATTGTATACTTTAAAAGATTACAGGGAGTAAAATTTTTAAAAAGATTGTCCGAAAAGGCTTTTAATGATTATTGACTGGGCAAATTGTATTATTAATCAAAATCAAAGATAAAAGGGTTTAGATTAATTATACCCTTAATTTTATTATTACTGGTGATTCATAGCCTGCCGGCTGTAATGCCGGCAGGCTATGAAAAGGTGCTATCTAAAACCTTATTAATTTTAGTATGATTTTATCTCGTTCAGATACATACTAATCATCAAAAGGTTTTCCCCCAAAAATTAGAATTGCTGGAGAATTATCCGCTTCTAAGCAAGACTAATAAGAGGGTGGGGCATTATATACCGGGAAAGGAACTATGCTTCCTGGTATTTTAGGGCCATTACCTCCCCACCCCGGAATAACACCTTCCGGAAGGGAGAGGGGTAGTTCAGTGGAGCAGTTTCCAAAACAAGTTTGGAGTGTACTGATATTGCCTCCACAGAATATGCTGCCACTGCAAGTCGTAGAAGTAGGGCTTGAACTACCACAGAAGATGCCGCCACTGCAGGTTGACGAAGTGGGTATTGCCCCGCCGTCACAGAAGAAGCCACTGCTACAGGTTGAAAAGGTAGGCATTGGCCCGCCATCACAGAAAACGCCGCAGGTTGTGGAAGTAGGGCTTGGGCCGCCACAGAAGATGCCGCCACTGCAGGTTGAGAAAGTGGGCATTGGCCCGCCGTCACAGAAAATGCCACTGCTACAGGTTGATGAAGTGGGCAAGGTTACGCCGCCACATAAGATTCCGCCGCTGCAGGTTGTGGATGTGGGAGTTTGGCCTAAGCAGTTGCCGAACAAGCCGGAGCTGCATGTCATTGATGTCCCGCCCTGGGCCCCTCGGCCACAAGTTAAAGCGCAAGTTGTGTAAGTCTGACCACAATCCCATCCACAGGTTGAAGACGTAGGGAGTGTTATTACCCCGGGCATATAATAATCATTATTTGAATTGCCGGGGAAAACCGGGTTCTGGGGAATATAAAATGTATCGCTAGGGTGTCCTCCTCCCATAGTCCCTTCATATGGTCTAGTGTAAAATGTGTCTCCGGGGAAATTGGTTTGTTTCTGGCCTTGTGCATTCACATTGGGAATTCCGGGTGATTGTTTCTGAAAGCTGAAATTAACAATTATTAGTGATCCTATTAGTACTATAAATATAAATAGCACCCAAAAACCATATTTTCTAAATTCTTTCATAATTCACCTCCTTTCACTGACTCTATTAATTCCTGCCCTGTGTTATTTTTTTTCCATTGAACCCAGATCTTGAATTTGAAATCTTCATGTAACGCAGAAGAAGCTTCACGGAGAAGTCGTAAGTGTATCTTGATGATGTGCGGATTGATACTTGGAATCTCTAAAAGGTTGCCTTTAAATTCCGTAATTTTATTATCAATTTTTTATTAATAAATCCTATTAATATAATAGTTCATGCTAATATAATATTCCAGTATTGGGAATGTTTACTCCATAATAAGTTACTATATCCGGTATTGTTCTATTCGATATACTTACACCATAAAGAGGTGACGGAGAAATGCCGTAAAGCAAACGGTTGTCCGGAAATCCAGGATAATTATTTCGCCATGACCATGGGAATTGCCCGCCAAAAAGTCCGCCAAAGAAATCCCATACCGGAGAGAAAAAGCTGCCCTGTCCCCATGGGCTCCAGGAGTTATAATTATAAAAAACTTATTTATAAATTTATACCTTTGTTATTTAATATGACGAGACTAATATTATTTTGATTATGTTAATTAAGCACTTCAGGCACTCTCCTAGTTTACGCTTTCAACCGTAAGCACTGCCTCCTCATAATCGGGTATGTCTTTAAAAAGTATCCAGTATCCCTTCCCTGGTTTTAAGTTTTCCGTATCCAAGACCCTTTTATAGCCTGTACCGGGAGCAAAGGAGTAGATTACGGCAATTTTGCCCTCGGATACGGAAGCCTTTGCGTCGTAGGAGCATGAACCGATCATGTACCACTCATTTTCAACGGTATGTGAATATTTATCGATCATTTTGTCGACCATTAGATTAAAATTGCGATTTTGGTTCAGTAATATCCAATATCCCTTTCCGATTTTTAGCTCTTCGCTGGTTTTAACGCGCTTATATCCAGATTCCTTGTCGAAGCTGTAAATTACCGAAGCGCCCGGGAACACGTCGGAAGAAATTGTGTTTGATGGCTCAAAAGGCAGAGAAATCATGCTCCAGCCGGCATTCAAATCTATTATCCGCCGGACATTAACCAATAGCGTATGATTAACCGAGGGCTCTCCCTTTACAAGAATTCCATAGGGACTATTGGGATCATCGAAAGGATCGTATGTAAATACGAAACGATAATTTATTTCTCCGCCTTGTTCAGGATAAAGTGCCTTGCTAAAGGAATAAACCTTTCCATTTGTATAATTATGGTCCGAAGGGTCCTTTTCATTCATGTCGAATTTCTCGGTCTCTTCATAGCTTCCGTTATCATTGGTATCGATCCAGACCTGTGTGCTAATGGGAGAATAATTAGATTGATCTCTATATGAAACTGAAAATTTAAATTCCATGCCTTCGTCTGCCTGGTCAGGTTCTACTCCGTCTGTTTCAAAGCCCGGGCTGCCTTCCCAGTCAAGCGCGGCGGCCTTTAATGAAATGGAATGATCAGTCGTTGGTTCTCCCTTCACCTCTATTGTCCCGATGTCATAGAAGTAGGGTTTGTACTCAGCGGGAGTGGGGGGTTGATAGGTGAAGTAGAATCGATATGTTATATTGCCATCCCCTTGATTTGGATAAAAAAGATTAATCCCTAAGGAGTACACCTTGCCATCAGAAAAGATGATATCGTTCGGGTCCTCTTCGATCATGCCGTATACCTCAAAATCGTCATATACGCCATTATCGTCCTGGTCGATCCATACATGTGGAACGATGGGAGGATTATTTAAGGGGTCCCTGTAGGAGACTGAAAACTTGAATTTTGTCCCTTCATATGCTTGATCGGGATCAACACCGTCGGTCTCAAAACCTTCACTGCCAGCCCACTCAAGCACCGCATTATTATCGGGCTCCGGGACCAACAGGAAATAGTTAAGATTGGATCCAAGCCCACTTATCACCAAGCCGTTCTGGTCTTCAAAATAAAAACGATAGCTGATAAAATTGTCGCTCTCCTCGTTTTCGGGATAATGGATTTCCTTCTTGAAGGTGTAAATCATGGGTGATTCTGAGAGGATATCCATGTCGAATTTTTCATCTTCTTCAAAACTTCCGTCATCATCGAGATCGATCCACACCTGGGATACACCCGGCATGGCATTGTTTTTCCAGTCCAGGTATTCTATTCTAAATGTAAAAAGGTTCCCTTCAAAAGCAGCTAAAGGATTTATACCGTTTATAAAATTGGGGTCCTCTGCAAAACGAAGGACCTTTTGTAATTCAGCACTGTAAATGTCGTACGAAAGTTCATTTCGAAGATCTTCCCATATCATGCGGCACCCATCATTCTGGCTGCAATTGATATCAAAAAGGTTCTGAGTGAAAGATATAGCTACAGGCTGGATGCCGGGGTGTTCAGAAGACTCGGAATCCAAAAGTTTTCCGTCTTTGTCCATTCTGACAAATTTAATATTACCAGGTGTCGGAGAAGAAAGAGACAACATATCAGATGGAGATAGTTCATATTCATCCGGCAGTTCCAGCCAACTAATCAGAAAGCATTCTTCCTGAGGATTCCAGGAAACCCTGGGCCTTATTTGATGTCCGTTTGCCGTGCAGATGGGCACTTCCCAACTAATTGTATTCAGATACTGAATAGCCATTCCATTTATATTGACCCTCATTCCAAAAATATCGTATCCCTTTTTATTCTTTAAATTACGGCTGTCCTGCCAGACAATCAAGAAGTTCTCTCCGTCCGATGCGACATCAGGAAACAGTTGATTAATATTAGGGTCTGATAAGGTCAGTTCGATATTATCATTGAAAAACTTAAAGGGAGATTGAGGATATACCTCTCCGTTTGGGTCAACCCTTTTGCCGTAAATCCTTGAATTGTAATAACCAGAATTTGGGTCCGCATCATCTATATCCTGCCAGACTACCAGGTAATATGGCCCGTTCGAGGCGATAATCGGCAGGATTTGATGTTTCTCTTCTGTCTGCAGACCCATTGTCTGCCCAAAAGCAGCCCCTGGTGGATTATTTTCATATTTTATAAACCTTGTGTATATGTTTGTCTTTTTATCGTTTCCAATATTTTTCTCGTCCTCCCACACCACTAAATATTGCCCATTTAGGCCTAAAGCCAAATCCGCATTCAGGACATTTTGTCCTATGCCGGAGCCGGCAATTAAAAATTCATCCATAAGGGGGTTGCCGTCGGAATCAATATAAAGTCCATAGATATCCAGCCCCTTATAAACAGCTTGTGGTTTGAATATATTGTTTAATTCTGTTTGCTCAGAAATGGTGCCATTTCTCAAATCTTCCCATATAACAAGGGTTTTTTGAGTGGCCGAATCAAAAAGGCCCTTTGGCTTGAATGCGCCCATCGTGCTTGTATCCAGTCTTATTTGCCCCGGCTCATTAGTATTGTCCTTCACCCTTCCGCTTTTGGTTAACGGGACCATCCAGACGTGGCTCAATACTTCGTCGTTTTCCCTTCGGTCTTCCCAAAATGCCTGATAACCATCATTAGTTAGAGTTATAGATGGAAAAAACTGATCATAATTATTTAGGCATACTGCTGTTTCACCTATTGGACTGAAGGATAAATAAGTGGCTGTCCCCGGTTCACCCGTTGCTTTATTTTTTCCATCATCAAAATCGAATTTGTAATACATAGGGACAGTAAAATTGGAATTTAAGGCCAGGGGGGTATAGATATAAATCACACCAGTCTGATAGTTGCTTCCCAGGGGGCTCATTTCAAAATGCTCATCCTGACTATATACTCCATCCATATTTTTATCTATGCACAAATCCTTATTTCCGGGAGGATCACCATCTTCATCCTTGTAGAGCACCCGGAATTCAAAATTTGTAAGCTCCGTTGACCATTCAGAGCTGTCGGGCCTTGCACCATCTCCTGTAAATCCAGGTTCATTTGTCCAATATAGCTCAGGTGAAGAGTTTACCTTGTTTATTTGAAATGAGCTGTCTTCGGCTGGCTCTCCTACGGCGGTATTGTAATCGTCTCTGAAAAAGAACCTGTAATTAAGCATGCCGTCGCCATCATAAAGGACCTTGCTTTTAGTGTAAATATAAGTAATACCATCGGTTTCGGCGGTCATGCCGAATTTTTCCATTTGATCGTATATCCCGTTATCATCCAGATCTATCCATACCTGGGCTTCACTGGGGTAAAGGGATAAAGAAGATACATATCTTACTTTAAATATAAATTGGCTTCCCCCTGGACCGGAATCCGGATTTATTCCATCTTCTGAATAGCTCCCTGAACCAGGCCAACTAAGAACAGGCGGAGGTGGAGGAGAATATGAATAGCCTTTGATATACCAATCCAAAATAAAGGGAGTATCTGAGATCTTTTTGTTAGCGGACCAGACACAGAGAAACAGGTTGTTCTCATCTAATCCGTTTGAAGCCACAGCAAGGTTGTATATATTTTGAATATGATTAGGGTCCGAGGCGTTTATTACTATGCTATCCGAAACAGGGGGATTGTCTTCAAGCAATATCCCTTCTTTAGATATCCTTCTGCCGTAAACGTTTTCCAAGTCTTTCCACATCACAAAAAAAACCTTCCCGTTACTGCCTGCCTCCGGATATCTCTCCTGGGCTTCTTTTGCGCTGATCTGAATGAATTCACTATCTAATTTTCCAGCCTGAATCCTTCTCCCATAGATATCTGTGTTGAAGCCGTACTCATCTCTCCAGCTCTCCCAGACAACCAGAACGACATTGCCTATATTTTCAGCAGAAGGATATAAATGAGAAATATAATATGTATTAAAGAAAGATGGAATGATTTGGATCTGTTGATTTAATCGCAACTCACTTCCATTATCCTCTAAAAATCCTCCGAATATTTCAGATCGTTCATTCTTTAAGAAGCCATTCCAGCTTATGAACCATGAAATATCCGGTTGGTTGGACTCATCCAGTGAACATAAATCAAAACAGGCTTTCCCTGCATATTTATTCACAGCAATAGTAATATTTTTAGGCTCTGCATCCAGTAAGCTCCCATTCGAGCCAACCCTTTTATATTTAAGCCTTACCTGAGGCGTATCCATAGTATGTTCTAACCAGTCTTCCCAGATTACCAGATAATATTGACCATTGAATCCGACCTTCGGGAATCTTTGTCTGCCTTCGGATGACTCGATCAGGAAAGCTTCTCCGAGAGTTCCGTTTATATACACAAAGCGGCCATAGATATCATGATCGTAGTTGAATTCTCCGCCATCCGACCAGACTGCCAGATATTTTCCCCCATCTGTCGCTATATCCGGTTCAACCTGGTTTCCATTGCCTAAGTCAGAGGTAATATTTATTTGCGTCCCGAGATTTTCTCCATCCAGGGCAATAAAGCGCCCGAATATATCATTATAGTCATCCCATACACAAAGATAACCAGTGCTGCTTGCCACAATCTGGGCATTCCATTGTCTTGAACTATTGTTAGGATCTTTATCCGTTATAAAGAAACCGGATGGATTAGAAGTCATATCCGATCTGACATGCAGGCCTGATAATGCGATAATCAGACAAATTAAGATAGCGGTAAATAAGAACAGGGAGTATTTGTTAAAACTGCATTTCATTATTCCATTCTCCTCATGGCAAAGATGATAAAACGATGGATCAATTTAATAGATAAATAATTAAAGACGTGTAAAAGGAGAATTTTGTTATTGTTTAATTTTATATAGCACCCGAGAAGCCTATGAAAGAGATAATATTTAATCATTGTAAATTAAAGGGATTGGCATAAAGCGACAGATTTTTATATAATTTGTCTATAAATTTCCCTTGTCTATAATTTCCCCTGAAACGAAAGGTGTCAATAAACCTTAAGAGGAAAGGAAGAAAAAGATGGAGATAATACTGAGGAAAATTCAGGAACTGTTTGCAATGTTCGGGCTTAAGATCCTCGCTGCAATTGTAATTTTGGTGCTTGGGCGATGGGCCGCGAAACTGATTCGAAATATTTCCCAGAAGATAATGAAGAAGAGTAAAATAGATGCCACAATCGTGTCCTTTGTGGGAAATCTGCTTTACGTTATTTTATTGATATTTGTAATTTTGGCGGCTCTTGGTCAACTCGGAATACAAACAACCTCGCTTATCGCTATTATAGGCGCGGCCGGCCTTGCCGTAGGTCTCGCTTTACAGGGTTCTCTTGCAAATTTCGCCGCAGGTATCCTGATGATTATTTTCCGTCCTTTCAAGGTCGGTGATTTTATCGAGGGCGCGGGAGTTTCGGGTATCGTTGAAGAGATTCAGATTTTTACAACCAAGCTGAAAACCCTGGACAATAAGATAGTTATAATACCAAACGCAAAGCTTACCGATGACAATATTATGAATTATTCGGCCAAAGAGATAAGACGGGTTGATCTTGTTTTTGGGGTTTCCTATTCCGATGATATCGATAAGGTAAGAAAGGTTATACTGGAAGTATTGTCAAAGGATGAGCGAATACTTCAAGATCCCGGGCCTACAGTTGGTGTTGTTGAGCTTGCCGATAGCAGTGTAAATTTTGCGGTTCGGCCCTGGGTAAAAACTCCGGACTACTGGAATGTTTATTTCGATGTTACGGAAAATGTGAAAAAGGCCTTCGATGCCCAAAATATTAGCATCCCGTTCCCCCAACAGGACGTTCATTTATATAAAAAAGATAAACTTGAAACAGCTCAAACTTCAGACGCCTGATTAAATATAAAAACTTAATGATTTAAGCGGTAATACTTAATGGATACTTGTCATATCCCGAATCAATGTGCTAACATAATTCAAGCAATTTGATTTTAAAACATGTTAATTATTTAAACCTGGGAATATGTAATTTCTCAAAATACATATGGGCCCTTGAGAAGAATATTGATTCTAAATCCAGATTTCAGGTTAAAGAAAGCCTAACTTATTTATTTTAAGGTTGGAGGATGACGCCAAATGACGAGACATGAGCTTGAAAAGATGACTGTTGTGAAACTCCGGGAGGAAGCTCTTAAGTATCCTGAATTAACCGGTGTGCATGGAATGAAAAAGGCCGAGCTTATAAAGGCTCTTGCCGAACTGATGGGGCTTCCTGAAGAGGAAATACCAAAAAAGAAGGTAAAAGTAAAAAAGGGAAATACCAAGGGGGGGCTTAAAAAGGTTATTAAATCATTAAAAGAGAAGAGATCTGAAGCGCTCAAAGCCAAGGATGCCAAAGCCCTGAAAATTGTTCGAAAAAGGATAAAATCAGCAAAGAGAAAGCTTAGAAAACTGGTTGCCGCTTAAAATCTTATATTAAGCAGCGGCAGGGTGAATCTTTGATTCAGAGACCAGAGCTTTTCCTCTCTGAATCTATGATTATGTCTTTTCGCGCTTTGAACTGAGCCATAGATTGTTCCTGTATACCATCCGATTTCAAAGAGACTTAAAATAGACCCAAGAACAGGCAGATCATTATCAAAGGCCTCAATACCGGCGCCTATAAAAACACCATTTACGAGGAAGGCCGTGATCCCTGTCTGCCATTTTCCGGCATAAATATATCCGGAGCCGGGGAGAATTATGGACAGGACTCCGGCAGCAGCAGGGGACTTTTCCTTTTGGCGGCTCAATCCCTGCGCCTCCTCAATGATTTCCTGAGAAGCGGAAAATAATCCGCTGTTAGGATCTATCTCTCTAAAGGTATTTTCCGCATCCTTCCATCTCCATTCCTTTAAAAAAGTCCAGGCCTTTTGGTATTGAGCCCTGTCCTTTAAAGTTGAATGGGGATAGCTTATCAGAAAGTCATCGCAGATTTGACGCGCTGCATTATATTTGCCTTGTTTTATAAGACTGTTACTAAGCCATAATTTTGCCTCTTCTCTTATCTGTTGTCTATTAGCGCCTTCGGACAGCTCTTTGAATGTTCCTGAGGCTTTATCAAGATCGTTTTCATTTAGATACGATTTTCCGATAAGCATTCGCACATTGTCCGAAAATTTGTGTGTCGGGTAGAAGTAGATAAAACGGAGGCCCTCATTGATAGTCAGGGCTGTTTCTCCTTGATTGAATAGATATTCGATCCATCCATATTCGGTCTCAGGGTCGGATTCTGATGCATTGGAAGTCCCTGTGAATATTGAAAAGCAAAAGAAGAATAACAGCAAAAGGAAGAAGATAATAGCTCTATTTCTATGACATAGATTCAAAAGCCTTGATAAAATACTTTTAGTAGAAATAAATATTTTCAAAAAAAACATAAGATTATCTCCATTATTAAGTTATCTGAAAGATCGATGTAAAAAAAGGCCCGAATACGACGAAATGGCTTTTTCACGAAATCACAACTTTAAATATTAACCAAAAGCAATGTCAGGCCTATCCCTCCCATTAATGACAGGACTCCCAGAGTAGTAACTATGCCGAAAATAGGAACCAGGTAGCTGCTTGCCAAAACAGCCCCGAATGCTGCCCCAATCAGATCTAATCCGTAAAGAAGACCCGCCTGTCCTTTCCATTTCTGGCTTGGAGATAAAAAAAGACCTGTTGCAAGAGGGAACTGGAATCCTCCCATAAATCCGGCCATAAGGGTCAGTACTATAAAAATGGATTCTACCACTTTGGCATGCCAAAAAGAAACATTAATCCTGGTAAATAGCAGTATTATGAAAAGGGGATAGATAAAATAGGAGATCTGTATACCACAATACCAGATATAAGGTTTCTTCAGGCTGTCAAGGATATGAGTCATCAGGGCGCTGCCCATAGTCAGGCCTACCATGAAGGCGGTAATCAGGATGCCGAGCTGGAGGTAAGCGTAACCATAGAAGACCTGGAAGCCGAGAATCAGGAGGAATTCCAGTACTATTTCTATAAAGCCGCCTAACATCACTAATATACCCACTGTAAGCCTTTGGCCTTTTTCTTTGCCTGAAATTTTAGTGAATACGATAAGCATTATGGTCAGAATTGCCAAAAAAAACAGGAGCCGTTTCCCTGAGATATCTTTAGCCTTTTCCAGGATCTTCCCTGTAATCGGTGAAAAATAACGCCCCCAGAGGATGAGATCATAAAAGTAGCAAATGGGTCTGAGATCTCTGTTAATCCAGACGCCTTCTGTATCTTTAAATATAAGTTTCAGATCATTAACGCGTTCTTCACTCAGCAGAGACGGCAGATACCATTCGGAAAAAAAGTGCGTTTTTATATTACGGGCGGATAGCCTCTGAATAATGATGTCCGGATCAAGGGTTAGAAAATCTTCATTTTTCCCTGCAATAAAATACGCTGTATCTCCCGGTGTTACAAGGGGATCCGGAAAGACATCCCTGACCGTCTTATATACGCATCTTAAAAAGTCACCCAGGTGGGGACCGATATAGTTTTCAGAAGATGTTACAGAAAATGCCATTACCCCGTCTTTGGAAAGCTTATTTGATACAAGATTGTAAAATTCCATAGTGTACATACGATTTAACTGAGCTGTCTTTGGATCGGGAAGGCCGATAATTACAAGATCATAAACAATATCCGTTTCCTTTGTATAAAGCCTGGCATCCTTATGGATAGGCTTTACCTTTGGGTGATTTAATAGTTCTATGTAATTTTGGGGACAATATTTTTCTGCCAGTGTGAGCGCCGTAGGATCGAGCTCGACGTAATCAATACGTTTCAGGCTGGGATATTTGATAGCTTCCTTAAGACTTCCTATCCCAGTTCCTATAAGTAAAGCATTTTCAGGCTCCGGGTGCTGAACAAAGGGGAGATGTACAGTCCATTCCTCTGTCCAGGGATCAGGGATAGTGCTGGTAAGGACCCCGTGCTCATAAAAGATGTATTCTTCATTTAATTTTGAAAGGGCTATCCGGCCAAAAATGGAATCCTCACAGGAAAGGAGCTTGAAATCTTTCCATTGCATTGTATAGATAAGGAAATCAATAGGAAGAAAAGGTGATAAAAAGAAAAGAGACAAAAAAAGAATAGAGAGGCTGCCTGAAATCCAAACTCCGGGAAGATTCCTTTCCGGTTTTTGAGAAAAATTCAGCAGGCCGGATAAGAGGTTTACAATTCCCAATAAAAGAGAGATTTGAAAATGCCCCATAATCCTTATGAGCAGGAAGCTGAATAGGCAGCCTCCGACACCCGACCCAACCGCTTCGAGGACATAGACCCAGCCAACCCTCCTTGCAGGAGATAGTTCGGGCCGGATAATCCACTGATAACCAAGACTGAACATCATACCCAGAATGAGACAAAGGGGTGAGATAAAGAGGAAAGAGACCCAGAATATGGGACCCATTCCGACAATGGCCATCTGAGGCAGGCTGAGTAAGATCCTTGACCATCGTATTAGTATGATTTGAAGAATAAGCAGGAAAGGTATGGAAATAAGCAGGATGGTGAATCTGTTTCTTATGGAGGTTTCGTTCCCTGCTTTCCATCTTCCTCCTATTGTGCTGCCTATTGCCACCCAGAAAAACCATGAAGCCAGAACAAAACCCATGGTAAGCTCATTTCCGGAAAAAACCGCGATAAGCTCCCGGATAAGGATGATTTGACTACAAATGGAATTCACGCCTATGAGGGAAATTGCCAAATAGAGCCGTTTCATAGCATTAATCTATAAATTTCAGGTAATAGTCCTCTGACCCGATCCAGTTTTTTACTTGTGAGCGGCTGTATTCCTGTGGTTCCGTACCCCTTTTAAACACTTCAATGATACTGTTCGGAAAGGCCTCTGTAACCCGCAGCCCGTTTGCGGGATCTATGGGTACAAAGACGACATCATCCGGTTTTTCAAAACCCCTTACCGGCTTGTCCCGAAGATAAGATTTCATGAAAAGTGTCCATATGGGGCAAGCAGCCTTCGATCCTGTTTCATTATGACCGATGCTGATCTTCTCATCAAATCCCACCCATACACCTGCTGCAACTTTAGGATTGAATCCGACAAACCATGCGTCCGTAAAATTGTCCGTGGTTCCTGTTTTGCCGGCTACTGTTACACCTACTTCTCTTGCCTTCCTTCCCGTTCCGTTTTCCACCACCCCTTGCAACAGACTGCACATAATGTAAGTCGTGGCCGTGGTAATTACCTGCTTTTTTTCATAAATGGGAGAATAAATGGTTTCATCCTTATGATCAGTTACATAGCGGATATAGACAGGCTTCACCCTGAATCCATTATTTGCAAAGGGTATATAGGAAGAGGTCAATTCCTCCAGGCTTACCTCACAGGTGCCTAATGCAAGAGAGGGATAGGGCTTTAGCGTGGATTCGATCCCAAGCAGGCGGGCATAGTGGATGGTATTTGTTATGCCTATCTTATTCATGAGCTTAACTGTCGCTACATTTAAGGATTTCTCCAAAGCCGTCCTTATCCTTGTCGGACCGTAAAATTTTTCCCTGAAATTTGCCGGTTTCCAGGGCTTTTCCGTCCCGGGGATTTTATAGATCACCGGTGAGTCCATTATAATATCTGCAGGCGTAAATCCGTTTTGAATGGCTGCCGCGTAAATGATAGGTTTAAATGCCGAGCCTGGCTGCCGTTTTGCCTGTGTTGCCCTGTTAAATTGGCTGATTGTAAAATCCCTTCCTCCGACCTCACAAATCACATGTCCGTTACGCGGATCAATGGCAATCAGTGAAGCCTGAACAGGCAGGCCTTCATTATTTGAGAGACCCTGTCTTTTTCTCCTTTCCTCGATTTCCTCTAATCCTTTTTTTACAGCTTCTTCAGCCATTATCTGGGCATTCGGATCAAGGGTTGTATACACATGAAGACCGCCGCGGTAAAGAAGGTTCGGCCCTAATTCCTTTTCCAGTTCCTGCCTCACTTTTTCAATGAAATAGGGCGCAAGGGGCATTTCAATTGTTTTATTAACAACTCCCGAAGGTGAGTTAATGACTTCGTTATATTCTTCGTTAGAGATAAATCCCTCTTCCCGCATCCTTAACAATACATGCCTGCGTCTTTTAAGGGCATTTTCCATGTGAGGGAACGGAGAATACAGGCTTGGCGCATTTGGCAGCCCCGCAATAAGTGCGCATTCGGAAAGGTTCAAATCCCAGACATCTTTAGCGAAGAAGGTCCGGGCGGCAGCCTGCACACCATAGGCGCCACTCCCATAATAGATCTGGTTTAAATACAGCTCCAGGATCTCCTCTTTTTTATAGACCCTTTCAATCTGAACGGCGAGCAGGGCCTCCTTGGCCTTTCTATCGAAGCTTTTTTCCGGAGTCAGGAAAAGGACCTTGGAGAGCTGCTGGGTAATGGTGCTTCCTCCCTGTAAGATCTTACCCGCTTTTATATTGATCACGGCTGCCCTCAGGATGCTGATCAAGTCAATGCCTTTATGATCAAAGAAATTTTTGTCCTCAACTGCGATTGTAGCTTGCCTGAGTTGTTTTGGAATACGATCCAAAGAGACGGGGGATCTGCGTTCGATGAACCATTGTGTTATGGGACGGCCGTCATATGAATAAACCGTTGTCGCCATGAAGGGTTTATAGTCTTCGAGTTTTCTTATCTCCGGAAGGCCGTGGAGCACAGAGAGAAAGAAGCCTGAGATAATGCCGCCTATAACAGCCGCCGTGGCAACAAACCAGAATATTGCTATATTTTTAGTTATTGATTTCATATAGATATTATATGTCATATGGGTATGCCATAGCAATTAAAATGCAACCAATAAATTCCTGCAATGACTTTTTTACGAGCTGGTCAAGATGGGGAAGGTTTTAAAAATCCGGTTTTGAGGCTGATACCATGTTCGGGCAACAAAATAGTCAATAAGAGATTTGCAGGGGAAAAATCCCTTGTATTGACAAAAGGACAGGGAAAATTATACAATTAATTCCCATTAGAGCGGGCATAACTCAGCTGGTAGAGTACGAGCTTCCCAAGCTCGGAGTCGCGGGTTCGAATCCCGTTGCCCGCTCCAAGTATTATGTTTAATAAATAATAGATTGTCTTTATCTATATGTACTTATAATACCTGCCCAAAATTGATGCACTAAAGAGGAACTGGATAAACTTTTGGGACTGATTTAAGGATTAAATTCTTATAACTTAGAGAAATATAGTGTAATGGGTTTTCAACCTGTTACCCTATTTTTTATATGTCTACAATATATTTAATATAAAGTGAAAAGGGTAGGATATATCGTCCCCTTCCTCACTTATTCATCTCATGGTTACAACATTATCAATCGTGATCACCCGTCATTTCAAAGAATAGTATAGCTTAGGAACTTCTTCATATTCCCTTTTAAGGCAACAGACTTCAGGAAATAAATTTACATAATACATATCGAGGGAAAAAGGAAATATTTTTACGTCTATTAAATCAGAACGGCAAATCAGACAATATCGAAAATATTTAATCGTTGAAAGGAGGTGAAATCCAATGAAGGCAAAGACTGATGTTAAGGCGGGCAATCCAGTTATAATGACGATTAACGGTAAGGTTAAATATTACTGTTGGTATGGTTGATGGTGTAAATTGCCAGGTCCCGGATAGGCGATGGTACTTAGTTGTATGCGCAACCTTGAATCCTTTATAGAGCCAATGGTGTCGCTAACTGATGGCACGGGATGAGGTGCTGTTCACAGATTCCATGAATCATATGAGCATAGGGAGTGAACAATGCATACACCATTCCTTGATATGGCCTGTTTAACCTATTTATCGTATACTCTTCAAGCCGCTACGTCTTGATCCCATGGTTGTTCTTGGTAATAAAGCCGAAGAGCATTAGCCCAGAAATTAGGAAGCGCCTGAAACTGAATAATGCTTCAGGTGCTTTTTTTATTTTACTAAACATTTCTAAGAAATTCTAAAAATTCCTCTTTGGATGCACCTGGATTATACTTTTATATTAGGTATCTTTCATTAATCTATAGAGAACAAAGAATTAGTCATTATAAAGGATGTGGGGAATGGTTTCTTGCAAGCTGATCTCTTTTTTTTCAAAACAACGATTGACTTAGATAACCTGGTCCTCTATAAAATGCACAGTCCTCTTACCCAGGGAGAGTGCTGGAAATGGATATAAGAAGAGGTATTAGTCCTGAAAATCTTATAGTGATCTTGAGGGCATAAGGGGTGTCAAAGGGACGTTCTTGTGACATATTCATCAAGGGTTGGGGCATAGGGAGCGATTATGTCAAAGAATTTATACAGTCTGTTACGCAGCCATACCTATGAAGGATAAGAAAGAAGGTTAATCTTCAGTAAGCTTTATAGGTTCACCCTCTCTTCGTGCAATTTCAATGATAGGACTGGAATCATCTTTCTCCCATTGGTCTTCACCGCAAGGAATTGGTTCAATACGGCTATCAATTTTTATTAATGTAAGTTATATCTTTTTTTGAAGTATGTTTCTTATAGAACGTATATGCGCCAAATTTGAGAGAGAAAATTAATTAGTGTCTGTCCGAAAACATAATAACTATTTGATAAAATTGAAATAAACATATATTACCCCCTTGCAAAAGCAGGGAGAATTTAATATAATTGCTTTTAAATCAACAAGTTTTAAACAATTTATATTAAAACCCACACATTCACAAGGGGGGATAAAATCTTGAGGCAAACATACAAGAAACAGATTACCATAGGAAGCAAAAATATAAAAGAGATAAAATTTGATTTGAACTGTCGGCATGAAATAATTCCAATTCTTATGGGGCTTCAAAGGATTAACAAAAAACGCAAGCTTCTGGGAGAAATCCTGGATCTGATCAAACAAGATGTATTGGGAGGCAAAAGCGAAAAGCATGGTACCCGGGGCCTTTGCTACTGGGAGATCTTGGTATTGTCTGCTGTTAGACACGGATGCAACTTGGACTATGATGCATTGCAGGACTTGGCCAATAATCATAAAAA
>JBLIRO010000086.1:0-19163 GCA_049472335.1 bacterium | reverse complement strand
GGGCACTAAACTTCCGAAGACAATCTGTTGAACCTTGAATCGGCTGCTATTATCCCATCCTACCCTGACCTTATACGGTTGATCATTGATTATATTTATCATTTCTATAATGGGGCCTTTAACTGCTATAACTTTGTAGTATCCTATATGCCTTTCATACCAGCTTCTTAATTCTTGGCGTCTGCTTTCATTAATATCTAATACCGCAGCTAAAATATCAATAATGCCAAGTCCAGACCAACAAGTGTTTTCCTGACAAATAAAATCATCGATTATTGGGATCTCCATTTTCCCACCATGTTCTTTGATAACGTAATTTTGAAAACTATGCCGGAAAAAATATGAATGCTGACCTAACCAAATAAGTTTTCTCTTCACATCCCAACCATATTTATTCGTCTGGGAAAGGAATGTTTTTATCCCTGATCCTTGGGGAACCTGGCTAAATTGCTGTTCAAGAAATTTAAAAATATAATCTGCAAGGAAAATCAAATCTTTATGACTTGGAGAAAGAATAAGGCCTGGTATAAGTTCCGGATATAGAACATATAGTAATTGTTGGACACGATATTTTAACTGTTCCTTTTCTTCTATTTCTGTATTTGGCTGAAGAGTAAGTGGCAGTGGAGTTTTAAAAAATTCAAAGTTATATCTTTCATAGCATTTCCAAATGCCAATATCATTGTGAATATCTTCTATAAATTCAACCAAAACACATGCTAATTCCTCAAGTTTACTATTTGTTAGACATAAAGTCTCATAAGCAAAAAAATCCTGCGCTTTTATGAGGTTCTGTTCAAGATCTCTAATGATCTTAGGCAGTGATTTATCTCCTGTTCCAATATATCCTTGTGGTCTATGTACTTGAAAATTCATCTCTGATTATCCTCAGCAAAACAATCTTTATGGATGGGATGTATTTCCCATTTATTGTAACATCAGCAATCACAATGTGATATATGTGTTGAATCCTCCTGACCTGAGAAAAGCTGAGAAATATTTGTTTCCGGCTGTATTTATATCCCTATCTGTTCTTATATTTGCGATAATACTGTTCAAATACCTGTAAGTAATTATCAATAAGAGAATTTACAACATTTTTATCTTCAATAAACTGCTGTATATCAATTATTATATGCTCTCTTTTTATTTTTTCTAATTTTTCTCCGATTGTATCTAATATTTTCTCCCAGCTATGGTTTTGATATATAGTTCCCTCAAGCAATCCTTTTAATCTTTCAAAATTTGGTTGAACTTCTTGCCCCATATACCAGACCAAATCAAAAACATCCCTTCCTTTAAAATCGACTTCGTTCTTCCTTCCTTTAAAAAAGGATCTGGTTAAGAAGGCATTTAACTTACCGCTCATTAAATCAGACAAAGAGTAACGTCTAATAAAAAAATATAATCCTTCCTTGCTGATAGTTGTTATTTCAATATTTTTTGAAGCTTTAGGTACTCGACTAGGCTCAATTTTTAGATACAAGATATAAGAATTTTCAAAAGATAAAGATAATTCCTTTAGAATGGGAAACTTAAGATATATTTTTTGATTTTGACTTTTTATCACTGAAGTTACATCAGGAAATTTTAATGTACTATTAAAAAATTGTTCAATATCTATCTGTAATTTTTCAATGATAAGATCATCTTCGTAGTCAAAGTCGATATCCTCTGATAATCGTGGGAGATTAAAACAAAAATGAAGGCATGTACCTCCAGTAAATATTAGCTTGCGATTATATTCTTTGTTATTGTAAATATAATTTAAGGCGTACAACTGCAAATATTCTTTTATACTGTTTACAATAAAGTCATTTCGGAGTCCTTTTGCCTTTAAAGAGCTGACCAATTTCTTAATCTGATTAAGGAACATATTCTTTCCTTATTATTTTATAAATTTTCTCTAATTTTGTACTTTTTGCGATTGCTAAATACTTTTCAAATTCTCGCCAGTCAATAGTCTTCATCCGTTCAAAATTTATCCTTAGTTCTTCAACTGTATATTCATCCACAATATTCATTTTTCTTTTATAAAAATATAGATAATCAAAAAGGGCCTTGCTTTTAGTTGCAATATAATAGTTATTATTTATAAAGGATTGTTCAACAAATCCCACAAACAAAGATTCCTTGATTTTAGAATAACTAAATATGGCAATATCTGATGAAAAAACACGGAAAGTCTTTAAGCTTATCGCGGATATCCCATACACTGACTCTGTTAACATGCCATATCTGGCTAAAACAGTTTCTTTGCTTACATAAGATGGACAGTATAATACTGAGGAAAGATAATTTAAGTATTCATCTTTGTTCTGGCATTTATTCCAGTAACTTGAAAAGATATAAAGACCTCGTTTTAGAGATATTATTTTTCCGGTCTTAAGCCAATTTTTTATATCCTGATTATATGAATTATCTTTGATATCTTCGAATAATAACCGAAAGTTGTCTTTACGAATAAAGGGTATTTCTTGATTGATCTTATCTATTATCATATGTTTCACTTATGGTAAATAAAATTATACCTAACCGAAACAAATATAAAACAATAGTTTTTCTTTGTCAAGGGTAAGTGTGAATTAGGTTTGAAAACAGTAATCCCTGGGCTCTATGATTTAGTCACTCGTGCCAAGAGATTCAAAACGAAATAACATCTGAGATAAAGTAAAAATAGGAGAGCATGATAAAAGATTTTTTCAATAATTGGTAGGTAATAGCTTTGATCACATTATCACATAAAAATATAAAGTTAAACTTCTTGATAATTAATATATTTATGCCTTAAAATGGGTACTTAACATCTGTCAAAGACAGTATAGTGGAAGGTGAATATCTCTCCCTATGAATTGGTTAATAAAGATATCTCACGGGAACAAACACGGGAGATTACCACTTTTCTCACAAGGTCTGCTTCCTGCTTTACTTGTCCACTTTTGATCATGATAGTATATCCTTGGGCTAAAAATAGAAGTTGGATTGGGTGGAATTGAGAAACTTGTAAATTGTCATGGAAGGAATGGATCAGCATGAGGGTTTTGTCTTTTGATTTTTATGGCTTATTCGATATTTAAGGGAACTATTGTAAATCCCTCTTTTAAAGCTGCTTCTCTCAATTTTTTATCTAAACAGACGAAATGGTAATCTTTAGGACTTTTTCCTGACCAAATGATGGCAGCGGCTAATTGAAGTGAATCGGCTGCCTTTAGCGGGTGAACAGAAATAAGACGGATGGCCTGATCCCGAATATCATAACTTGGATTGATTTCTGTCCAAATGTCGGTCAATTTATCTAAAGGTTTTTTGGCTTTTTGTTCTTCCTGGCTATTAATAATACAATCTCTGAGTAATCTGGCAAAAGTGGAATAACACTCAAGTGGAGTTCCCCACCAGACAGCCATTAAAGGATCTTCTGTCAACAATTTCTTCATGATATTTGAATATTTCTCGGTAACACATAAAGGAATGATTGCAGATGCGTCCCAAAACATCATCGTCATTCTTCCCTTTCTTCCAATAATGTCTTAAGAGCTAATCCTTTTGAATCAACAGGTCTGGACAATTTCCAAAATTCTTTATCGATTATCCCGGATCCAATACGTATTAGTCCGGCACGCTCTAATTCCTTTAAATGCGAAGGCATCTGCAAGTCATTTTTTTTTAAAGAAACAATTTTAGCAACAGGCCTTCCCCTATCAGTTATAATAATCTCTTCACCGGCCTTTACCATAGTTAAATAATGACTTAGAGATGCCTTTAGTTCAGATACGGAAGTGGATTGCATTAATTTATTCCTCCTTTGGTCTTAAACATATGACCCTTCTAGTCATAAATATTATATGCGGAACAAAAAAATTAGTCAAATCCCTACCGGCAATTTTAATTTTGGTCAGCCTGGAAGGTGTTTCCTGTTTCGATCAATTTCTATGTATGGCATTTGCACAACTTACTTATAGAGAAAGCCTCAGAGATGTGGATATATCTGATCGAAATCAAGATCCGGTTTTTTGCACGGGAAAAAAAGGGTTGCGCAACTCGTCCGCTGCAGGGAGCTTTGAGAAACCAAATGTTTTGATCACCTGTGTTCCCCTTTGTCAAGTCCCTTCCTAACACTTCTTTTGATATTGACACATAAAATCTACTTGGGAAATTTGGATTTTTTATACGTCTATTATATATGGCAAGGGTAATGAGTCCGTCAATTAGATGTGCAGTGATGTATAAAATATTTATCCAGAGAGGGACTGGTATAATTAATGCATAAAACATCATTATATCACGGATTTCAAGCCTGTTTGTATTCATTGACTTATCCGTATATGGAGGTTAGAAAGATGAAAAAGCTAATGTTTACTTTGTTTGTGAGTTTCTTCTTTGTATTTTTCGCGTTTCATTACGTCTTTGGACAGGGTACCGGTTTGCCGTGGGACTATTGGTACCAACAGCCTTATTACAACTTTACATACCAACAGCCATATTATTCCTGGGGGTACCAGCAGTCATATTATCCTTTTGGGTACCAGGAACCGTACTATAACTCTTGGTACCAACAGCCTTATTATTCCTGGGGATACCAGGATCCTTATTATTCCTGGGGGTACCAACAGTCATATTATCCTTTTGGGTACCAGGAACCGTACTATAACTCTTGGTACCAACAGCCTTATTATAACTGGGGGTACCAGGATCCTTATTATTCCTGGGGGTATCAGCAGCCGTATTATTCCCCCTGGAGCTATTCTTGGGGATACTCTACCATAGATGTCTGCGGTATTCCTGGTACTGGTCTTTACGGAAAGCCGGCTATTTATCTTTACCCGCAGGAGGATACTTATATCAGTATCAAGCTTGAGATTGACGGCCAGCTCACCCAGACCATTCCCTCTTATGATGATGGCTGGTATGTCCTGGGCAAACCTAATGGAGAAATATTCGACATGAGGGATGGCTATTTTCAAGATATTCCCTATGATTACCTTTTCTGGGAGGCTGAGACTGATCTGAACACACTGGAACTTCCTGATCAGGGATGGGTAGTCGCCAAGGGGAATCTTGAGACATGGTTTTCTGAAAATCTCCCCTTGCTCGGCCTTAATGAGAAGGAAAAGGCCCAGTTTATGGAGTATTGGCTGGAAAAGCTTACTGCACATCCCTACTATGAAGTAAAGCTTTTGGGCAGTGAATTCCTGGCTGAACATGCCACATTAATCATAACGCCTCAGCCCGATACCTTGATCAGGGTAATTTTCTATTTCAGACCTCTTGATGAACCGACGAATGAGGAAAATGCACTGCAACCTCCGGTCATTGATACTCCAAAACGTGAGGGTTTTGTGGTACTTGAGTGGGGAGGGATATTAACTGATTAAAAGAAAAAGGAAGATTTGTTATCTTGGTTTCCTTGCTCACAGGAGAGCTGTGGGCCGTTGAGGGCGCCAAAGGTTGACCTGGCCTCCAAATTTTAGTTGTGAATTCGCTTCATTTGGAGCTGTGTCTCATCCTATATTAACAAGCTCTAAGGTTCCACCCCGGAGAGCTCTGATAAATCAAGGGATTAGAGAGATTCTCTGATCCCTTTTTTACTTTACCAGAGGGCTTTTCTTTTAAAGATAAGCATCTGGTTGACTTCTTTCCTTCATGAAAATATTATTTCTTATAAGTATCTATATTTGATACAATAGACAAAATTCCAAATCATCCTAAAATAAACATTACGTATATAGTTTATCTTTATAAGTGGGAGTCAAACTTTCATCAGACGATCTTGGCGAGATCGATAACGCTCCCTCCAAGATCACCGTTCAGGGGGCTCGATACCCTTAGAAACTTGAAAAATTGACCGGTCGATAACCTAAAGGATTTAAAAAAAGGAAGGACTATGAAAAGCAAAGTCTATTTTGTTGAGGTTAAAGATATAAGGGATGTCCCGGAATCATTGAGCAAGCTTCACCTGCTCATCAAGAAAAGCGGGGGGCATGCAAATTTTCGCCCAGAATGGAACGTAGCGATAAAGACTCATTTCGGGGAAGAGGGAAATACCGGATTCGTGAAACCGCCTTACGTCCGCGCTATTTGCAAAGCTATCAAAGGCAAAGGCGCGACTGGCTTTCTCTCCGATGCCAACACCCTTTATCGCGGCAGAAGATTAAATTCCGTTGATCACGTAAAACTGGCTGCGGAGCATGGTTTCACCAGGGAGTCCGTAGGCGTGGATATAGTTGTTCCTGATTGCTCGAAAAAGGAGAACACTGTTGAGATTCCCTTGCATTTGAAATATGTCTCATCGGCAAAGATTGCGCGTGTATTTGCTGATGCTGACGCACTCGTAGTAATTACTCATTTTAAAGGCCATGCATTGAGTGGCTTTGGAGGATCGATAAAAAACGTGGGCATGGGCTGCGCTACAAGAGAAGGCAAGCTTGCGCAGCATTGCGATATTGCTCCAGTCATTTTCCCTGAAAACTGTATTGGCTGCGGGGAATGCGTTAACATCTGTCCTGTTGGAGCCCTAACTCTGGTTGACAGTAAATCCTCGCTCGACAGGAGCAAATGCATCGGGTGCGCCAGTTGCATTGCTGTTTGTCCTACGATGGCGCTGTTCGTTGATATGGACGCCGGAGAAGAAATGCAGAAAAAGATGGTGGAATATGCATTTGCGGTGCTGCACGGGAAGAAAAACAAGTGCGCATTCTTCAATTTTGCCGTTTCTATCAATAAAGAATGCGACTGTTGGGGTTTGGAGAATTTTCAAATTGCCCCTGACGTGGGAATTCTTGCTTCTTGTGATCCGGTCAGTATCGACAAAGCTAGCTTTGATCTGGTGAATTCCTCCTGCGGAAAAGATATCTTTCATGAGGCCCATCCCGATTACGACGGGATCGATCAGCTTAAGCATGCGCAATCCATCGGCTTGGGTAACCTTGATTATGAATTGATCAGATTGTAAGTAGCTTGTTCTAAGTGCCGTCGATGTCCACAAAAAGAGAGGTGGACAAAATCATCTTTTAATCTCCCAGAGGGTTACGAAATTATCATCCAAAAAAACTGGAGAAAATAGATAATTCTCGTAAGGAATGGTACCTCTGAATCACTGTTTTTCCTAGTTAAGGGCTATAAATCAGCTATAATATATCCCTGTAAATACAGAGAGGTTTCCTTTCAGCTCATACGAAAGGGACCGTTCGACGCGCGAACAGTAAATCTAACATTTGGTGAAGAACTGGATGAGGAAACTTAAAAAAAAGAGGGTCGTTCTATTTTTCTATGTTTATAAAATGTTTTGAATTGCTACAGTTTTTATCTATGATATCTCTCTGTTAATAAAAGCTTATAATTTATATATCGGATATTGTATGGAAATAAGACACTTTAATATTTAATAAAAGAAATAACTTTTTAATATTAATAACTACTCAATAGCCAGCAGAAATCATATATAATTCAAATTTATAATCTATATTTTTTAATTACTTATAAGTATCATTTCTTTAGTTATCACAAGATATTAGTATTTATAATATTATCAAGTCAATTATTGGCATTAAATTTGCTGTGATTAACAATTTATTGGTAATTATAAATTTATTTTTTCTATATTTTTAACTTACTAAAATAAATCTTTTTTAATAAAATTTCTTCATGAAAGGAGGATATAAGATAAACAAAAAATTCTATTCTTGATTATAATTTTAATGTGATAATGAGAGGGACAAAAAATGAAGAAAACAGTTTTATCAATATTCTTTATATTTCTTTTTTTCATCAGTTTTGCGAATGCAGAAATAATAAATAGTCCAGTCAATCTTAATGTAGGTAGTAATATAGATGTCCATGACTTCTTATTTGATCCTTTACTTGGAACATTAAATTCTATAACTCTAGAATACAATCCAGTTAGTTTATATGTTGACTATGACACCCAGGATAATAACTTACCTTTTGGTTCAGGTACTTTTTCCGGTGAATTTCAATATAATCTTATTTTCCCAGTGACTAATAATTTATTAGGAGATAGAGAATTCTCTGTAGGTGGAAATTTTACTGGTGAAGGGGAATATGCAGGTCCTTTTGGAACTATGCAAGCTAGTGGCTCGGATACTCAGACCTTTACAGATCCTTTAATACTATCCTTTTTCACCCTCCATGCAAATGATTATAAAATTGGACTATTTGGTGATCCAGTTTATTTTGTCGTGACCCCTGAAGTGTTTCTAGCTTCTGGGAATCGTTATCACCTTGCAACATACCCTTACCTGGACGGTTATATGACAGCCACCTATGATTATGAGCCTATACCAGAGCCATCTACTATATTTCTTCTTTTTGCTGGTTTAATCAGTCTTACTGGATTTAAAAATAAATTTAAGGTTTATTAACATTAAAAACCAGCAATTTTTGGACAAATAACTTATAAAGATATATCCCAGAAAATTGGATTTCTCATGAGAGGGTATAAATCAAACCATGGTATAAAATCAAAATAGATAATTGAATAATCTTTTAAGATAATGAAGTTGTAAAGTGCAATAGTTTCATAGAGGGACATAACATATGTAAAAAATACACAAAAGATCAAAAAGAAGAGAAAAACTCCGGATTAGGGTTTTTCAATGAGAAGTTCTGAAAAGCAAAGGAGTCAAGAAAAGAGTAATCATAAACTGTATCGTCATTGAAAAGCAATTTGTCATTTTGAGGCTGGGCATGAGCGTGAGGCTGCTACAAGTCAAGATGTTTCCGTATCCCTTTTTTATAAACATACTAAAGACTTTGTCCATAAAAAGGACAGCCATCTTCTGTTTATCTATCCATGGGAGAGAGTGGAAGATGAACTTTTCGTCAAATTCACCCTTGCTGACCAATCCATGGAGGCGGGGATAAAAATTAGCTTTCCCCATGATTGGATAGAGAAAACCACTCCCAAGACTTTTGATCATATTCTCATATTTTTATACAATAAAATATCTACGGCAAATACTGAGAGAAACCTATTGGTAAAGTATTTTGTTCATAGGATGGAATAAAAGCAGGCCAATTCTGTGAATATGGTGTTGTCCAAAGACTTGGTAAAAAATAAAATCCATAATTTGTGGTCTTTATAAGCTTTCCTTGAGGAATATTTAGAATTAAAGGGATTTGGGTATTACTAAATAATGAGCTATAAATGAAACCAGGTAGATATCCTGGAAAGCTGTAAGGCATAAAACTCAATAATCCCAAGCTCTGTGGCCAGAAATGATAGTATGGCCATATATACTTGCTTTGACTTTTATCAGAAGGGGATGATGAATTCTCACAGGCATCACCTGTATTATCTCCGTCTGAATCCACCTGGTCGGGATTTGAGATATTTGGACAGTTGTCCATATTTCCACAGATACCATCTCCGTCTATGTCATTGTCGGAATCATTGGGACATAGATCGCAGTAATAACCTATTCCATCCTGATCAAGATCCACCTGAAAGGGATTGGGAGTTCCTATACAATTATCACATAAATCACCGATGCCGTCCCCGTCCTGATCATCCTGATCAGGATCAGGGATTTCCGGACATGTGTCACATACATCACCAGTTCCGTCTCCATCAGTGTCCTGCTGGTTTGGATTCGAAAAATAAGGGCACTTATCACAGGTATCTCCAATTCCATCCCCGTCAGAATTTTTTTGATCCGGGTTGGGACTTTCAGGACAATTGTCACAGGTATTACCTAAACCGTCGCCATCCGTGTCTTCCTGATCCGGATTCCAGATATGCGGACAATTATCTATGTCACCGCACTGTCCATCCCCATCTGAATCATCGTCAGGATCATCGGGACATAAATCGCATGCATTGCCTTTACCGTCTAAATCAGTATCCAGTTGGCCGGTATTGGAAGTTTCCGGACAGTTATCACATAAATCACCGATACTGTCATTGTCCATATCATCCTGATTTGGATCGGGAATTGCCGGACAGGTGTCACACGCATCACCTATACCATCTTCATCTGAATCCATCTGGCCTGGATTTGACGAGAAAGGACAGTTATCCAGCGAATCATAAATGCCGTCTTTATCAGCATCTGATTTGAAAATGCAAATGATTTTTAATTCGTCGAGGATGCCCGTCCCTCCTCTAGCATCAGAGAATATTATATAAAAATTAAAAGTGCCCTCAGACTGGGGAGAAAATTTAATCAAACCGGTATTTATGAAATTCCAGCAATCAAAATCATTCATGCCGGGAAAGGAAAAACAGGGACAATATGGAAGGAAACAATACGAATGGACTATTTCCCCGTTTACCCCTTCTATTTCCCATAGGAGATCATCCATATCGGTCCTGAAATCCTCAGAAATAGGAAATCCGGGTATATGTGTAGTCCCTGGTGCAAGTAGTGACAGGGAGAAGATGAAACAATCCGGATCGATTAAATTGACCGCATATTCATTGATCTCACCAATAAAAAAAACCGGATCATCGTTACCCAACTGGAGCACCGGCGGATAATTTTCCACCGGATTATTAACCACGCTTAAGGGGAAGGTCCTGACATCATGATGTATTCCATCCGTCACTTCAATAGTCACAATATAGTCTTCAAAATACTTTGGCGTAAAGTCAAGGGCCGCAATGTTCTGCCAGGCCAATACACCAGCATTCCAAAGCGCTCCCTCCAGCATATAAACGAGTTCAGGGGAGTAACACGGACTTCCGTATTTCTTTATTACCTCTATTACAGAAAAATTGGCCGGTATGTATGACGGCATACCGTCATAAGGGTAGACCACCAACGGCTGCAGCAGAAATGGCTGGATACAATTGGTGCTGTAACCGCCTATTGTGGAATCCCAGGCCAGGGGCCCTCGATTAATGATTGTCTCAGCGGCAGAGCCACCTAATCTCAAGTTAGGATCAGCAAAGATGGGCAGACTGAGATCTACTATGAACTGTCTATCGCCATCAGAATCAAAAAGCAGGGATATGTTGGGATCAACCTTTCCGAACAGGTTGGGATCAGCGCCCAAATCCGTCCAGTATCTTATGACCGTATCATTCGGATCATCAGGGTCCTGAACAAAGAGAAAGTTGTCAGGGTTGAGCATCAGATCAGTGATCTGATCAATTTCACTTGCCTGGCCATGCACATCAAAGGCTGTTATTCCTATGCCCTTGTAATCCGCAATGAACAGATATCTGTAAGGCTCAAAGATCTGAGCATAGAGCGGTCCCATTTCGAAAAGGTCAACCTTGGATTCGCTATCCGTTTTGCTTTTAAAGATTATATTATCCAAACGGAACGTATAGCCGCTTAACGCTATACAATTGGCCCTGGCCATATACCAATCTGTTTTATCATTTGAATCAATATCATCGAATACATCTACGGCAGCCTTTACTGCTTTGCCCAGATTGACCTGTATAGCATGCCATGAGCCATCGATCACTCTGCTACCCATAATCACTGTGACCTCTAATTGTCCGGCTGGATTAAAATCGCTGACAGCAGCACTCATGCCATGCATTTCTTCAGTACTGTTAAGGGGTCCTAAAAAGTCAACGGAAGAGGCTTGGACCGGGATGATCCTGACAGTAACTTCCTTATCTTCATTGTTACCTTCTCCGATGACACCCAGTTCAAAGATCTCATACGTGGGATCGATTCCAAGAGGTGCTTTGAAATCGAAGCTGATAATTGGGTTTGTGGTCATATCTATATATGGCTTACCTTCAAAATTGGGAGGACTAATTGGTGTAATCAGATTATGGAATATCTTGGTTATCTCATAGGGAGTGCTGAGCAGAAATACCGAAGGAGGACGATAACAATCAATCACCCGGCTTCCTATTTGGCTATCAAAAACATTATTGTATATGGTGGTATAGCCAATACCATATCCCCAAACCGGATATCGTGAATCTATCCACCCGTGATTGAAAGGACTGTCCAGATACTCAAAGTCGTCAATCAATATTTGCCGCCAAACAGGCAATTTTGAAGCGTATGAAATCTCTGATATATCAGGAGGAGGAGGGTATTTCTCAAGCAGTGGGTAAATCACTTGTGCTATGGTTATTGATTTAACCATAGCCAACAAGATAAAAAGGGTCAGAAAAAATATAAAACCTTTCAAAAATCGGTTCATGATTATGAACCCTCTATTTAAGTATATTTAAATATTAAGACCATTCTATATATTAAAATTAACATAAAATCTTAAATAATTCAATCAAATTGAATCTTTTTATAATAAGTCGAATTGAATTTTTAGTGTGATTGTAAAGAGAATTAAAGGTTCTATAAATAAATTAGACGCTTAATAAATAATCTTGTTACGTACTTTATTTTTATTGATTTTGAATGGAAATATCAAATTACACTATGATAAGAAATATGTTCCGGATCCTTTATCCGGATTGTTTGTAAAGTTTTCTAATTTAAGCTGCGGATATGCTGCAATGCTTCAGAAAAGCAATATTCGAGATCAGATTCACTTTCCTTCCCATCCCTGATTATAAGACTGCTCGATCCTAAGCGGATATGGTAGTATTTGAAAGGACCATCAGTGGACGTTCTAAAGACCAGTTCCATAAACTCCCAGGCAGGGGCATCACAATCGATATACTTTTGGCTGCTTGGATTAAGGAAGGCTTCAAGCTCATCTGAGAATTGATAGTATGGATTATTGTTATACATATTGGAATATGTTTTTCTTGTGCCATTATTCAGAATGAAATCTCTTATGATGATGAAGTTTGCTCTTGTTAAAATAAAACTCTTAGCAATGATGTCTGTATTTGAACTTGAATAATAAGTAATTGGATAGGGTGCCGAACCAGACGACCAAGATAAATTTGGAATGAATTTAGGATAATAGGGAGAAAAAGGGCCAATCAGTGATGAGTAATATGGCATTGATGAAAAGGGAGTGTATCCCCCCGGAGCCATATACCCGGGATAATAAGAGGAGGATCTCCAGGGAGTCCACCCGCTCATTATCGCCGGTTGAATATATGTATTAGTAACAAAGTCACGCACTATTGCGCGTATTCGTGAATCAGAGGCATCATAAGAAGAAATTAACAATATATCCATTAATTCTGATGGAATGGATGGATATGTACTATAAGATGGATATGTACCATAATATGATGGCTTATAACCAGGGTCATAAAAGTTACCGGGATAACTGTATCCTGAATATCCTCCATAAATGCTTTCTGGATAGCCGTATCCTGGATATCCTCCGTAAAAGCTTCCGGGATAACCGTATCCGCCACTGCCACTAAAAGTTGAAAATTGGGCAAATGTTTTTGAAGAGGACACTAAACCCATAAAGGCTACTATAGCACCAGCCATTATTAAATACTTTAATCCTCTCACCCTATCTTTATCTATCATTTCTTTATCTCCTTCTCTTTCTTTAATACCTACAATATCTCTTAATCCCTGGATTTTTATAAAACCCATTGATTTAATAATAAGGATAAGGAGCACTTCCATAACCATAAGGATAGGGAACGAATCCATAAACCGGATATCCAAGTCCGATACCGGACCCGAATCCATAATTATATGGTTGATTGAAAATATAAGGATTATAACCAGTTTGCTGAAAATATGGCGATTGCCATCCTTGTACAGGATTCACAAAAACCATCTGAGTTTGTCCAGGCGGTGTATATGGATTGTAAGCTGTTGTCGGACTTGTCCAGATCCAGTTTGAAAAATTCGGAGGTTGAGTATATTGTGGTTGCCAATAGTCACCAACTCCACCTAAGGGATATCCATAGCCAAAACCGTTATAAGGACTGGAATAACCGGGGGGATAGCCATAACCCATGAATGGATAACCATACACACCAGAATAATATCCATATGATGATCTGGTTGATGGTGGAGCTACGGCAACCAAGATGGGCTCTCCATCGTCATCACCTATTGAGAAACCGGAAACCGGGTAAGTTAAATTCTCCCACTTTTCAATTAAGTCCAGATATCCTACATTATATCCGCTATTATCATATTCACTAAAATCATCTTTCCAAAGAATATCATTGTTACCGGTGTTCCCGAATCCTACCACACGAAGAAAATAGAGATCTCCAAGGAGGGTAAGGGACTTGATTTTTGCATCCGGATCACCCGGACTGAAAGTCCTATCCAGAGTTTCTTGTCTTACAATCTCTTCAAGGGAATCCAGGGCATTCGTTGAATTAATTGTATAATCGTTATAATAACCGGTTTCCGGATCATCTATTTTTAAATCAATGTAATATTTGATTAGATCATCGGAGGCACTATAGGAATTACTTTTATCACCCGTGATAAAACGGATGGTAAGCTCTTCTCCATCATCATCTTTAAGGATGACTTTTATTTCGAATTTTTCTTCTATGCAGACTTCAAAAAACAGGCTATAAGCTTGATCATAATTCTCATTCAACACCTTCTTTAAACCGGTTCCATAACCGTTTACATCTGCATGAGTAAGGCTTACTCCATGTGGCAAAAACAAAAAAGTTGAAATTAATAATACATATGATACGGTTTTTAAATACTCTTTCCTGAACATCTACCTTTCCCCCCTTTACTATTTATAATTATGAGAATTGATGCTACATCTCATATGCAGTTATATGAGTATGTATAGCTTTCCATACCTCGTCTTCTTTTATGAGAAAAATAAATTGCATATTTCAATATTTTCCTTTTATAAAACTCGTTCCCATTCCTCTTTCAAATTTTTATACCAGCTTTACATATTCTTATATATAATAAATGCAAAAAGTCCTGAATTTCCCCTTTGTTTTGTTTACAAAATATTACGTACAGTTTACCAAGATTAAAATGGAGGCCAATAATTATGCATCAGTTCAATTCCTTTTTGGACGGTGTTCAGATTAGAACTGGCCAACAAATTAAAAATCCCTGAGGGTAAAAGCGGATATGGGCTGGAAGATGCTGCACCAAAGCGGGAGTAATTATAGCTGTAAGGGAAATTATAATTACCATAAAGTACCTGAGAGTTAACCGGAAAGGCATATCTTCCCGGATAATAAAGCGGGGTATTATAATTACTATAAGGAAAACTGGCAGAGTAAAAAGATACAATATTGCCGTATCTTGCATTATCCAATATTGAATTAAAGGAAGAAAAAACAGGATTAATGTAAGATGCAGGAAAGAGGTTACCGCTATTTGTATTCATCGGGGATGAATAAATATAGGGGTTTGTACTAATAGTCTGTGAAGGGCTACTGCTTGTTGTTCCGCTTGAAGAGCTGACATAATTTGCTCCCTTATAATTATATACTATTTCTCCTGTATGGGCGTCTATATAGTAATGCCATGTATATGCCTGCTCTCCCTGATTGAATTTAAATTCCCAGCAAAGATATGCATCGCCCCCTTTTGGATAGATAAGCAACTGAGTCGAAGCCGGGGTTTTTTGGCTAATTTTTCGTGACTGGGGAAAGATCATCGGGGGTGGAGAAAACAAGGTGGGGGGAGGAGCAATTCCGGGATAGACTCCTGGTGATGTACCATATATAACAGCGCCATAGGGAATATAGGATGAATCGCCCCAATCGCTTACAAACTTTTCTTCCGTATTAAATAGTTCTGTAACACCCAGGTTCTCCATAACAACCGCTGCTGCCTCTTCTTTTGTAATAGTTGGAACAATATCGACATCAAGGCAAAAATAATAATCTTTAAGGGTTACAGAACTTTTTGCTCCGCCTTCTTTTGACACAGTAACCCACATCTCCCCTTTATGCACAGGAATGCCTTTATAAAGCTGTATGTATTTTACTTTCTCAAGACTGCCGCTAGAAAGAAGTTCAAGGTCATTTAAATCAATGCCTAAGAATAATGAATTTTCAGATAAGAAGGAAAATGCTCTATCTTTAGCATTCCCAGGTCCTGATAGATTAAGATAAAGAATCTTTTCTAAAAAACCGGTATCCTCATCCCACCGGATTTCAACATCTTCGCCGTATTTTTGAATAAACTCATCGGTTAATTCTTGTATCTTATCCGTGTCTCCTGAACAATAAGGATTGGAATCGTTATCTGCCGTACAAATTGTATTAAAAGCAGAAATACTTAAACCAATAAAGGTCACAACAATTAAACAAGTAAAAAAGTATTTCAAAATATTTTTGTTATTTTCATTCTGATCCATGACGTTGCTCCTTTCCCTTAAAAAGGGATGCTCAGGATCTGTTTTTTACTCCTGTTGAAGATTGCTATAAATATATAATTATGTAATTACCGCACGGCTTTTCTACTTCCTTTTATCAGTTATAACCTTATTGGCTTGCCATGATCGCTAATGTGTAAGGGTCGCTCCAGAGAATGGAATCAGGAGGAAGGAGGTGAAAGTATGTGAAGGGTCCGTCATAAGGAATAATATTGTCATATATAAACCTGGTTGTAAATGACCTTGGCATACGTATTTTTACTTCCCACGTCGGTTTTAGAAAACTCAAGCTCATTTACATTAATACCAAGGAATACTGAATTTTCCAATAAAAAAGATAAAGCGAATTCTTTGGCTTCTTCTATATATTTACTCCTATATGTACCAGCCCAGATTTCAACCATGGTTGGGCTCATTTCCCAAGAATAGGGTATTTCAGGGTATCTGAGTACAAAAGATTCCGTGCTATAAATATGAATACGCTCTGGAATGCCCGTGCTCTCACTCCAATCGATTCTTAGATTTTCTTCACCGTATTCTACGATAAAGTTTTCAGTCAATTCCTCAATCCTACCGGTATCACCGGTACAATAAGGATTGAGAGTGATGTCTGCCAGACCTCGAGTCTTCCAAGTTAGAACACTTAAACATATAAAGCTTATAATGACCATCCCGATCATTAAGAACTTCAGTAACCATTTATTATTATTCTTCCCCTTATCCATCTTTCTTCCCTTTCTACCTTCTTTTTTTGAAGACAAAAAAGATTTTGAAGATAAAAAGATAAAGTGAGATCGTTTTGATCCCCACTCTAAACTTATCCTATACTATAATGTTACTTCTAAAAACTATATTTGTCAGCAGTAAAAACTACGATGCTTTTTATAATGTTTTTTACTTTTTCCGTTCGATTAAAAGATTTCCTGGGGAATTTTGACCCATTTCTCAGTTATTCAGTTGTTTGTGTCACTCCCAAATTTATCCCTTAGAGACTGCTCAAAAGGCCAAGGCTACCTCCATAGAGCCCGCCCATGAGTCCAAGTCCGGCTCCATAAAGGCCGCCATAAAGTCCAAGACCTCCGCCATAAAGCCCATAAACTCTTCCATAAAGACCGCCTAAAAGTCCAAGACTCCCCCAAAGGGGTTGCATCAAACCAAGGGCGCCGTATCCGGAACCACCATAGGTAAGGGTCTCATACCCAAGGTCTATACCATATAGCTCACCGATGAGTCTGCCAAGAGCTAATCCGGGTCCGCCAAAACTTAAGTCCATCATATTGAGAAAATTCAAATCCATGGCTGATAAGTGGGGAAACATTCCAGTAGCACTGGTTGTTACGGATCCATAAGGCATTAAAAGATTACTAAATCCGATGTTTGTAAACATGCCGGGAGCAGTGATTAAGCCGCCATAACTGGAAAAGGGGCTAAAACCATAGAGACCTCCGTAGAGTCCATATAGGCCCATACCGTATAATCCATAATAAGCGCTTGTTTGACCAATATAACTGAAGCATAATGCTATAGCCAGTACAAAAATGAATAATATGTATCTTACATTCCTTTTCATCTTCTTAGTCTCCCACTTTATCTGTTTTTAATCCTCAACCTTTATGAGTATGCTGAAAGTGTCCAGGATCTCATCAGGGTTGCTCCAGCTAAAATACTCAAGAACTAACTCGAATTCCCCTTCTCCTACAGCTTCATAGGTCCTTACTGCAATTTCCGTTAGTTTCCAGTATATATTTATCTCAACGAAAGAATTCTGCCCGGTTCTTATAGTTTTCGTTTCGTCCGCGTTCATATCAACAGGTGTATAATTTTCTTTAATCACACCTGACTCCCACGAAGGAGGTGTTTCATCCCCTCTTCTCCCTTTTTCATCCCATTCGCCATCATATAAGACTGGCAGAACAATTTCTATTCTGTCTCCCTCTTCAAGAGTAATAGTTTCTCCATTATCTTCTTCAGTGATAGTTATCAGGCCGACCCTGCCTGCTGCAACTATACTAGTAAAATAAGTGTTCCATCCATTATTAGTAATTGGAGGTGCATAGAATGGGGAATACCCATTATTTGGAGGAGCGTACCATCCATTATTGTTAATTGGTGGTGCATAGAAGTTATTAGGTGCACCGCCAAAGTAAGGAATGACAGGTGCTGAGTTAAACATAAAATTGGGTTGTGATTGAGATGATAAACGCACTTGAGAGGACCAGGGCTGAGGAATGGAATTAAATGACCCAAAATTTCCAGGGATATAAGGTTGAAATCCCCATGGCTGTCCATATTGACCAATTGAATTGATAGATGAAAAATATCCAGGCGCATAGGGTTGAAATCCCCATGGTTGACCATATTGATAAGAAAAATTTGGGAACTGCCGGGGCGAGGGGAATCCCTGGGCATGAATTATTGAATTGCTAAACGTTAAAAAAACACTTATCATTGCAATAATTACTAACTTTCTCATACTTTCTTTCCTCCGGTAAAAGTACGAAGTAAAAAAGAATGTCAAAGTCCTTTAATCCATATAATAAACACCTCCTTTTTTTCTAATATTCTAACATATTTTATATAACATATTTTATTATCTAAATTTAATTAGACGATATTATTTCTGCTTTGGTTACGAGAATTCATCTATTTTATTATGATAAGGATCGATTTAGGAATTCTGATCAAGCTGACTCCCCCCCAAATTTCCGTACGGTTTTTATGCCAGCATTATGGCATAATTATACTCAGTTTATATTTTATAACTATAGGAATCCTGTTATCTAGAAGAAAACTAAATTTATCGTAATATTTTTGTTGTTTAAAAGAAATTAATTGGGCTTCAACTAAGATCTTAACACACCGATTGAATAATCTTTATCTTTATTTAATAGAAACCCTACAACGTTATATTGTTCAGAAAGCATCCCAACAATGATTTTTTCTTCCTATGGGAAAGATAAGCTGCACGA
>JBLIRO010000085.1:0-19611 GCA_049472335.1 bacterium | reverse complement strand
TCACGGATTATATCCTTTCCATAGGTTTCTGAGAGAAACTTCGCCCAGATTACTCCTCCGTATTTAGAACTCATGTACCTTTCATCATCCAGGGGAAGCTCCATATTAAGTAGTCTATCCTTCAGATAACGAAGGTAGTCGTCTACATAGTCGAAGACCTCATCTTCCATCCAAACGGCAGTATTTTCTTCCCACCATAAACAGCCGTCACACCAATCATCATAAAAAAACTGGATTGCATGGAATAATTCATGTGCGGCAGTTACCTTCATACTTCCAATCCGGGAGCCATTGGGATCGAAATTTTCTTGAGAAGATGAATAATCGTTGTCTACCACTATATAAGGGTGCCCGTTCTCTATGGAAGTGTAGCCATAGTAAGTTATATCCTTGATATAAACATCAAACCTGCTGTCCCCCCCATTGGTTCCATCGGAATCAGGGGGGGTATATCCCAGAATATTGGTCTCATGATCCCATGAATCTTCAAAATATGAGCCATATTTTTTCACATAATCAGGGATGGTAGAGGAGTCATAATCTGAGTTAAATACAGTATCTGGATTATATCTCGATTCGGTGTAGTGAATCTTGAAATGCCCTTCAGGAGTATCGTATGTCAAGTCTAAAAGTCTATCCGGAGAATAATATCTTGAAAAGGAAGGATTATCCGGGCGATAGAGTATAAAGCGGTTTTCCGGCCAAAGAAGCTCTCTGTGCTTAAGGGCATAATGGATAATCGGCGTTGCGCATTTGTAATCCTGATCATCAACTCTACCTTCACGGTTCCTTTTTTGAAAAATACCCTGAATGGAATTATTGACCCGCTCCATCTCGATCAGGACAGAATCACAATAGGCAGATTGTACAAATGACGTCAGGGATAGAAAACAGAAAAAAAAACAAAATAAAAGAAAGTCCTTTGTTAATCTTTCCCTCTCGAATGTCCTGATATGATTTGTCAGAGGATTATAATATCTGCAAAATTTTAATAAATTCAAGGCTGAAGAAAGTTTTATAGCTTTTTTATAAATCAATTGATAAAAGTTTTGCATAATGTAACGTCTATTTTTTATAATAGCATTTTATATGCCAATATATCAATATTAGACCCGTATTATTTGGCACGGTAAAAAAGGGTTATAATAATCATTAAATAATGCTCCTTGACATTTATATCATATCACTGGTATTTTAAGATATTTCCTGATATGCTGTATGATATTCATAGTTGTATTTATATAGAATTATAGACAATTTATAAAAGGTCCTGAACAGTGGATAAAAAGAAAATACTCATAGTGGATGATGATCAAAAGATATGTGAAACCCTTGCAGATATATTGGAAGAGGCCGGATATGAAGTTTCTACTGCCTGTGATGGTCAGAATGCGCTTGAAAAGATACGTCTGGACTCCTTTAATCTTGTCATAACGGATATAAAAATGCCTATTATGGACGGTATGGCTTTATTGAAAGAGATCGAAAAAAGTCATGCAAACATAGAAGTGATTGTAATTACCTCCTATGGGTATCAAGGTCAGCAAGTTGAAGCTACCCGCCTCGGGGCCTATGAATATCTCAGTAAACCTTTAAATCTTGATCAGCTAAAAAATATTATTGCTCGCGTCCTTCAAATGCAAGAAACCAAATAGCTCCCCTCTTAAATGCTAAGATTATAAATTGATTTAACTGAGAGCGCTTCTAAAAATTTTGGACGGCTTGAATGTGACAACCCTGCGTGCAGATATCTCAGCCTCTTCTCCTGTACGGGGATTTCTACCTATTCTCTTATTTTTTTCCCTGATTGAGAATTTTCCAAAACCTCTGATTTCAATCTGTTCACCTCTTGAAAGCACATTTTTCATTGTCTCGAAGACATTTTCAACAATCTCTCTTGCCTCTTTATTAGTGATATCCAATTCTTTCCAAACATTTTTAATCAAATCCTCTTTTGTCATATCATTCTCCCCTCTTTTATTTTTATGTTAATAATTATTAATGATATGAAATGATAAGTTGAAATCAAATTGTTGAAAAATTAGATATATTCTAAACTATTAAATAAAGCATGTCAAATTGTCCATTGTTTTTTTTAAACAATTTAGTTTTTTAAGAATGCACACCTATTGATACAGGATATATTGTTTAAAATAGGCTTGATCATGAAAAAAGTCTATGCCATACTATAAATTTAGATTAAAGTCGGTTATGTCTTTCTGATTAAAGATGGAGTATAGGTAACTTTTTTGTTATGTTAAAAAAAAGAAAAAATAAATTGTTATCTTTTCTCTTGATAAGATCTAAAAATAATTCAAAACGCCTAATATCCGGCGATGTTAGTATATTTTATATATTCCTCCTTTTCCTGGTTATCCTGTTTTTGCCTGTAAGCTCTAAATCCGAGCAGCCCAAGCCTGTAAATGAGACTTTCATTCCCATTAATTCCTCTTCTGCTCGGATTCCATTTATTGAAGGGGAAGAAGAGGATCTATCCCCTTTTTCCTGGATGATAAAACTTTACAAAAGATATCTGTCACCCGTGAACAGCAGCAGGTGTCCTATGTATCCATCATGTTCAAGTTTTGCTTCTCATGCATTGAGATACCATCAAGAGAAGGGATTAATTATGAGCTTTGATCGTCTTTTGCGCTGCGGAAGGGATCTTGAAGATTATCCACTGGTATTCAAAAGAGGTCGTGTTTTACGTTATGATCCCGTTATCCAACCCTTTGAACATAATACAGATGACTCTCCCAAATAAGCTCACAATCTCGCGTATCCTCCTTATTCCTGTATTCATAATATTATTAATCAATGAATACAAATTCCCGGCCTTACTTATCTTTGGACTTGCCAGCCTTACTGATGCACTTGATGGGATTATTGCAAGGGTAAGAAACCAAAGATCCAGGCTCGGATTTTTTTTGGATCCGGTCGCTGATAAACTTCTTGTCAATACATCCTTTATTACCCTGGCAATAATGGACTTCATTCCATCGTGGTTGGCTGTTATAATCATGGCTCGGGATATTCTTATTACGCTGGGTGTAATGAGCATCTATATTTGGAATGAAAGGCCGGTCATTTCTCCAACATTAATCGGTAAATCAACTACAATGATCCAGATGTCTACTATTTTTTTAGTCCTCTTGAATCTCTGGGCCGGGCATCTTTCCATGATCGTATGTTTTTTTATCTGGCTCTCTGCCCTATTAACCATTATATCCGGATTTGAATATATTTACGTTGGAGCCAGAATGCAGGACGGAAAATCATGATAAAAGAATGGGCCGGAAAATATAATAACATTATATGCTCAGTCCTTACGGGGTTTTTATTGATCTCCATCTTTCCCCTGCCGGGTATCTCCCTTCTCGCCTGGGTTTCAATGATACCTCTGTTATGGCTTTTAAGATGTAATAAAGTCAAGAACCGTTTTTTATCCGGTTGGCTGGCAGGGATCGTTTTTTTCTATGGACTTCTTTATTGGCTTGCCGGTACAATGATAAGGTTTGGGGGATTGCCTTTAATTCTTAGCCAGATTTTACTGATTTTATTATGCCTTTACCTTGGGCTATATTTTGGGAGTTTTTGCTCAATATTGGGTTTTGCTTACCGCAGGATCCATGTTCCATTCTGCATTCTTGCCCCTGCCATATGGGTTGCCCTGGAATTTCTCAGATCACATTTCTTGACCGGTTTCCCTTGGGGCCTCCTGGGGTATTCCCAGGCAAAATCACTCCATATCGTTCAATTCGCTGATTTGGCAGGGGTATATGGAATTAGTTTCTTTATTGTCTTTGTTAACGCAGGATTGACTGATTTGATTGCCCTTTACGGAGAATATAAATCAGGGCAAAGGCTCGGCTTACAGATAATTTTTAAAGGATCGGCGCTGATTTTATCAACGGGTCTGGTTTTGGGATACGGTGTGTTTAGGCTTGGATCACAAAAACTGGTCCATGATGCGGTGAACAGGCTTGAAATCGGGCTGATCCAGGAGAATGTCCCCCAGGATATAAAAAGAGATATAGGAAATAGTTACAAGATATTGGCGGATTATGGGCAAACAAGCCTCCGGCTATCACCAACGGACAAAAAATTGATCATATGGCCGGAAACTGCATGTACTGCCGCAATTTTTCCAGGAGAAGGCCAGATATTCTTTGTTTTATCCGAATTGGCAAGGCAGTTAGACTCACATTTGCTGCTGGGATGTCCGAGATACAATCTTAAAAAAGAAGGTCTGTATAACAGCGCACTGCTCTTTTCTCCCACTGGTGATGTTATAGGCTTCTATGATAAGATTCATCTTGTCCCCTTTGGAGAATATTTCCCATTTGAATGGATAGGAAAAAGCCTTGGCAATCTGGGATCATTCTTACGGGGCAATGACTTTACGACTTTTAAGGTTCAGGACAACCATTTTGCCGTTGTAATATGTTTCGAGGTCATATTTCCTGATCTTTGTCGACGGTTTGTTAAGAGAGGGGCGGAATTTTTAGTGAACTTGACGAATGATGCCTGGTTTGGAAGAACATCAGCCCCTTATCAACATTTTGATATGGCCTGTATGCGTTCGGTTGAAAATAGAGTATGGCTTGTCAGGGCAGCCAATACAGGGATATCCGGATTTGTCGACCCCTGGGGGAAGGTAATAAAAAAGGGAAAAATCTTTGAGAAATTAACCCTTGAGGCAGGTGTATATAAAAGTCCGTTAAGAAGCCTTTATGTCAGAACAGGTGATTTTTTTGCCTGGCTTTGCGTATTTTTTACCCTTATTTGGAGTATTATTGCAGTTAAAAAGATGAGAGGAGAATAAGTAAATGTACGAAGATCTAAAAAAGAGATTGGAAGGAGTGAATGCCAAATTAGATAAATTGAGGAGGCATCTTTGACCTTTCCGGGAAAAAAGAGAGAATTAGGGCCATTGATGAAATTATGGCAGCTAAAGATTTCTGGTCTGATCAGGAAAAGGCCCAGGAATTACTGCAAGAACGTGCTTCTCTTATTGAATGGATCGATGCAATAACTTCGGATGAAAAGAAGATAGAGGAAATAAAAATCATGATTGAATTGGGAGAAGAGGAGGAAGACCCCTCTTTTCTCGAAGAGGCTAAACAGAACCTTAAAAAACAAGAGATTGCCATAAATGAGCTGGAACTTAGGATTCTTCTGTCTAAAGATAGAGACAGAAATAACGCAATTATATCCATTCACTCAGGCGCCGGAGGAACAGAGTCACAGGATTGGGCTGAAATGCTCCTGAGGATGTATTCAAGGTGGCTTGAAAAAAAGAGATTCCAGGTAAAAGTTGTTGACTTGCTGCCCGGACAGGAAGCGGGTATAAAGAGTGTCTCTTTTATGGCGATAGGTCCTTATGCTTACGGATACCTTAAAGGAGAGTCCGGTGTCCACCGGCTGGTTCGTATTTCACCGTTTGATGCCAGCGGGAGGCGACATACATCCTTTGCTTCGGTTTTTGTCTATCCTGAGGTAGATGAGACCATTGAAATAGATATTGACGAAAAAGACCTTCGGATCGATACATTTAGGTCCAGCGGGGCAGGAGGGCAGCATGTAAACGTCACTGACTCCGCAGTACGGATTACTCACCTGCCTACCAATATAGTTGTTCAATGCCAGAATGAAAGATCACAGCACCAGAACAAGGATATGGCCATGAAAATTCTTCGTTCAAGGCTTTATGAGCTCAAACTGGAAGAGCAACAGAAGGAGATTGACGAGATACATGCAGGAAAAAAGGAGATTGCATGGGGAAGCCAGATCAGGTCTTACGTGTTCCAGCCCTATCAGTTGATCAAAGACCACCGGACAGGCATCGAGACGGGAAATATCAATGCGGTCATGGATGGGGAGATAGATTCATTTATTGAGGCCTATCTTAAATGGAAAATGTAAAAGAGTGGCTTAGGTTAGGAGAAGAAATGCCTAAAGTTTCAAGTGCCTAAAGTTAAAAAGGAATCTGCCTGGATTGCCAGAACTTGCAAGTCACCGAAGTTGCCAAATTCGTAAAAAGTTATTTCGTCGTCCAGGGGCCTTTTTGAAGACCCTAAAGCATGCTTCGCTTCGCTAAGGGCCTTTAGCAAAGAATGCCGATGACTCCTTCAATGACATTTTTACGAATTCAACCAGGGAAAACGCATGAAGAATTCAAAAATGGTTATTGAGTTAATCCAGCAAATTAAGGGACATTGTTAACTAATTTGATTTACTATTTAAGTTTCTACAAATTTATTAAAATGCTTTTCGAATTGATTCAGCAAACTTTTTTAAGTTTTCAAAACAAACGGGACTACACCACTATCATTACATCGGCCAGCAAGATTTCTAAAAACCTTCCTCCAGGAGGATCCAAAGCTTCTAATGTTGTACGATAAAGCGATAACGCGAAGAGATGAGGAGTGAACTAAAGATGGATTTAGATACAAACAAATTGGAACCTGCGTTTGATTTTACTTCCTGTGAATCAAGCGTGTTGCTACATCAAAGTCAGGCAGAGGTCTGCATTGACGGAAAGACTTACTCAGGTCTTGGCAAAGTCTGTTTGGATTTTTTACCTTGCGCCAATATTCATCTTTATGGAGAATTTCAAAATGTTCCTTCTTCTGATTCTTTGAATGCCATGTTTGGTAATAAAAATATGACTTCGTTTTCTATAAATAGCCGCCAAGTCAATGGATTTTTATTGAATATTTCCGGTGATGCTTCGAAAACTTTTGTCAAATGGGGTCCTAAGTCTGAGCCGATTAATGTGATTGGAGACGAGTCGACTCAAATGACGCGCACAGTGTTTCATTTGTTCAATTTTGTGAACCTAATTGGAATAAGGAGATCTTCAGAGCAGAGTGGAAGTAGTATCCGACGCATCGAGCATATTGACTTGGTTTATGATGAATGGAAGGTCGAACTGAAATCATTATTTTTCACTGAAGATAATATTAAGTCATTGAAGGCAGAGGGTGGATACCGTTTGACTCACATAGGTTGCCTTGAGAAGCTGGGCTGCACTTCCTTTTCTGCAAAAGATGCGGTTGACTGTCTGGAAGCGCTTCGCTTTTTCCTGTCCTTTGCCAAGGGCGGATGGTGTGAGCCGATATGCTCAGTTGGTTTTGATGTATCGGACAAAAGAATCTGGGAATCATTATCATCACCCAGAGAACCTTGGCATACACTCCTGTCATGGTTCGATACACATAATAGTTCCCAGTTAGCTACGTTATATCCAGGCTTTATGAAACGATGGGCAAACGATGACTGGCATGAAGCCTTACATGAGGTCATTTACTGGTACTTGAATGCAAACCACTCCTCACGGGGGATCGATGCCGGAATAATTTTGACTCAGGCGGCGATTGAGCGACTTTCTTATGAATTTTCAGTTAAGGAGAGAAAGCTTCTTACAGTAAATGGATTTAAGGATCTTTGGGCATCAGATAAATTTCGTTTACTGTTTTCTTCACTGGGAATTTCCTTGAATATCCCTGCTGAGACTCCAGAATTGCAGCAACTGGCTGGTAATAATCAAATTAATTGGCTTGACGCTCCCCATGCCCTGACAGATATTAGAAACTCTTTAGTTCATCCAGAACATAAGCGACGCAGTCACACTAATAATGTGTATTATGAAGCGTGGAATTTGGGTTTGTGGTATTTGGAGATGTGTATCCTGGCAATTTGCGGTTATTCAGGGACTTATGGCAACCGGCTGAAACAGCGGCGGGTCGGGCAGACTGAAAATGTGCCTTGGAAGTGAAACAAACAGATGAAATTATTTTGGCAGAGACATGTTTTACTTGTTGAATTTATTAAATTTGTTTACAATAGATAAAATGTTTTATGGATTTGAAATAAACTGCTGGAGGTAATCATGGCCAAGATAGAAGGCATAAGGATAAGAAACTTTCGAGCACTAAGAGATGTTACGCTAGGAAAGTTATGGAATTTACAGCAGGTCAAAACCCTGACTCCAATGACTGCAGTTATCGGAAAAAATGGGGTCGGTAAGAGCACCCTTTTCGATGCATTTGGCTTCTTATCTGATTGCCTGAAAAATGGTGTTGAGGAGGCATGTGATTTACGCGGACGAGGTGGTTTTGATCGTATTAAAACACAAGGAGTAGAAGGTCCAATTGAGTTTGAGGTTTATTACAAGGAAGAAGTTAATGCAAGACCCATCACCTATGAACTTTCGATCGACCTTGATTCTAAAGGACGTCCCTATGTTCAAAAAGAACGTCTTAGACAGAGACGAAAAGGTCAAAAGCATGGTTGGCCTTTCTCTTTTCTTGTTCTGAATGAAGGAAGGGGTATTGTCTGGAAGGGAGAAAAAGAAGGTCGTCAGATTGATGAAGGAAAACTACAACTGGACCTGTTCAGACTCATGGAGTCAATTAAGGAAGGAAAAGATCTGGAGGAAAGTAAGGAAACTGAGATTGTAGAGCTTGAAGATAAACGCAAACTTGGCATTGCAACGCTTGGAGCACTTAAGCAACATCCAAGGATTTCGGCCTTCCGTCGTTTCATTGAAGGCTGGTATCTGAGCTACTTCACTCCTGATGCCGCTCGAGGCCTTCCTCTTGCGGGTCCACAAAAACATTTGAATATACATGGTGACAATCTAGGCAATGTGGTCCAGTACATGGAACGCGAACATCCGAAACAGTTTCGTACAATTCTGGATGGGATAGCAAAGAAGATTCCAGGGATCGATAAGATAGATACAGATAAGACTCCTGACGGAAGGCTCCTGCTTCGATTCAACGATAAAGGTTTTCAAGAACCTTTTTATGCACAACAGATGTCCGATGGAACATTAAAGGTCTTTGCTTATCTTTTGCTGCTTGAAGATCCGACACCGCCACCATTTTTATGTATCGAAGAACCTGAGAATGGTCTTTACCACAAATTGCTAGAAACACTTGCTATGGAGTTCCGGGAACATGCAACCGGACAAAAGCGTGGATCGCAAGTATTCATTACCACACATCAACCTTACTTTGTTGATGCTCTTGAGCCAGAGGAGGTTTGGGTGCTGGAAAAGGGCACCGATGGATTTGTGACCATCAAGAGAGCCAGTGAATACCCAATCATAAAAAACATGGTAACCGAAGGACTTCCCTTGGGCGGGCTCTGGTACAGCGATTATCTGGATCCGAGGTGATTTCATGCATTTAGAGATACTCGTTGAAGATCAGTCCGGCAAGAAGGCATTAGAGATTCTGGTTCCTAAAATTATTGGGCAAGGACATACATTCAAAGTCTATGCGTATAAAGGTGTTGGCCGTATCCCTAAAAACATGAGAAGTGCAGTTGATGCTAATAAACGTACTTTGCTTGAAAACTTGCCCAGGCTGCTCAAAGGATATGGAAAAACATTCAATGGTTACCCTAAAGACTATCAAGCAGCAGTGATATTGGTGTGCGACCTTGACGACAAGTGCTTAAAAGAATTTCGTCAAGAACTTTTGTGGATTCTGGACAGGTGCAATCCGAAACCGGAGAGTCGCATCTGCATTGCGATCGAGGAAGGCGAAGCATGGTTCCTTGGGGATATGAATGCAATCAAGAGCGCTTATATAAAAGCTAAAGATTCTGTCCTTGGCTCTTATGTTAATGATGATATATGTGGGACTTGGGAGAAGTTGGCTGATGCTGTTTATGCTGGTGGAGCAAGAAAATTGATTAAAAAGGGATGGCAAGCGGTTGGCATCGAGAAATCAAAATGGGCCGAAAATATTTCGCTGCATATGGACATTAACAATAACAAGTCACCCAGCTTTTGTTATTTCCGAGACAAGTTACAAGAACTGATAGGTGCTAATTGAAGGATCAAATATAGTACTTCAGCATAGACCACAATCAGCTTTGTCAGGTTATTTAAGTACAGACGCTTTGGGATGAGACAACTTATCGCATATGGCTATCCAGGAGTGATTCTGTAGTTAGCATCCCTTCTTCCAGTCTCAAGTACATTTAGAGCGCCGGAATCGGCTCATCAGACAACATCACCTATGCCGCCCTGCTTCACTGATGGCTAATGCCCTGAACAAGGATGTAATGCATGCATCCATCGAATTAATGTGATCATGATCCGTCAATATTGCATTAGAGCTGTCAAGTTACATTATAGCTAAGCAAAATTAATAACCATTATTTCAAATATAATGAAACCGATCAATTATAGTAAATTTTAGGGAACAGTTTTGCCTTTCAATAATCTTAATATTATTGATTAAAAGAATTTCATGCGCTTACCCTAAGTGAATTCATAATAGAAATTGCAATAAATAATAACACTGCATATAATAGGTTAAAATTCAAATATTATATGTTTAAGAAAGGATAGCGACTAAATGAAGATTTTGCCAATTGTATGGCAACGGTTGGTTGATAAATCTGGACAGACTTGTGAACGATGCAGAATAACTCACGAAGAAATTCAAAAGGCTTTAGAACTTCTTAAGAAAGCGCTCTCTCCATTGGCTATGGAGGTTACTTTTGAGGAAAGAGAAATTGACCAGATAGCATTTGCTAATGATCCCTCTCGGTCTAACCAGATTTGGATTAGCGGAAGGCCTCTGGAGGAGTGGCTTGGCGTACAGGTTGGTCAAAGCCCTTGTTGTGATATCTGTGGAGATGCTGAATGCAGAACAATCGAGGTTGACGCAAAGGTTTATGAATCCATTCCGGCAGATCTGATCATCAAAGCCGGTCTCATTGCAGCATCACAACTTTATGGTGAAATTCCTTTGGGAAAATATTCGCAAAAGGATAAATTGGCTCAGATGAATATTAATAGTGGTTGTTGTAAAGATTCAAGTTCTGATAGTTGCTGTTGAAGAACTACAATCACATCCTGATTGGAAAACCTTTAATAATTATTAACCAGATTTTACATAGCTGGTCGTGATTCAGCCAGTTATTTTTTTAGAAAACAGAATTAGAAAATAGAAAACAAGACATTTGGCCATGTTAGCTTTAGGGGCTTGTAATTATATGGAGACTTTCTTTTATAACTTTAGGCACTTGACACTTTAGGCACTTATAAAATCAATATTGTCGGAAAGCGGTAAACAATTATGTCAGAATTAGATATACAACGCCAGCATAGGCTGGACAAGATAGAGGGATTAAGGCAAAAGGGTATCAATCCATATCCGAATGATTTTCGTCCTTCCATAAGCATACCGAAGGCCCTGGAAAGATATGAAGATTTTAAAGAAGAGGGCGAATCCTCAGAAACGATTTCCGTTGCCGGAAGGCTTGTGGCCAAGAGGGGACATGGAAAGACCTGTTTTGCCCACTTACTGGGGGAGGGTGCAAAACTGCAGATTTATGTGCGCAAGGATAATCTGGGGGAGGAGGCCTTTGATCAATTTACGGATCTGGATTTGGGTGATCTGATAGGTGTAGAGGGTAAGATTTTCAGGACGAGGACAGGGGAATTGACAATAATGATCGAACATTTTCGTCTGCTTGCAAAATCTCTTCTTCCATTGCCTGAAAAATGGCACGGACTTAAGGATATAGAAACAAGATACCGGCAGCGCTATCTGGATCTTTTTTCAAATCTCGAAGCCCGTGATATTTTTCTCCTTCGAAGCAGAATAATAAATTCAATCAGGGAATTTTTCAACAATACGGGGTTCATAGAGGTAGAAACCCCCATGATGCAGGCTATCCCCGGGGGAGCGGCAGCCAGGCCCTTTAAGACCTTTCATAATGCCCTCAACCGTGAGCTTTATCTCAGGATAGCCCCTGAGCTTTATCTGAAGAGGTTGATAATCGGAGGATTTGACAGGGTCTATGAATTGAATCGCAACTTTAGAAATGAAGGCCTTTCCACAGAGCATAATCCTGAATTTACAATGCTGGAGTTCTATATGGCCTACGCTGATTATAAGGATCTGATGCAGTTGACGGAGAGGCTTTTTTGTGAACTGACAAAAAAAGTAAAAGGGTCTCTAAAATGGGAATATCAGGGCCATCAGATAGATTTTGGTTCTCCATGGAAATGTCTGTCCATGCGGGAGGCAATCCTGGAATACACTGATTTAACAGAATCGGATCTGAATGACAGGTCTATTCTTGTCCAGGAGATCATGGGTAAAGAATTGGAAGCCCCTTTAACCGGTAAAGAGAGCCAGGGAAAATTATTGATGAAGCTTTTTGAAGCCCTTGTGGAGCCGAATCTTATTCAGCCGACATTTATCATAGACTTTCCAAAGGATGTTTCACCCCTTGCAAGATCCAAGGATTCAAACCCTGATTTGGTGGAGAGATTCGAGCTTTATATAGCCGGCAAGGAATTGGCCAATGCATTTAGTGAGCTGAATGATCCCATAGACCAGAAGAAGAGGTTTCTTAAGCAAGTGGAGGAGGTCGATGATGAGGGTCTTTTGAAAAGAGTTGACGAGGATTATATCCATGCTTTGGAATACGGGCTTCCGCCAACGGCTGGAGAAGGGATAGGGATCGATCGTTTGATAATGATCTTTGCCGATGTCCCTTCTATCCGGGAGGTTATACTTTTTCCACAATTGAGAGAGATTCAAAGGCCTTAAGATGGTAATGCCTTACGAACTCTTTATTGCCATCCGTTACCTAAAGGCCAAACGTAAACAGACTGTTATTTCCCTTGTAACTTTTATTTCCATGTCCGGCGTTGCCCTGGGTGTAATGGCCCTTATCATTGTTCTCGCTGTAATGACAGGTTTTCAGAAGGATATGAGAGACAAAATCCTCGAGACAAACGCCCATGTTATTGTGCTTAGTCATGACTCGCAGGGAATAAGGGATTATGAAGATATTGTCCCCGAGATAGAAAAGACTTCACAGGTTTTAGCCGTTGCTCCGTTTATTTACAGCCAGGTTATGCTCTCTACTTCCAGGAATGCAATGGGGGTCGTTTTAAGGGGCATAGATCCGAACGCTGAGGTAAGAGTGACCCAATTGGCAAGAAATATGGTTGAAGGAACGCTGTCCGATCTCAATCCTATTGAAGAGGGAGAAGGAATCATCATAGGTAAAGAGCTTGCCGGCAGTCTTGGAGTTTACAAGGGACAGGATATTACCGTCATATCTCCTGACCCAAAGGGAAAACTGACGCCTCTGGGCCCGGCGCCCAAGATGAAAAAACTTCGGGTAGTTGGTGTGTTTGACTCCGGGATGTATGAATATGATACCGGGCTTGCCTATGTAACCCTACAAACAGCCAGGGATTTTTTTGACTTGGGTCCGGTGATTACAGGTTTTCAGGTTAAGATAGAGGATATCTTTGACGCAAGAGAGACTGCGAAGGCGATTCAGTCTGAGCTTGGGTTCCCTTTCTTTACCCGGGATTGGATGGAGATGAACAAAAATCTGTTTTCCGCCCTTAAATTGGAAAAGCTGGCTATGTTTATCATCCTTATACTTATTATACTTGTCGCGGCGTTTAATATCATAAGCACCCTGGTCATGATGGTCCTTGAAAAGCATAAGGATATCGGCATCCTGAAATCTATGGGTGCGAACAACAGGAGCATCCTTAGTATTTTTCTCCTGGAGGGTTTGACTATAGGCATAGTCGGAACATTTGCCGGTATGGTGGGGGGAGTGTTGGTGTGCTGGATCGCGGATACTTATCATTTGATAAAACTTCAGGCAGATATATACTATATTAGCTATCTGTCTTTTAAGATGCAGCCGCTGGATTTAATACTTATCTGCACGGCATCTATTATGATAAGCATATTGGCTACCATATACCCGGCCTGGCAGGCCTCACAATTGGATCCTGTAGCGGCGCTGAGATATGAATAACAGTAGCCCCCTCTTAAAAATGGAAGGAATACGTAAGTCTTATCCAATGGGGACCGGACAGGTAGAGGTGCTGAGGGATGTTCACCTGATACTCCCGTCAGGGGGAATGTTATCCATTGTAGGGGCATCAGGTGCGGGAAAGAGCACACTCTTGCATATTATCGGTGCACTTGATAGACCTACTGAAGGATATTATTTTTATAGAGATAAGAATGTATTTTTCTATTCAGAAAGGAAACTGGCCAGATTTAGAAATAATACGATTGGTTTTGTCTTTCAGTTTCATCATCTTCTGCCGGAGTTTACAGCTTTGGAGAACACTATGATACCTTTAATGATCTCGGGAAAGGGCACAAAAAAAGAAAACGCGAACAAGGCACGGGGATTGTTGGCCGAAGTGGGTCTGGAAGAACGGAAGGCGCATAAACCTTCGGAACTTTCCGGAGGGGAGCAGCAGAGAGTCGCAATTGCAAGGGCCTTGGCGAATGATCCCGAATTGCTTTTAGCTGATGAACCTACAGGGAATCTGGATACGCGGACGAGCCAGACCATTTTTGATCTTATGGTGAAACTTAATAAACAGAGAGGGATGAGCACGATTATAGTGACTCATAATATGGAATTGGCAAAAAGAACGGATTGCAGACTCAGATTACAGGATGGGATAATTCTGGATTGATTTTTGCATAAGTTGTCTTATAATAAGAATATAACTATCTTGATTCGAAGAGGTTGATTTTCTTATAACTGGCTGATATTATTATAATTGCTTCTTTTATGTTAAATATAAAAGAAGATACATATCATAAAATTTATATTTAGAAGAAGGTATTTGAGGTTCATAATTATGTTTGAGCGTTTCACAGAGAGAGCAAAACGTACCATAGTTCTGGCAAGGGAAGAGGCCATAAGGGTAAGAAATCCTTATTTGGGAACCGAACATATATTGCTTGGGCTCATACGCAAGGAGGATGGTACCGCTGTCGAAATTCTAAAAAAGTTGGGACTGGACTTACAAGAGATACGTTTTGAAGTGGAGAGAAGAATATCACGTCAATATAACAGACGAATAGAAAATCAGATCGAGATCCCTTTTACCAGTCGTGCTAAAAAGGTGCTTGAATTAGCCATTGAAGAGGCCAATATGATGGGCCATGACCGTATTGGGACGGGTCATCTGCTTATCGGTTTGATCAAAGAAGGGGAGGGTATATCGGCCCTTGTTTTTGAAGATATGAGGATCGATCTGACCGAGGTTCGCCGGGAGGTAATGAACTCTGCTCATCATGGGCAGCAAGAAATAAAATCGGATGTAAAAACCGATACATTGGACGAATTCGGCAGGGATATTACCAAACTTGCTTTACAAGGAAAATTGGACCCGGTAATTGGCAGGGAGAACGAGATTGAAAGGCTTATACAGATACTCAGCCGAAGGACGAAGAATAACCCTGTCCTGATCGGTGAACCGGGTGTAGGTAAGACGGCCATTGTCGAAGGGCTTGCTCAGAGGATCGTGGATCGCTCGATTCCGGTTTTTCTTGCAGAGAAGAGGATTGTCGGTCTGGATCTCGGTTTGCTGGTTGCGGGTACAAAATACAGGGGACAATTTGAAGAAAGAATGAAGGCCATCATGCACGAAATCATGGAGGCCAGAAACGTAGTCCTTTTTATCGATGAGCTTCATACTTTAGTCGGCGCGGGCGCCGCCGAGGGTTCTATAGATGCGTCAAATATGCTTAAGCCTGCGCTTTCCAGGGGTGAGATCCAGTGCATAGGGGCTACCACATTAAGGGAATATAAAAAGCACATTGAAAAGGATGGTGCATTGGAGAGGCGTTTTCAGACCCTCATGGTGGCACCTCCCACCCTGGATGAGACGATCGATATAATAAGAGGCCTGAGACCCAAGTATGAGGCACACCACCATGTTATTTTCAATGAAGAATCTATAATCCAGGCTGCAAGGTTATCGGACCGATATATCACGGATCGCTATCTGCCGGATAAGGCCATCGATGTTCTGGATGAGGCCGGGTCACGTGCAAGGCTTAAGAGCGCCGAATTTCCACCTTTGCTCAAAGACCTTCAGAAAGCACTTATAAAAACAAGAGAAGCTAAGGATCAGGCCATTAAGGCTCAGGAATATGAGAAGGCGGCTCAATTCAGGGACAAGGAAAGAAAACTCAGGATGGAGTTGGAAGAGAAAAACCGGTATTGGCAGGATGAACAAAAGCTAAAGAGGATAGTGGTAGTGGAAGAGGATGTAGCCAGTGTGGTCTCTAAATGGACAGGGGTTCCGGTTTTTAAGATGGGGCAAGAGGAATCAGAAAAACTCCTTCATATAGAGGATGAACTGCACAAGAAATTGATCGGGCAGGATGAGGCAATCAGGGCTGTCTCCAGGGCAATCAAAAGATCGAGAGCGGGTGTTAAAAATCCCAACAGACCTATCGGCTCTTTTATATTCCTGGGCCCAACAGGAGTGGGGAAGACAGAGCTGGCAAGATGTTTGGCAGAGTATCTGTTCGGAAGCTATGAGGCGCTTATAAGGATTGATATGTCCGAGTATACTGAAAAATTTGCAGTATCTCGTTTGGTTGGCGCGCCTCCCGGGTATGTCGGATATGAGGAGGGCGGTCAGCTCACTGAAAGGGTGAGAAGGAGACCTTACTCCGTAGTCCTGATAGATGAAATTGAGAAGGCCCATCCGGAGGTATTCAATATCCTTCTCCAAGTCCTGGAGGATGGACATTTAACTGACAGTAGCGGAAGATTTGTTGATTTCAAAAATGTTGTAGTGATAATGACCTCGAATGTGGCTGCTAAACATATCGAGAAAAGGATCAGCCTGGGATTCAAACCCCAGGATGACGAGATTAAAGCCTATGAAAAAATGAAACAGCTAGTCATGGGTGAAATAAAGCATACCTTTAATCCGGAATTTTTGAACCGGATCGATGAAATTATCGTCTTTCATTCTCTTGAAAAAAGCCATCTTAGGAAGATCATGCAGCTTTTGATCGATCAACTGAATAAACAATTGAGGGATAAAGAGATGTCTGTTGAGCTTTCAAAAGAGGGGGAGGATTGGCTTTTAGAGAAAGGTTATCAACCCAAATATGGTGCCAGGCCGCTTAAAAGATGTATTCAAAGATTTGTGGAAGATTCCCTGTCTGAATATCTAATCAAAGGGAAATTCAAGGAAGGGGACCGGATTAGTATAGTTGTCAAGGATTCAGAACTGACGATGGTCCGTAAGAACAAAAAAGCGAAGGAAGAGATAGGCGCCGGCAAGAGTGGATGGATAGAAAAGGAATAAAGATCTTGGATATGGGAAAGAAGCGAGAAAGATCCAAGAGATGGTGACGCGGAAGCGGGCCATAATTTATGCCTTTCTATTGATCCTTTTTTCCGTTTGTTCTGTTGAGGGGGCACAGGAAAGTATTCTCATCAAGGCTATTGCGATTCAGGGAAATAGGATAATAGAAGAAGCCACCATTCGACATCAAATTAGGAGCAGGGTAGGAGATCCTTTCACTCCATTTAGTGTCCGCCAGGATATAGCCAATATATATAAAATAGGTTATATTGAAGATATTCAGGTTGAGTCCGAGCCTTTTGAAGGGGGGATAAAACTTATTTATAAAATAAAGGAAAAACCCTGGATCAGGAGCATCACCTTCGAGGGAAATAAGAAGATAAAAACGGATACCCTTAAGGAAAAGATTGACTTAAAAGAAAAGACATTTTTGGATAAAGGCGCTATCAGTCAGAATATAACCAAACTAATCCAACATTATCAGAGTGAAGGTTTTTATCTTGCTGCAATCGACTATCGTCTGGAAGATATTGAGAAGGGATGGGTTAATCTTCATTTTATTATCGAGGAAGGGAAAAAGGTAAAGATCCGCCGGATTGTCTTTGAAGGGAATAAGCATTTTAAAGCCCGGATCCTCAAAAAACAAATAATTACAAGGCCTTACGGTTTCTTTTCTTTTATTTCAAAAAAGGGTTTTCTCAACAGAGAGGTGCTGGAGGAAGACCGAATAAGGATCGAGAATTTTTATTTGGACCGGGGATTCATACATTGTGATGTTTCATCGCCACTAGTTGAACTGGACAAAGAAAGAAAACACCTTACAATTCAATTCTCTATTCAAGAAGGGGACTTATATAAGGTCAAAGATATATCAATAACCGGCAACCTTATTTTTTCTACTGAAAAATTCCTGAAAATGATCAAAGTCAAATCCGGGGATGTTTATTCACGCACAGAGATAAGCAGAGATCTGACTCGAATCACGGATGTCTATGGAGAAAGGGGATATCTTACGTCGGATGTCTTTCCGGTGATTTCTGAAGATCCTGACGCCAAGTCCATATCTGTCAATTACAAAATAAAGGAGGGTGAGCCTTCCTATCTCAGATGGATTAATATTACCGGCAACACAAAGACCAGAGAAAAGGTTGTCCGCCGGGAAATGCTTGTAAAAGAGGGAGATCTCCTGGATACAAAGCGTATGCGTGAAAGCTACAGAAGGATTCGTAATCTGGGGTTTTTTGAGAATCTCGATATTCAGACAATTCCTACAAGCCAGGAAAACCAGTTTGATTTGGATTTGAATGTGGAGGAAAGACTCACAGGTCAGGTAAGTCTTGGCGCGGGATATAGCTCAGAGGATCATTTGGTTGGAACATTTGAAATCACTCAGGGAAATCTTTTCGGCCGCGGACAGAGGCTGTCGGCTTCTGCCGAGTTGGGTGGAGAGAGGCAGACCTATAATATAAGCTTCACCGAACCCTACGTAATGGATAAACCTCTTTTGATGGGTTTTAGTATCTATTATGATATAAAGGAATATGACCAATATACCAGAAGCTCCCGCGGTGGCGATCTTCAAACCGGCTTCCAGCTTCCTAAAAATTTTCGTTTTTACACTGATTATAATTATGAAAAGGTAAATATCTATGACGTTGATGTGGATGATCCTAATACCCCATATGCAAAAAGCCTTTTGGAGGCAGAAGAAAATAGCCCGACCCGCTCTAGCAGTATTCTGCTTGCTCTTTCCAGGGATACCAGGGATGACCGGTTCAGGCCCACAACAGGATCCATGAATCGGCTCTCTTTTAAATATGCAGGGGGCTTTTTACTTGGTGACAATTATTTTTACACGACGAATTTAGATACCGGCTGGTATTTTCCTCTACCCTGGTGGAAGTTTGTCTTAGCTTTGCATGGTAATATTGCTTATGCCAGCGGACATAGCGGCAGGGATCTCCCGGTGTTTGAGAGGCTTTACTGTGGAGGCACCAATACAGTAAGGGGATACAGACAAAGGGGTATAGGACCAAAGGATAGCTATGACAATCCGACCGGAGGGAATAAACGGGTGGTTTTCAATCTGGAGACACATTTCCCTATTTATGAGGCTATGAGCGGTTTGGTTTTTTTCGATGCCGGTAATGTATATGAGGAAGAAGATTACCTGTTTTCTCATTCTCTCAGGATGAGCGTCGGCATGGGAATGAGGATTTACACACCTATCGGACCTATGCGCTTGGATTGGGGATACAAGCTTATGCGTAGAGTTGGTGAAAGTGCCTCTGATTGGCATTTCGCTATTGGAACTTATTTCTGATAGAATCACTTAGCATAAGACTGGGTCCGGACCAGCAGGATTCAATATCATTAATAGTGCACCACGGAGGTGATATGATAAAGTGTCAGATTTTCCCGGGATGAGTATAATTTTTTATTAACAAAAAAATTTAACT
>JBLIRO010000084.1:0-19692 GCA_049472335.1 bacterium | reverse complement strand
ATAGATTTTCATCTCCTCATAGGCAGTGACTATTATAATCTTCATGCCGGGATTTTTTTCGCTTATCATTTCCAGGAGAGCTATTCCATTTACAACAGGCATGCGGACATCGGAGATTATAAGCCCAACCTTATTGGATTTTGTGATATGGAATGCCTGATCTCCATTAAAAGCAATTAGTATTTTAAATCCTTCAGCCTCTAAGATGTCTTTTAGGGTATGACAAAATTCCCTGTCATCATCCACAATGAGAATGACACGAGCTTCTTCAGAGTTTGAGGAGTCCCCTGAGATGTTTTTGGGATTCATTTGCTTCTCCCAGATCTTCTCCTATGCTGGGGATAGTATATGGTTTTCGACAAAATCCCTAAGAACCTTGTAAACATACTCTCCCTTGCTGAGTGCCTCCATTGCCTCTGGTTCTCCATAGATCTTCGAAGGGATCCAAAGCGGGAGATCCTTCCTTTGATAAAGAGGAAATCTGGTTCTTGCTCCGTGCTTCTCTAAAGAGATTATACATTCATATATCTTGTTTATCTCTTCGATTTCTCCTTTAAAAACTGCTACAAAGAGGGTCGAGGTCTTATGATCCCTTGTGACGACACTCCTCATAGTGAGACAGGCCTTAGTAATTTTTTCAACAGCCTCTTGAGCAAAATGTATTGTTCTGCTATAGAGGCCATTTACATAGGTAAGCCTGGCTGCTTCAATATCAACCTCGCTCTCTAGAAGATATGCCTCAACAATGTCTTTCGGCTCGTGCATTTCTTCCTCCTTGTCAGAAACCTAAACTCGCAGATTTCTGTCTTGTTAACGATCAATTATGTCAAAAGTCTGTATTAGTGTCAAGGAAAGGGATACAATAAATATCAATAAATACATTAAGTAAATCCCATAACAGGAAGTGGATTTTTCCCTTTTACCTATCATTAATATCGGCAAAACCTGTTTAATACTCCAGTAATTATAAGTTCCGAAAAAATACTCTTCAGATTAAATTATTATGCCATGCATTAAAGTGCAATACCTTGCAACAAATCAATTTGGGATCCTCACTAAATGGCTTATTGAAAATGTTTCCAAATGAATTATCCACTTTATTAAAAAATATAATTAACATTAAATAATCTATTGATAAATTAAACGGATAATAATCTATCGCCTATTTTTATCTCTTTAAATTTTAATTCAGGCATTCATTATGCACTTAACGTCTTCATAAGATCATTCTTGCTAGATCATTATATCCACATATTATTTATTAAATTTTTTTCGTTTTTATCGATATTAATCCACCTTTATTTAATTAGCTGGATTTTATCCCTATTAAAAATACCACTCTCTGAAAGGGGGCGAATTAATTATGTTCAGATGTTTTTCAAACAAAAATTATTCAAATCAGATAGTAATTTGTTTATTCGTTATCATTTTCAGCACTGCCTTTTTTTTCTTATTACCCAGGAATGGAATAGGCCAGTTTCTAGGAGGATGGCCGGCATCATTTTCAGGAAGCAACGGATTTTATTCCATGGGACTGCCTGCTTACGGTTCATATATGACCGGCTCTCCCCTTTTCTCATCTATGACTCCATTCTCCACCGGTGGACAAAGTCTTTATGGCACAAATCCTTACATGTCGACACCGATTAATTATGGAGCTGTGTTCGGCGGGACAGGAGGATTTTCACCCTTAATATTCCAATCTGGTCAAGGAACTTCCTTTTCACCCTATTTTAATGGCGGCTTTGGTCAGACAACAAGCTCTTTCGCGCCCTCCGGGTGGGGTTTTTCTTCTCCGGGTTTCGCTTACCAGCCCTTTTCATCCTTTGGTTCATCCAGTCAATATACGGGAGGCACTCAATCAAACAATTTTTACAGGGGATATTCCGGAACTCAGAGTTTTGGGTCGACTAGTTCTTCACTTTTTGGCGGATCCAATAACTTGTATTCCGGTGGTTTTCTGAATCCATTGACTTGGTCGCAGCCATCCATCTCATCTTACACTTCATATCCGGTTTCTCAGTCTAATGGAAATAACTCCGAATTAGCAGAAATGCCTCCTGTTTCTCAGGACCATGGAGATGGAGAAGAATATGTTTCAAACCAGATTATAGTAAAGTTTCATTCCGGTGTTACTAAGGAAAAGCAGAAGATGATAAACGATAAACATGGATGCAAAGAAATCTATGAAAGTGAGTATGCCGGATTCAAGGTCATTGAGATACCTGTCGGTTCAACGGTGGAAGAGATGGTTAGAAAATATCAACAGGAGGCAGAAGTAGAATATGCAGAGCCGAATTATATACGGCACAGCCATTTAGTCCCGAATGATAGATATTTTTCCTATCAATGGCACCACCCTCTTATGAAAAACACCTCGGCCTGGGATCTGGGCCGAGGGACGGGTGTTACAGTAGCTTTGCTTGATTCGGGTGTGGCCTATAGAACCTCCGGTATATATGTTCAGGCCTCGGATCTTGCCGGTACTTCTTTCAGACCGGGATGGGATTTTGTCAACTCAGACCCTTATCCTGATGATGACTACGGGCATGGGACCCATATGGCTGGTTGTATAGCACAGAGCACCAATAATTATATAGGTGTAGCTGGTGTTGCTTACGGGGCATCAATTCTTCCTGTTAAAGTAATGGATAATACAGGATCTGCGAGTATCGCTGATGAAGTCGACGGTATTTATTATGCTGTGAATAATGGCGCCCATATAATCAATTTGAGCTTAGGGGGCGAAGGTACATCAGAAAGCGAGGAGACGGCAGTCAACTATGCCGTAGATAATGGTGTTGTTGTGATATGTTCAGCGGGTAATTCCGGGTCCAGCACACTTGAATATCCCGCTTCCTTTTCTCAAAGCATTTCTGTGAGTGCCGTCAGATATGATAAAACCCTGGCTCCATATTCCAATTACGGATCTGCGATCGATATTTGTGCCCCGGGGGGAGATATTTCCGTAGATCAAAATTTTGACTTTTATGGTGATGGAATCTTACAACAAACACATGACGGAACAAATTTAGGCTCATTTTACTATTATTTTATGGAGGGGACTTCTCCCGCTGCAGCTTTGGTTTCAGGTGTCGCGGCGCTGGTGATAGGAAAAAGCACCTCTAACCTTTCTCCGCAGCAGGTTAAAGGGATACTTTCTTCCTCTTCAACAGATCTGGGTGCTGTGGGCTGGGATCAGTATTATGGAGCGGGTTTGGTGAATTCTTATAATGCCTTATTGATTACCAATTAATCCCATCTCAATGTTATTAAGTTAAGGATTAAGGCTTGGTAGATTCGAAAAAAGTCGTTATTGTTCATTAATGAAGTTTCCGGAAATCGTTGGTATAAGTGAAGAGGCAATTATGATCTGTTGTTTTATTTATTCTGATATTCAAGCGGATCGGACAAACCTGCCTCTTTAAAACCTTTCAGCCTTAATTGACAGCTATGACATTTTCCGCATGGCCGGCCTTTAATATCCGGCTGATAACAACTGGATGTCATACTGTAGTCTACACCCAGACTTAAACCGGTTCGAATAATCTCTGCCTTTGACATATAAAGAAGGGGCGCCCGGACGCTAATATTTTGACCGTTTATGACCCCTGCTTTTGTTGCCAGGTTTGCGGTTTTTTCGAATGATTCCAGAAAGGCCGGCCTGCAGTCCGGATAGCCGCTGTAGTCAAGGGAGTTGGCCCCGATAAAGATCTCTGCGGCGCCTATGGCTTCTGCCCAGGCAACAGCAAGAGACAGAAAAATCAGGTTTCTGCCGGGAATATAGGTATTTGGGATGAATGATTCCACCGATAATGTATTTGTCTCATTAGTGGTTTTTGAAACAGGTGTTGTGGGTATGACCTGGGAGAGGTCGGTCAGGCTGGACCCGCCAATCTTTCCCAGGTCTACTGTCAGGCAAAGGTGTTTTTCAGCCTTAAAAAATGAAGCGACCCTTTTGGCAGCATAAATTTCATGGCTGTGCCTTTGACCATAGAGGAGGCTGAGGGCATAAATCCTTCTGCCTTCCTCTTTTGCTATGGCAAGACAGGTGGTTGAATCAACACCGCCGCTTGTAAGGCAAACCGCCTTCATACCCCTCTTTTTTCTCCCCAGAGGATCTTATGGATCTGGATCTGAAATTTCACTTCCAGTTCTTCCTTTACTATCCATTCCGCCAATATCCGAGGTTCCAAATACCTTTCAACAGGAGAAAAAAGGACTGTTACCTGGTTTAGGATCGAATATCTGTTGAGTATTTTTCGGGCCCATTGGAAATCCTTTCTATCTGCAATTACAAACTTGATCTCATCCTGGGGTGTTAAATGTTTCAGATTTTGATAACGATTCTTATCCTGCTGACCGCTGGCCGGACATTTTAAATCCATAACCTTTACGACTTTTGGATCTATCGAACTCACATCCAGACTTCCGTTGGTCTCAAGATATACCTTATGTCCCTTTTCCAAAAGGCACTTAAGAAGCACAGGGGTCTCCGGTTGAATAAGAGGTTCCCCCCCCGTAACAAGGACACGACTGGGGTATGGGGTTCTGATCCGATTCAGAATTCTGTCTAATGACATTTTCTCATGATCAAGGATTGCATACCTCGTATCGCAATAGGTACAATCCAGATTACAACCTCCCAACCTGATTATGCTGCATGGGTAGCCGGAAGAGACACCCTCTCCCATGAGGGTTTCGTAAATCTCGCATATATCCAATGATAAATCCATTTTCAAACATCCGGTCTTTTGACGCCACGGATTAGATATCTGACAAATCTCTGATTTGCCCAGCATGCCTTAATCACTGCTATATGAAAACGCAAGATATTTGGCAATTGTTTTGAAATCCGGGGCATATTTGCCCACCTCATCCAACACGAAGGGCTGAGATAAGGTAACGGGGGTAAGTTAAAGTCCCAAGTATCGGAAACCGCCCTGACTATCAGATAAGGTATTTGAATATCGGAAAAGAACCGGGCAAAATAAAATGATTCCAAATCAATGCAACCAAGCTCCGGGTCGTTTCTGAGCAAAGCCATTTTTTCTTCCCTGTCGATTGCCTTCTTTATTGTTAAAGCAGGAAGGAAATGAGATTTCGCCCCTTTAAACGAAATGGCCCTGGAACGAGCAAAGAGCAAGGTCTTTTTATCAGGAGTATAATTCAGATTGTTTTGTTTATAGAGCCTTATTTGACAGGGAATATTGAGATGGGCTACCCTCAGATGCGGGACCAGAGAGCCCGTGCATCCAATATTAATAGCCAGTCCTATATCATATTTAAGGGGAAGATCCCGCAAGGCACGACGGATATTTTTTCCACCTATTCCGGATTGGACAAGCAAGACCTTTTGGTCCAAATAGGTCCCGAATCGATAAAGTGCGGACCCCTCTCTCCATACAGTCTTAATTTTTAAGCCTCTTCTGATCCATACTATTTCTAAAGGGGAGGCCCCGCATATACAAATGAGAAAAGGATTTCCCTTTAAGCTTTTCATGTGTTTTTTACTATCTAATTGATTGATCATTTAGTTAATATTTTATCTGCAATTATAGTATATCCTTTCTGGTTTATCCCTAGTTTATCATGATTCTTCTTTAGTAAAAAGTCTTGTTTAACAGGGAAAATTGAAAAATTTCATCGCTAAAATCCTTTAATTTTTCTACATTGTAATTTTAGCTTTCTTTATAGTGGAGGGGCAACCCGCCGCTTTGCTTTCTTTTCTTATTGCAAAAAAATAACCGCCCGCCTTCGCTCCACTCATGATGGAGCTTCGGACGGGCGATCTGTTTGACCTTTTAGATAACGAACCTGTTGGCGAAATTAGGATTTTGATGTAAGGAAAGGGCTGAATAATAGAGGGATAAAAGAAATTTTGATTCTAAACATTCTATAAATCCATTAATAATAGCTTTGCAATAACATACAAAAATTCACTCGGTGTTACAATGTCAGTATGGTGAAATGTTTTAAAGGAAAAATGTTTAGTATTGCCGGTAATAAGAAAATCAGCTTTTGTTGTAAAGGCACATTCTAAAAACTTATTATCTGCGGGATGCGTTTTTATAACGTTTATAGAGACAACAGGAGCAACTACCATTGCATTTTTTTATAATTGGCCAAGAAATTTTCTAACCTTTTTCTGATCCAATTGATTGAACTTACTATAACTTAATACCTTTTGGTATTCATTAAAAATATCCGCACTTAAACACAATTTAAGCTGTTCTTGGATAATAAGGGAAAAAATTAAGGCAGGGTTGCTGTAAGGTTTTAAGAGCGCTGAAACAACGACATTTGTATCAACTACAACTTTTAGCATAAAACAAGAGTTTTATTTTTTAGATTCTCGATAATTTTCAATCTCAACATTAATTTCTTCATCGCTCATTCTATCCAGACCCGCTTTTTGCGCGCTAACCTGAATTTGAGTAAGAAGATCGGGTTGCTTTATAATATTTCTTAAATAATCCTCTACGCTCAAAATCACTATTTTTGGCTTTCCCCGGCGGCTTACCAAAAATCTCAGGTTCTGTTTTGTTGTTCGCTCCATAAGCTCGCCAAAATGTGTGCGAGCAGCGAGAGCATCAATTAATTTGGTCGTAGGTTTGTTTTTCATTAAAGACCTCTATAGAAACTAATTAATTAACTAAGCAGTTTATTTTATTTTAATAAAAATTAAATTTTTGTCAAATATTATAAAGCATTAGAGGAAGAAACAGAATTTAAAAATATTTTATTTATACTATACTTAATCGGAAAGGAGATGGGGCGATTATTTTGAGGTGTTAATTTGGTACCTCAAGATTATCTCGTCACTCCCGAGACAATTAGAGAACTGGTCTCGCAACCTGCGAATAATCTATTTTATAAAAATTAATAATAATTTGTTATGACAAAAGAAAGACAAAACTTAAGCCTAGTTCCGCAGGAAGTAATACAAAGCAAAATTTTTTTCGAGGCTTCGGATAAGCTGCTTTTTGTTCTTCCATTTTTCGTTATCTATGAGGTCTTCTTCAAAGCTTTTAAAGTTTAAACTTTCGCTGACAAATATTTCCCCAGATTCCAGTCTGTGTTTTAAAAGGCGGTAAACCAGAAATTCATACTTACCACCGTTTATTTCTTTTCTTGTTGTGATTTTTTTATCCCCCTTTCTCTTTTTATCATAAATATTACGACTTAATTTCGATGAAATTATCTCCTGTTGAAAAGCATTTGGTTTAAAATGGCTTAATCTTTTGTTTTTATGAAAAACATCTTTAAGAAAAGAGATAGCATAAATAAGTGGGTCCTTTTTTGTTTGGCTTTTAAAGTCAAGACATAAAAAAATAGGCCTTAAATTTTTTTTAAATTTTTGGGATAGTTTTAAATAATGGTTCCATTCGTATTTTAATAAAGTGAGTTCATAAACCCCATCCTCAGCACCAAGGAGTTTATCTAAAGCCATCTTTGTTTCCTCAGGCATATTCCGTATAACTAACAATTCAAGGCGGTTTCTCTCATCAGCAATGGCTTTCCCCACTATGTATTGCATAAAGCTATAAGCTGGGAGCACAATATGATGGCTTTCAAGGAAATTTATCAATTCCTTGAAGATATAAATTGGTTTGGTGAAAACAGTGGCTAGATAATGTGCTTTTTCTTGAAGCACACCTCGAATTTCTTTTGTACAATCCTGATAGTGTAATAATGTCAGAATACAGGCTTGTTGAGATAATCTGGTAGGCTTTGTAGGCTCTATATTTGGAAAGTCATCCGTAGCAGGGAAATATCTTTGGAGGATAAATTTGATATCTTCCTTATATTTTACCCGGATTTAAGATAAAAAATCTCTTCTTTGCCTTAAAATATCCAAGTTGCAGAATAAAATGGATCTTAGATGATATTGTTCGAAGATTCTCCAGTTCTTTCATTTCCAAAAAGTCGAGGGAAAAATATTTTACCCTCTTTTCATAAGTAAAAATTGGGAAACCATACAGTTCCTGAATTTCACTCCTGGTAAGGATTTTTAACCTGCTTTCTGCATTTTCCATCAAAGTACACCTTATGTATATAAGAAAACGTGAGTTATAATATATGTAAATTGTAAGGACTTAAATAGTAAAACGTATATGCATTCTATATAATTTTTGTTTGGTTTTAAGATTAAAAGTTAACACAAGTGGAAAAATTGGGAAAACCGTTGCCTACATCCTAGCTTTTACTTACAAACAGGATATAAATAATTAAAGATTAGAAACTTTGGGGTATGCCAGAAAAAAGGATATTAAAGCAGGTGAATTTATAGAAATTACCATATCATCCCGGAAAGATGGCAAACAAAGACGAATTCATGAACTTATAGAAAAATTAAAGGATTTCAAGAGATTAATTGTTACTGAATTAAGGCGACTTGGAAGAAGTACTGCTGAGATTATCTTCTTGATTAACGAACTCATCAACCAAAATATTCGGGTCATAGTTGTAAAACAAAACCTTGATATTGATAAGCATGATATGAATTCAAAGATAGTAGTCACCCTTCTTTCCCTTTTTGTAGAACTTGAGCGGGATCTTGTTAGCCTTCGAACAAAGGAAGCCCTTGCATCAAAAAAATCTCGGGTTATCAGACTGGGAAAACCAAAAGGGACTATTTAAAAAAGTAAGTTTGATAAAGACGTGGAAAAATTAAAGAACTTTTACAGGCAGGAATGTCAGTTAGAAAAATAACCAAGTTGCTTGGAAATAAAAATCATATCTCACTTAATGGCTATATCAATAAGAGAAAACTCAGAAAGGGGATGAAGGACTTATAAATAAGGGAGGATAGCCCTTATTTTACTTTTTCGAGGGTTGGGCAAAAATACCCTAATACCTGTTACGCTGTCATTGCTATAAATGGGAAACGTAAGTGGTTCCGTGGAGGCAGTGTTAAGAAACAGGCAGAAAAGGTATTGACTGACAAACTCAATGAGATTGACAAAGGCACTTATAGGGAGGTCCGGAAGATCACCTTCAAAGATTTTTCTTCTTTATGGCTCAGAAACTATGCAGAGGTTAACGTCAAGCCGTCTACCCTGGAAGGATATCAGCGCATTATTAAGCGTTTAATTCCGGTTTTTGGTGATTTCAACATTGATGAGATTACTATTGTGGGATTACAAAGTTACATTTCGGACAGGTTAAGATCGGTCAAGGCAAAGTCGGTATCTAACGAGATTGTGGTTATTAAAGAGATGTTTAAACATGCTTATGAGTGGGGGTATTTGAAAGCTAATCCAGCAGAGTGCTTAAAGAGGCCAAGGGTTGTAAGGCCTGAAATTGAGATCCTGGACCCCAGAGAAATACAGAGGTTGTTATCAATAGAGGATCATTACAGAATAGCTTTTAAGACGGCAATTATGGCGGGTTTGCGTGTGGGTGAACTGTGGGGATTACAGTGGGGTGATATCGATTTTCAGGAAGCAAGTATCAACCTAAGGCGTACCTTATGGAAAACTCAATTTCTTACTCCGAAATCCAGGTATTCAATCAGAAGGGTAGACATTCCTGTAGATCTTTTATATGACTTAAAGGTATGGAAAATGGCCTGTCCTGTCAATGATTATGACCTTGTTTTTCCAAGTCCGGAAGGGAGCCTTACCAATCATGAGAATGCAGTAAAAAGGCATTTTTATAGGGCATTACGCAAGGCAGGATTACGGTATGTATCCTTTCACAGTCTGAGGCATAGCAATGCAAGCTTACGGATTGCAAGCGGACAGAATATCAAATACATCCAGACACAACTGGGTCATGCCTCTATTAAGATAACAATGGATACATATGGTCATCTTTTCAATGATGTTAATTTTAATCGTCAACAGGTCGGGGTATTCGAGGATTTTTTACAATCTGTTAATGCAAGTCAATCAGGCCTGCCTGAACAATCCGTTAGAAATCCGTTAGAAAATCCCTCTCAAGAAGTAAAAAAGGGATTAGAAATTAGCTCTAATCCCTTGATTTATCAGCTCACCGTAGCGGACGAGTTTCGCAACTCTTGTTTCTTCTCTAAACAAGAATTAGATCTTGATTTTGAACAGATATATCAAATTCTTGGATAAATTTTCACTTTTGCTTCTCTTGATATCCTTATTATCTGTTAGGAGGCCGCTTAACGGAGATCTGAGCTTTGATTTTCGCCATTCGCCTGGATTGTTATTTTATTTATCCTAACTATACCTTTTTTTGATGACTTATTATGCCATAATACTAACCTAGCTTATTGACCAAAATTTGGGGATCAGGTCATGGGACCTATTGCTGATCCGTCCACATCATCAAGTAAATCTCAGGTATTATAAAATTCCACTGATTACTCCATTTGGCATTATATGAATACCATGGGTATCCAAAATTGATCCAGGATTGCTGATCCAGCCTGGAAGCCCCATCCAACGGAAGCGGTTGATGAATGCTTGGCCAGAAGGGATTAAATCCGGAAAAAAAGGGATAAGTCTCAGAAGGAGCTGATTGCAATAAAGGATTTCTGGGCCATAGATACCATTGTAGTCCAAATCCCTGAGAATATATGTATATAATATCTGCACTATTATTGTTATCATTGTATTGTGATAAATTCGATAGGGAATCGGGTATATAAAATATGGTATACCATAAACTGCTGGTACCGTCATTTCCCTTGGTCTGATATTCATAATCCAAATTCATGTCTTCGATCAGAAGCGGCCTGTCTTCAATGTCTGCTTCTTTGCCGAGACGAAGTTCCAGGGTCCCCGGAATAGTACCATCCAAATACCAAGTCAAGAGAGGATACTCATTGCCCGAAGAACCCGTTATTTCTTCAGGGATCTCAACCTTTAAGATCCAGATTTCTGCCTCATCTTTCTGCTGGCGGACATCTTGATAACAATAGGTCAAAAAGGATGACCCATCTCTGATTTTCATATTCACCGTATACTGAGCTGGCACAGGAGGTATGGGAACCTTCTCATCTTCATCATCCACTCCGATCACGACACCTGCTTTATTCACAAAATCCTTTCCTAAATCCATTCCCTCAGCCATAATGAATAAGGACCAGACTTCCGTGTCACTCTGGGCAGTATTGCTCTTCAATCCTGTGCTTCCACTATCTGAGGACAGTTTCAGACGGGTTCCCCTGTTTCCGGAAACCATTAGATTGGCAGGATCTGTCAGATTGATCCAGAACCCACTGCCGGGTTCCATGGGATCCATACTATTACCGCTTCCATAAAACATATACATGTACTCAAAACCAAAAAGAGCTTTAACGGAACCCTGATCCACAAAAACATCCGACGGATAGGAACAGGCACCAATCATCGACCAACCGGCCGGCGTTTTTTTTGTATATGAATTAATAGGGATACCTGTGATGATATAATTCTGGTCAGTAGGAACATATATCCAGTATCCCTTGCCTATCTCCAATGAATCATCATAATCCTTGGGCAGATACATCGTGTCAAAATCGAAAACCGCTTCCGAGTCAGGAAAAAGTGATACAATGGTTTTGTCAGATGCATCAACCGGCAGAGAGATCATATTCCAGCCTGCTGTAAGATTCATGCTCACTGATACTGCCTTAGACAATAGCACACAAAAATAAGGGCCATCCCCTTCCTTGGTTTGATATATCCCGATCTGATCCATATCCGGAATGAGGAGGTCCAATAATTCACCATCCGCATTGGAAGACCATAATTTAAAAGAACCCTCAATATCATCCCCATAAGAGTCCCAGGATAATAATGGATGATATGTATCAGGGAAATTCCCTATGATCTCTGCAGGCACATCGATCTTCAACAGCCACTTCTCCTGGTTATTCCCCTTCTCTCTGAGGTCTTGATAGAGATAGGAAAAAGGATCCGATAGATCCACAATTTTAATAAAAACCGAATATTCCGGAGGCGGCCCGGGCACAGGGACGGTTTCAGCGAGGTCATTGATCCCAAGGACCACATCGGATTTATGGACATATTTCAATCCAAAATCAACACCGGTTGCCAGGATTTTAAATATTTTTGATTCATGCACAGGAACAAGCGGTGTCCCGCTAATACTAATAAGATCGACCGATTCTGTGCCAAAGTGTGAAATATTGTAATAATATAGCATTGGAGGATATGGAGGCCATGGTCCAATGGGATTAATATTAACCGGGTATATTAAACTATAGGGTTGATATTTAACTGGATAGTAAACACAATAATTGTAGTTGTAATTCCAGAATTCGATGTCCACCCTGTTAATAGGGGAAGAATAGTTTTGCGAAAAGATCTCGGTACCATCCCATAAGACCTTCATTTCACTTCCAAATCGATATACTTCAATTGATGCCGATCCATACAAAGGTAAGCTGCCAGCGTCAATGCAATCCCCATTATATCCGTCTACACAGACAAATTTTATACCATTGCCGGATATCCATGCATCCCGGTATCCCACCATTAAAATTTTATTCTCATCAGAATAGAGTGAAACGAAAAGGTTTTGCATAGCCGAATAGTTGTACTCCGAATCCCACGAGAAATCAAAATTTAAAGTAAAATTACTTACAGGAATAATGGTACGGCTGAGGATGGCTTTGGCCCAGGTGCCATTGCTTTCGTAATTAATCGTTGCCGGATGAATATCCGTTACAGTAAGATTGGTGCCGGATTCCTTAAATTCCCACCCTGTGGCATCCTCTAATTTCACGGACCAGGCAGGATCCAAAACGCCATCGCTAAAATCGTCATAGAGGATTTTGTCCTCATGGATGGGTGATTCAACAATATAGCCGCTGATGTTTTTTAAATAAGATTCGTCATTCCATTTTCTTGTGTTTATAACAATACCCAGATGCTCTTCCGATGCATATCCATTATTGTCATTGGGCTCGGTGGATTTCCAGTTGGTGTAGTTCCATGGCTCCCCTGTTACCCATGCCCAGTTGGCACTAGGATTATCGGAGGGAGCCGTTTGATATCCTCCCAACCACAACTCATGGGCATTTTCAGGTAAAATTGTCTCAATAAAAATCTGTTCAGAAGGGGTAGTAATAGTTGATAGATAACCTCCCGCCCTATTAGCAGCCTGCCGAGCTGCTTCCCATGTGATGGATGGGGCCATGACGATCCAATACTCATGACCGTTGTAAATATAAATATTGGCTCCCGTACCTGGTGGAATAGGTTCAACAGACCGAAGACTCAAATTTATATAGTCTATACTGTGTTTTCCATCTATTCCGCCATTGCCATAAGCAAAAGTAATGGTATGAGGGCCTGATGACAGCGAACATAGTGGAAAAACAAAATGCTGAAAATCATTTTCTTCCGTTCCATAAATATTCGCTGTCTTAATCCCATCCAAATATAATATATCGTTTTCAGAACCATACCTGTCATAGATCAATAAAAGCTCTCCATAAACATAATCCCGTTCGAGCACGAAGTGGATATTTAGTTCTGCGGTCATCAATTTGTGGATTTCTGACTGGGAGGTGCCCAGTTCCCCAGGCATACTGGGATGATTGATCGGGTCCGCATCCGAGCCCACATAATAATCATATTTTTCTATAAAGGACCATTCGTTAGAAAACTCCTTACTACCATTGACCGAGCCAATATCCCCGTGGGGATAGCCAATCTGCCATAGGGTGTGCTCAGCAGGTGCCTGCTCGGCATACGCCTCATAAGCCCCCATGTCACAGACTCCAAGTCCATCTCCGTCACCATCCTGTGGCCTTACCAAGCCATCCTTATCATCTGCAGGGGCACCTACGTTAGTTCCGGAATCGATGCATGGAGAGCCTGCCTGAAGATGGAGATCCCCCTCGTTTTGATTAATAAACAATGGATCTGCATTGATATTTCCTATTCCGGGATACCCGCCTTCGACATCAGAGTAAGTGATGGTCATGGATTCCGACTCGCCATCCTGAGCCGGAAAGTTATCCCAAATGATACTGTTGTTAATGACTGCCGTGGTCCCCCACAAATATAACGCACCACCTGTCCCTGTATAAGAAGCCGAGTTTCCAACTATGGTACAATTGGTAATCGTAGGCGTGCAACATGAACAGCGTATGCCGGCACCCAGGGCATAACCGGTTGATGAATATGCGGTATTCGCCCAGATGACGGAATTGATGATTGTGGGTGATGAATGGTATGAATATATGCCGGCTCCGCCCCCATTATGGCCTGAGGTCGAATTTTTAGTAAAATCACAGTTGATAATTTTCGGCGAACAGCGCCAGAAACTGATACCGCCGCCTCTATACGCCAGATTTCCCTCAAAGTGGCTCTGGGTGATGCTCACAGAAGAGTCGGGCCTGCAATAAATACCGCCGCCGTGAGAAGCGGCTGTGTTATCAAGGATATGACAATTGATGATGCTCGGTGAAGAATAATCCCTGCAATGAATACCACCGCCATGTTTGATCTGCGAATCACTCGAGATCTGACCTGTGTTAAATGCGGGAACTGCATTTCCGACAATCCTGCAACCGGAGATAAAGGGTGAAGAATACTCGTCGCAGTAGATCCCACCCCCGTCCGTAGTGCCCACGTTTTTCTCAATAATACAATTGATGATCTTAGGGGATGAGGATTTGCTACAATAGATTCCGCCGCCATTGACTGCTTTCCCGTTTTTTAAGGTCAAGCCGTTCAATACGGAATGACATTCCGTTTCAGCACCAAAAGTCACTACACTCCCGGCCTGTTTACCGTCGATAACGGTTACGGATACAACATCCGGATCGGAGGGATTCAGACTCCTAACTGTTATGGATAAGCCTGAAAAATGGATATTCTCGGAGTATGTCCCTGGATGGACAATAATGGAATCCCCGCTTTTAGCATTGTTAATGGCCTCTTGAATACTTTCTCCAGGAAATACATGAAAGGATTGAATCATCCCAGGGGATTCAACAGAAGTGCTTACCCCATCGGCCCCAAGGGTTGGCAGTTCGGACCTTATGTTTGGATTAAATCCCGTCAGGGAGCCCCAGTAGATATAGGAATTGGTGCTGAGTTCACCATCCTTTGAATGATTGGGAAAAACGATATCCAAAAATCCGTCATCATTGAGATCCGCTGTCGAATTTCCCTTGGCATAATGGGTCGGGAGTGCTGTACGCAGTTTGGGATCAAATCCTGCGGCGGAGCCCCAGTAAATGTAAGAATCAATGCTCCGGTTGCCGCCCAGATTGCAGTTCGAAAAGATAATATCCGGGTATCCATCGTTGTTCAGGTCGGCTACCGAGTTGTCCGAAGCGCCTACTGTGGGAAGCCCTGTTCGCAGATTTGGTGAATACCCTGCTGCAGAACCCCAGTAGATATAGGAATCAATGTCACCGGTCGAATCATTACAATGGTTGGAAAAGATGATATCCGGGTACCCGTCACTATTCAGGTCTGCCACGGTGTTGCCATGTGCGCCGTAAGTCGGAAGTCTTGTAACGTTATCGACATCAAAACCTTCTGCACAGCCCCAGTAAATATAGGAATCCACCATAAAGGTTCCATAATAATAACTGCCTGCCCGACCGCTGAAGAAACTGGAGAATACAATATCCGGGTATCCGTCATTATTCAGGTCGGAGACTGAATTATCCAAGGCCCCTTGCGTTGGTAACTCAGTACGCAGATTGGGATCAAAACCCATGGCAGATCCCCAATAAATATAGGACGCGATATCGGTCGTCACATCATCACTCAGATTGGAAAAGATGATATCCTTGTAGCCATCATTGTTCAGATCTGCTACGGAGGCACCAAAGGCCTTATGGGTGGGAAGACCGGTGAGATTGTTTGGGTCATAGCCTGTGGCAGAACCCCAGTAGATATAGGAATTAATATTATAGGTGATATCATTTTGTGAATTACAAAAGACAATGTCCAGGTAACCGTCATTGTTTATATCAGCTACAGTATTAGCTGTGGCTCCATGTGTGGGTAAATCGGTACGGAGGTTCTGATCAAACCCTTTGGGAGAGCCCCAATAGATGTAAGAATTGATATTATAGGTTATGCTATTACTACGATTGGAAAAAACGATGTCCGGGTAACCGTCATTGTTGAGATCCAGTTCTTTAAATGCATATGCATTCGACATAATAATTAAAGAGAAGAATGTGAAAAAACAAAGGAAGATGAAGGCTGATATTTTTTGATTTGAGATTCGGAAATTCATAAAAAATGCCTCCTTTCGGGATAGGATAATTTTTTGATAAGGATTATTGACCTAGAAGTCAAATTAATCCATATCATCATTCATAAGAGGAGCAGTCCTGGACATTTCTTCTGTCTCAGAGATAAAGGCTTTCCCGTCTTCTTTTATGGTGATTATCTTTATTTTGAAAAATATCTTTTTACTAACCTTCTTTACTTTGCCAGCCTGCGCCAATATAGAAAAATCGTTAAAAAGATGCAACTCACAAGTTTGATCCAATCGTAAAAAATAATTTTGATGCTAAAAAAACAACAATATATTGTTAACTGTATAATAAATTTGTAATATAACTCCTATTTTCCCTAACGTTTTAGACTTTTTGCGATTGCATCCAGTTTCCTCCATTAAGATAAGTCACCTCCCCCGACAGGGCTTAAGTAAGAGGAGGAAGGAATCCATCCATGTGCATGATAGACTTCCATAGAAGGGGTAAAGGTTTTTGTAGAAAAAGTGGGAATGGTCGGCTTCACAGCAGGAGTTTGCATAGTTAATGTAACTGTTCCAATTATATGATGGATCCTTGTTAGGTATCCCGGATGATGATCTGATTGGTAAATAAAACTAATCATATTCATCATAAATAGGTTCCGAATTTAACTAAGACTTTGATAATGATCCGGATAAGACAGAGCTGAGGAGAAGACCATGAATGAGGAAAGTAATTCTGTTGTCAAAAATAATTTGACATAAGAGGGTGAAATTCCCATGATTGCCATACTGACCATGAAATCGGGCATCTGCATGAGTGAGGGATATCCTTGAGCATTAACTCGTGAGTCTGTAAATTTTATTAAAAAAAGACTTCCCTATGTATTAGTTATTAACTTTTTCATGCTTTTTTCCTCAGAGAAGGGTCAAAAAAAGAATGCCGAAGTATTTAGTCCCATATAATGAATCATTCCCTTTATTTAATATTATACTTCTTTTAACTATAATTATCTAGATAGACGAAATCAGTTTTATTTTAGTTATGATGATTTATATTCATTATATGAGCACGGTTATGCATTAATAAGGAGAGTATTATCAAAATCTGTCCCAGACCTACTATTTTAATCAGTGAGGTTTTTTATAAAACCATTAAGTAAAGCAAAAAGGGATTAGGCAAATCATCCTAATCCCTTGATTTATCGAAGCTCCCCGGGACGGACTCGAACCGCCGACCAAGTGGTTAACAGCCACCCGCTCTACCGACTGAGCTACCGGGGAATGTATTTTTAAAAATGAGATATTAAAATATCTTAATATTCTCCCAAAATAAATAGAAAGTTTAGCAAAATGTTAGGTAATAGTCAAGCATTTCAAAACTTGTTTTTAAGGTTGCTTTTCCTATTTGACTATTTAACTTATCGTCCCTGTTTAACCTGATTATTTCCCCTCTCTTTCCTGGAGTCGTTCCCAATCCCTATCAACTCTTTTCTGTAAGGTTTCCAAGATATGCTCATTGCCGGGTTTAAATAGATGGCTAAATCTCCCTTGTAGCTTCAGCCAATCCACGAGAGGTTTCTTCTCCTTGGGCTTATAGGTTATATGGACTTTTCCGTCAACGATCTCATAGAGCGGCCAGAAGCATGTGTCAACAGCAAGCCTTGCAAGATCGATCCCCTGATCAACCTTAGTCCTCCATCCACGGTGGCAGGGGGCAATCACATTCAGGAATTTTGGCCCCCTGGTGGAGAATGCCTTTTGGGCCTTTTCCATAAGGTCTCTGTAATGGCTTGGCGAGCCCTGGGCCAGGTAGGGGATGTTGTGGGCAGCAACAATGCCTGTAAGGTCCTTTCTGTATTGGGGCTTCCCGGGAATGCACGTACCCGCGGGGCATGTGGTGGTGGAAGCTCCCAAGGGGGTGGAGCTTGAGCGCTGAATCCCTGTGTTCATGTAAGCCCCGTTGTCATAACAAACGTATAGAAAGTCATGTCCCCTCTCAAGCGCCCCGGACAGGGCCTGGAGGCCGATATCATACGTACCCCCGTCACCTCCGATGGCCATAAAATTGATTTTTCTGTCTTGCGGTATTTTCCCCATGCGCTTAAGGAACTGAAACATTGACTCAATACCCGCTGTGGTTGCAGCGGAGTTTTCGAATGCACTATGAAAGAATGGGACCCTCCATGCTGTATACGGATATATGGATGTGGCAACCTCCAGACAGCCTGTGGCTGAAGTTACGATGATGTCATCATCCGATGCAAGCATGATTTGACGCATTACCACTGAAGCTGTGCATCCCGCGCAAAGTCTGTGCCCTCCGGCCAGTAGGTCCTTTTTCTCGGATATCTCTTTTAGTTTGATCATTTCCTATATTCCTCCTATTCCCTGACCGTAAGAAAATCAACAAGGTTCTCGATTTGGCCTGTTTTGGCAAGTCTTGAAAGGTCATCAAATACCTTTTCAATCCTTTCAAGGCCGAGGTCCCTGCCCCCGAGGCCATATATATAGTTTATTACCTTAGGGCGCTGCGGGTAATCAAAAAGGCAGGAACGAACCTCGGAGAATACAGGTCCTCCTTGGGCGCCGAAGGAGTCGCAACGGTCCAGAACAGCAAGCGCCTTAAGCGGAGAGAGTATATCTGCCAGTTCTTTTGCAGGGAAAGGGCGAAATACCCGAAGCTTCACCATACCTGCCTTTATCCCTTTTTTTCTTAACTCTTCTACCACAGTGCGGACAGTGCCTGCTGATGAGCCAAGGCTTAAGACACCTATCTCGGCATCCTCCATATGATGAGTTTCAAAAAATCCATAGCTTCTGCCTGAAAATTTTTCAAACTCCTTACATATCCTGAGGATTACATCTCTTGCATGGAACATGGCTTCGTCCTGTTGCCTTTTGTGTTCTGAGTAATAATCCTGAAGGTCAAGAGGACCATAGGTGACAGGGTTTTTTGTGTCCAATATGGGGTAATGAGTGATATTTTCACCAATAAAATTTTTTACTTCCTGGTCTTCAAACAGCTCGATATTTTCAATGGAGTGGCTGATGATGAAGCCGTCCATGCATACCATTACAGGAAGCCGGACATTCTTTTCCTGGCCGATCCTTATTGCCTGGATAAGGCTGTCATAGGTTTCCTGAGCATTTTCACAATAGACCTGTATCCATCCGGAGTCCCTTGCTCCCATGGAATCGCTATGGTCCCCATGGATATTAATGGGTGCGCTGAGCGCCCTGTTTACTATAGTCATAACTATGGGGGCCCTGTTTCCCGCAGCTATATAGAGCATTTCCCACATAAGGGCAAGGCCGTTTGCGGAGGTTGCGGTCATGACCCTGCCTCCTGATACTGAAGCCCCTATACAGGCGCTCATGGCGCTATGCTCGCTTTCAACAGTAACGAATTCTACATTCATCTCTCCCTGGGTGATAAATTCCATTATTTTTTCAACCACGGGAGATTGCGGCGTGATGGGATAGGCTGATATTACCTGTACATCACAGAGCTTTACCGCGTAGGCGGCA
>JBLIRO010000083.1:0-19882 GCA_049472335.1 bacterium | reverse complement strand
GATTCCAAATATCGGGTATTAATATTTAACTGTATTTTTATGTTTTTTCACCCTGATGCTATGCGGAAAATAAAGACAATACTTTAAGAATATAAATAGATAGATCTCTTGTTTATCCAATGAGACTCGATCAGGGTGTTATTAAGATTATGAAGATATAGAAAGTTTGGGCATAACTGATTGATAAATAAGCATAAACAATAACTTCAACAAAATCAAATACTTACAAGGATCAATGCCCCTTGTAACTTATTGATTTTATTGGAGTTCCTGTGCAGGTTTTGTCACCTCCAAATCCCACGTATATTGAGGATTTACAAATTCTAAAAAATTCCTTATATCGAAAACCCAGGTGTTATGATTAATATACTTGCTTTTAAAAAAAGAAATCAATAAAGTTAATTAAAATTCAAAACGCATTTTGAATTTGCTAATGATTTGTTTTAAAATATGACTTTTTAAAATAATGTCTGGCAGAAATCATTTAACAGTTTGATAAGTAATCAAATAACATAAAAATTATATTTTTGAAAAAGATCAATGAAATATTATATGGAAGAATTATCTGATAAATACAGAAAGCCTGTTATTGATATCTTCAATTATTTCATAGAGAACAGCTTCGCGGCTTTTCCTGATATAAGGGTCGATTATGATTTTTTTGATAAGATTTTAAATATGGCAAGAGGGTATCCCTCAGTTGTTGTTAAGGATGGTATTAACAATGTCATCGGCTTTGCTTTTTTGCATGCGTATCACCCCATAGAGACATTTAAAAGGGTTGCTGAAATCAGCTATTTTATAATGCCTGAATATAACAGAAAGGGGATAGGGAAAAGCATCCTTGAACGCTTTAATGATAATGCAAGGAAATTAAATATAGATTCACTTTTGGCCTGTATATCATCTTTAAATGAAAAAAGTATAAGGTTTCACATGAAAAATGGTTTCAAGGAATGTGGAAGGTTTCAAAATATCGGCAGAAAGTTCGGAATGGATTTTGATGTAATTTGGATGCAGAAAATAATCTAATTCTGATTCGATGATCTTTTTAGGATCTTATCAATTTTTTTTAATGAAATATAAGGAGAATTTTTATAATGAAATTTAACCAAAAGGCTTTTGTGTGGCTAGCTTTTTTTTGTTTCTGCTTATTGGGTTTTGGATGTGCGAAGAAAAAAGAATATAAATTAAGCGTCAATGTATCTGAAGATACTCCCTGGGGAAAAGGTGCCGCCATGTTTGCTGAACTTGTATTCGAGAGATCTATGGGAAAGATTCGTATAAAACCCTATTATAATATGGTGCTTGCTGCAGGAGATCAGATGAGGGAGATAAGTTTGATCAAATCAGGGGGGATTGATTTCTCGCTTAACTCAACTATTAATTATACTCCTACTATCCCTGAGCTGAATGTGTTTTCCCTTCCGTTTCTTTTTCCGGATTATTCAGCAGTGGATAGAGCCCTTTCTTCGACACCCGGCAAAATGATAGAAGAGATTCTCTCAAAACACAATCTGATCGTTTTGGGTTGGGGTGAAAATGGCTTCAGGGAGCTGACAAACAGACTAAAAAATGTCGCAAGTCCGGAAGATCTCAAGGGTATGAAAGTAAGGGTTTGTTCGCCTATATATATTGATATTTTTAAGGCATTAAATGCCGATCCGGTGGCAATGGTTTGGGCAGAAGCTTTGACGGCCTTCAGGAAAGGAGTTGTCGATGCGGAAGAAAACCCTATTGTTGGCGTGATCATGCCCTATGAGATTGCTGATTATCATAAGTATCTAACGTTATGGCATTATTCTTACGACGCACTGGTTTTAAGCTGCAATAAAGATGTCTGGAATACATTTACAACCCAGGAACAGAATCTAATAAAGGTATGCGCCCAGAAGGCTATGGCATATCAGAAAGAACTGGCCAGATCCGGATTGGAAGAAGCCCTGAAAATTTTAGAGGAAGAAAAGGGGGTGATGATCAGCCGGCCTTCTCTGATGCAGAGGTTCACATTTCGTAGAGAAACGAGTTCAGTATATAATAAATATGCGGACAAGATCGGCTGGGACCTTGTAAAGGCATTTGAAACAGCAATACAAACAAAATAAATTCGAAATAGACAATAATTAAAGGGTAACAAATGTTGATTTTATCCTATTCAATTGTCAGATCAAGCAGAAGACTTTCGTCTCCAATCTCAACCGTTCTAAAGGTTTTTCCATTCAGTAAGGGTCCTGAAAAAGTAACTAGATAAATACCCGGTGAAACAATAGGTATGGCATATCCACCACTATTGCACGTAATGGCATGATAAGTTCCATGATCTGGTATAACCATAACTTCGGGTATCCCTTCCCCGGGGTCATAGATAAAATTTCCGTTTTTATCCTCCCAAACAGTTCCTACCAGAAAACGGTTGTAATGATTTTCAGCAGAGACAAACGCTTTACAGTAGTTGCCGCTAGTCACCAAGGGACCGGCCTTTGTATTGGGATCGGAATCACTTATCATTGCAATTCCTACATTGGTATATTCCCTGTCTAAAGACATGATTGCCTTTCGGTGTTCGCGCCCGGGGAACATACCGTCAACGGAGCCTGAATACCAGTCAATATTGAAGGCCGCGTGGGCATGCAATGAATTTTTGCTGTAAGAAAAGACATTGCCACGTGCGCTGGAAAAGGAGAATCCCTGGCTCGTAATAAGATCGAACTGATTATTATGATCCTGAGCGTCCCTTCTTATAAGGTCTTCCGAATGTTCCCTTGCGGCAAGATATAACCTTACATCGAATGCCGTGGGAGGTTTTGCGGAATAAGCCGTAAATTCATTTTCCAGAAGATTCACATCCACTTTAAAAAAACTGCGGGCAAAGGCTATATCAGGGTGATTTGTTGTAGTAAGCCATATCCCTTCCCCGGGAGGATCGGACCTTGCCTTGTTCATTAACCAGACCATTTGCTGTTCGTTTTCATCGGGATGGGCATTGTCAATGGTCTTATGTAAAGTCCATTCAATGGTGGAAGTAGTTATTACTGCATTTAGCCTTGAAACTCCGGAAAGAGAAATCCAAAAACCCGCGCCTGCCCTTAATCTTTCCTGATCGGTTATCCTTTTATATCCGATTCCCTGATCATATCCGTAAATGACGACGATAGTGCCCTTATCTGAAATAGCCTGAGAAGGATATGTACATCCGCCGATCATATACCATCCATCATCAGGGATAAGCAGTTCATATCCCGTGATGAATTGACCGGTCAATGAATAGGTTTTTTCTTCGTCTAAAAATATCCAATAACCTATACCTATTTTTAAATCTTCATCTTTTTTGATTCTGATGTAGCCTGATCCCCTTTTGTAACCATATAGAACCACAGCTTCAGGAAACACTGAGGATACGGTAACATTATTTGGCATTACCGGCAGAGAAATCATGCTCCAACCTGCAGGTAAACTCATTCCATAGACTATTTCGTCATTTCCAGTAGCTTTTGGGATTAGTTTCTCATCCAAGACATTACTTCCAAGGGTGACTGAAAGGCTCCCGAAAGCTAGAACTATGGTTCCCAAAAAAATAAAAATTTTTAAGAAAAAGATGTTTTTTTTGAGCTTCATTTATTTTTTTCCTCTTGAAATTGTTGACATCCTATCAAATCTCTGATTTAATCTTTATCGACTTTTTTTCATGTTTAAGAAACCAATCCATTAGGATTGAATCCAAGACCTATGAAGAAATTAGTTTTCCTTTTCCGGTATCTAGAAGAAGCTGTTTGTGCAATATTACTAATTTTAATGGTTATTATAAGCACTATTAATATAATAACACGATTTTTACCGGGAATTTCTTTCGCTGCTTCGGAAGAGCTTGTTGTCAATCTTTTTGTCTGGTTGACAATGCTTGGAGGGGTTGTCGCGGTAAAACATAAGGCGCATCTGTCAATTACATTCATCATCAGGAAAATTCCGGAAAGATTTCAAAGTGTCTTTATTTTGCTTCAATGGCTTGCCGTATCCATATTATTCACACTCTTGTTATGTTACGGTACTATCGAGACATGGTCGGAATACAGGTCAGGGATGATGACTTACTCGCTCGGATGGCCTTTTTGGTTTTTTACCCTTTCCTTGCCCGTAGGAAGTCTGCTATTTCTAATCAGGTTCTCTCAGGCAGCCTTGAATGATCTGAAAAGTGTCAGATGATGTCTCCCGGCACATGGCTCTACATCATTTTTTTTCTGCTCCTCATTTGTGGTGTGCCTATCGCGGTCTGTCTGGGATTGGCCGGGATTACCATAATTATAACCTCATCTCTTGGGATTCAGGTGTTGCCGACTATAGTTTTTGCAAGTATTGCAAAACCGTCTCTCGTGGCCATACCTTTTTTCATACTGGCAGGTGTTATCTTTTACCGTATAGGCATTGCTGAAAGGCTTATTCGACTGGTTAAGCTTTTGGTTGGACCCATACCCGGCGGATTGGCCATAGTAACAGTTCTGTCCGCATTAATACTGGGCGCGAATACAGGCTCAGGTCCCGCAGAGACTGCAGCTCTGGGATCAGTGCTGATTCCCGGTTTAACGGGGGCAGGGTATCCAAAGCCTTTTGTAACGGCACTGGTAGCGACATCGAGCGGACTCGCCATAGTCATACCTCCGAGCATAGGATTTATTATTTACGGCGCCATTACAGGCACCTCCATATCAAAACTCTTTATTGCAGGCATAATCCCTGGCGTGATTCTGGGGCTCGCTTTGATAGGGATGATCTTCTTTGTATCTTTCAGGCGGGGATATAAAGGTGAAAGCTTCGGCACCCTTAGGGAAATCTGCCATGCCTTGAAGGAGGCAATATGGGCATTATTGGCGCCTATAATCATTTTGGGAGGGATTTATCTGGGGATCTTCACACCGACAGAGGCTGGGGCTGTTGCCGTGTTATATGGATTTTTCGTGGGATCTGTGCTCTATCGCAATATTAATTTTCCAATGCTTTACAAAATACTTCTCGAGTCTGCCGAAATTACGGCAGTAGTTATGATTATCGTCTCTCTGGCTGGAGTATTCGGATGGACGAACGTTACCCTCGGCGTTATTGAAAAGGTATCGCAATTTCTTATATATTCGACGGCCAATGTACCCGTATTACTATTTTTCATTACTTTTGGTCTGTTGGTGGCAGGTACGGTAATGGATCCTGTAACACTGTATTTTATAACACTACCCATTTTAATCCCCGTGGTTCATAAATTTCAATGGAATCCTATCTGGTTCGGCGTGGTGGTGACCATCGCATTGGCAATCGGCCAGGTCACTCCCCCCGTAGCGGTGAATCTGTATGTTGCGTGCAAGATTGCTGATCTGTCCATAGAAGATGTGGCATGGGAAGCCTTTCGTTTTGCCTTTGCAGCCTTTATCGGATTGCTGATTGTATTATATGTGCCTCTTCTGGCGACCTGGCTGCCATCATTGATGTGACAGTAGATTTGATAACTTCTTCATAGCTTTTAAGGCTCTTGAATTTAGGCAAGAAGGATTCGTTGCCCTGATTATCTTTATTGTATATTTTCGGGATAATGTCAGCCTTGGAATAATTAATAAGGATCTTGATTAATTTATTGAAGTTTTGCTCACGATCAGCCAGGGAGTCCTTAAAGAGAGGTTCGTATTCAATCTCTTTTTCCTGAATTCGGATCAATTTTATGCTGTCGGGATCTATATTATATATTAAATCGATTATCCTACGGCAATCTCCCATATCCTCCATTTCGTTTTGATAAATATCACCCACTCCAATATATTTGATCTGCTCCCACTTAAAAAGGCCTCTATTCTTGCCTTCCAGCATAATCCCATTGTTATATAATTTGGTTAGCCTCATCTCGAATGGCATTATGTTTATATTTATATCTTTATTTTCTGAATCTTCGACCTTTTCCCTTGTAAAATTTGCTTCAGATGCGATATCTTTATTGTTATTTTCTTTAGCAATTCCCGTAAAATTCGTGCCCTTATCTTTGTTCAGAAGATCGGATGCCTTTTTCAGGCCTTCTTCTACCTTTTCAGTCCATTCGGGATAGATCTTACATCCTCTTTTTGCCTTTTGAAACAACATTAAAGCCTTTTCCGGTTGATTTAGCGGTCCGAGGCATAGATCTCCATATGTGACAGCAGCCTTCATAGATTCATTGGCTGAAGGATAATTTTGGATCAACCTGTCATATGCTTCGGTTGCTTCCAATATATTGCCATCAGCTTCGAATAGATGAGCTATATTCATCTGGTCCCTGGGCGGCAGGACTGCGTCCTTCGATAGGTTTTTCATATCCATATAGGTGCTTAAGGCCAGATTTGTATTTTTTTCAGAAAGATATATAGACACCAATTTTCTGTAAATCCGGGCCGCGTCATTTTTTTTGTCTTGTTTAAGATAGATTTGACCCAATATAATATTCGCTTCCAGATGATTAGGTTCCAGTTTGAGATATTCTGTTATATCGGTAATTGCCTCTTCGTAATTTTCCTGATCAAATTTTTCCATAGCTGATAAGAGCTTTGGGTGTTGACTTATGGAAATCTTTTTCTCTATATTTGGCTGGATATATTTTTCTTCAAAATTATATTTTTTAATGACCACAGCCATAATGGCCCCAAAGACAAATCCCCCGATATGTGCCCAAAAGGCAACACCACCGGTTTCACCTGTTCCAGCTGATGCCAGGGCGTAGTAGATCTGCTGTAAAAACCAGAATGGTAAGGCCACATATGCCGGAACAAAAAAGTCACCACTATGGGCGTAAAAGATAAAGAGCCAGATCACATATATTATTCTGATTCTGGTTTTATACATTCTGACCAGGAAGGCACCCATTGCGCCTGCGATTGCCCCCGATGCTCCGATTAAAGGGATTGAGCTTTTGGGAAACATAAGGACATGTGCATAGGCTGCCACAACTCCGCTTAGGAGATAAAAACATAAATATAACGGGCGGCCCCATTTATCTTCAATGGTACAACCAGCTATCCATAAAAAAAGCATATTAAAAAGCAGGTGAAAAAAACCCCCGTGCATGAATATGGATGAAAAGAAATTAAACAACCTGGGATTGCTGGGAATAAGACCATATTTATAAGATGGTACTGAATATTTAATATTCTGCAATTCGTCTAACATCTCAATTAATTCATCTTTATCACTACTCGTTGATGTCCCTCTATGTATATAAGAGTATTCTTTCTTTATCTCATGAAGAACCAGCTTGAGTTCCTTATATTCATCTTTAACGATTTCCTCTATATCCAAATCAGTATGTCTAGAATAAAATTCAACGATATTGTCGAATTTTTCAAGATATTCCCTTTGACATAACAATGTGGAACGTCTTGTTCCTGCAAAGATAAGGACATTAAGGACTATTATAGCTATAGTTACGTATGGTAATCTTTGAACAACCTGATTTTCATGACCAATCGGTAGCAGAAAAAACAATTTTAATTTCCTATGAGATTATGATATTTATTAGATAGATTATTTTATATAATATACATCGGAAATTTTAATAAAATCGATAGTATTTCATTTAATATTAAAATTCTGAAGAGATGAAGTGGCTGGAGATGAAAGTCTATTATGAATCCAATGACAAGATCCTTGTAATCGATCTTATTTCGTCCGTTTTTTATGATTTGGGAGCGCAAGGCGTCTTGATTGAAGATTCCGAGACGGAAACCGAAGTATATTCAGAGGACGAAATCCCTAAATCTTCAAAATGCAAAGCGGTTGTCGGTTATTTACCTATAGATAAGCGTATCGATAAAAAATTCAAAATATTTAAAAAAAAATTAGAGCATTTAAATAATGAAGGGAAAATCAGATCCTTTGTTTCTTATAAAGAGATAGATGAAGAAGACTGGGCTGAATCCTGGAAAGCCTACTTTCATCCTGAGAAGATTACCGGACAAATAGTAGTTAAACCTACCTGGCGAAAATATGAGGCTGATCCAGGGGAAACTGTTATAGAAATAGATCCGGGAATGGCATTTGGAACGGGAACGCACCCGACAACCCGTTTATGTATTATTTTGATTGAAAAATATCTGAAACCAGGGCAATCACTTTTGGACATCGGGACCGGCACAGGTATTCTATTGATTGCCGCCGCAAAAATGGGTGCAGAAAAAGGACTTGGAATTGATCATGATGAGATAGCTGTTGATATTGGGAGGGAAAATTTGCGCCTTAACGGACTGGATTCTGAAAAATTTAAGATCAAGGCAGGTAATCTGACTGAAAATGCAGAGGACATTTATGATGTGGTTGTTGCCAATATTTTATCCGATGTCATTATTCGCTTGTTATCATCAGTAAATAAAGTTCTTAAAAGCAATGGATTATTTATCTGCTCCGGAATCAGCGAGGTTAATAAAAATAAAGTATTAGAAAGAATGAAAGAGCAAGGATTCGAGATTGAAGAGGTTTGCGTAAAAGACGAATGGGCGGCAATAGCAGGAAGATCGATGGATAGGGTTAAATGAATTGTTTCAAGAATCCGATGAATATTATAATAAGTTAAATTTAAGTATTTATACTATATTATAAGTAACATTAAAAAATATGAAAAATAACAGAAAGTTTATACGAATTCCTGAATCTGCTGAAATTTCATACAGGCTTATCAAGAAAATAAAAGCTACAGGAGCTCTTTCGAAGGATATCAGCAAAGGTGGTCTTAGATTCTTTGTCAATGAATTTATCCCAAAAGAAAGCGTCCTTAAGATAAAAATAATTATAAAAAAAATACCGTATTCTTTTGAAGTTATGGCAAAGGTTAAATGGGTCAAAAAAAGATTTGCCAATGAGAGCTTTGAGATCGGGGTTGAATTCATAGAGGTTCCTGAAAAGGATTTGCAGCACTTGGTGCGATATATAGAAGATATCACTTATAAAAGCAGTCAACAGGAAATCAATATCCCCTGATAAATTGAGATGCCCAACTCCTTACATGTTTTCCATTCAGGACATGAAAATAGCGAAGCTTTTGAAGCGTTTTATGGCTGAATGAGGAAAGTGGCAAAAATACCAGTCTTTTTTGTTGTGTTTTAGCATAATCCTTTATAAACAAAGATGGTTTTCTATTCGCCACTACTGCGACATAACGATCCTGTGAATAAAATAAACCGGCCATAATAAGCCTTTCAGCATTAGAGTTTGATGCTTCAAACCTGGAATCTGTCCAAACGTCGCGTATAAATTGAGGAGGATAGATAAAAAGAGCACCTCCATAAAAGCAGCGGCCTATCTCTGGTCCAATAAGATCGTCCTTGTAGTCTGTAGCATAAAACACAAGGGTGGATTCATTTTCGTGTTCAGCATGCCAAGTCAATTTATAAGGATATTTCCGTTCATCGGGATCATCATCGAAAACAAAAATAACGGCACCGACTTCACCCTGAATTTGAGGTTCTTCCTTCACATAGATTTTATTTAAGTGCCAATTCCTCAAGGTTTCCCTGAGATGGATACCATCCTTTAATGTGCTTTGAAATTCTTCTGTCCTGACCAGTGAAATTCCAACCAATTTGAGGGCTCGTTTTCGAATATAGCCGCAAAAATTCTCTATGATCTCATCTTCCGGGGGCCATGAACATACTGAATTGGGATTCCAGTATGTCTTCCATCTTTTTTTTTGTCTTTTGTCGGGCTTTTTTTCCAGGCTTATCCTTTTAAACTCTTTAGCCAAGGCCGGAACTTTTCTGTATACAGGAAACGGAGATTTATCTTTGTATACAATTCGATCAGTCATTTTTATAACAGGATATTTGGTTTCAATATCCATATAAGGATAAAATTTAGCTATTTCAATCAGTTTAAGGCAAAAATCATTTCCTATTATCCCTTTTGCAGCAAGAACAAGTTCATATAAATCCGGTGTGAAACGGTTTTTCAGGACACAAAGATTTCGTATATATTTTAGTGTGGTTTGAATATCCGATAAACTGACTTGATAGATATCCTCCTTAAATTCCCTTTGATATTCATCTCTTGCTTCGAGCAATATCTTTTTTATAGCCTCTGTCTTTTCAAATTCCTCGAAAGAGATGATGCCTTTGAGTTTTTCGTAAAGATACGTAAAATGAGGGATCTCGCCTAATATAAAATACAAAGAGTCAGGATGAATCGAAAAAAGCCTTATTCCCCTGGGTCTTTTTCCATTCGGAACATGTCCGTAATGATTTTGATAAAAATAGAGAATCGAAGGAAGATGATGTACAGAAAATACAAACATAATTTTTCTATGTTCAAAGCTTAATTCCTGAAGCCTCGATGCCATAAATCTGGCCTGCACATCCTCTTTTTTTATTGATAATGCCGGAAATATCGACTGGATATAAGATGAAAGACCTATCCTGTGGATGGCATATTCATCGGGGAGGACCAGACGGGTTTTGGGTGGTTTGTTAATCTCCCGGTCGATAAATCGAATCGGAACACCATCCTCCATACCCAATCTTATGGCTTCAATCATCCCGTCACAGGGATCGATCGGAAAATAGCCATGGATTTCGTCCTCTTCTGTGAGAATCACATTAATATATGGCAGGGCCTTTATACCCTGGGTGGTCAGGGTGTAAAATGATGAAGGCAATCCCACTGAAATACAATCAAATGTATTATTCAGAAAGGTTTCTTTAACTTCAGAGGCGAATGATACCCTTCCTGAGATTATAGGTAACAGACATATATTGTCAAGCCATAATTGACCCTCTTTTACCAGAATCCTTTTTCGCATCTTAAATCCCTTGTTCTTCTTCCTTATTATCTTCCATCCAATCTTTGTCGTTCATAAAAAAATCCTCAAGAAAAACCAGGTTGCTCAAATTTCTTGAATTAATATTTAGGGCCTTCTTTTTTGGATTCAGGGCGTCTTTTCCCAGGATCTGTTCTACTGACTTTTGAAAGGCATCTTCCCACGTCATTTTTTTATCTTTTTTTTCATATCCCTTGATTTTCATAGCATACCTGGCTATGTTGATGCCGTCTCGAATGCTGACATCTAATTTGACTTTATGGGTTTTTTGCAAAAAATCCACGGTAAGGATCAGAATGTCCATCGGAGCGAAATTGAGGTTGTATTTCAATATGGCCAACTCCTCGTCCTTTTGTGGATATTCCAATTGGATCATCGGCTGCAGCCGGGATATGATATAATCAGGGACTTCATAGGTGGAGGCATCGTCATTCATCGTAACGCAGCATCGAAATTCAGGATGGGCATGGATTTTTATACCCGCGACAATACTTTCCGCATAGCGTCTGTTGTCAAGGAGCGGGGCCAGGGAAGCCCAGGATTTTTCACTCATTCTATTGGCCTCATCGAGGATTGTGACACCACCCTTAATCATGGCAGTTATAAGTGAGCTTGCATGATATTGTATTTTTCCGTCCTGGGATATTACAGGGGTTATGATCAAATCTTCCGGACGCGTATCCATTGTACACTGATATATATATGTTGGCTTTCCCATCCTCTGTGCGGCGGCTAAAGCGAGAGTAGTTTTACCCATTCCGGGTTTTCCCAGCAAACGCGGGCAAAGAGGCAGATCATCGGGTGTTATTGCCAGCCAGCATGCGAGGATCTGCTCCATCAATTCCTCCTGTCCGATCCATTCCCTATCATTCAGATCAGGATAAGAAAGGACCAGTTCAGTATCATCTATTTTGATCTTTTCCATTGATTTATCCCCCGTAAAAAAGGATTGCCGTATTTATTTAAAATTTTATCACGTTAATCAGGATTAATACAAAAAAAACAGAAAGTTTATTCGTAATTATTATCCTCACCTCCGATCAGGTGTGGAAGACCTTCTTCTAACACCATCTTTTCAATGAAACGCTCATCCACCTCGGTCAGAAAGCGGCTCGGCTTCATCATTACTAACCCGCCTGAACGGCTTCGATAAACCTTGGGGACAACCAGGTACAGCTCGTCCTTGGCCCTGGTGACAGCGACATGAAAAACACGCCTCTCCTCCTCTTCATCATCCTGGGTATTTATGGCAAGATCCGTGGGAAAACGTCCGTCAGCAAGCCAAGGGATAAATACTACAGGCCATTCCAGACCCTTGGCCTGATGAATGGTGCTGAGGATTACAAATTCCTGTTCATCCGGTCCTGTAATTACGGTTTCACCCGAAAAGTCCGAAGCCAGGGCCAGATCGGCCAAAAATGCCTCCAGGGTAACATACTGAGAGGAAAAATTTACTAGGCCCTTAACGTCTTCTATTCTTTGATATGATCGGTCATAATGGGAGACCAGATAGTCTTCGTAGAAACCGGACATCAAATGCTCGATCATCTCCGCAGGAGAGGTCAGATCTGAAAGCCTCTTGAGTAGCATTGTGAAATCGAGATAGAAAGGCCTGGCACGAGCAGGGAATATCTTAGCCGTCGCTGGATTTAATGCCTCCTCCAATGGATTCTCCACCTGATTTATATGATACCATAACTTTCTGGAAAGTCCTCCTCCGATCCTGGGCAAGAGCTTCAATACCCTTAGCCAGGCTATCTCATCCTGCGGGTTGTGGATTATCCTCAAATGACAAATTATATCCTTGATATGGGCCTGTTCAAAGAACCTTAGTCCACCCCTTACACGGAATGGTATATTACGGCGCTGCAACTCTAATTGTATTTCCAACGAATGCCAATGACTTCTATAGAGAATGGCAATGGAGTTAAGATTCCTTCCTTCGTCCAGGAGATGAAGGATATATTCAGATAAAAAACGGGATTGTGTAAAATGATCATAACAGGAAACTATCGCGGGCTTAAGTCCCTGAGGACGGATAGCATGAAGATTTTTGGGCAGTCTTTCTGTGTTCATGGAAATACTTACATTGGCTAACGCCAGTATCTCGGGTGTTGAACGGTAATTCGTTTCAAGACGATATTCACCGGCATCTGGATATCGCTCCTTAAATGACATGATATTTTTAAAACTTGCGCCGCGAAAACTATATATGGACTGAGAATCATCGCCTACAACGGTTAGATTGCGATGCTTAGATGCAAGAAGATCGATAATAGCCCCTTGTATGGCATTTGTATCCTGATATTCATCTACCAGGATATATAAAAATTGATCGGATAATATTTCGCGGATCTCCTTTTGTTCCATAAGAAGTCTGAGCCATGATGAAAGTAAATCATCATAATCCAGAAGCTGCCTTGAATGCTTTTTGGCAGCGTAAAGGGCCAGCACCTTTTGAATCCCATCCATATCCTGGATAAACATTGGATAGCGCTTGTTCAATATCGTTTCTAGCGGCAAAAGGGTATTATGCACGAAACCCGATATCTTTGACAAAACGGCCTTTTGAGGAAAACGCCTTTCCCTGATCGGTATACCAGTTTCTGTAATACAGGCCCCGATCAGATCACGTGCATCTTCACTGTCAAGGATAGAAAAATCAGGAGAAATATCGAGGGATGTGCCGTAAAGTCTCAGTATCCTGTTGGCAATATGATGAAATGTTCCGCCCCAGAGGTTTTTCGTCTTATGGCCTACCAGGATTTCGACCCTGTGGAGCATCTCACGCGCTGCCCTGTTTGTAAAGGTTACAAGTAATATGCGGCCGGGATCAACACCTTGTTGTACAAGCCATGCCAGGCGATATGTCAAGGCGCGGGTCTTTCCGCTGCCTGCGCCGGCTACGACGAGCATTGGCCCGCCAGGTGCAGTAACAACACTGAGTTGCTCGTCATTTAAGTCGGCTCCGAAATCAATATTATTATTTAGATGCCCGGCCTTAAAGACAAATCTTCTCGTCATGTTTTTTTACTACTGCAATTGATAATTTTCACTAAACTTAAATATTTATAATTATTAGCTGTTATTATTTTGATTATAAAATTTAATAAAAGAAAATGCAAAGCATATGATTTTATCAAATTACGATCTTGTCAAAATTGACAAAACAAATTGTAAATAGGTATAATTTTAGTATAAAAAGGGAAGGAGGAGGGCGCTTTTTCATTAAATGACTATTTTGTTTTATTATCCGGTGAATTTTTATCCAGAAATTTTTATTAATAATGGAGTAGCAAAAATGAAAATTAAAAAAAACAGAATATTTTTATTATTTTTATTTGTTTGTATTTTTTTCTTCGAATATTTATATGTTAATTTACCTGTAAACGCCCAATATTCGGTACCTTATTATTATGATTACAATTATAATAATTATTCCGAATATTCAACACAAGCCCTGTCACCTTCATATTTTTACAACATCCCCTCTACAAATAGTTATACATGGTCAAACAATCAATATTTCGGAAGAGATATAAATATACCAACATTGAAAATAAATGATTGGGCAATTCAACCGGCATTCGGAAATACTGTCTATAAAGTCAGTTCGGATGGAAATTCTTTAAAAATATACGGTACTTATTTTAGTGCTCACACCCATGCCGGAGTAAACTTTAATCGTACATTGTTTATGGACAGCTCATTATATTCAACGGCAAACCAGACAATGTATAAAAATATCGGAGGACAATCATCATTCACTTCTCCTGTGAATTATTACGCAAGACAGGTTTTACAGTTTAGTCCGGTTTTACATGGTCCTCTTCTGAATAATTATTAAAAATAATATAAAATAATTACACAAATGGGGTCGGGTTTTTAAAATTTAATTAATATTAAGCAAAAACCTTATAATAAAAACCTAATCCCACTTGTGTATTGAAATGGAATTACCTATAATTGAAAAAACTTGCTTTTAGGCAACTAAGGTGTTATAATTTATTTGTAATTTTATAAAAATAATGGTGTAATGTAATCGCGACTTTATTCGTCTATTTTTTTGTAAAAAAAAACTAAAATAATATAACAATTTTACAATTTAATTTGTAATTTAAATTTAAAAATTTAATTTTAAAGTGTAATATAAATTCATTATGAAACGTCTATATCTTTATAAACTAAAAAAAAGAATTCATTTTTAAGAATTGATCATTTTCTAAAAATTTTATTTTGTTTTTTTGTAGCTTTTATTAATCAATTTATTAACCTGTTAAAGGGGGTGTATCTGCTAGAATTGTAGCCTTGAAATTGGTCTGTATTTTATTTTTGACAGACCAGAAAAATTTATTAGAGATTGGAGGTGATTAGAAACAGGGCATTACGCTCTGTAATTGCTCAAAATTTTTAGTTTTTAAGTTCTTATTTTGAGATATTTTTAAGAAGAAATAATGAAGGAGAATTGTTATGGATATTTCTAGATTTCTAAAAGTGGGAATTATAGCTGTTGTCCTGGCAATCGGGGTTGTATTAATATTCGGCCCGATGGCACAGGCCCAGATATTTCCCACATCGTATTATTACACGAATCCGTTGTACTATTCCGGATATGGTTATTTTAACTCGATCAATGGGTACCTGCTCGGTTATGCTCCTTTTACACCGTTCCTGACCCCTAGTGTGGCTTATGCATACAATTCATTAGGTATACCCACATGGCCGTATTTCGGGTCTCCGTATCAAACAACGTTTCCCTATACGACCCTGCCGGGCACTCCGATTCCATATGCAAGGTTTGACTATCCGACCTACGCATACGGTTCACCTGATTTCTATCTGAGCTGGGTACTTTTACAATAATGATTAACGAATATTTTTAAAAAGCGAGGTGTATAGATATGAAGAATACAATGAAAACCTTAATGGTTTGTTTGATTGTGACCCTGACATTTGTGATGGTCAGATCAGCGGCCATTGCACAGGTGGGTTACGGTTTTCCACCACTTTGGCAGTTACCTTCCTTTCAAAGTCAGCCGCTCCAGGTGCCGACCTGGCAAGACCCCTATAATGGAGAAGGGGACATCCTTGTTGACAACTTTGAGTATTGGGACAGCCCATACAATCATGGGTGGATGCAGCAAGAGCCTGCCTATCCGGTATATGGATTTGGCATAGGCTATGCCACAATATTCAATACGGTCCTGGATCTTCAAGAAGGAAGCAGGGTGCTTGATGTGTATCGTCCGCCCTCTATATTTTTGCTCAGCACACCCTATGAGAAGCATCAAGTGTTCCACAGCCTTATTACACCCCCGAGCGCTTCCAATACAGAGGCTGAGGCATGCATACTCATGGAAACAAACCCGACCATCAGTTTCGATTTCAGGGCGCCTCTGGGCATCGAGCCCTGGGATATTTTTAATATGGTTGTCATCGGAGAAGACGAAAGCGGCGACAAGGCTATCAGTGTAAATATTGTTCCTATTCAGCCTAATGCCGGGACCTACCTTGGACCCGTCAACAGCACCAGTGGTATGTATGGTTTGGCCGCTGGTGTTACAGGTTACAATGAAGCCGGACAATTACAGGTCACTGTAGCTATCGGTCGTGGCATGCTGGACGGTTCTTGGCATGCTGTGTATGTCAATATTGATGAGGCTGTAAAGGCTGCTCTTGAGGTTTTTGACACCATTGATGATGCAGACAAACCGGATTGGCATATGGCCAAGGCCTGCGCTGTGGCGGTCAGCGGCCAGATGTTCCGTCTGGACAACCTTATGTTCAGGGCAACCTTCCACGATTATCTTGACGCTCCGGATCTTTTTGAAATGGGTCCGCTGTACGCTCAGATATTCGAACCTTACAGGTATCTGTTTATTGCCGATTACTCAGGCGTTGATATGACAGTAACCGTTGGCGAAAATGAGCAGGAAATTACTCGGGTTTCCGATTTGATGCTCAATCCTGCCAACTTCCTGCTTGTTCAGGACCCGAATGATCCTAATGATCCGGTAGTGAAATACTGGACGGATTTAGGCGCCGATCCCAACAAATTTGGTGAAGAGGCAGATCCTAATCTTGAAGAATTGTTTGGGAGAGATTTCGTTGTTGATCTCAGTCTGCCTATTTTTGCCGATCCAAATCTGAGGGTAGGCGGTGCTTTAGCGGAAACGATAATCGATTCCGGTACCTTGGGTTGGAATTCCACAGTTGGCGGATACGGTGCCAACGGGATACAGGCATTCCTGTTGCAGCCTCTGCCGGTTTACCCATATGACGGTATGCCGACTTATCTGCCGGCATACTATAATGCCGTGAATGCGGTTTTGACACTTGGTAAACCATATTATCAGCCGGGGCTTGTCTTCCTGCTCGAAGGCGCTTTGTGGAACGCCGGTGTCACCGTTTGGCCGAATATCGCTGCATTTGATTATACACCACAGTATTTTGAAGACCTGATCCTTACCCTTGAGGTAACCAACGGGGTACATTCCGATGTAAGGACATTCCCCATAAGCGTGGTCAACTATCCGGTGGAAAACTATCCGCCAGTACTGCAGTTGAACATCGAAGATCAGATCTTCTATGTGGGCCAGGCGAATGCTTATCTGGTAAACTTCATCGATCCTGACTGCTTCATCTTCTCCATGTCACCTTCTCCAGCGACCACGCATGTACCTGGATTCCCAATTTCTCAGGCTTTCAGGACCGATATGGATGACCTTGTCTGGGGCATGACGATCAATGGTATGACTGCCTATCAGTATGGTCCGTGGATTGAAACAATCATCGATCCTTGCACTGGTTTGATCAGTTGGGTGCCGAAGTTCGAAGGCGCCTATGACGCTGTTATTACAGGCAGCGATGCCCGCGGCGGCACTGCATTTGGTGAAATCACCATCTTCGCTGTGAACCAGGGCACATGGTTGAATCATCCTCCGATCATCTTGAGCAGGCCGGTTCAGCCGGTAGTTATAAAGGCCGGAGAAGAGTTCATACTTCATCATCCGGACCTGGCAGTAGAAGATCCTGACGGTGATCAAATATATGCATCGTGCAACATAGGCTCCTGTGGACGTTCATCTGATGGCGCTTTTATTTGGAGATTCCAGAGCAACTTCCCTGGTTCCTATATGGTGGAAATAGTATTTTACGACATCAGAGGCGGATATTCTATAATGACATTCTTCCTCGACGTGAAACCATGGTGGAGTTATTAATTATCATTCACCTGTGATAACCCAAAAGAGGGCAGCGGATTTACCGCTGCCCTCTTTTTTTTACGAAAATTTCTTAACATACCAATACTAAAATCCATCTGAATTTTTAAAAACATATAATAATTAGAAACTATTTCTAAATTTTTAAATTTTATACATTTTTTTAAATTTTATACTTGACAATATATTATATTTTGTTTAAAATACTTATTCGTAAAGTATCAATTATTATTTCTTATAATTTTATTCAAAAAACTACAGTCAATTAAAAAATATAAAAATCATTAATTAAATAATGCATATACAAAAAGCATCTAAGATTTAATTTCTATATCAAAAATAATTTTAAAATTTTAAAATTTTATTTAAACTTCTAGAAGAATGGTATATATAAATATACAATATCTTTCAATTTCAGGAGGTGATAAATCACATATAGAATTATAGAAACAGTTTGTAAGTTCATAGGATACATGAGTACCTGAGAATCTAAAATTTGGAGGTGATATTTTAGAAATTAAAGAAACAATTGTTAAATCTTTTTGGTAATCTATGAGACATGGAGAGAAATTATGGGTAATTTAAGGTTTTTGAAAGTGTGGGTGATCGCTTGTGTTTTTGCAATCGGTCTTGTTCTGTTATCCGGCCCTATGGCACAGGCCCAGATTTTCCCCACATCGTATTATTACACGAATCCGTTGTACTATTCCGGGTACGGTTATTTTAACTCGATCAATGGGTACCTGCTCGGTTATGCTCCTTTCACACCGTTCTTGACCCCTAGTGTGGCTTATACATACAATTCATTAGGTATTCCCACATGGCCGTATTTCGGGTCCCCATATCAGACTACGTTTCCCTATACAACCTTGCCGGGCACTCCGATTCCATATGCAAGGTTTGACTATCCGACCTACGCATACGGTTCACCTGATTTCTATCTGAGCTGGGTACTTTTACAATAACGATTAACGAATATTTTTAAAAAGCGAGGTGTATAGATATGAAGAATACAATGAAAACCTTGATGGTTTGTTTGATTGTGACCCTGACATTTGTGATGGTCAGATCAGCGGCCATTGCACAGGTGGGTTACGGTTTCCCACCGCTTTGGGATTTACCGTCATTTCAAAGTCAACCGCTTCAGGTGCCGACATGGGAAGATCCCTTTAACGGAGAAGGGGACATCCTTGTCGACAACTTTGAGTATTGGGACAGCCCATACAATCATGGGTGGATGCAGCAAGAGCCTGCATATCCGGTCTATGGATTTGGCATAGGCTATGCCACGATATTCAATACGGTCCTGGATCTTCAGGAGGGAAGCAGGGTACTTGATGTGTATCGTCCGCCCTCTGTATTTTTGCTCAGCACCCCCTATGAGAGACATCAGATATTCCACAGCCTTATTACACCCCCGAGCGCTGCCAATTCAGAGGCTGAGGCTTGCATAAGCATGGAGACAAACCCGACTATCAGTTTTGATTTTAGGGCCCCTCTGGGTATCGAGCCCTGGGACATCTTTAATCTTGCTGTAATTGGAGAGGATGAAAGCGGCGACAGGGCCATCAGCGTCAATATTGTACCTTTACAGCCGCCTGCCGGGGCCTTCCTGGGACCCGTCAACAGCACCGACGGCATGTATGGTATAACCGCTGGTGTTTCTGGTTACAATGAAGCCGGACAATTACAGGTCACTGTAGCCATAGGCCGAGGCATGCTGGATGGTTCATGGCATGCTGTATGGGTGAACCTGGATGAGGCGGTAAAGGCAGCTTTGGAAAATTTTGACACCATTGATGATGCTGACAAGCCGGATTGGTATATGGCCAAGGCATGTGCCGTGGCGGTCAGC
>JBLIRO010000082.1:0-19966 GCA_049472335.1 bacterium | reverse complement strand
GGGACGGGAACACCTTCATCAGGGCCTTTGCACCTGGTCTGGGTGAGGTCACTGTGCCTGTGACGGTCTTTGGCTTAACCCCCTTCACTACCTCTACACCACCGCTTGAAGTGGAGAAGGGCACCGTATATACCTATGATGTGGAGGCAACGGATCCCAATGGGGATACGCTGACCTATTCCTTACTGGTTGCCCCGGACGGCATGAGTATAGATCCGGATACAGGCCTGATTACCTGGTCACCGCCTGCCGGTCAGCCACAGACCGGCAATGATGTCATTGTGCAGATCAGTGACCCGTATGGAAACAACTCCTCACAATCGTTTAGCATCTTCATCGTTGTCGACGATGATCATGATGGTTTTGACAACCGTGTCGACTGTGATGATTCCGATCCGAATGTGAATCCTGGCCTGGCAGAGATCTTTGACAATGGCCTTGACGACGATTGCAATCCAGCTACTTCTGATGCGCCGCCCATTGCCGGCTTTATTTTCTCACCCCTGGTGGGCAGCCTGGACGAGCCGATCCAGTTTACGGACAAATCGACCGCACGTATTGGTGCAATCGTAACCTGGCGCTGGGAGTTCGGTGATGGTTCGATCAGCATATTACAAGATCCAACCCATGTCTATGTGAGCGGGGGCACCTACACGGTGACCCTGACGGTCACGGACGACAGCGGTGTCTCAGATAGCCTTAGCCAGTCAGTACGTATTAACGAAGCCCCTGAGGCGGCAATATCCATAGCTAAAGGCATGAATGTGGCCGAGTTGGAAACCGGGGCCAGTGTTGCTGACTCCTCTGGCGGATTATGGCCGGAGCGGGCCATTGATGGCCAAAGCGGTGGGTGGCAAACGCCCTTTGGTTCACCGGCCAATCAGTGGATCAAGGTGAAGCTTGTTGGTGAGACGGATCAGGTCCTAGATCGTGTATCACTACGAGGCTGTGCATGCAGCTACTATGTAAAGGATTTTGAAATCCGGGTATCGACTACAGGAACAGATGATACCGATTTTGTCTCAGTTTTTTCCGGAACGGTGCCCCAGGAAGATGGAATTCACGAGTTTACCTTTGCCCCGGTCCGCGCCAGATATGTTCAACTGTTTATTATTAGTAATTGGGGATATCAGTCTTACACCCTGGCAGACCACTTTCAGGTGTGGACCCGCGATCACGAAGGCGGGATCGTTTCCCTGCTGGAGGGGCCAAAGGCCTCTGTTGTTGGGTCTTCGGGCTGGGCTGGTAATTTATCACCGGAGAATATGTTGGACGATAGTCCCGCAACTGCCTGGTACTCTGCTTACAACGAGACTACCGATCAATGGGTGAAGGTGGAGCTTGGCGGAGGCAAAATCTACACCATCAACAGGGTAAGGCTACAGACATCGCAAGCCAATTATGGGATTAAGGATTTCGAGATCCGAGTCTCTTCGACAACTGCCGATGATAGTAAGTTTACCGCTGTTTTCACCGGTACTGCAGCCAACAACACCGATCTGCAAGAGTTTTCGTTTACTCCAGTGGAAGCAAGGTATGTGCAGTTGTTTGTAAAAGAGAACTACGGTGGCAGGAGTATATATGTATCCACTTTCCAGGTACTTACGCCGGATGGTGCTAATGCTGCCCGGCTGGAAGGGGTCGGAGCCTTTGTTGTGGGCTATTCAAATCAGCAAAGTGCTGCCTATGGTGCTGAGAAGGCCATTGATTTTAGCCCCTCAACTCTATGGCGTACCGAAAACGGGCAGGTTACCAACCAGTGGATCAAGGTGTTGCTCATCGATGGAGGCCCGCATTTAATCGATCGGGTCCAGCTACAAGGACTGGTGACAGATTTCCAGATCCGGGTCTCCAATAAAACCTTGGCTGATGCTGATTTCGCTACTGTGCTCAGGGACTCACTGCCAGGAGACCGCCGTAGCCATTGGTTCAGTTTCCCACCTGTAGAAGCCAAATATGTTCAACTGTTTATTGAAAATAATAAAATCCCTGGCTATAACTATATACAGGTTGAGGACTTCAAGGTCTTTTCTTCACATCTGGGCGGGCCGGCTGTTCCCTTTGATGATGCCTCTGTTGACCCGGATGGTGATATTGTGGCCTGGGAATGGGTGTTTGGTGATAGCATCACCTCAAATGAACAGCACCCTGTACATACCTACTCAGGGCCCGGGCAGTATACTGTAACCCTGACCGTCACCGATAGTGACGGATTAAAAAGTACGGATACTGTAGACTACACGGTACTTGGGCTTCCGTCAGTGGACTTTAGCTGGTCGCCTGAACCGCCCGGTGAAGGCGATCAAGTTACCTTTACCGGTATTGGGGAAGACCCGGACGGTTCTGTTATCCAGTGGCAATGGGAGTTTCCGGATCGGGATCCCGTCTCCACTGTCTCTAACACCGCTAAGGCCTCGTTCAATGATAACGGCGAGTACCCGGTAACGGTCACTGTCATGGATAGCCAGCTTTTGACCAATAAGCTTACCAAAACAGTAACAGTCGTAAACCTGCCCCCAACAACACCTCTTTTAGGACCTGATAAGACCCAGGTCTGGGGATTGGACTGGGGTGTTAATACCTACGCAACGGACCCAGGAAAGGATGATCAAGCAACCCTGGTGTGTGATTTCGATTTTGGCGATGGTCAGACTGCCCGTATACCCGAATGCAAAAGGATCAATGCACCACACATCTACTCTTCACCTGGAGTCTATACGGCCACTGTTTCCATAACGGACAAGGATGGGGCTTCAACCAGCGATAGCCTGCTTATTACAGTCACTAAGCGGGATAGCCTGCTTAATATACTGGAAGGTGTTGACCCTGCCGATACTGGAGAAGTGGAGGTAACCGCCCGGATTTATGATTACTACAACTTGGTTGGCTATCATTATATTGATCCTAACCAGCCATTATCTCTGGCAGGCAGGTCCGTAACCTTCAGCCTCGGCTCAGAAACGGTTAGTGCCATCACCGACGATATGGGTATTGCAAAGGCATCCTTCAATATTGCTGAAGGCACTCAAAACCGCCTGACTGCAAGTTTTGAAGGCGATGAGTTTTACAATGCCGACCTTGATGAGGACATATCCTTTAAGCCTGGAGACGTGCTGGCCGGTGCCGGTGATGGCAAGGTCCATCACTTTGACCATGATGGAAACCTGCTTCAGGTACTGGACTCATACAATCCCAGAGAACTTAGGGGTGGTGAAACTACCGGCATATGTTTTGACTCAGCTAATAACATGTATACGACCAATTTTAATGCAAAGACTATGAGTAAATTCACAAAAAGGGGCGGTCTGCTGGCTTATCCATGGGGAGATACCTTGTTCTGGATGTATCCTGAGAGTTGTGTGGTCGATGCGGATGACAATATCTATTCAGGTGAGATAAATGATTACGGTCCTGAGTGGCTAAGAAAATTCAACACTGAGGGTGATCTGCTCAAGGAGTTCAGCCCCATAAGTGAGGACAGGGGAATAGACTGGATAGACCTGTCTGCTGACCAGTGCACCATGTTTTATTCTTCAGAAGGGAGCACTATTAAGCGTTATGATATATGTAAAGACGAGCAACTCCCTGATTTTGCAACCGGTTTAAATAGACCCTGCTTTGCCCTGCGAATAAGACCTAATGGTGAGGTAATAGCAGCCTGCAGTAATGAGGTTTACCGTCTCAGCGCCTCGGGTGCTATTATCCGGACCTATCCTAGGTCAGAATATAATGACCAGGGTACCTTCTTTGCCATGAATCTTGATCCGGACGGGACATCCTTCTGGACGGCCCTTTACTACCCCGGCAAGATTTACAGGATTGATATTGAGACAGGCAAACTGCTGACCTCTTTTGAGGCTGATGTTTATCCAACCCTGGCAGGCCTTGCTGTATACGGTGAGGAAACTGCTGCCAGAAATCTGCCGCCGGTAGCTGAGGCCGGCCCTGATCAGACAGTGGCCTCTGAAACAGTGGTCACTTTAGATGGATCAGGCTCATCCGATCCTAACCCCGGACAGACCATAACCTTCAGGTGGCTGCAGCTTAGCGGTCCATCGGTAACGGTGAATAATTCTGACTCTTCAACGCCAACATGCAAAGTTATGACACCGGGCGAATACACCTTCGAGTTGACAGTAAGTGACGGCCGGTTAAGTGGCACTGATACTGTAATGATTACTGTAGAAGCTCCCCCTAATGACCCGCCTGTTGCAGATGCAGGAGGTCCATACATACTGAATGAAGGAAGTGTAGCGACCCTTGATGGAAGCGGCTCATCAGACCAGAACGGAGATGAGCTTACATATGCCTGGGATCTTGACAATGACGGGCAATACGATGACGCTAACGGAGTAAGCCCGAATTTCAAAGGAATAGATGACGGTGCCTATACGATAGGGCTTAAGGTAACCGACGGCCTGCTCGAGGATACGGATACGACAACGGTGACAGTAAACAACGTGGCACCTTTTGTGGAGGCCGGACCTGACCAGACCACAACCGAAGGTATCAGCATCAGCCTGTTGCCAGCAACGTTTAGTGATCCGGGTGTGGAGGATACCCACACCGCTACCATCAACTGGGGTGATGGTATTGTCGAATCTGCCAGTCTTACCGAAAGCAATGGCAGCGGCATTGTTGAAGGTAGCCACACCTATTCAGCCTCCGGCAGCTACACCGTTACCACCAATGTCATCGACAAGGATGGAGGTAGTGGCAGTGACACTTTGAAGGTGACGGTTGAGCCAAGTGTTGTGCCAGAACAAACTATCTTTGACCTGTTTGCGCGTGCCAAAGACAGTAAGGTTGATATCGTCTGGACGCCGGTAGCCGGGGCCGAAAGCTATAACATTTATCGCAGTACAACACAGGGCGGTCCCTACACCTTGATCGTGGAGGGTTATGTAACAGGTTATGCGGTTTATGCCGACTCTGGCCTGACCAATGGTGTGACTTACTATTACGTGGTTACTTCTGTCACCAATGGTGTTGAGTCGCTTCACTCTAACGAGGCGAGCGGGACACCGAGAGCGAGAGTGAGATAATAACCAGGTCGACCGCTTTGATTGGAATAAAACAGGAACTCTTTGTTTTACTTATTCGGGTACCAACCAAGATTTTGAATTTTGCTTTGTCAAAATGTCATCATTCAACAATATCAATTCCCGCAAGATCGTATTCCCTTAATGCTAAGGTACCTTATTTATACATTATTGGGTATTCATACAGGTTTCTTGCAGACTTCACCTTTGCTCTTGATAGTGTTTATATTATAGAATACTCTGACATTGCTGAAGAATTATTAACTCTTAAGGGTGAATATGAAAGGGAGGGAGTATTGCCATGAGAAAAACTGCTGCACTGCTTTTACCTATAATCATTTTTACCTTCTCGTGTGCCTCTGGAATAAAAGAGGATGAGAGCCTGGTCTTTTTCCCTACATACGGATATTTTTCAGAAAATGGGATTGTGAACCTTGAGATCCATGCCCATATTTTTGAACCGGAGACAGATTCAATGATTCGGAGCCAGTTCCTGAAGCAGTTAGGTAAAATGGTGGGATTACAAAAGACCGATGAGGAATATAGTATTTTTGATGAACGGTCTCGCCTGTTTATGGTGGATAACGAGCGTAACAAGGTTATTTCCATTAGGCTGGGTGATGCCATATATAATCTGAAAAAATCAGGGCCTAACGGTCATTCTATTACAATCATTCCAATAAACCCTGAGGGCCTGAAAAAAGACATAAAGCCCAATAATTTTATCCCCTTCCAGACTGTTATGCCCACCAATGACAAGCGGCTCTTTAAAGGGGAGGCTCAGTTGATAGAACCAGAGGGCATCTCTGTCATTTCGGATATTGACGATACCATTAAGATTAGCAATGTCCTTGACAAAAAGGAGCTGGTCCGTAATACCTTTTTAAGATTGTACCGTCCTGTACAGGGCATGAGTGCCCTGTATCAACAGTGGGCCTCAAAAGGAGTTGTGTTTCATTATGTCTCAGGTTCTCCCTGGCAATTGTATGAGCCTCTTTCTGATTTCGTTCAGCAAAATAATTTTCCACAGGGATCCTTTCACTTAAAATATTTGAGGCTCAAAGACAGTAGTGTGATCGAATTTCTTGTATCTGATCAGGAGGCATATAAAATAGAACATATACAGAATATTATAGGAAGGTTTCCTAAAAGAAGGTTTATACTTGTAGGTGACTCTGGGGAAAAGGACCCTGAGATCTATACCCGTATCGCAAAGCTGTATCCCCAGCAAATACAAGCCATTTGTATAAGGGATGCCGGAAATATGGAACCACAACAGGAGCGATTTATCAACCTGAAGGAAGAGTCCGGTTCAGTACCCTGGTATTTCTTTGAAGATGGGGATAATTTGGCTGTATCCTTTGTCTGGCAAGCTGGACATCGATAGTGACCGAGTCTAAATATCAGTGGGCCGGGGAAAACCCCGGCCCTGGCTTCCAAAGAAAACCCAGGTTGACATTGAAGCAGATAAAATCAAAGACATTTAAACCGGAGAAGTCATATCGTTCATATATTTCTTCATTTCTCTTAACCCTTTTTTCCAGAGATGTCAATATTTGATGCAATTATAAAAAGTAATCTTGATGCCGAAAAAACATCAATATATTGTTAACTGCATAATACAAAAATAAAAATCTAATTTAGAGCTAACTTCCCTTAATATTTTAGACTCTTACGATTGCATCATATTTTAAAGCGGGCAAAAAAGTTGTATTATGGTTAGCAAGATCTTTCCTGGGATCATACGCACAAATGGATGAGCGGGGCACTGAGAAGATATGAAAGCAAAAAGATTCATTCCTTATGGCATATTGATAGCCTTTTTGTTCTTGTCACCTCTATTTTTAAACCGTTACTGGATCGATGTCCTGAATAATATCGGGTTGTACGCCTTACTGGGTTTGAGTCTGAATCTCATAGTGGGCCATACGGGCTTGTTCAATCTGGGCCATGCCGCCTTTTATGGGGTTGGGGCTTACACAGCCGCTATTTTGAATACCACTTATCATATTCCCATCCTCTTTCTCCTCCCGGTTTGTGCCCTCACGTCAGCTCTCTTTGCAGCGATCATAATCCGTCCCATTATTCATCTCCGAGGAGATTATCTATGTATAGTGACTATCGGAATCGGCGAGATCTTCCGGATTGCTATGATCAACAACATATTTGGCATAACGGGCGGCGCTAACGGGATATTCGGCATTCACCGGCCTGAGTTGTTCGGGTTGCGGATCTATAAAACACATCATTTTTTTTATTATATCTGGACTTTCGTGGCTCTAACAATATTCCTTTTTAATCGCCTGGAGCGATCCCGCTTTGGCCGTGCATTGAACTATTTAAAGGAGGATGAAGTGGCCGCGGAGGGCAGCGGCATCGATACGGCCCATTATAAACTGACTGTATTTGTTCTGGGCGCTGCCTGGGCCGGAATGGCCGGGAATATCTTTGCCTCCAAGATGATGATCATTTCACCCGAATCTTTCAACTTCTGGGAATCGGTGATTATGTTCATGATCGTCATTCTGGGTGGTTCAGGCAGCATCCCTGGTGCGCTTTTGGGTGCCTTTCTGATAATCGGCCTTCCCGAGATCTTTCGCGGGTTTGCCAATGCCAGGATGCTTGTTTTCGGCGCGGCCATGATACTCATCATGATCTTCCGGGGACAGGGAATCCTGCCATCAAAAGGCAGGACATATGCCATGGTCGATGATGCTATAGGCGAGGAATCCACATGAGTCTTTTATGTTTGCAAAGCCTCACAAAGACCTTTGGCGGATTGACAGCCGTTGACAAGGTTTCCTTCAGTGTGGATGAGAGTGCAATTGTCGGATTAATCGGGCCAAACGGCGCGGGAAAAACAACCATCTTCAACCTGATAACCGGAAATGATCAGCCTGATCAAGGGGTAATCATATTCAATAAGCAATCAATTGTTGGCCTTCGGACATATCGTATTGTATCCTTTGGCATTGCACGTACATTTCAGACCATCCGTCTTTTTCAGAATCTAACTGTGCTGGAAAACGTTCTGGCCGGATGTCACTGCCGCACGAAATCCGGAATGTTTGGCGGCATGTTACATACACGGAGCCAACAAAATGAAGAAAACAAAGCCCTGAATATAGCCCTCCGGGAATTAAGGTTTGTTGGGCTTCAGAAAAATGCCAACCATCTTTCAAAAAACCTTTCCCACGGGAACCAGCGTCTACTGGAGATAGCACGTGCGCTTGCAACCCAGCCGCACCTTCTAATCCTCGATGAGCCTGCCGGCGGCATGAATGACCAGGAAACAGAATGCCTGGGAAATCTCATCAAAAAAATGAGGGCAAGAGGGCTGACAATCCTCTTGATTGAGCATGATATGGGATTGGTGATGAAGGTTTGCGAAAAGATCATTGTGCTCGATTACGGCAGAAAGATTGCCGAAGGAAGACCTGAAACAATCAAAGCCAGCCCTCAGGTGATCGAGGCCTATCTGGGCACGGATGAGGATTAATAGATATGTTCCTGCAGATCAAGAATCTTCATGTAAAATACGGCAATGTGGAAGCCCTCCACGGGATTAATTTTCATGTGAATGAAGGAGAAATAGTGGCTATCCTTGGTGCCAACGGCGCGGGAAAATCAACCACCCTTTTTTCCATAAGCGGACTCATTAAACCCTCCCAGGGAGAAATCCTTTTTAAGGGGAATCCCTTGCATAAACTCCCTGCTGACCGGATTGTAAAGGCAGGGATCACGCAGGCGCCCGAAAACCGCAGAATCTTTGGAACACTGACAGTTCTGGAAAACCTCAACCTGGGCGCCTATACAGTGCAAGATAAGGTCTTTATTCGTAAGACCTTAAAATGGATCTTCGATCTATTTCCCCGTCTGGCAGAGCGTAAAAGCCAACTGGCCGGGACACTGAGCGGCGGTGAGCAGCAGATGCTGTGCATCAGCCGTGCCCTGATGACCAATCCCAAAATTCTGCTTCTCGACGAACCAAGCCTCGGTCTGGCACCCATCCTGGTGAAAACAATCTTTTCGACCATTGACAGGATCAACAAAACCGGCGTTACAGTAGTTCTGGTGGAACAGAATGCGAGGGCCGCCTTAAAACTGGCGCACAGGGGGTATGTCATGGCGGTTGGAAATATGGTGTTGGAAGACAAGGCAACAAAGCTTTTGGAAAATCCTGATATTTTACATGCCTATCTGGGCGGAAAGCGGTAAATCGGTCATCTTTCTGACCTGAACCTTCTTTACCATCCACCACCTCCTCCGCCACCTCCACCGCCTCCGGAGGAACCACCTCCGCCACTTCCCGAACTGGAACCCGGGGCGGTTGACGAAGAAGATACTGCATCGGAAAAGGACGAGCCAAGGTTTGAGGCCAAACCTGAATATCCCATTCTTTCCCAGGAACCTCCTGAATACCAGGCAGGAGAATACCCGTCTTTCCCTTCACCTGCCTTTGCCAGAACATCGGAAAATTGCTCGCTCCATTGATTTTCAACATCCAGGGCAAGGGCATAGGGCAGATATTTTTCAAATAAAGCGGGAGTTTTATCAGGTGGATTCATCATATCAAGGCGTTCCTTTTCCGCTACAGAAAGATAGAGCTTAAAACCCTCGATCTGGTCCATGACCTTTCGCCCTCGAATGGTTGGAGCCTTCAAAAGCTGGTAAAAGAGTATATTAAGGAAAACTATTCCTAAAATGAATATTACTGCCAACGGAGTGAGAGAATGAGCGAGAAAAACTATACCTAAGATCTCTCCACCAAAGAAAGGGAGGAAAAAGAAGGTGCCCCCTAGTGCTTTTCCCATGGATTCCTTTGTCCCTGCCATGACCTTTTTCCATAAGTTTTTAGTATTTATGAAAAGAGCGGAGCATCCGATAGACCAAAAAGAAAGCCATAAGAGCATAAATCCTGCCTGGGACTTGTCCGATGCTGTGCGTACTGCAAGCGCCAGGGTAAAAAGAGAAAGAATAATGCCTGGCACAAAGTAAGATGAATTTTGCAAAAAGTAGATTTTTTCTAAATCCCGTTGGAGTCCTTTTCTTAATGTCTTGATGGCTTTCTGAATAGTTGTGTGGTTATACTGTTTGAGAACAATTTCGTTTCCGGTTCCCAAAAGCTCAGAGGCGATCTTTTTTTCCCTTGAAGATAAAAGAGAATCACCTGCCCCTGTTTTTTTAAGCGTAAAGGTTTTATCCTCATCTTCGGTAATTTTCAAAAAGCCTTTTACCGCCATGCCTACTATAGCGGAGGCAAAGGTTTTATCATCGTAACCCATACGCATGAGATATCTGACATCTGCCGGGGTAAATGATTCCGGTGGTGTAAAAAGGGGAATGATTGTTTCTTTCTCCGGGTCTTTTCCAACCTTAACCCAGACTATCAGATAGTAGAAAAGGCAGATAATGAGTCCAACCAGTGCGATGAAAACAGTTCTATTATCCTGAAAAACAAAAGCGATCTTTTGGCCTGGCCCCGGTTCACTCACGATCCCCTTGGGCCAGGATACGGCAATAGTCAAACCTTCACCCGGTTCAAGATATTTTGTTGTTGTGAAGGTAATTGTATCTAGTGTAATAGAGGAGATTTCAAAATTGCGGTCTTGAGCCCCTTTTGGACCGGTATATGCTGTTTTTTTAAGGACTTCAGCCCCCCGGGGCAATATAACCTTTGCAGAGGCCTTTTCAATAAGAAAAGCCCAGTCATCTCCGGTTACATTCCAGTACAGTTCGTCATAATCCTCAAAAAATCCGAGTTGTCGAGTGGTGTTGTAAGTGATCGTGTAAGTGTAGACACCGGGTTTGAGAAATACATCTTTACTGCCGATAAAGATCCGTTGGCCATTCGATAATTTCTGAGTATGGTAAGGCTCAGGGCTGCCGTTTTTTAGGATTTCCTCAATCTCAAATCCCACATCAACTGTATTCCCAAAACGGTCTTTATACCTGGTAGGAAACTCCCGGGTTATACCCCGTTTTATTTTCTTCTGTGCACATACCACCTGGATCGTTTCAATGACCTTTATGTGAGAATCCTGAAAAACGTAAATGACACTATTAAAATCGATAATTTTTTCCTGTTGGATATTTGCTAACGATTTAACAGGGCAGAATAATGAATATAATGAAATCAGTGTGAGCAGAATGATTTTTTTCTGTATTTTCATGCTACCCCCTTTTTTTCACTGCCATTTAAAGAACTTCGAGTGGCTAAAATTTAACCTTGGGCACTGCCCGATCTTTTTCATCTTCAATTTCAAAGAAAGCGGCCTGCTTGAAATTGAACATATTGGCTACAATGTTGCTGGGGAAGGATTCTATCTGGATGTTGAAGTTACGAACTGTTCCATTGTAATAGCGTCTGGCCATTTGAATCTGATCTTCGATTTCTGAGAGTTGCTTCTGCAAATCCAGAAAATTTTGGTTTGCTTTCAGGTCCGGATAATTTTCCGCCACAGCAAACAGGTTTGCAAGAGAACGTGACAGCTCACCTTCCAGGCGCCCTTTTTCCCCAACATCATCAGATTTCATGCTTTTAGACCTGAGCTCAGTAATGTTAACCAAAACCTCTTTTTCATGAGTCATATAGCCTTTGACTGTTTCAATGAGATTCGGTATAAGATTCGCCCGGCGTTTAAGCTGAACGTCAATGCCGCTCCAAGCCTCCTTCATAAGATTTTTTCGACGGACCAAGCCATTATAAATGACGATTAACCAGAGAATGATCAAAAAAACGAAACTGAAAGCGAAGCTGAGGATAACAATAGGTACCATTATTTGTGTCCTTTTTGGCTTAATAATTACCTTTGAAAATTATTGGCCTTTTTGGAACTTACAATTAAACCTGCTTTTCCGGATAGAAGTATACGCAGAACTTTTAACTTTTGTCAATTCAAATACCAGACAAATATTCTAAAATACCTTTTGGACTATATTTGAGATATTTTATAATATCAGGCGAAAGGATTTTAGGATGTATGCTTTATACCGCCTCTGCCTGGGCCTTAGAGTGCAGAAACAAATGGACAGGGTAATGACTGCTCTTCTGGCGGGGCTCTACTATGTTTGTTGTTTGACAAAAGTTGAAATTCTGCCTATACTTTCATCCAGATAAAGCAAATTCAATTACGTTATGAAGTCATGAAGAGGATAATTGGAGTACCTTTTAGTCTTATTTTTGGTCTCGTAACTCTATTAGTTGTAATATCAACCTATGTCCCTCCTGCTTTCGTGTCAGAAATACATATTCATCATCCGGATAGTATCCAGAATGCGATTAATGAGGCAAGTGAGGGAGATACAATAATCCTCCATTCAGGGACCTATTTTGAAAATATTAATTTCTCAGGCAAGGCCATTACCCTTAGCAGTACAGAGCCGGATAATCCTGCCGTAGTGGATGCAACCATCATTGATGGCAATCAGTTATATAGCGTTGTTGCTTTTGTTAATGGAGAAGAAAGCAATTCAGTAATAAGTGGTATTACCATTAAAAATGGAAAGGGAAATTCGGAGGGCTCCGGAGGCGGAATCCATTGCTCCTTCTCTTCGCCTACCATTACTAAATGCATTATCAAAGAAAATTCGGCATTTTTGGGAGGTGGTATCCAATGCTCATCCTCTTCACCTCATATTGAAAAATGCATAATTCGTAATAATTCGGTCAAGAGTTCTACCATTCATAAAGCAATGACAAATTCGGATGGCAATGGGGGCGGAATCTATTGCTCCTCCTCTTCGCCCACTATTACTGATTGTATTATCAAAGAAAATTCGGCATTTTCCGGGGGTGGGATCTATTGCTCATCCTCTTCACCTACTATTGACAAATGCGTAATTAGTGAAAATTCGGTCAAAGGAATCGGGGATGGTCTTGGTGGCGGAATTTCCTGTTCCGGCTCTTCCCCGGCCATAACCAATTGTATCATTGAGGGGAATTTAGCTCAGGGAAAAGTTGGAGTAGGCTGTGGAGGGGGAATTTATTGTAATTCCTCCTCGCCTGCCATAGCTAATTGTATTATTAGCGAAAACAGAGCCTATGATGGTATAGGGATATGCTTTATAGCTATAGGCGGAGGAATTGCTTGTTATTCTTCCTCCCCGAATATCAGCAATTGCCTAATTAGCTCTAATTTTGCAAAGGGATATGGTGGAGGAGTATATTGTTCCTCTTCATCTCCGACTATAACAAATTGTTTTATCAGCGCAAATTCTGTGGCTGCGTGGTGCGTTGATTCCCCTGGAAATAAAAGCAATGGTGGCGGGATCCATTGTTGCAGTCTCTCTTCCCCCATTATTACTAATTGTACTATTAATAAAAATTCAGCTACAGATTTCTTTCAGGGTATTGGTGGCGGGATTTATTGTTCCTCTTCCTCACCAATTATAACTAATTGCCTAATCTTGGAGAATTCGGCCTCTGACATAAATCCTGAGAGCGATATGTATAAGAGTAATGGCGGCGGGATTTATTGTATTGATTCATTACCGGTCATCAAAAATTGTACCCTTAGTGGAAATTTGGCTAAAGATAATGGAAGCGGGATCTATTGTGAGATTTCCTCTTCACCAACCGTTACGAATTGCATTTTCTCAAACGATAAACTAAAAGAGATTTATCTCGATGGCACGAGGGCTCCGATAATTACTTATTCTGATATCCTTGGGGAATATGGAGGAGATACTAACCTGAATACCGACCCCTTTTTTATTGATCCGGAGGGAGGGGATTATCACCTCCGGGCAGATTCACCCTGTATTGATACAGGCACAAACGAGGGCGCCCCTGCTGGCGACAGGGATGATATTCCAAGACCTCTTGACGGCAATGAAGATGATCAAGCCATATGTGATATGGGGGCTTATGAATTTTTTGCACGGCCATCAGCCCCCGAAATATCATTAAGCTATAGTAGCTCCTCCGAAGTTACAATTTACTGGGACACCAATGGTGCAACGGATATTGCCGGATACAATATTTATTATAAGGCTGGTTCTTATGAACTCCCTTATGCCATCAAGATAAATGTTGGAGGCATCATTTCGGATAAAATCGATGTAGGAAAGGTCGCTTCATATACATTTAAGGGATTAAACACCTCGGCCATCTCCTATTTTGTAGTCACATCCTATGATGCTTTGAGGAGGGAGAGTTTTTATTCCAATGAAGTAAGGACAGTGAAAATAATAAGTGTCAGCTCATCAACACCTGATGGTTCATACAATATAGGAGACAATATAGATATTACCTTACATTTTTCCGAAGAGATTAACCTGGCAGGAGGGAAACTAATTGTTTACCTCAATAGCGGATATGTCCTGGAAATAGAGCCTTTTTCCTCAACAACAAGTATTAGTGGTATCTATCCGGTTCAGCTCAATGAATTCTCTAAAGACCTGAATATTGATCTTATTGAACTTTCTGATGGAGCGACCTTGAAAAACGAAGATGGCAGCAATTGCAGTCTTTTCTTACCGGCAGGTAGCAATCTTATGGATAATAAGAATATCTCTATCGGAATGGGGCTTGCCAATAGCGCCTGGCCCTGCAGGGGACATGATGCGCAACGTACTGGACAAAGTCCCTATAACGGAGCGCAAACCAACGCCCTTAAATGGACCCGCCAAATAGGGATATGGGTAACTTCCTCGCCTGTAATTGGATCGGACGGCACAATCTATATAGAGGGCACTACTGATAATCTTTATGCCCTCAATCCCGACGGCAGTGAGAAATGGAGATACCCAATAGGATCCATAGGCATATCTGCCTCGCCAGCTATAGGTAATGGGGGCACCATTTATGTTGCAGGTGGTGACGGCATTGTTTATGCCCTTGATCAGAATGGTGTTCCGGAATGGACTTATCAAATCGACGGTCAGATCTGGTACTCTTCACCGGTTATAGGCACTGACGGCACTATTTATATTGGAAGCAATGATCATAATATCTATGCCCTTAATCCGGATGGCAGCGAGAAATGGAGATTTAAAACAGGGAATTGGATTAATACTTCACCAGCAATAGGCCAGGATGGCACAATTTATATCGGAAGTTTGGATCAGGTTTTCTATGCCCTCAATCCTGAGGATGGCTCTTTAAAATGGAGCTTTCAGGCTGAGGGATCTGTCCATTTGTCATCACCAGCCGTAGGTAATGATGGCACAGTCTATTTGGGGGTTTTTCTCGGCCTTTATGCCCTAAATCCGGAAGATGGCCTTTTGAAATGGAGTTACAGAATTTCGGGCGGGATTGACTCCTCCCCAGCTATAGATGATGAGGGCACTGTATATTTTGGAAGCACTGATGGCAAAGTCTATGCCCTCAATCCGGATGGAACACTGAAGTGGAGTTACCAAACCCGGGATATAATAAAGTCCTCACCTGCCATAGGAGCTGATGGCACGATTTATATCGGAAGCGGGGATGGATGGGTTTACGCTCTGGCTTCGGATGGCTCTTTAAAATGGAGTTTCCAAACCGGAGACATGGTGGATTCTTCACCGGCCATAGGAGCTGATGGTACACTCTATATTGGGAGTTGGGATGGTAATCTCTATGCCTTTGGAGGCGGCTGTGCAAATAATACTGACTGCCTTACAGATGAATACTGTAAAAAAATCGATAATGCATGTGAAGATACAGGCAAATGCGCTACACGCCCAACCGAATGTCCTGACTCATGGGAGCCGGTCTGTGGATGCAATGGCATACCCTATGACAATCCGTGCCTGGCAGCCTTAAATGGAAAAAATGTTGATTATTCCGGGGAATGCCTTGAGGTCTGTGATGGAATAGACAATAATGATAACGGACAGATCGACGAAGGATTTGATATAGGAACTGATATAAAAAATTGCGGATACTGTGGCAATATATGTTTATATCCTCACGCTGAAGCCCTTTGTAACAATGGTAACTGCGAGATGGGTAGTTGTGATCAGGGGCGATACGATTTAGACGGCGATCCTGCAAATGGCTGTGAGTTCCCCCGAGACCCCTGGCCACAGAAAGGACGCGATTCAAAGCACACAGGTCAAAGTCCACATATTGCAGCCCAAAATGGAAGCTTGAAATGGGAGTATCAGACAGGAGATGATATTTATTCTTCGCCTGTCATAGGAGCGGATGGCATAATCTATATCGGGAGCTATGATGGCCACATCTATGCCCTCAATCCGGATAGTACCCTGAAATGGAGTTTTTATACAATTGATGGTATCTACTCAACACCGGCCCTTGGGATCGATGGCACGGTTTATGTTGGAAGCAGAGATGGACAGGTTTACGCCATCGATTCAAACGGCAGCCTGAAGTGGACTTACCAAACCGGTTGCTGGGTTGAATCTTCACCAGCGATAGGAGATGACGGTACAATATACGTCGGGAGTTATGACAACAAGGTCTATGCACTAAATCCTGACGGCGCCCTGAAATGGAGCTTTAAAACCCTGAACAGCGTTGAATCCTCACCAGCCATAGGAATTGATGGCATGGTTTATTTTGGGAGTCTGGATCATAATGTTTATGCCCTTAATCCTGACGGAACAATACAATGGAGCTATCCAACAGGGGGCAGTATCTATTCTTCCCCTGCTATAGGAGCAGACGAAACAATTTATATTGGAAGTTATGACAACAAGGTCTATGCACTTAATCCAGATGGCACGTTAAAATGGAGCTATCCAACCGGTGGAGCGATTTATTCTACACCTTCCATTGGGACAAACGGGACAATTTATATTGGAAGCGGTGATGGCCGGGTCTATGCCTTTGATCCAGAGGGCAATCTAAAATGGAGCTTCCATACCCCTGATTGGGTTGATTCTTCACCAGTTATAGGAGCGGACGGAACAATCTATGTGGGGAGTTATGATCACAATCTGTATGCCCTCAATCCAGATGGCAGATTGAGATGGAAATATCAGACAGGGGGCGAGGTCAATTCTTCGCCGGCCATAGGAGGAGATGGTACTGTTTATGTCGGAAGCAGTGATGGCAAAATCTATGCTTTTGCAATGGACTGCGCAGATAATAATCAATGCTTGACAGGAAATTACTGTAACAAAGCAGATGGTGATTGTGGAGGATCAGGGGAATGTGCGCCCCGGCCGCTCGAATGTCCTGATTCCTGGGAGCCAGTGTGTGGATGCGATGGTCTTATCTATGAGAATTCATGTAAAGCTATCTTGAAGGGGATAAATATTGATTATTATGGAGAATGCATCGAGGTCTGCGACGGAATAGATAATAATGGCGATGGACAGATTGACGAGGGTTTTGATATGCAATCCGATCCTCAGAATTGTGGCACCTGTGATCACGCGTGTTCATATATTCATGCTCAAGGTTTTTGCAGTCAGGGTAAATGCGAGATGAGCGCCTGTGATAAAGGGTGGCGTGACCTGGATGGCGATCTCACCAATGGCTGTGAGTTCCCTGACCCTATTGAAAGGGGCGCTTGGCCATTAGGAGGTCATGATTCAAGACATACTGGGCAGAGTCCCTATCTTGGAGCGCAAACCAATACCTTGAAGTGGACGTCCAATGCAGGCAATTACTCTATAGGTGAAGGCAATACACTCTATGTTGTGAATTGGGGAGGAAGTGTTCTTGCCCTCGATCAGGATGGCCAGGAGAAATGGAGTTACCAGACAAGGAGTGAAATAGATTATTCTTCTTCGCCAGCCATAGACGCCAATGAGATCGTCTATATCGGGTGCTATGATGGAAAGGTTCATGCCATAGACCATAATGGCAATCCAAAATGGATATTTCAAACAGGGGATCGCATTCGGACATCGCCCAATATAGGGCCTGATGGTACGATCTATATCGGGAGTTGGGATAAGAAGATCTATGCCCTTAATCCGGATGGCAGCCTGAAATGGAGTTTTAAAACAGGCAACCGGATTGGATCATCACCGGCTATAGATAATTTTGGTGTTATCTATTTTGGGAGCGATGATAGTAAGGTATATGCCCTCAATCCGGATGGCAGCTTAAAATGGTGTTATCAAACATGGAGCAATGTGGAATCCTCCCCAGCTATAGATTCTAACGGGACAATTTATGTTGGCGGTTCTGACTGCAATCTCTATGCGCTCAACCAGGATGGCAGTTTGAAATGGCGCCGTCAGACTGGAGGAATGCTTCAATCTTCCCCTGCGATAAGTGCGGATGGAATAATCTATGTTGGATGTACTGATGGAAAGGTCTATGCTTTTAATTCAGATGGCAGTCTGAAATGGACCTTCAAAACAGAAAAAATGATTTACTATTCCTCTCCCGCTATAGGAGCTGATGGCACGATCTATATTGGGAGTGGTGATTATAATGTATACGCCTTAAATCCAGACGGCAGCCTAAAATGGAAATACAAAACCGGGGAGGAGGTTAATTCTTCACCAGCAATAGGTCCCGATGGCACCATCTATATTGGGACTTGCGCTTTTGGCAGTGTAATGGAGTGTATGGATAATTCCCAGTGCCCGGATGGAGAGTTTTGTAGTAAAACAGGTAGAGATCTGGAAGGTAAAGGAGTATGCATGCGCAAACCGGATACCTGCCCTGAAGTAATGGAACCTGTTTGCGGAGGCGATGGGATGACCTATACAAATTCCTGTGTGGCGGCATTAAATAGTATATATGTGGACTATTTCGGGAAATGCATAGAGGTATGCGATGGGATTGATAATGATGGCGATGGGTATACAGATGAAGAAGGGGCCCAAGGCTGCACTCTCTATTATAAAGATGAAGACGGTGATAGCTATGGGCTGGACGGAGATAGCCGATACCTTTGTAGCCCCAATATCTCTGACAATTATACTGCGACACAAGGAGGAGATCCTGATGATAAGAATCCTGAAATACCGGCAGATCGAGTGAATATATTATTGGAGATCAACGCTGGCTGGAGCATGATGTCTATTCCGTTGATTCCTGATAGTGCAAAACTATCAGAGTTATTCCCTGAAGCCATTGTCTTATATTGTTATGAAAAAGGAACCGGATATGTCAGAGTGACAAAGGAAGAAGAATTAGTCGTTGGTAAAGGCTATTGGATATTATTGGACCAGAATCAGATTTACGAACTTAATGGCCAACCAGTCCAGTCATATACCCTTCCGGTTTATGAGGGCGGATGGGCTATGATTGGGGGGTGTATACATCCCGCTCAAGCCTTTTCAGATAATTGCAGCATTGGTGTTATCTACAGTTATGTTCAGGGGGTTGGATATAAACGGAACCTTGAATCAGAGCATATTGAGCCTGGAAAAGGATACTGGATATTATTTAATAGCGTTACGGATCAGGCTGAACTAACTGTGGAGACGATTAAATGATAACTATACAAGGAAGTAAACTCTCCAAGCCATACATCATTCCCCATGGACTTTATTTCTTTTTCCTGTCATTCCTGTGATGAATATGAGACATCACGACCGTTTGGTTGGAATATTTAAAGTCATAAAATCTGCCCAAATCAAATTATTCTTTTTTTTCAATGAATTATAATAAGACTCCAATTTTGGTATGATTATTGAGATGTAACAAAAAATTAGGAACGATCTGGGAAAAACTGTTTATTAATGTATTATTATGAGGACGGTTAAATGAAACCCTTCAGGCCATGATTAGTGATTATTGAAAGCTGGAAATTGCCTGCATTTACAATCCGCCCATTTGGTCTTAATTTCGCCCATTAAGTCTTCCCCCTTTTCATTCCTCCTCAAGCCCCAGGGCTGTCGAAAGGTCCCGAATGGCTTCTATGCATCAGGGCTGTTTGGGGATCCCCAAATCCGAGATCGGACTAAAATTGAAGAGGGTATAAAATGGAAAAAACCTTGCTGGTAGGGTAAAATAAGGCAATTCAGATCAAAAAAACCTTATAAACCAACTAACCAACAAGGTG
>JBLIRO010000081.1:0-19970 GCA_049472335.1 bacterium | reverse complement strand
TGCCTTATTTTACCCTACCAGCAAGGTTTTTTCTATTTTATATCCCCTTCAATTTAAGTTTGATCTCGGAATTAGGGAAATATACAATAAAAATATATATTATAATTATATTTATTTACTTATTGTATTCCTAATATTTTTTTATTCCAAAACCTAGATCAATTAATTTTGTAATGATATTTTTTTGATTCCAATTCCACAAAAAGAGTCAAAATTTGGAAACATTCCTAATTTTGATAGACCTTCACCACACATTCGTTAGTCATCTTGTAATGGCTGAAGTTGATCTGATCACATTAAAGAATTATTGGGGCATAAATCTCTAGATATAATTTTCCTTATGCACATTTGGCTTCGAAATCCCTGAAAATTATAGACAGGATTATCCTGGGATATGAAGAGTCGGCAAAATATAAGATAAACAGAGATTTTTTCTATATTATTTCGTTTTTCATTTTCCAGCTTAAGGACGGAAAGAAGGCTTACTTTCTTAATACTCATATGCTCCCATATCCCAGGCACTTCTGGTTTTCCCTTTTATATCAGTAGTGAACCGGGCTGAAAGGTCAGTAGCTGCATCACGGCAGACAGATGTACTCTTAAGTGAATAATCATGGGTGGCAGTATCTGTAAACTCAGGATCTTTATCCTGAAGTGAATTTTTCCCGGGTTGTCCGGTCATAACCTCAGTCCGATCAAAGTAGCAGTTGTAATCTATGTTATAATCATTGCAGCCTGGTTGAATAGAGAATACCTCCTTTGAACCTTCCATACTGATAATATTATTGTAGAATACAGCATTATCCGCATCATACTGAAGCCTTATTACATCACAACTGTTCATTTTTCCTGAAATTATTGTATTGTTGTAAAACTCAAGACGATCCACACCATTAATTAAGATGGTTGCTACCCTGGTACCTATATTATAGATAAGGTTATTATAGTACATCATATCTGAAGCAGGTCCTGAGCCACTTATACCAATCTTCTTTTCATCTGATGACCAGATAGCACCTTTCGAATCATGAATTATATTATTATAAAATCTATTGCGGGCATGAGCTTCACCATTAGCAATCCAGTAGTAAGCACATAATGCATATTCATTATTGATATTATATATCTCATTATTATAAATTATAGAGTCTTCATTTGAACTGATATAGATACCACCATTGGCACAATTATATATTGTATTATGATGTACATCATTATTATCACCTGAACCGATATCCAGGCCTATCGAGCAATTATGAGTAGTATTATTATGAACATGCAGGTTATCTGCCTGTTCACTTCCAATTCCAGCACCGGGGCTTCCACCGAAGATATTATATACATGACAGTTTTTAACCTCAATATATGAAGGCCGACCCGGATCTTCACCGCTGGGTGTACCTTTGTTAGAACCCCACATATAGATATCGATCCCGGAAAGACCACTTCTGATATCATGAACCTTACAATTATCAATCACAATGTTGGTAGAGTGACCACGAATCTGAATACCTTCACTAACGGGCGTATTACTGCAGTCCAGGTTAACTAGCTCAATATGACTTGCAGGATCAGTGCTGTCTGCTATTTTATGTTCAATCAGCACGCACCAGCCATAATCATTATTTCTAAAAGTAAGATTTTCCAGACGGATATAATCTTTTCCCTGAATGGTAATAATCCCATGAAAGCCTCTGCCATCCGGGCCCGGGGAATTATAGCAATTCTCGCCATCTATGATAACAGTCTCGCCAGGATATGCTCTAAAGGTAATCTTGTTGCCTGATGTGCCGGAAGCAGGAATAAAGATATTTGGATTAGGACGGTATATCCCCTCCCTGATCATTACTGTATCACCGGCACTGACATTATCAGCCGCCTTCTGGATTGTGGCCCATGGATTTCCAATTGAACCATCACCTGAAGAATCACTGCCATCTGTAGCAACATAAAAAGTACAAGACGTAACCTTTTTTGCTGTTGTATTTCCTATGGCTTCAATCCTGAATTTCATACTATTTTCCATATCCTTATCAACCAGTTGTAAGATGTTAGGATCAAAGGCTATTTCAAGGTCCATAGCTGCAATGTCTGCCGCATTATCGACATCTGCCGGAACAGTTATTTGCTCACAAGGGACAGCCACAATCCCTTCCGGTATGCTTATTGTTTTAGAGTTTTCCAAATTAATCTCAACCATTCCTGCTTGAGCCATAGTTTTTTTAAACTGAACAATAGCAGTTAAAACCGTTAGCAGGGCTAATATTATAAAAAGTAAAAATAAAGAGACAGGTAAATATCTTTTCACTTTGCACCCCCTTCAGAATTTTTTTGTAATATCAATCTATTTTCATAATAAGTTGATTAACTTTGTATCCTCATTATTCCTGTGATATAAAAATTACCATAAAGGATACAGGGAACACAAAGTATTTTCAAAAGATTGGATTTTCGTCCGAACCATCCCATAATCCATCTAAGATAATTTCTATTATTCTTTTTTTGTAAGATATTATTTGTTTAAAGTACTCTCTTCTTTTTCAACACTAGTGTCAACTTTTCATAAGATTAGCAAGGTTTCGCACATAAATAGAGACCGAAAAAAGGTAATGATTTATTGAAATTATTACCTTTTTAGGTTAAAAAGCAGTACAAAATTTAGTATATTTTACAATCATAAGTTATTATAAATACTAAAAAAAGGGTTGCTATTAATCAGAATATATCATTTTCATTGTCATTGCAAAAAAGGCTTGTAAAAAGAAAATTAAATATGGATCCAGAAATCGACACATTATTTAAATTGTTAGAAATAAGAATAGTGTTACATCTCTGCAACATAAAAGCAAAAGGGTTATGGGACAGTGTTTTTGCTTTATTTATTCATTCATGCTGTTGCCCTTCGTTGAAAGTATATCGGCTGTCTTTGGAGGTGATAATAACGGAAAATGGACATCCTGTAATTATAATGAGAACTATAACCGAAGATGACTTTGCACTTAAATTGCTTACTTATCGAAAAAATGGTAGGCGATACTGGACTTGAACCAGTGACCCCTGCCGTGTGAAGGCGATTAACTGATTGATTTAGCTTTTGTTATTTCTTTTATGTCTTTGTAAATTTTTGGTTTTTAATAGAGAAATTGTAAATAATTTTTGTTATTTTTAGGACTGTTTTGGTTTTTCTATATACAAAAACTATACATTATAAACATTGGTGTGAGCTATTCAGAGTAATCTTATAAATAACAGGAAAATAATGCTAAAATAGGTAGGGCATTTTTCCTCCCTATTTTATTGACCTTCAACTTCTATCAGCACTAGATTCAAAAATTGATTTTCATATTCCAGTTCTTTCATCAATCCATTTTATTTTCAGGATAGAAAACCGATTGATTTGTATGTTGGAATAGATATATTTGTTCCCATATGGAATTTTGGCAAACAACAATGATATCTTATTATCAAAATATTACCTAGTGCTTGCATGTAGGATTGTAATGCCCACAATCTTATTTCCATCTTTTCGAATTAATATATCATCATCTGTTTCAATAGTCTGTTTTGCCCTCTGTGGTTTTCTAAAACTTAAATACAACACATCAGCTTCTTTATCATAATCAATCCAAATATTCTCAATATCAAGTTTCGTTATATCAGATGATAACCCTATACAGGTTTTAAGTATTTCTTCATTTTTCACCTTTGGGGCCATACTAATTCTCCTTTTGGTTTTTTTTCTAAAAAATATGCAGTTATGACAAAACCATCCACTTTGGATATCTCTTTATAAACAACAATAAGCCATTTATTCCTTCCAAAATTTCTGGTTGCCTTCAAAGTGCCTTTATTGCCTTTCATGATAAAATCTGGCTTTTCAATAGTTTCTAAAACTTCAAAAAAATAACTTGCTATATCATCATGGTTTTCAATAATATGAAACCATCTTTCATGTGTTAATCTTATTGGGGCACCATTAATTGAATAAGCCTTTTTCACATTATATTCCTCATAGATAATACTTTAAATAAAATTAATATTGCAGCATTGTAATCATAATATAGAAAGTTTAAAGAAGCAATTGTAGTAGCTAAGGAATTCTAATTTTGGCAAAATAACTTGTGGCCAAAGGAGTCACCCATTAAACTAGGATTTGTCAATTAAAAAGACACCTGTGGTTCCAAAAAAACTCATCCGTAATTAATTTAGGCTAAAAAATGCTGGTTAAGCTAGAATTTTTTAGTGGAGAATTTGTGTTTTTGCTGGAAAAATTAAAGCAAAGAGTAAATGGCGGTAGAAATGCTCATAAAATGGGCACAGTTATCCAAATTAACGAAAAAATATAGCTAAAATATTAGATTAAGCAGCCAATCTTTTATAATGGTGAGGTAGCCCACCGATCTCAGGGAATTCCAGGATCTTACCTTTTGCCTGAACTGATCTGGATTCGGGACAATCCATATCCAAAGATAAATGTGTCCTCCTGTTATAGTAATAGTTGAAATAATTAGATGTTTAGGCGCTTCATTCCAGTGAATTGATATGAGTTTTTCGAGGGTATAGTGTTCGCATCCAACGTTTCGAATCCTGCATAATTTTTGACTATTGCTGTATTTGAAGGATTAAAGAGCCAACTGTTTTACTTTAGAGGTTGGAAATAGGGTTGAAAAATATAAATAGACAAAAATAAAAGGGATTAGATATTATCTCTAATCCCTTGATTTTTATATGGTAGGCGATACTGGACTTGAACCAGTGACCCCTGCCGTGTGAAGGCAGTGCTCTCCCACTGAGCTAATCGCCCACCTGTCATTTTTTAAGCTCGGAACTTTTGAGAATATAATTATTCTATCTGAATTGGTAAAATATGAGTTATTTGTAACAAATTTTGCTCAAAGTGTCAAGATTTTCAATTTTGAGCCGCCAATTTTCATTAGAAATTCATTGAGCACGGATTAGCCTGAATTAATGAGCTAAGTTCGTTTAAGTTACAAGTGCCTTCAAAAAAGGGCATTAATTTTGATGAGACTTTTTTTGAGTCCGTCATTTTAATTTATGGAAGAATTAAATTATAATAAGAATTGACCAAGTGATACTTTCTCGGGTAATATGCTTTAATTATACATAAGTATATTTTTATCCAAAAGATTGGAAGCTTTTTTAAAATATATTAATATAACTGTAATCTTCTGAAAGAAAAGATTTTAATGTAATACAGACTTTCACCGGGAGCGGAGGAACAGCATGCAAAGAAGATATAAGGAAGTAGTGTGTTGGTGTATTATTTTTAGTTTAAGCCTATTTATAATTTCATGCCAGCAGGGTAAATCTTCTGATACCAAAAAGGACATTACTGAAGAAACCATTGATAACTCGCTTGTGTGGATTTACGGACATCCGGTGCTTTTTTCCATGGAACTGGCTTTTGTGGAGGTATCCGAAGAGATAATCGCATTTTATATTTTGAACAGAAATGCAAAATCTCCTTCACAAAAAGATAATTATTTAAGGGAACTCCAGAAACGATATGATTTTATAGAGTCAAAAAAGGATTTAAAATTAAACTCCCGTGAATATACAATGCTTTTTGCCATCGCTTATATTAAGGAAAAACTGGGAATTGAAACATTGGATTTCAGGAAAATCATAGAGGAACAAGTGCTTTCCGATCCCTTGCTCTATCCTCCTCACATAACCACAAGCATATGGAATACGCTGTATCTGGAAAGGCTGGGATACAATCCTCCCAAGGCACTGGGAGATCTTATGCCTTCAAGCACTCTTTCCAGAGAGGTGCGTGAGCGGCTTCTCTTGCGTCATGTTAGAGCACAATTCGATCCAATGTTTATAGATCCTATTTCTATTACCATATATGACATGACACACGAGATATTCTCTTTGACAGACTTCGGCGAGTTGCCTCCCCCACTTGTTATTATTGAAAATCAGGCCTTTTTTTCAGAACTATTTAACGAGATAATTAATTGGGCTATAACCGTGAAACACATAGATGTGCTTGCTGAGGCGATTATGTGCGTGAAAATGCTCGATCTGAAAGACGTTACAAACCTTCAGCGCGGGATAGAATTCATCATCTCGTCACAACAAAAGGACGGCTCCTTTGGGGTAACGAATCCCGGCAGACCAAACGTATTCCGCCATGGTATACTGGTCTCCATAATCGCGCTTTCTTTGCCGTAAAATGATAAAAAAACTGCCGGGGCATTGCAGGGTCTCATATCAGCAACAGGGAACAACTAGAGTTTGCCGGCAGTAAATGTGCCCTGCTCTATCACATTGCCCAATAAGGTTTCGGTGATTATGTATTCACCTTCCATTACAGCACCAGTTACCCCGGCAGTGAGAACAATTTCATAGGGAACAGGAGTTTTACCCGGCAGCAATCCGCTTCCCGTTATTGAAAGGATATCGACATCTATTATCCCTGCTACCGGACACGCCAACTTTACCAGGCCGGCTGTCAAAAAGATGAGGGTTCCAGCCACCTCATTTGTTGCCTGTACCAATGTGAGGTTAATATCCCCACTCACACTGACTAACGTGAATGTGCTGGTCCATGTCCCTGACCATGCTCCAACCACATCAGCCGGAAGTAATGCTGCCGCGTAATAGGTGGAGGCGGCTAAATAGGGGTTTATGGAAAAGCCCTGGTTTGTTATGGGTAATGTGCTTCGTCCAAATAGTCCTGATGCAAAGATGTTTTGTAGATTATAGAGATTGTTCAAGGTATTAAGAGCAAAAGGATAGCTTGTCTGGGTGAAAGGTGAAAATGTATTACTATAAATAAACGGCAAACCGGTTTGCAGCGAAAAAGGGCTTTGTGTCTGACACATAGCTCCGGGACAGTGAAGCAAAGAAAATAAAATTATCTGTAGAATTATAAAGGTAAAAAGATTAATGGTTGTTTTTTGGTGTAGCATTTCTGTTCCCCCCCATAAGTGCTGGAATGAAAAACCCAAACGATGAGTGTCTGCGAAAATTAAATGAAGCAAGATATGTTCCAGCCTTCATGAAAAGAAATAATTCTTATTAATCAAAAGGTTATAATATGTTACACATGAAATTCAAATATTGAAGGGAGGGAATATGTGAAATATTATGCTTATTATCATGTTTATTAAGAAATGACGGATTCGTAAAATGTTATTTCGTAATCTCCGGGCCTTTGTGGTTAAATGGATATACTAAAATCCTCTTTAACAATCTTTAATAGCTCCCACATGTCTGAAATAGTATATTTAGGCTGGGTCTTGCCAACTATTGTAAGGTATTTCCCGCTTCTTCGGTTAAGGACCGTTATCATCCCGAGTTTGTTTGGAGGGTCCACATCTGAGATCGGATTGTCTCCGACATACATACAGGATTTTGGATCTAATTTCAGGGCATCACAGGCATTTTTATAGAGTTTTATATTGGGCTTCCCGATCCCGATCTGATCAGTTATAAATATGGCCCTGGGATCGAGATATTTAAGGAGATCCAGTCTTACCAGCTTTTCAGCCTGTTTGATTTTCAGCCCTGCTGTTATTATTCCAAGAATAAGCTCTGTTTTTGAAAGTATCCGCAGGGTTTCCACAACGTCATCGTATGGCCTTAAGCTGCTATTTTTGGTTTGATGATATGCTACTACCCCGGCAGCGACTATTATGGCCGGATTTATGTCTTTATAGCTCTCTTTGGGGAGCCTTAGCAAGAGGCGATCGTAGTGATGCTCATAGTTTGATCCAAACTCTTCAGTTACTTCCTTGAGTTCCTGTATACATTCATTTACATTGCATTTCAGCCCTGCCCTGATCATGGCATAAACACTGTTGAGCCTTGCAGCTTTAGCGAATTCGGAGGTAGAAAACAGGGTGTCGTCTATGTCAAAGAAAATGGCTTTAAGTTCTGGCATCTAATCCCCCATTATGTTTTTAGTCGTTTTTCATTTTCCAGCGGACATTGATGGCAAACTGCTCTTGTTTTACAATGTTCTTTGGCCAGCCTTACAATAAGTGCATGATATTCGTTATATATATGAACATCCTCGGGAAGATTGTTCATAAAAAATTTTTGGATCTCCGTATATGTCCATCCTTCGGGAAGATAACCATGTCTGGTAAATATCCTTTTGGTATATGCGTCGACAACAAATATAGGCTTATTCGCAGCGTAGAGAATGATCGAGTCGGCAGTTTCAGGCCCTATGCCCTTTATTCCCAATAGCTCTTCCCTCAGGAGATTCAGGCCCTGATTGAACATCTTTTCAAGATGACCATCATGTTTGTGAAAAAGGTGCCCGATGAATTCCTTGAGTCTTTTTCCCTTTATCTGATAGTAACCTGAAGGACGGATAAGCCGGCATAATTCCTGGAGGTTTATATTGTATAATGATTCGGGGTCAAGAGAATCAGCGTTTTTAAGGTTTTGAATTGCGCGAGCTACATTAGACCATGCGGTATTTTGTGTCAGAATGGCTCCGACAACTACCTCAAAAGGGGTTTCACCAGGCCACCATTTTTGTGGACCGAATCTTTGGAAAAGTGAGTGATAAATTTCGATTAAATGCCCGTTGGATTGAATGTCCTCATTGACCCGAATATTTTTCTTTTTCTCTTTGTCCATTATTCCACCAGCTCACACTTAATAAGGCAAGACTTGCCCCAATACTATCGAAAAGTAAATCAAAAAAGTCAGCATGTCTGAAAGCGACATGAAGCTGATGCCATTCATCACTAATACCAAAAAGTACGGTTAATATCAAGGCAAACAGGATCGCCCTTTTTTTAAAGGGGGCTGGTGAGGCATAGTAGAAGGCCCGCCATAGAAGAACGGCAAGGCCGAAGTATATAAGAGCGTGATAAAGCTTATCAATATTAGGAATATCGGGACCTAAGTCTATGGACGATCTTGAAGAAAGGAAAAAGATTAAAGCTGCGTAAATTATAGGCGGGAACCAGTATTTAAAAAATTGGACCGACTTACATCTCATATTCACCAAAATCTTCAGGTTTCAGATTCTCCAGCCATTTTTTGAGATTTTTTTCTTCCTGATCGGGTTTCTGATCACCTTTCTGTTTTTTTTCGGATTGACCTTTACTGATATCTATAGTCTTTGCCTTTTTGATGACCATATCGGAAACCATAATCGGGGCTCCTACCCTCAAGGCAAGTGCAATAGCATCACTGGGTCTGGAATCTATTTGTATAACCTGCCCGTTTTTTACCAGTTCGATGATTGCGTAAAATGTATTGTTTCTGAGGTCACTGACGATTATTCTCTTAAGTTTCAATTCAAATTTGGTTAGCAACTCTTTCATGATGTCGTAGGGCAGAGGTCGTGGTATCCCGTTTCCATTCAGAGCAAAGAGGATTGCCTGGGCTTCAAATGTCCCTACCCATATTGGAAGGGAGCGCTTGTTGGAAAGGTCTTTTAAGATAATAATCGGGGTATTGAATATCTGATCAATAGCTATATCCGCTACTTTCATTTCGATTAACATATTGCCTCCCAACACTTTAAGATACCACTGAAGGGATCTTTTCTTAAGGATTATTCTTTATATACTACTATGATATCATTTTCTATTTTTAAAAATCAAGTTTTTGTTATTTTAGAAAATTAAATTATTGTAAAAAAGAATTTAAAAAAATATAAAAAATCAAGGCATTATCTCAGAAGCAAGCTCGGCTTCAAGGTCGAAGGGTTTGGATCTTGTAATTCTGACCATAACAGTTTTGCCGATCAGGTCGTTTGGCCCTGATATATTTACTACTTTATTTGTTCTGGTTCGCCCTGTCAATTTCAGGGGGTCCTTTTTACTGGGACCTTCTATCAGGATCTGCTGGAATTTATTTACCATACTTGCGTTAATTTCATTACAAACTTGATTTTGCAAGGATTGAAGCCTCCTGAGCCTTTCCAGTTTAACCTCTTCAGGGACCTGGTCCAAGATCCGAGACGCAAGGGTTTGCGGTCGGGTGGAGTATTTAAACGTGAAAAGTCCATCGAATCGAATATCTTCCACAATTCTGAGCGTCTCCTCAAAATCATTATCCGTTTCACCGGGAAAACCACATATCATGTCCCCTGTAATGGCTACACCGGGTATTGATTTTCTTATGGCGTCTACCTTGTCGAGATACTCTTCCACGGTGTAGCCCCTGCCCATACTTTTAAGAACAGGATCAGATCCCGATTGCATGGGCAAATGAATATGCTCGCAGACATTTTTACAATCCCTCATTGCCAGAATCAGATTATTGGATAAATCCTTGGGGTGTGATGTGGTAAACCTGATCCTTTCAAGGCCGGGGACATCTGAAAGGCGATACAAGAGGCCTGCAAAATCCATATATGGATTCAAGCCCTTTCCGTAAGAATTTACATTTTGCCCAAGCAGGGTCACCTCTTTGTATCCTGAGTCAACCAAAAGATATATCTCTTTCAGTATATCATCCGGGGTACGGCTTCTCTCTCTGCCTCTGACATATGGAACGACACAATACGTACAGAAGTTGTTGCAGCCTTCCATGATGGTAACCCATGCCTTAACAGGGCTGGAGCGTAAAGCAAGGCAGGTATGATTAGTATCAGCAGAGAGGGTTTGATTAGTATCAGAGGAATGGACTTCCAAAACCTGGCAGATTTTTCCACCTTCTTCCCAGAGTCTTTTCACAAGGGCACTAACATTATTAATATTGAGAGTCCCGAACACAAGATCAATATGAGGGAGTCTGTTAAAGATCCTTTCCTTCTCTCTCTGGGCAACACATCCGCAAAACCCGATCCTGAGCCGGGGATTATGTTTTTTTAATCCCTTCAAGCGGCCCGCCTGGCTGAAGGCCTTTTCTTCGGCCTTTTTACGGATTGTGCAGCTATTGATTAAAACCAGGTCTGCCTTGTCAATGTCTTCGGTCCACGAAAATCCATCGGCGCTCAACAGGGCGGCCATACGCTCCGAGTCGTGTTCGTTCATTTGGCAGCCAAAGGTAGTAATGTGAAATAATCTTCTAGGTTTCATAATCTTTTGCTCATTACTCATGAGATCAGGGCTTTTATTATAAGGTTTTAAAATTCACACTTCTTTTTTCAATGTCCCGCTTAACCTGTTTCAAATAACTAAGATCTTATAGAAATTCTTATTAAGCATTAAATAAGATGTAATTGTAAAAAAGTCAAAAACTTCAGGGGAAATAGACTATATATTGTAAATTTATTAAATGGTTAACAATATATTGATTTTTTTGCAGTACAATTACCTTTTAAAAAATTTTTAAAAATTCTCAATAATAAGTAAAATTAGTTAACAAGGTTCATTAAATTTCTTAAACTATCCTATTATATATTATAATCCTATCCCCAGGCTCAGTCCACCATTTATGGCTATTGTCTCCCCGGTGATATAATCGGCCTCATTAGATACCAGAAAGGCTACCAGATTTGCCACATCCTCCGGTCGGCCGAGTCTTCTGAGAGGTATTCTTTTAACAACGGCTTCCTGTTTCATGCCCTGGATCATTGGTGTATCGATAAGGCCGGGAACCACACAATTAACCGTGATATTGAACTGGGCAAGCTCCAAGGCCAATGTTCTGGTTAAACCAATAAGTCCGGCCTTGGATGAGCTGTAATTGGCCTGACAATAATTTCCCAGATGGGAGATTGAAGAAATGTTGACGATCCTTCCCCATTTTTGTTTACCCATATGTCTTACCGCAGCCCTTGAGCAAAGAAATGCCCCTTTAAGATTGGTATCCAGGACCTTGTCCCACATATCCTCACTCATATTCCATAGCCAATTATCTTTGATTATTCCTGCATTATTCACCAAAATATCAAGATGATCGAATTCGGATACAGTCATATCAACTATCATGTCGACATCATCCGGAGAAGAGATATCACCAACGGCAGCAAAGGATTTCGTTCCTTTTTTATGTACCATATGCAGGGTTTCATCAAGGCCCCTTTTTGAAATGTCGTTAAGCACTGTATTGATACCCATCTTAGAAAGTGTGACAGCCGTGGCCTGCCCGATGCCGCTGCCTGCCCCGGTAATTAATGCAACCTGCTTTTCCATCCCTTTCCCCTTTGCTTAATAAGATGATCAAGTTTTTAAACCTTCTTTGTTGTCAGATTTGTAGAACATATAATAAAGCAATTCTAATCATAGTAATTGTGTTCTTTAATCAAAAAATAGAACCGTCCCCCTTTTTGGTTCTTTACTAAGACCTATCACGCTTTCAGATTATTTGCAAGTTCTATAGACTTTTAACAAAATGAGGAGAGACGGAAGACCCGTGACAAAGGCCACAATTGGGGCCCATCCATTTGATGCTGGCTTGAACGGTATGACAGAATGTACAGTTGTTGAGACCGACAGGCTCGGACAATTCAACATGGGTGGCCCCATGACAGTTGATACACCAGATACCACCATGTCCGGATGAGTTGACAAAAAGCTCACCTCCAGGTTCGGAATGAATCGGATCATGACAGTCGCCACACAGGGGCTTTCCCAGTTGACCCGATATTTTCATTCTGCCATTGGCGGCGTCCTCGAGTGTGCCATGGCAGGGTGTGCACCATATACCACGCTGTCCATGAGATCCGGAAAGACAACCAGCGGGATGACATGTATAGCACCTGTCGACTGGTATATATGCATTATAGGCATGCCTGTGAAGTTTGTCCCCAAGGTTATGGCATTCGTGGCAGTTACCCCATGTCATTTCCACACCAATGTGTCCTGGCGGTGTGGGATGGCATACATCGCAGGAGGCATTTCTTCTTTTGGCTATAGCCACGGTGGATGCAGAATCCACCACAACTGTGACCTGATACTCATTTGGTGCATCGGCAGTTATGATGCCACGATAAAGTGATATGGAATCATCAATTAATTCCATAAGACCAGATTCACCGGTTGGATCAACTGTAAAGCCTGGGGCTTCATCGAAAAGCCTTCCCCGCTTGTCTAAGGATTGGGCTCTGATGGGAATTTTATAACACCATATTCCTACCCTGTATCCTCCATTAATCCAGCTTGGAGGGTCCCAGCAATACATGCCGTAATCAGGATTGGCCAAGACCAGTTCAGCTTCAAGAAGTGAAGTAATGCGAATATCATCCAATGCGGAACCGGTTGTGGCTGGTAAATAATAGCTGCTGTTTGGTAAATAGGGTTGAGTGGCGAATACTCCTGAATAAACCCCTGTACCATAGTAATTCAGAACGGGCTGCCCAAGGCCGGAATTAGTATATGGAAAATATCCCTGGTTGGCATTGGAATATGGATAGATTCCCTGATTTATATTAACAAATGGAATTATGCTTGTTTGTGGTGTGTAAGAAATGGAATTTATATTAGAAAAGGGCTGGCTGCCATAAGGCGAGATTGAACCCGCTGCTCCTGTTTGAAAAATTGAAGCTAATGAAAAAGCGGAGGGCGAATAGGTATTTAACCCCGATGTGAGCTGAATCTGTGAAGATGGATTATATGGGGAATAAAAATTGGAATTTGTCTGATATTGTCCCTGTGCTATTGAGCTAAGATTTGTAGAGAGCTGTGTCCCTGTACCTATATTATAAAGATCCTGGAGTATGAGACTCCATAATGATCCGGAACTTGGATTTAACCAGGGCAAAAAAGGTAAATTTTGATTATAATTATTGATGATATTAAGTGGATTGAGTGTATTGTTTCCCGGGTATATAAGGCTTATTGGATTGTTATACTGGGAATAAGAACCAATATAAGGAAAATATTGTGCTCCGATTTTTGAGGAAAACATGAAGAACAGGCACAGACAGAGAATGAGTGTCGGGAGAAGCAGGAGGCAAAACTTTTTCATCATTCCTTTACTCTGAGACTCTTCTCACATTATTTATTAATTATTCTTATAAATATATTGTATTGTGCCACCTTCAGAAAAGCATAATGGCTGCCAAAACAGATTGGGCTTTAATAATTTAATTAATAATATAAAATTAAATTATTATGTTATATAATAAAAATATGGGGGTGTTTTTTAATAATTGAATCCGAACCATTAATTTAGAATGATTAATTAATAAACATGGGTGATTATTTTTTGAACTATTTGGAGATTGTGCCATAATAGGATTTTATTTGATTTTTTGATTTGAGTATATTCAAACTGATTATAGATTATAGATTAGTTAAGGAGAAACATATCATGATAAAAGATCTGATACTTAAAAACAGGAGCTACAGAAGATATGATGAAGGTTTCAGGATAGGTAATGAGACTTTGGTCTCCCTGATTGAGCTTTCGCGTTTTTGCCCTTCAGCAGCGAATTTACAGCCGCTGAAATTTTTGTTGTGCTCGTCTGAGGAAAAAAATAAGCTGATTTTCGACACCCTCTCATGGGCCGGATATCTGACGGAGTGGCCGGGTCCGTCTGAAGGAGAAAGGCCGTCTGCCTATATTGTTTTGCTTGGCGATACCTCCATAAACAGAAATTTTCATTGTGATGCCGGCATAGCCTGTCAGAGTATATTGCTGGGAGCAGTGGAATTGGGACTTGGGGGATGCATCCTGGGCTCCATTGATCGTGAAGGGCTCAGAAGGTCTTTTTCAATACCGGATAAATATGAGATACTATATGTAATTGCGCTGGGGAAACCGGCAGAAAGGATTCTGCTTGAAGATATTTATGAGGACAGGAATATTAAATATTGGCGTGATGAAAACGGAACACATCATGTGCCCAAGCGCTCGACAGAGGAATTGATTTTTAAAAAAATTTGAAATAATTAGGAATTTTCAGGAATATTTTATGGTACCTCCATTGGCTGAACGTATGAGGCCTGCAAATATCTCGGAATTTGTGGGCCAGTCACATATCCTTGATGAAGGGTGTTACCTGAGGCAGGCAATATTGAAGGATCAGGTGCCTTCGATTATGCTGTGGGGGCCGCCGGGATCAGGTAAAACAACGCTCGCGCATCTTATCGCCGGTCACTCAAAATCCTCCTTTGTAACCCTGTCCGCAGTTCTCTCCGGTATTAATGAGGCAAGAAAAATTATGAAACAGGCTGAAAAGGACAAGGAAGAAGGGCTGAAGACCATTTTATTCGTGGATGAAATCCATCGCTTTAATAAGGCCCAGCAGGATGCCTTTCTCCCATATGTGGAATCGGGATCTATCATTCTGATCGGCGCCACAACGGAGAATCCTTCCTTCGAGATCATACCGCCTCTCCTTTCACGGGCAAGGGTGTTTGTATTAAAGGCCCTAACTAAGGATGATATTATGTTGATCCTGAAAAGGTCAATCCAGGATGAGGAAAAGGGACTGGGGAAATACCGGCAACTAGAGGTTGAAGATAAGGTCATTGCCTGGCTTGCAGAATACTCCCAGGGGGATGCTCGCGTGGCCCTTACGGTCCTGGAGAATTCTGTTGAATTTATGGCCGGAGATATTAAGGAGCCTGAGAAGGCAGGGAAGATAAAGATAGATATTTCCGTGGTGCAGCAGGCAATGCAGAAAAAGGCGCTTCTTTACGATAAGGGGGGCGAGGAGCATTACAATGTTATATCAGCCTTTATCAAGAGCATGCGCGGGAGCGATCCGGATGCCGCTTTATACTGGCTTGCCAGAATGCTGGAGTCCGGGGAAGATCCCCTGTTTATTGCGAGAAGGATGATCATTTTCGCCTCCGAGGATATCGGGAATGCCGATCCTCAGGCCATTCAGGTGGCCGTTGCCGCCATGAACGCATTTCATTTTGTCGGAGATGCCGAAGGATGGATCCCTCTTGCCCAGGCAGCCACATATCTCGCTTCAGCCCCCAAGAGCAACGCATCATACCTCGGCTATAAGATGGCCAGAAAGATGGCTGTTGAAAAAGGCCCTTTACCCGTACCTTTCCATATCAGGAATGCACCTACCCGCCTGATGAAGAACCTGAAATATGGAAAAGGATATCTTTATCCGCATGAATTCCCGGGTGGGTATGTGGCGCAACAATATCTGCCGGATCAATTGACCGGGTCCAAATTTTACAATCCAACAGACAGGGGGTACGAGGCAAAGATTTCCACATACTTGAATCGTATAAGAAGATTATTGAAATCCAAAAATCGTTCATAGTCTGAAAAGAGATGTTCTTATTTTGATCATTAATGATTCATCATCGGCATCCCTTTTTTAACTTTGTCATGTTTGATGCTTTATATATAGATGATTTAAAGGACCCGGAAAAGTGGAACATAATTTGCAGAATGCTTCCAGAAAAATACTTCTATTATAGAGTTTTGGATGTAAAACGATCATCACATCTGGGGGGATAATGGTCAATCCAGCGAAAAAACTATATATCTTGTTTTTGCTTTGTTTTTTAATCCAGGGTTTTTTTTGTTTAAAGGGTCTTCAATCCTGTTTGGCTCAGGAAATACCCGAATCTATTATCATCGAGCACGACATTCACAGATTGGACATGTTCGGCCCGGTTCATTTTGGCCATAGGGATCATATTGAATCAGGGATTGATTGTCAAAAATGTCATCATGAATGGGAGGTAAACTCCTATGATATGCCACTGTCTTGTGTAACTTGTCATGGAAGAGACAGGGCGGGTGACGCGGTTTCCCTCAGGACGGCTTTTATGAAACAGTGTTTGGGGTGCCATATTATTACAGGCCCTGATGGCAACAAGACAGGTCCTACCATATGTACTTCATGCCATAAGCATAAAAGATAAGAAGCGGTTTTACCGGACAAGTCCGAAATCGATCTGTCTTCGCTCTAAATCCACCTTTTCGACCCTGATTTTTACCCTGTCTCCCAGCCGGAAGATATTTTGCGTCCTTTCCCCTATCAACTGCTGGCTTGTGTCATAGAAGTGATAGAAGTCATCAGTAATGCTGCTTATGTGAACCAGTCCCTCTACAAAGATCTCATCCAATTCAACAAATATGCCAAAACTCGTTACTCCGCTTATGATACCTGTATATTCCTCGCCCAATTTATTCATCATGTACCTTATCCTTTTCAAATCCACAATCTCACGCTCTGCTTCCTCGGCAATCCGTTCCCTGGTTGAGGTATGATCGGATGCCTTTTCCAGGTAGCTGTAAAGCTTGGGACCGCCAAGGCCGAGCTTTTTTTGATCCCAGGTCCCTCTCAATAGTCTATGGACGATAAGATCAGGATATCGGCGGATAGGAGAGGTGAAGTGCGTATACATTTCCATGGCAAGACCGAAATGCCCTTTATTTTTTACATCATATCTGGCCCTTTTCATGGATCTGAGAAGAAGCATGTTTAGCAGTTGTTCCTCAGGCTTTCCCTTTGCCAAAGAAAGGATTCGCTGCAGATCCCTAGCCTTGACCGCCTCCGGAGGGGGTAAAGAATATCCAAGGGGATGAATGGATTCCCCGAGGCCAGCCAGTTTTTCTTCATCCGGCGGCTCATGTATTCTGAATATAACAGGGTAGTCTTTGTTCACAAGGTGCGTTGCCACTATCCGGTTAGCCATAAGCATGAATTCCTCTATCAGGATATGGGAATCATTTCTTTGAAGTTTGAGGATATCCTGAATATTGCCGCTTACATCCAGGATGATTTCGGGCTCAGGGAGGTCAAAGTCAAGGCTGCCCTGGTCCTGCCTTCGTTTTCTCAGTTTTTGACTGAGGGACCGCATTCGTTTCAGTGAGGGTATTATATGTCTCCATTGGTTCTTCTCCTGCCTGCTTGCCTTTCCTTCCAGTATTTTGCCGCATAATGTATAGGTAAGCCTTGCCTTGCTCCTGATGACTGTCTCCCTGATCTGATAATCCCTGATGTTTCCCCTTGCCCCGAAATCTATTGCAACAGATATGGATAAACGATTCTCATCGGGCTTCAGGCTGCAAATGCCGCTGGAAAGCTCGAAAGGCAGCATGGGCAGGACCCGGTCCGGGAAATACACACTCGTTGCCCTTTGATAAGCCTCTTTGTCAATAGCGGTATTCGGGCTTACATAAAAACTTACATCCGCAATATGTATCCAGAGGCGGACACAGCCCTTTCCCAGATCTTCAATGGCAACTGCGTCATCAAAATCATGCGCTGTCTCGCCGTCTATGGTGAAGGCAAGCTGATCTCTTAGATCGAGTCTTTTTTTTATTTGATCCGGCAGGACTTCCAGGGGTATTGTTTTCGCTTCTTTCAGACATTCCTCCGGAAATTTGACAGGCAGGTCTCTGTTGCGGATTATAATCTCTTCATCCAGCCCCTGATCTCCCTCTTTCCCGAGGATCTCGATGACCTTTCCAACGGGGCTTCTGTGTTGTGATGGGTGCTGGGTGATCCTGGTGACTACAATATCGCCTTTTTTTGCGTTCGCCCTTTGATTTCTGGGTATGACTATGTCTTCTGTCAGACGTTTTTCCTGTGGCACAACATACCCGAATCTTTTCGTGCCTTCGTATCTACCTATTATCTGCTGATGCTTACGGCTGAGGACCCTGATTACCCTACCCTCCTGCTTCCTTTTGCTCTCGGCCTTTTCAACCCTGACTACCACACGATCACCATCCCATACACCTTTCATATGGCCCGCGTTAATAAAAACATCCGGTTGGCCTGCCTGGTCAGGGATCAAAAATCCATAACCATCCGGATGGGCCTGAATCTGTCCCACGACAAGGTTCATCCGTTTAGGCAGTCCATAGCGGCCGCCCTTTATAACGATCAGCTCTCCATCTTTCTCCATCTGTTTAAGCAGTTTTTTAAAGGCTTCTCTTTTATTTTTGGATATATTCATCCGTTTGTTTAATTCTGAAAAGCCCATGGGATAAGGGGCCTGAGACATGAATCCGAGTATATCCTCTTTATCCAATATAACCTCCTGTTATTTTTGGGGTCCTTTTGGTTGTCATCAAATCAGTCATGGATAACAATTTTAACAAAATGATATTGTATCAGAAATGAACGATCCATTCATATATTTATTCATCTTTATTTTAATGGGACACTCAGAAAGATTTGGGTTTAGATCTTAACTCAATAACATTGAATATAAATTGTTTTGGTTTGGTTTTAAGATTATGCCTGATAGACGGGATGCATGATGACAGACATTTATTGGAAGGAAAAAAACGTAGGGAATAAGGAGTGATTTTGATATTATTCAGATCTTTTTTTGATTACTCCAAAACATATCAGAAGTGAGCCTAAGAGGAAAAAGGTGCAGGGTTCCGGGACGGAATTAGTGGGTTCCTTTTTCTTTTGTCTCGGTTCCACATAATCGGCTTTGACAAACATTATATTATCCATTCCGAACCCTTCTGAAAGTAAAGCCCTTTCTCCGTTCATTCTGCCGCTGGCTTGTAAAGTTATTACTCTAATGTTTTCTGATGTCTCATTGATTAGAAAACCAAAAAAACCATCATTACGCATCATAGTTTTCCCTGATATTAACTCTCCGTCAGAATCGTTCTCAAGCTGTGTGAGAAGAAAATCTATTCCGGAGCCATTGTTTGCATTCCTGAAATCTGCTCCGAATGCTGTGATGGGGTCATCAAAAACAAAACTCAATCTTACCGCATGATCTTTCTCTTCCATTGATTTTTTTTCTACAAGGCCATTAATATAGCTTGAGCCATCTAAGTCCAGGCTATATTTCGTCTTGGGAGTAATTATATTTTTGTTCAATGTGTTATTATTTAATTCCTGCAATTTAAAAGAAACACCGACTTCCCTGTAATCAGGGAATGAAGGAATGCTGCAGGATTCTAAAAATGAGTTGAAATCTCCCTGATATATATTAGAGAGGGCTGACTCCCAGTCGGAACGATCTGTAAAGGTTTCAATAGTAAGAGCTTCAGCGGGCTTCATAATGAACACAAATGCTACAAATAGCAATATAACAACAGCATATTCACAAAAGCTTTTTTTTTCTGACATTGTAAAATATTTCCTCAATTTAAGATCAAATCCGCTAATTTATAATTTT
>JBLIRO010000080.1:0-20069 GCA_049472335.1 bacterium | reverse complement strand
CCATTATAATGGAAAAACACAACAATAAAATCAAATAGTTCTTTTTAAACATAATCTACTCCTTTACTAAATTATAGGTGGAGGTAAAGCAGCCAGGGGTGTGAATCCCCAGATATCTGCCGTAGTCAATAAGTCTGCTATAGGAACTCCATAGCGATAAGAGAAAATGGCATTAGACAAGGGGACGAACCAACCAAAGTGCGATAAGCTTGTGGGCAACAGGAGTGTCCAGCCTAAAGGCAAGGCGATAGTTATTGGGGCGCCGGTAACAGGATCCAACATATACTCCGGTGGCCATGGATTCATACCATAATAGACATCCCAGTATGTTAATCCACCCCCAAAGGCGAGTGGAGTATTATAAAGCAACCATGGAAATGCTTCCACACCAGGCTGGCAAGGATCCCAGGCCAGACCTGGTTGTGTCGGGAGTATCGTGTTTCTGGTTAAGGAAGTTACTAAGGGGGTGGCTAAACCTGTAATCGGATCGACAGGTGATAAGACCGGTGACCAGAGAGGCCATAGAACGTTATAGGGTGGAAGGGGTGTCCAATATTGCGCCTGTATCGTGACAATGAAACCCGCTATTGTCACAAATATAAATACAAAGATTAATATGTTGAATATAATGAATGATTTTTTCGTTCTATACATAATTCACCTCATTCGCTATATTATCGCCCTTTATTATTCTTTGTTAAAAAACTATAAAGTTTATTCAATAATCCATATATATTCTCCTAATAAAATATAATTTTTTTAATTTACCATCCAAGCGGAGTCAAAACCCCCGGAGTTCCATATACATCATAAAAGGTCAGCAGAGATAACGGATCCACTCCAAGGTTGTTTCCGTAACCAATCATATAATACAGGTTGCTCAATTCAAAAAGATAAAGGGCCAGTGAAAGGGGTGGAATGGCAAGAGAAGACCAGTTTAACGGTAACGGGATAGGGGATGGCGCTCCTGTTATCGGATCCAGTAATTCTGGAGGCGGAAAGGGATTTAATCCAAAAAAGACATCGTAATACACTACTCCACCTGGCGAATTGTATAGAAGCCACGGATTAATATATCCCATGGGCAGCTCAAATCCATTGGGATTGAAGAGATAAGCCGGTTGAACCGGCAGTATGGTGCTGTTCGTGACTTCGCTCAACAGGGGAGTGGGAAGACCGGTAACCGGATCAGGGGGTGAATAGACCTGGGACCAGAGAGGCCAGAGAAGATTATAGGGGGGCATTATTGCCCAATCCTGAGCCTGGATAGGCGGTGCAATTAATAATCCCCAGATCATCAAGATTATTAAAATAAAGAACAGACTTCTTTTTCGCATCATTTACCTCCTTGTCCTATCATTCATTTGTCAAGAAAAATCAAAATAATCTATTGCTTTCTGTAAAATCAAAACCTAAGATAAAACAAACTTAATATATTCCGACAGTCAGGTCAGGCAGCCCCCAGAATTGTTGCGGAGTGAGCAGATTAGCAAGCGGCACCCCGTATGTATTGGCATAAACAAGGTTTCCCAGGATAAAATGATAGGCATTTATCTCTTCGAACTCGATCGGTCTTAAAAGCCAGTAGGACAGGGGAAGGGGAATAGGGACAGGTCCGCCCGTCAAAGGGTCCAGCATATATTCCGGGGGAAATGGTCTCATCCCGTAATATTGGTCCCAGATCATCAGACCGCCTCCAAAGGCGAGGGGAGCATTATAGGCCAGCCATGGCAAAGGCCCGTTATTCGCCTCCGGTGAGGCAGGGTCCCATATCATGGCCGGCTGAACCGGAAGTATTGTCATTCTTGTCAGGGCGTTGACCAGAGGTGTAGGCACGCCTGTAATCGGGTCCGGAGGAGACAGTGCCGGAGACCACAATGGCCATAATACATTATAAGGCGGTAAGGCGGTCCAATAGTCTGCCTGTGAATAAGAGAAAAATATAAAAACCGTCAGAATGGTCAAAATCATTATTAAAAATATATTCCATCTTTTTTTATGCATAATATTTTCTCCCTTCTCAATCTATCAATCCCCAGTGTCAGGGATTATTTATTCACAAACCGATATCCTCCCTGTACATAACACTTACAAAATAATGGGTGTAAGAGGGACACCGGTGCGCGTCACCGGCCCCCAGATATCAAAGGGCTGTAAGAGACTTAAAAATTCAGGCCCGCTGAGTCCGAAGGTAAGGGCATAAAAGATATTGGCCATGGGGACATAGTACTCCCATTCGCCTGATGCGTATGGTGACAACAGGGTTGGAGCCAACGGCAAAGGAATCGGAGCCGGCGCGCCAGTAAGAGGATCGAGCATATAACTGGGAGGCCAGGGATTTATTCCATAAGCTTCATGGTAATATAAGAGTCCTGATCCAAAGAGCGGTGGTGTATTATATAAAAGAAAAGGTACAGGCTGACAGGGGTCCCAGACCAGGCCGGGCTGGACCGGAAGAATGGTATTTCTGGTAAGTGAGCTGACTAAAGGCGTTGTGAGGCCTGTTACAGGATCAATAGGTGATAAACCGGGAGACCAGAGGGGCCATAACACATTGTAAGGCGGCATGATAGTCCAATACTGGGCTTGGATGCCAACTGTAAAAAAAAGGGATATGGCCGTAATGAAGGTCATTAATAATATTAGTTTTTTACAATTCTGTAACATATTGATCTATCCCTCCGTTCATTTCTTTGTTTTTCTTTAGTTTGGAACACCTCTTCCTATTCTCTTAATCATCGTATAAATCCACCTCCTTGTGAAAAAGGTTTAATAAAATAAACGCTATAAGCAACAAATTTTAAATAAGCACACTGTGAAATAAGCCAGGGATTTAGTAAGAGATTTGCTCAGTATAAAATTGGATCAAAAGGACTTTGAAAATCCACTTTTGTCGAGTCGGATGAGGTAAGATTTGTGCGATTTCAAATCAGAAACGGCATCAAAAATCGACTCATGAGGGAATGTATTAAGACATAGCGCTTTTCTGATTCCAGATCGGATATAAAAGGCCAATGTCACAATGGTTGGCAATAGAATTTTTTCATTAATGATTGATGCTTGGCAACTGCTATAAGAATTCACCTCCCTGATCGATTTATGGTTTGTAAATATCTAATAAGATAATATGAATCAATTAATTAAACATAAAGTTCAATAAAAAATAATAAATAATATCTAATAATCTGTTCATTGGGCAATGGCGGAAATTTATGCTAGATGGTTAATATATCATAATTAGGTTATTAAATGTTATTTATTATTTATATGGATAAGTCCTTTAGAAATTAACTTAAAAAGTAATGTTGAATATATACTTGATAAAATTTATAATCGTATAAATATAATTATAATAGTAACAAAAGATATTGTCAAGCCCATAACTATAAAAATATCTTGATCCCACAGTATTATCGGGTTCCCGCCGGAAGGAGCGTTTTTAATATATTTCAGCAATTCCAGTTATGGCAATTATGGTCTCGGACTGCGGGTCATGAAAAAAGATTATTCGGACAAAATTAGAATCGCAGGAAGTATTCAATACAGATTGACCGTATCTTTGGTTATGGATTATACTGTTGTATAGATAACAGCTTTGAGATTGTTGCCTTATCTGCTAGATAAATAAATGATATTGTTGTTTTAAAAAACAATTATAAAAGTTAAAATTAAATAAAAAAAGAAATATAATAAAAAAATAAGATAGTTAAGAAATAAAGGATGAAATGTCTAAATCACAGGTCAATTTGAACAAAGTAAAACCCGGCGTTGAAGTATTCTTAGAAGACCATTTGGAAACGGTCAAAGGAAAAAGAATCGGTTTGGTAACAAATCCCACCGGTGTAGACAGCAATCTGGAAAGTATCATAAGCCTTTTCTATAAAAATCCGGGTATTAATCTTATCTCTTTGTACGGCCCCGAACATGGGATACGGGGAAACGCCCAGGCAGGGGAGTATGTTCCTTTCTATATGGATGAAAAATATAGAATACCTGTATTCAGTCTCTATGGACAGTCGAAAAAACCCCCATCAGGTATGCTGAAAGATATCGATGAATATATGCGCTCCTTTGATACAAAAAAAGAGGGTAAGATTCCGGAGATATCCATGATAGAAAGCATCGACGTGTTGATTTTCGATATTCAGGATGTGGGAACGAGAATATATACATATATAGCGACGATGTCCTTCTGCATGCAGGCATGCGCTGAAAATGGTATTGATTTCATGGTATTGGACAGACCAAATCCCATAAATGGCAATGATTTAGATGGCCCGCTGATTGATTATCCGGAATACAGCACCTTTGTGGGTCTTTATCCAATACCGGTGAGGCACGGTATGACTATTGGGGAGCTTGCATTGCTTTTTAACGATAGGTTTTTGGAGAAACGGGCGGATCTGAAAGTAATTCCGATGCGGGGGTGGAAGAGAGGGATGTGGTATGACGAGACAACCCTTCCCTGGATTATGCCGTCACCCAATATGCCCGTTCTTGATACTGCCACTGTTTACCCCGGCCAGGTATATTTAGAGGGCACAAACCTATCGGAGGGAAGAGGAACCACGAAACCTTTCGAGATATTCGGGGCTCCCTGGATCGATGGATATGAGCTGGCAAAAAGATTAAACGCTCTTGAGATTCCCGGAATTATTTTCAGAGAAGCCTGGTTTACACCAGCCTTTTCAAAATATAAAGGAGAACTTTGCGGAGGGGTACAAATACACATCATCGATAGAGGTCGATACAGGCCGTTTGAGACAATGCTTAATATAATCAGAACAATAATGAACATTTATCGTCAATTTTTTATATTCCACACCGAATATTTTGATAGAATAATAGGGACTCCAAGAGTAAGAGAAGCCCTTGAGAAGGGGATTGATATCAAAGAAATAGTAAAAAGCTGCCAGGAGGAGTTGGATAATTTCTCTGATCTGAGGAGACCTTATTTGCTTTATTGAATAAATGAATGAATGGAGCTTTATAATAAATCCTTGAACATCTCCTGTGGCAATGTTAAACTTTAGAATTGAAGATATAGAATGAAAAGATATTTTTTATAATTGTAATCAATCATTGAGAGTAAATGGATATGTTATTTTTTAAAAAGGAATTTTTGGGGAAGCATTTTTTAAACCGGACGGTTCGTTTTTCTGCCATTTTCTTATATATCTTTCTTTTTTCATTTTTTGTACTTTTAATTTCGGGGGCAGGGGAAGCGGTTGCGCAGTCCATCGATTCAAAAAAGGTTGAAGCCGCGCAAGGTTCCACCATATATCTTTCACAGGCACAATTTATTGAAAAAGAAGGAAAGGATGGAAAGATGCATCCTGTTCCGGGTCCGGCAAGATTGGTTATTCTTACCCGTACAAAATCAGGATGGATGGAAGAGGCAGTGGAAGACCCGGATAGTAATGTGTTTCATAAGGCTGCATGGTTTGTTCCTTCATCAGGTGAGCCAGGTATTTTAACCATAGGAGCAACCGGGGCCTTTTTAAAGATATGGCGGAAAAAGGGCGGAAAATGGAAATCCGAGGTCCTTTGGCATCCCTCTTTTGGAGGGAAATTCGATCGGTTAAGGGATTTTGAAATAACGGATATAACCGGTGACGGTATAAAAGATATAGTGGTGGCAACCCATGATCAGGGGGTTATAGCTGTAGTATCTCAGGAAGATGGCAAGTGGAAGGCCGAGGAGCTTTGCCGCAATAAAGATACCTTTGTTCATGAAATAGAAACAGGGGATGTGGATGGGGACAAAATCATCGAGATATTCGCCACGCCAAGTAAACCCAATAAGCTGGATGGCTCGATCCAGCCGGGAAGTATCGAGATGTGGAAATTTGTGAATGGGAACCGGGAAAGGCGGGTAGTGGAATCATTCGAATCAAGACATGTAAAAGAGATCCTTTGTATTCCCATCAAAGGTGAAGAAAATCCCGTGCTTTTTGCCTCCCTTGAAGGTGAACATTTTGGCCGCATTGATGAAGGAGATACCACCAGGATAAGAATGTACCGATTTGATAAGGAAAAGATCTCTTATACGGATATTGCAAATTTGCCGGGCAAGCTTTGCCGATTTCTTACATTTGGTGATACAGATGGTGATGGAGTAAGGGAATTAATAGCATCCACCAGGGTTTCAGGGATATGGAGGCTTACGCCTCCTTTAAAGGATATTTTTAAAAATGAATGGAAGAAGACCTTAATAGAAAAAGATTCATCAGGTTTTGAACATGCAACATATCTGTATGACTTCAACGGAGACGGTATAGAGGAGATATACGTGGCGTCTGATGATCAGAAAGAAATCAGGTGCTATTGGTTTAATGGGAGGGATTATTCCGTTGATGTCTTAAAAGGATTTAATAATGACGTTATCACATTCAACCTCACTGCAAATATGATAAATTGAAAAAGACCTTTGCATAATATCCATCAATATCCCTTTTGCCCTTTCTGTCAAGGTGTTCAGTTATATTTAAATATAATAAGGATTTTTGGGATAATGAATGCCATAAGGCCCTGATATTTTTAACCGGCGTATTTGGCTTTATGTGAGGGGTTAAAGGGTGGATGCGTATTGTTTAAAATATCAGGCAACATATGTTGTCTATTTAAGTCTGTTATGGAACAATTATTAATACTGAGTTATTTTTAATGGATGGTTTTAATGCAATCAGGCCGGATCAACTTTAGACCAATTGATTTTGCTTTTGAAAAGATTGGCCGTTTTGTCGTCAAATATCCAAAACAAATTATTCTTGTCTTTATCATCCTGGCCGTATTAAGTTTATATGGTATAAGGCATCTTTCTTTAGATCATAATATTTACTCATTACTTCCCGATGATATCCCGGAACTGAAAGATTTTCTTGAAATTTCAGAACTGGCAGGTATTAATGATCAGTTAGTAATCCTTCTGGAAATAAAGGACCATTCATTCCAATCCCTAAGCAAATCCTTTCTTGAAGAGATGTCAGAGAAATTGAAGGCTTCTGATATGATTGATTTCGTGGAGTATAAAAGATCAGGTATAAGAGACATTTTAATTCAGAACTGGAGATTCCTTTTCGATAGATTTTATGTTTTTCTGTCACCTTCACAACTGGATTTGTTTGTAAAAAAGCTCTCTCCTAGAGATATTAAAGAGCAAATCAAAAAAAACAGAGACCTCATGTTTTCACCTATGGGAATCGGGGTTCAAAGAAAAATACTTAATGATCCGCTTGATTTTAGCGAACTTTTCATGAATCAATCAAAAGAAACAGGATCCTCCGTAACCTCTGTGTTAAGTTTTTCGGATGAGGATTATTTTCAGTCGGAAGACGGCCTGTATCTATTTATGATTGCGAAGCCGGTTCAGGCAATGGGTGATATAAATTTTGATAAAAAACTCATGTCATCGGTAATTGAATCGGAACAGAAGGCAAAGGAGGATTTCTGCAAAAAAACCAATCTGCCCCTGGAGGAATTTCAGGAAAATATACATATAGGCTATACCGGCAGCTATGCCATTGCATATGAAGAAGGCAAGGCAATCCGAAAGGATATGCTCATGACCATATTGATCTCCTTCTTCTGTGTTTTATTCTTGTTCTGGCTGATTTTCCATGAAATAAAATTTTTAATATTTCTGGCAATACCCCTTATTTTTTCTCTGCTTTTCACAAATCTCGCAGCTTACCTCTTTTTTGGAAAACTGAACATTATAACTTTCGGATACGCCGCGATTCTTCTGGGACTCGGTATTGATTTTGCCATCCACCTCCTGAACAGATATTATATCGAATTCAAAAAGGAATCCGACAATTTTATAGCCATGAAAAGGGCCATAATAAATGTCGGACAAGGGATCCTGCTTGGAGCGCTTACGACATCAATTGCCTTTTTAATGCTTTCCATGAGCGGTTTTAAGGGGATCGCACAATTAGGGATAATAGTTGGTTTAGGTCTTATTATTTCCATGATCTGTGTTATTTTTCTCTTTCCTTCTCTTATCCTTTTCTTTAATTGTTCTCCTCCGAAAAGGTTATGGTTTTCAGGCCTGATGGATAAAATAGCCCGTTTTGTGGAAAGAAATTATTCCCCCTTATTTATAGTAAACCTGACGGTATTTTCTGTCTGTTGTGTGGTATTAATATTCCTTTGGCATAATAAAGCCTGGTTTGACAATGACTTACAGAATTTGCAATCAAAGAAGCGCGAAAGCTTTCTAGTTCAGGAAAAAATCCTTAAACACTTTGGCAATCACCTGGAGCCAATCAATATATTGATTGAGGCAGGCACTATTCAGGATTTAATGGAAAAGTCTTGTTTGGTTCATAATAAAATAAAGCATCTGGAGGATAATGGTAAGGTGACTAAATATGAAGATATATTTCAATTCCTGCCTTCCCCAGGCCAACAGCAGGAAATCAAAAGATCACTACAACAGATTGATTTTTCAGGCACAATACATACCCTGAATGAAGCCTTTATAGAGAACCAGTTTAATCCACAGGCGTTTCATGAATTTTTCAACTGGTTTAATAAACTGGAATCGTCGATTAAGGACCCTGATCAGATAGTCTCTCCGATTGACTTCTGGAATGCGCTCCCAGGGATTCGTCCTCTTTTAAGGCGCTACTTTTTCCCTTCAACGGAAAGGCTTTACAGCTTCGCATATTTCTATCCAACGCAGAGGATAACCGAACCTGATGAAATACAAAAAATAAAGGATTATTTTAACGGGGGGCAGGAGGGTGTCAAGGTTTCGGGGATCAGTTTTCTCCCCTATAAGTTGTTCAGGACCATAATGAATGAGGAAAGACATATCATCATTCTAGCCTTTCTGTCTTTAATAGTTTTACTGGGCCTGGCTTACAGGAGGCTTTCTCTGGTAATATTCTCCTTCTTCCCTCTGATTGCAGGAATGATTTTTCTCATATCGATTATGGGCCTGTTAGGCCTTCGCTTTAATTTCGTAAACATTATTACATTGCCTCTGATTCTGGGAATTTGTATTGATGACAGCATTCATATACTTATCCGTTTTCATGACAAGAAAAATATTTATGGCACAATCTCTGAGACCGCGGCAGCGGTAATCCTTACAACGCTGACTACTATCGCTGGATTTGGCTCGATGGTTCTCGGAAATCACCAGGGCATGATCAGCCTGGGGTGGATAATCATTATTGGCCTTCTCTCCTGTCTATACACATCTTTATTTGTTTTGCCCCCGGCTTTAAGAATATTCTGCAGATTTTCGCCGAACTCGTAAAATAGTAATAAAATTTAGCAGCATTCGGATTCTTTGATAATAATTTTAAAATTTATTGAAAAATTTATTCTGATAATATATTATTCTTATTTATTTCAGTTAGTTAAAATATTTAGATATAATCAAACGGAATGGGAAATCTCAATAAAAAGGTAAATGAAATATGTGTTTTGATTCCGGCTTACAACGCGGATAAAACAATCGGAAATCTTATCGATGAGGTAAAGAAGTATCCCGTTGATATTATTATTGTTGAAGATGGCTCCACTGACCGGACTTATGAGATAATCAAAGATAAGGGGATTATTATACTCAGGCATTCAAGGCGCAAGGGGAAAGGGGATGCCTTGAAAACAGGTTTCAGATATGCCGGCAAATTCAAATATAAGGCTGTAATAACCCTTGACGCAGATGGACAGCATGATCCTAATGAGATCCCCGAATTTATATCTTCCTTTAATATATCGGGCAAGATGCAGATAGGATCTAGAATGCATCAGGCCGGTTTAATCCCTCTTAGCCGGGCTTTAGCCATAAAGGTGGCCAATTTTTTCATCAGTTATGCGGTTGGTCAATATATAGACGACACGCAATGCGGCTACAGATTATATCCTCTATCTCTCATTCAGCAGATAGATCTGCGGACTAGGGGCTATACCTGCGAGACAGAGTTCCTGATTAAGGCTGGTGCGAATGGCCATAGATTTCAATCTATTCCGGTCAAGGTGATTTATCCGGATAAAAATGGATATTTCTCTCATTTCCGGCCCTTTAGGGATATTTATCAGATAGCCATGTATGTGACTTTATACATCTTTTATTTTGAGGTAAGAAGATGTATTGATTTAATCGCTTATAGATTAAATATACGAAAGCGTCCACAGTCGACTCATTATAAATTTGCCTTGCCGTTGTTCAGCTCGTTCTTTTTTTTGTCTCTCTTTTTTGTCTCCTTATGTCTTCAGCCGGTTCTTTTTTTCTGGCAGCATCTTAAAAGGCTTTATCCCGGGTTATTTCAAAGAATGATGAGAAGATTTCAGTGGCAGAAAAAAGAGATATTGATCATCGCGTATCTTCAGTTGCCAAAGCTTCTTTTTCTGGGAATCTTAGGGATGTTTTTTCCAATACGCTCCCTTCTGGAAGATTTTGTCAATAAATATTACAGAATCTCTTTATGATTTCATAATATAGTAATAATTCCTTATGGATATCCCCGGAAAAAAAGAAAATCAGAGAAAAATGATAAATATATTATCCATAGACGTAGAAGAATGGTACCATATTTGTGGTGTAGAGCAGTGTCTTCCTTCAAAAAAAAGGGAAAGTTTTGAGTCACGATTAAGCGGGAATATGGATTCTATTCTTTATCTATTATCTGAGTATAAGTTTAAGGCGACTTTTTTCGTGCTTGGCTGCATTGCGGAAAAATATCCGCAATTGATCAAAAGGATCGATAAAGAGGGCCATGAAATTGCCTCACATGGTTATGCCCATAAAAGGATTTATGAAATGAGCAAAGCGGCATTTCGGGAAGATACCATGAGATCGGTGGGTATATTGGAATCCATTACCGGTAAAAGGATTCTGGGATTTAGGGCCCCTGAATGGTCTGTATGGCCTGAAACCCTTTGGGCCCTGGATATTCTGGCTGAGCTGGAAATTAAATACGACTCTAGCGTATGTCCCTTTATCTTCCTTGGAGGCAGACGTTTAGGGAGATTTCCGTTTCAGTACAAGACAAAAAACGGCACGATCTGGGAGTTTCCTGTTTCTACAATGTCGTTTTTAGGTGAGCCGGTCCCTGCGACAGGAGGCTTCCCTTTGCGTCTTTTCCCTTTTTCTTTGATTGCGCATGTGATTACGTGTTGGAACCGTAAGGGATTTCCGGCTATAATATATTTACACCCATGGGAACTGGATAAAGACCCGCCAAGGGTACATTTGCCTTTGATAAAAAAGATAGTCCATTATTTTAATATCCATTGCACCAGAGATAAATTGATCGGACTTTTTCAGAGATTTTCCTTTTCTCCGTTTAAGGAGGTATACAAAGAAAGGCTTGAGAATCTGATATGAAAAAAAGGATCTTTAATCTTTTTATAATAATGATGCTTATGCTATTGACACTGATTTTATTCTCCTCCGGATATGTCAGAAGTGATGAAGAACACCGCTACCTGGAACCGGGAGAAAAATACACCCATCTGGATTATTCCGCCATAGAAGAGATCATAAGCACACTTACAGATAACCAGAAAAAGCTTACCAATGTCTCTGCAAGGGTGTATCAGACAAAGTATTCATCACTTATGACCATACCAATAAAAAGTGAAGGGACCTTAAGATACCTGAAAGACAAACGAATTATATGGGATGTTCATACACCGCCCAAAAATGTATTATTGATCGAAGGTGATTGTATTAAGATGTATTACCCGGACTCGAAGGAATTGTTCGAGCTGAAAATCCCTTATCAGAAATACATCTACCAGTTCATAAATCAATTTGGCCTGGGCTTTTATCTGGATTATTCCGAGTTGAAAAGGGATTATCTTTTTGAAATGATAAAAGACGAAGGACATTATATACTCAGTTTAAGTCCAAATAATAAATATCTAAGCAAATATATCAGATTGATCAAGCTATGGTTCAGAATATCCGATCTCTCTCTTGAACAGTCCGAGGTTGTTGACCAGGAAGAAAACAGGGTTGTAAATTTTTTTATATGGCAGGATGAGGCCTCTGATCATTCAGAAGAATATGCCCTCAAGATACCGGGAGATGTTGTGAGAAAAAATATAGCGATGCAGGATGCCCTAAGGTTTATGTTTGGTAATGAAGGCCCTTTGTAACCGCTCAAAAACTTTATGGTTTTAGAGCAGTTAATGAAAATTGCAAAATGCAAAATGCAAAATGAAAATTTAAGGAATTCATTATCTTGCATTTTAAAATTTGCAATTTGCATTTTGCAATTTTTCTCAAGATTCCACTGGGATTTTGGGAAGTTACGGTCTTTCTATCTAATTATGGGATAACTTTATGAATCATAGAGTAATAGTCAGCGGAATGGGATTGATAACCTCGCTGGGCGTGGGAGTAGAGGAGAATTGGTCTAATATACAGGCAGGCAAATCCGGTTTGGTGCAGATTTCAAACCATGAAATACCTGAAGATGCCGGATTCTGTGGTGGATTAATATCCGATGTCCCTGCCTGCCTTTTAAAGGATGTATCCCGCAGGATGGATATTTCTTCCATTCTGTTGCTTATTGCCGCTCAGGAGGCCTTTTCTCAGGCAGGTCTTCTTGAGGATCAGATAGAAAAGGGATATTTGATTTTGGGGACCAGCCTGGGGGGCATCCGTTGCGGGGAAAAATATAATAAAAAGATACTATATGAAGGAACAAAAAGGGCAAGACCCTCATGGCTTCTGGATTATTTAGCCTTTAACCAGGGCATACATTTGGCGGAAAGGTTTTTTGATCACGCGAAGGTCCTTACTGTATCCAATGCCTGTGCCTCCGGTACAAATGCCATAGGCTACGGCTATCAATTGATTAAATACGGCAGGGCCGGTTTTGTGGCCGCCGGAGGGTATGATGTTCTATCTCCTTATGTCTTGGGGGGATTTAATTCGCTCAGGCTTTTAACCAGGGAGAAGTGCCGCCCCTTTGATAAACAAAGGGATGGACTCCTTTTGGGAGAGGGCGCGGGTATAATGATACTGGAAAGTGAAGAAAATTTCATTAAAAGGGGAGGGGAGGCATTTTCAGGAGAAATTATCGGATATGGCGAATCCAATGATACGTTTCACATTACTCAACCGGACCCCTCCGGTAAAGGGGCGGCTGCGGCAATGTCAAAGGCTGTTGAGGACGCAGGGCTAAAACCATCCCAGATTCAGTATATTAACGCCCATGGCACAGGAACATTGATAAATGACAAGATGGAGGCCACTGCCATCAATAATTTTTTCGGAGAATCCGCAATAGATATACCTGTAAGCTCTGTTAAGCCAATGATCGGTCACCTTCTTGGCGGAGCTGGTGCGGTCGAGGCTATCATTACCCTGTTGGCATTACAGCATAGAACCCTGCCGGTTAACCTGAACTACGACAACCCTGATCCGGATTGTCAGCTCTATGTGGTTACTGAAAACTCCCTCTGGAAGGACATACGGATAGGCATGAGTAACTCTTTTGGCTTTGGAGGGATGAATGCCTCTATTGTCCTAAAATCTATAGAGAAAAAAGGAACATAAGCTTGATGGATGTAGTTGTTTCAGGTTTGGGTATTATTTCCTCAATAGGTATCGGCAAGGAGGAATTTTGGGATGCCATCAAAGAAGGGCCCTTGGAGCATATTCAGGCGGATAAAGATGTCCGGTTGGTGAGACAATTCGAGCCGAGGGGATATCTGCCTGATTTATCCGTGCGAAGGATGGATAAAGTCACTCAATTCGCCCTGGTTGTCTCACATCTGGCCCTTCAGGATGCCGGTATTGAAATCGCAGACCTGAAAAAATACAAAAAAACCGGCGTGGTATTTTGCACAACACATGGCGCCATATCTTTTTCCAGAAGGTTTCATCAGGGCCTTATTCAGGAAGGGGTTCAACTGGGAAGCCCCAGCTTGTTCAGCAATTCCCTCTTTAATACGCCACTTGGCGAGATTTGTAAATATTTTCGGATACGTTATTTCGGAAATACCATTGTCTCAGGAACCACAGGCGGAATCGAGGCTTTGGAGTTCGCAAAAGACCTTATCGAGACAGGTCTTTTGGATCTTGTATTGGTTGTGGGCAGCGAGGAGTACGATCCTATAATGTCAACAGCCTATTCTCAGATGGGAATGACAGAACCCGAGGCCCTCGAAGGGAGGAGATACACGCGCGGTTTCGGCCATTATCCGGATAAATTTTTACTCGGTGAGGGTGCTGCAGCGGTCGTTTTGGAATCCCGTAATGCTGCTTTGAAGAGAAATGCCAACATTTATGGGAGGATTCAAGCCACGGATTACGGTTACAATAAGACGATTCAAAAGGATTTTGCCAAAAGATCCGGGGGATTTAGATCTGAATCAGCAATCAGGGAGGCGGCGGCAATTATTCGTAATATGTTACAGAAAGATCAGGAAAATCAGAGAAAGATCGACTATATACTAAGCGGTTTTAATTCATTGGATAATGAAGGGCTTAATAAAGGATTCGAGATATTCCGGTCGGCCTTCGGATCAGAGCTTGAAAAAATCCCTGTACACACCATGAAGCCGCTAACAGGAGAATGCTTTGCCGCCGGATCGCTCATGCAGGCTGTTGCCGCTCTACTGGTTTTGTATCATGATACCATTCCCCTGGGCAAAGGTTGTGAATATGGCCCTCAGGATGGTAATTCAGGGGTTGATGCAGATAGATTTAATGAAAAAAAGATCAACGCGGTATTGGTACATGCCATTAACTTTGATGGAACTACCGGAGCTTTAGTTTTGGACAGGTAAATCTAAATCCTGCATTATTTCTTTTGCTTTTAATACATAATCAAATGGTACTCTCACAAAAATACTCCCTTGGAGACCAAAAGCCAGTTGAAAAGATGGATCTTTGCGATTATCAATAGTACAGGGTATATTATTATCATCTAAATTTTCTTTAATTTTTTCCGCATCATCATCATTCTCTGTCTCATAAACACTTGCCCATCCATTGTCAGTGAAATTATAATCGGAGTGTTCTTCGCAAAAAAATTTATTTTTAGTTTCAATAATACATTCATCACAAAAAGCCTTTTTGCAAATCATGCATATGCCTATGGCTGGTTTATCATGTATAAAACATTTTTTGTCTGAATCCGCAAAGACAGCACCGCAGTATGAACAATAGTAATCTTTTTCATTTATTTCGTTATTACAATTGTCACAGATAAAAATATCCTTTCCCGAAAATCGTTTTTTTGATTGCACACGTGTCTCAACTCCAAATAGATCACGAATATCATGACTGGTCAGAACAAGATATGCCCATAATGCGCTGATAAATAAGAAAGAAGAAATGACAAGATTTAAGACATAAGATATTTCCAAAGATGGAGCAAAAGAACACTTGATAAAGCTGGCAGCTATTATAAAGGGGCAGACAATCAACATAATCCAGATAAACACCAGGGCAACCAGACGCCAACCCCGGCTATATCGAAGAAGACCCGGACCTATGAATAGACCAAGACCTGATACATTGAAGTTAAAATATAAACGAATCCTATAAATCCGGAAATTTCCGAGTGCCCTCATTATATCAATAGCTGCTGCGACACCAATTAAAATAAAGAAACCCGCAATAATTTTAAGAGATTTGGGAATAGGTTTTTTCTTTTCATTTGATTTTGATTTATCCCGTTCCTTTAAAATGGTTTTTGTCTTTATTCCTCTATTTTCAAGCTCTTCTCTTATTATTTTTTTAGCAGCCTTGATCAAGGTGTAATCTTTCTTAAAAAAATTAATTAGTTCCTCTGTGCTCAATTCTGTATAGTGTTTTCGTAATTCTTCAGATGATGGGCCTTTCGTACCTGACCAAACTCCACTAAAAAATCTTCCAATTCTAAGAAAAATATTCCTAAACAAGATTGACCAGATTTTTTTAATAATCCGGGTATTAAAAAAAATGAGTCCCCCCCAAAAAAGTCCTCCGATATAAAATAGTAATGTCTTAACAAGAAGATCTTCTGCGTGGTATGTTATTAATATCTTGATAATTAAATAATGAATTATAACAGCCGTTACGGGAAGTATAATATTAGGAAATACCTTAAGTTTTGATCTGTCTCCATTGTTATTATCCAAAGAAATAAAAAGATATTGTAAAGTCTTAAAAATACCCTTTACCATCCACAAAACCAGAAAACCGGCTAAAATGGATAAAATCACAGCCAATTCCTTTAAGGTCAAAGTTTCTGAAATATCCTTTCCGGCGTCTTGATAGGTATAAAAATATTCTATTTCCCTTATGATCGCATTAAGACCATTTTTGATCCCCAGAAAATAGGAGCCCCCTTTAAAAAAGGGGACAATTTCTCTCCTGATAATAGAGGTGCAAAGCCTATCAGGGAATGCACCTTTTAAATCAGAACCTGCCTCTATATGGATCTCCCTTCCCCGCCCCGCAATCAGCAATATGACAGCATTGTCTTTATCCTTTTGACCAATTTTCCATTTCTCAGCCAGGCTCATGGAATAATCTTCTAAGGCATCTTCCATAAATTTTTCAATGGTTATAACCACTATTTGATAAGTTGAGACCTTCTCATTTTCTTCCAGTAATTTTTCAAGCTGAATCTCTTCATGTGGAATCAGTATGTCTGCAAAATCATTAACTCTTCCTATAATATCAGGAACTCTTTCGTCTGCATGTGAGAAACTTAAAGGCGTGCTTAAAAGAAAGAAAATAAAGAAGAATATAAAAAATCGTGTCTTTATCATTAAGGATTTCTCTTTTTATCTAAGATAATTAACTACAAAACTCCAAGTGAAATCAGGCTGCTTGACTTGTTCGGCTGGAAACTTGTTTTTAACTATATGAATATGAGGTAGTTTATCAAAATCACTTGCATAGAAGAAAAATCTGAATCAACCAACTCTAAGCACCGGTGGTATTAAACTATATAATCTCTATATTTATTTAGCTTATCAAAAAGACAGCATAAATGCTATAGTTATTAAATTTTTCCTCTGCCGAACGGCGGAATTAAAAGCTCAGGAATAGTTGGGCTGGTTCATTAATGCCATCGACTGAAACCTCAGACTTCGGACCGTTTATTGGAAGTCACTCAAGAGACTGGATCATTTCCGCGCAAAGATTGGGAAGCTCCAAGGAAATGGATATGTGCCCGTGCCCGGGCAGGATTTGAAGCGATGATTCGGGGATCAGTTCGGCCGTATGACAACTGTGAGCTACAGGAACGATTGTGTCAAGCTTCCCGTGTACAAGCATGGTTGGCGTGGTTATCGCGCCGGGAACAAAGGGCCAGGCCTTTCCTTGCACGAAGATGTCCTGGGCGTAACCACCGATACCTTGACGAAAGGCTTCGGTGATACTCGCAAACATCGCGTTTGCCATCTTCTTGTCGGATAAGAGCGCCACGTCAGGCGCTGGAAGATGGATTCCGGATAATCTAAGCAAACCACTACCGTCTGCACCGTATAGCTCCTCACAACGTACCAGAACAGATTGCTCATCCGGCATGCGCATCATAGCGATCTCTGCCTCGAAATAGCCGTTCAAGGCTTCGGGCCATGCCATGTCTGTAACGCCGGCAAGCACGATGGCTCCTGATACGCGGTTGGGGAGCAGGGCAGCGCATGCAATTGCGTACGGGCCTCCGGATGAATGGCCTGCAACGATAAATCGATCGATGCCGAGGGCGTCAGCGAGTCTTACCACGTCTTTGGGCCAATCGGACATCGTTCGTCCCGGCTGCGGAGATGATCCGCCGTAACCAGGTCGATCCGGAGAAACCACTCTAAGTCCTCGATCTGCGAATTCCATCTCCCACGGGACAAGACTAAGCCGTGAGGTCGGTGCGCCGTGGAAGTAGAACACTGTCGACCCTCCGGCATCGCCGATCTCGGAAAAGGCGAGGCCTCGCCCATCGGACAGTGTGATGCGTGAATCCTTCATCAAATCCCTCCTATAAGGCTTGTAGCCTGCTGCCTCACTTCGCTCTCAGTCCGCCCATCGCCTGAAGTAAAGCGCCTTACACCCATTTACCGAAAAGCCTTCCGTTTCAAGGACGTCTAAGTGAGGCCGCCTTCAGTGAGTCAGCCATTTGCCTTAAATCCCTTATGAAATTCAACGATTCCTTTGGGAACCTTTTCGGTAAACGGCAAGATAAGGAAAACCTCTTGAGGAATACCCTCATGAATCAGTTCCGGATAATTCTTGAAACCAAATCGTTTGTAATAACCCGGGTCCCTTACAAGGGCGCAACCTTGACCGCCCAATTGTTTCAGCAAGGACAAACCTTCGTTTATAAGCGATTTGCCAATGCCTTGCTTCTGATATTCCGGCAATACAGAAACTGGACCCAGGCCGTACCAGTCTTTTGTGCCATCAGAAATTATTACAGGTGAAAAAGCAACATGTCCGACAACACGCCCATCAATTTCTGCCACAAGCGATAAAGTAAGTGCGCCTGCGGCGCGTAATGCCTTGATTATGAATTGCTCAGTGTGATTGCTTATTGGAAGCGTCCTGAAGGCAGCTACTGTGACTTGGGTGATTGCTTCTATGTCTGATGTAGTTTCTTTCCTTATGATCATCTAAATCTCCAGTTTATTTTTACTTTACTGTTCCTGCTCGTATGACTAATCTACAAGCTCTGCCGCGGAGGCACGCCAGCGCCGACGGCGACAGGAGCGCCTTATTATCTGCAATTCATAAGAATCAGTCATCGTTGTTTAACACCAACAAATACCTGCATAGGGTATTCGCCTTCCCCCAGAAGAAAACGATCGTAGGCGCCGTCCAGCCTTGTATGCTTAACTTCCAGTCCTGCACCCTTTAAGAGAGAAAGCCATTCCGTTTGTGAAAAAAGGCCCAATGTGTGGCAATCGGTATAAATGCTCAGTCTACCATTCCGCCTAATCAAGTAGACGAGGGTTGCCTCATAGGTTGCGCGATCTGTTTTGGGAATATAGTTATTTTCAAAAATGGTTATCTCTTCGTTGTCTTTGGTGCCCGTATAACAAAAGTTGTTTTCCCGGAACTCTTCGCGAGTCTTTGCAACAATCAAGAGGACGCCACCTGGCTTTAGATGCTTGCAGGCTGTTCCAATGGCGATTTCGAGTTCCGGTAGTGTCGTCATGTAGTCAATGGCGTCGGGAATGGCCACAGCATCAAAGTAATCCTTCAAATTAATGCTTCGCATGTCGCCATGTAAATAGGTGACTTCGGGATTGATCTTTCTGGCAATCCCGAGCATCCCTTCGCTTATATCTACTCCCGTAACTTTGAAGTGTTTCTTGAAGGTGTAGTCATTACCGCCTGCTCCGCACCCCAAATGAAGCAAGGTTTTGGTTTCAGTTTCAGCATTCTCTTTTATGATGTTTATGTAGAAATCAGTTTCCTCTACATAATCACCAGGTGAAGCGATGATGGATTCAGTCCATGCAAGATCGCCATAACTAAGCCACTTGTTTTCTTGCATTTCTGCTCTCCCGGTCTTTGGGCAGAACGATTGAATTCACTTGCCTTTCGGCCCAATAACCAAAAGGCCCTGCAACCATAGACAGGCCCGAAAGGTCAAGTGGAATGATTTGTTCGGCTGGAATTTCGTTTTTTTAACCATTTTTTCAGCGATTCTTGACTCTCACCCGATGGTTTCCCAGCCAATAAACCTTCCACACTAATATCCTCATCTATATCCTCCCAATGGATACCTTCTCCTTTGCCTATTAATCTCCAATTTTTACGTTCTTCTTTGGTGGCATGTACAAGTCTGGGAAACCATGCAAGAGGGACAGAGATTGTTCTACCATCACTTAAATCAACACGAAGAGTATCTTCTGTTACATTTACAGCTATGGCATTCGGTACTTGCTTTTCAGTTGCCAAAATATTCATCCCACTCCTCCATTAGTTTTTCTTGATGTTCTTGAATAATTTTATAAATCCTATTAATTTCTATTCGATTAAATCCCCCACTTTTATGCAGCCTTATAGGATCAAGCCAGAATTTGGCTATTTTATTCTCGCATTCAACATGAATATGAGGGGGTTCATCAAAATCACCTGCATAGAAGAAAAATCT
>JBLIRO010000008.1:0-82084 GCA_049472335.1 bacterium | reverse complement strand
TTGATATTATCAAGGTAGCTTATGTGGGCTTTTTCTTGAGAATCAATGGCTATGGAGGTATACTTACCAACAGAACCATTCTCATCCAGAGTGAAAGTTTGCCAGGAGGCTGAAGTATAGGTGGCATACTTGAGATCACTGTTGGTCAAGTCGAAATAGCTAATATGGGCATTTTTTTGAGTGTCAAGAGCTATAGAGGTATACTGACCAACCGATCCATTCTCATCTACAGTAAAAGTCTGCCAGGAGCCAGAAGAATTTGTGGCATACTTGAGATCATAGTTGGTATAACTATGATAGCTAATATGTACATTGTCTTCAGAATCAAGGGCTATGGAGGCATATGCTCCAACTGAACCATTCTCATCTACAGTGAAAGTCTGCCAGGAGCCAGAGGCATTTGTGGCATACTTGAGAGAATAATTGGTATAATTATAATAGCTAATATGTACATTGTCTTCAGAATCAAGGGCTATGGAGGCATACTCACCCAAACCTAACGAAGGGTCGACAGTCTCACTATGCCAGCTAATGCCGTCATAATAAGCATAGTAAAGATGGTCTCCTCCATACACAATATGAGGATGTCCACTAGAGTCAACTATAATCGCTTTTGAAGAAATATTTTTAAAATACTTTGGAGCATCAACATATTCTATAGTCCAATTTGCCATTGCTTGAGTCATAAAGAGTAAGAAAATATTAAGAAATAGAATAATAGATAATAAAAACCCTTTTTTTTTCATCACTTAATCCCCCTCTTTTAAATAATTGATGGATCCCTAAAAAAGTCATTTCATCGTTTAGGTCTTTTTAAAGTATCATATTTCACTTCGCTAAGAACCCTGGAAAATGCCAATGAACTTCTTTGATTATTTTAGTATTTTGTCAAATTAAAAGCATTGTATTATCTCTTACAAAATAGAATATATTTATACTATCAATTATCAATGTCTCCTGTAATACTCATAGTGCTTTTGTTTTTTTGGAATCTCTCGATAATCTAATAATCAGGCAAGCAGAAAATATAATAATCTATATCAATTCTTTTTTATGTATTCCATTTAAGTAATTAATTTTTTAAAAAAAATAGCATGGTCATTTTTCCTGAACTTTGTTTTAATTTGAATACCTATTCATAAAGGAGATTGACCAGTTTGGGTACACTATTCAGCGATCCCGATAAAAGGTATTTTTTGATTTAGATTAGATTGTGATTATAAAAAATTATTCTTCTATATAAAAGTATAGACAGAATTTTCGTTTTTGTCAAAACAAATATTCAAAAATGTCAAGCCAAAGTAGAAATTTCCAAAAATAAACACATAAAAAAAATAAAAGGCTATCAGCAAAAAATTGAGCTAAACAAATCCTTTCAAGTTTGACATTATAAATGTGCAAACCCTAAAATGAAAGATAGCAGTCCATAATGAAGCTAGATCAGTCTCAATCAAAGGCATTTTCCTTTATACCTGATACACGAACTAAGGGAAAAATAAGACACAATTTATTGTATAAAGGATGCATTGTTACTATTAATCCAATGAGATTTCAGAATCAGATAGCCAAGAAAGTAATAAATAAAAATGTATCTTATAAATTAGCCTTTAAGGGTAATTATGTAGATCTGTACAACTCAAGTTTAACAGTTGATCTGTAACTAATTGTATTTACTGACCACAAAATTGGCTTTCGTAACTACAAACGGAATAAACTATTTATTTTCAATAACTTTTCTACGGTGAGGAATGTATAAAGAATAAAAGGGGACGGTTCTATTTTTTTAAACTAATAAACTAACACCGTCCCTCAACCTCCCTCGTCCCTCAACATCCCTAACATAAAGAATATGAAAAAGCCATAAAATGATGTAGGCAAAAAGATAAATATTACACCAGGTCATCTCTTTTTTAAATTTGTATACCGGGCAAATCACCATCGGTTTTACAGATATTGCAATATTCGTTAAATATCTCTATTTGTTTTACCCCATGGCATATTTTTTGCTCTGTTCAATTTATTGAATTTTTTCAAAAAAAGATTAGCCATCAGAGGAAAATATATCATCTAACGTATATATCATCCAACGTAAAAACATTATTTCTCTGTGATACTTGCTATCTGTTTTCCAATTACAACAAAAAGAGGAAATATTTATGATTCAGGGGAAAAAGGTTGTGGTTGTGATGCCTGCCTATAAAGCGGAGCATACACTTGAGCGCACATATAAGGATATTCCGCATGATATCGTGGATAGGATTATTTTAGTAGATGATGCCAGTGATGATAAAACTGTCTTTCTTGCTGAGAGCCTTGGAATAGATACGTTCATTCACAGGCAAAACCTCGGATACGGTGCTAATCAGAAAACCTGCTACCGCGAGGCCATAAAGCTTGATGCTGATATAATAATCATGCTCCATCCTGATTATCAATATGACCCGAGGTTAATAACCGCCATGGCCGCTATGTTGGCATCCGGCATTTATGACGTTGTCCTTGGTTCCAGGATACTGGGCAATTCTCCTCTCAGGGCGGGAATGCCGCTATATAAGTACATATCCAACCGTGTCCTTACCTTTATCCAGAACCTGGTTTTGGGAGCGAGAATATCAGAATATCACACCGGCTACAGGGGATTCACCCGAAAGGTCCTAATGGAACTTCCGCTTCTTGCAAATTCCGATGATTTTGTTTTTGATAATCAAATGCTGACACAGGCAATATCCTCTGATTTTCAGGTGGGTGAGATAAGCTGTCCCACAAAATACTTCCCTGAAGCCAGCTCCATCAACTTCCGTCGTTCAGTTGTATATGGTATTGGTGTTTTGTCAACATGTTTTATTTATCTGTTTTGGAAATGGGGTTTAATCCATAGCCGGTTGTTTGACAGAAAAGACACCTTGCTGCTTACCCAGGAATATTATGAAAAGCATATCCTAAAGCATGATTCTAAACAGATTTTTTAAGTCTTTTTTATGAATATTCATATTAAAAGCTTTATTCACAGACAAAAGCAATATTTGGATAACACTTTTCTATGTTGTATCCTGGTTGCTTTGTTGACGCTTATCATATGTATTACATTCTGGCAAGGGATGCAGGCCACCGACGATTTGGCCTACTCATTGAACGCGTATCATGTGTTGAAATATGATCTTGTCATCCAAAACACATCTCATCAGGTAGGACGTATTGCAACATACTTACCTTTGGCCTTTGTTTTCTGGTTATTTGGCATCAACAATCTTTCCTTATGCTTAATTCCGGTTCTCAGCACGGTTATCACCTCTGTTCTGCTTTTTCTATTAGGTAAAAAGCTTTTTGATACTTATGTGGGACTTGTAGCCGGTTTTTTATATGCCATTTTTCCTTTGACACTAAGGTATGGTAATATTTTCATTCCCGAACCCATGCTCGGAGCTGAATTATGCGCGGCAGCACTCCTTTTTCTGCATCCTGTGCCTAATTCACGGAGCTTTTTTAACGATAAAAAGCTGGCATCAGGTCTTCTCGCTGGACTTGCCTACCTGACAACCGAAGTAGGCGCAATAATTATTCCAACCTTTCTTATATATAATTTCATATCTCGAAAGGCCTCCCGAAAGGATTGGTCATTTGTAACAGGTTTCCTGGTTATATTTTTCATGGAAATGGCCTTTTTCAATATTGTCTATGGAAATCCTTTTTATAGATTTACCGGATTAGGTATGGGTTACATCAACGATCCGATGCTTCACTCATCGAACCAACATCTATTATACCGTTTATTCAAGGCATATCCGCGGCTTTTTATTTTTCCTAACGGAGGCCTTGGCTTTTTCGGTCTTCTTCTTATAGTTGCCGGAATATACGCAATTTTTAAAGTCAGGAATAAGGGATATTTATTTTTACTTATCTGGGCAGGTGCAATTTTCGGATTCTATAATTTTATGAGTGTCAGATTGGATAAATATGTTGTTTTACCTGTTGCATTGAGACTTATATATCCCGGATGCCTGCCTTTACTGATATTGGGCTCGAAATTTCTGACGGATCTTTGGAAATGGATTAAAGAAAGGGCTTATATGGGACGCATAGTCTTACAGGTTTTTTTCGCTATCTCTGTAATATGGCTTTTCATAACCTCTATTCTAATAGGATATTTCAATTTAAATATAAGTTTTACATCTATTTTAGCACGTAATGCCGAGGCCGCCGCTTCTTTTTTTAAAAACGAGTCTTCGGTTATAGTAGTCTCGGATAATAGAACCTTGCAAGCGATTTCTTTCTATCGGGAATTCTCCGGTTCTGATTCATTAATCGAGTTTAAACAATCCACTCAGTTGCAATGTAATCCCGGAAAATTAAGAGAAAAAGAATATGTAGTCATTAACGGTCTGGTATACAATATTTCCGAGGGACAAAGCGGTTTTTTCCCTTATGATTATCTACGTTATAATATAATGGATGAAGCCTTAAGATCAGACAGAGATATTAAATTTCGTTTCAAGTATAAAAAAGGAAGTTTATATCATCGTCTGATGTCATTAGGTATCTGCCGAAAATTGTTAGGAGAATACGGCTGTAAATTAGCAGAAATCTATATTTCAGGAAAGAACGCTTCAGGATGGATCATTATCCTTTAGGATGTTAATTGGATCATCTTTCCTGAGTCGATTAATTATTGCTCCTGCGGATCCAGACTCCTCCCGTAATGCCGCCGATTAACAATACTATACCAAAAAACAGCATCAAACCAAAGCCCGAGCCGGGCACCTTGAACACCTTGAGCAATATGGACCCAACGATCATAAGAACTCCCAGGACCGATGCGCCAGGGCCTAATGCCCAGAATTTCCAGCCACCTTGCGTGCTCATTCTGCTTCCCTCCTTATTGATTTAATAATTAAAAATCCCTCTTTAATATAGTAAAAAAATACTATCCATAATCCGATTGTTTGTCAAACCCGATGAATAAATATTTGACCATGATAGTGTTCCAAAAGGTAAAATTAGGGCAAGAAAGACGGAAAGGTCGAGATTAATATAAGAATATGTTTTTCTTTTGAGTCTGTTAATAACATCGTTATATATTTAAATTAACAGGAGGATTAAGATGTATTTACCCCGTATCAGGCAAACAATTTCAATTCTGCTTTTTGCGGGGTGGGCGGCATGTTCCATATTCTGTTTCCATGCCTGTGTTCATGAAGACACTGAGGATCATAAAAACGAAAGTGCGGCTATGGGGCTTAAGATTTATGGCCCTTCCATTAAAGAGGGGGATGATTGGAGCCTGCCTGAAGAACGTTATCCTAACCCCTATTCCGGAATGTTTATTGTATGGAAGGGTGTTAAGTCTGAAAATCCTGATATTCGTCATGTGGGCAAGTCATTTTACTGGGCCGATCTCAATCCGGCCCCGGGCGTGTTTGACTTTTCTCAAGTGAAGGTATTGCTCGATGACGCTTACCTCAATCATTATGGGGTGATTTTGATGATAAAGGGAAGTGTTACCTGGAGGGATTCACCCTGGGATGACCCTCTTCCGTTTGTCCCGGAGTGGGTGCTCTACGAATGTTCACCTCCGAGGTTCATGACAGCTGACAATATCGAGGTTGCTGCGCCCTGGGACCCCTGCCTTCAGAACCATTATTTGGCCTTCATAGAAGCTATAGGCAAGACGGATATTTTATCGCATTCAGCCCTGTTAGGTGTGTATATCCACGGTATTTCCACATCCTATGGAGAAGAGATGTGGCTTGACGAGAAGGCCAAGGCAGCGGCAGAAGAGGCGGGCATGACATCAGAAAGATTTATAATAACTTTTAGCTCACGGCTATATGCCTGGGCTGAAGCAGCAAAAATCAATGTTCACAAACTGGCATGGGTCAGGGCTCAACCCGGCATCCCCGGCGAAAACTATCAGTTAGGAGGTCGATACCTGAACGCATTGGCCATTTCACTGGGGATGGGCTGCCGGAGTGGCGGACTCGAGAATTATCATGGTTATACATGGCCTGATACAGGGCAGTCCTTTGACTCCGATGGTCATTTGCTTATGAATCATAACTGGCCCATAACTGCTGAAAAACGATATTTTGGAGATGAAATCGAGGCCTTGGACTGGTGGAACATTGTGCCTGAGGAGAGCCTTTCCCTTATCTGGACAGCAACCATCTTCAGGGCAGTGCAGTTGGGGATGAGATTTCTCTGGGTAACCAATGGCACGGATCTATATGCACCTGAAGTAACCCACTGGTATACTCTGGTAGCGGGATGGAGGCCAGAGGAGAGCCCGGAGGCAATCTGTTGGCTCAGGGAAGACTATATCCTGAGAAACGAGGAGGTTTTTACCTGGAAAAATTTTGAGCATCTGCTGTTCCAAAGGGACGTTGTTCATGGGGAGAGTTTTCCAAGGATACCGGTGTTACGCCCGATCTGCCCCTCTTTAGAGCCCTCTGATATTGACTATGACTTGACTGCCCGATCGACCCGTGTAACTGCAGGACAAGACAGACTGGCCTTCTTTATGGATGGAGCATTTGCTGATTCTCTTTCAGGTCCCGTTCAAATCAAGATCACTTATCTGGACGACACAGACTCCAACTGGCTCCTGGAAACAACCGACCAGGACGGGATATTGCTTAAATCGGATATAGTTACCGGGCAGGCCGATGGACAATGGCGAACTGCCACCTTTGCGCTTTCCCAGCCTCCTAAATGTGGTCAATTAGACCAAGAGGCTGATTTTTTGCTCAGGGTCGAAACCGGTGGAGACTTGACGGTAAGGTTTGTAAGGGTCATAAGATCAAATTAATATATTTTGGTAAATTCTATTTCTCTTTTTCGCTTCCAATAAGCGGCAGTACCTTTTTTACATCAAAAAAAACAAGATATCTTTCTTCCCTGTCGTCACCATAATTTTTTCTTCTGATCGAATAGAGTAATTCCGTATCCTTTTCTTCTTTTATTTTATCAAGAAAAAAACGTTTCCCTGAATAATTTTTACCGGATTCAAGGAAGAGATAAGCGGCGGAAGAATTGGACTGCAGGTTATGATGGGTAAGCCGGTCCGGCATAATGAATGCGAATGTGTTCTCATCCATGATATGGGGTTTCGCAAAAACAGCGAGATCTACTTTTCCGTCCGAATCCGCAGTTGCTAGAATGCCTATCCCCTGGGTGTTTTCAAAATATTTTTTCATGTCCATGTTGATTTCCTCCCTGACAATTCCTTTTTAATAAATTATTTGCTATTGTGGCAATTTGCGTATCACACTTAATTTCTATCATTATATCAAAATTGATAGGATTAGGACATGGACAAGGATTTCAAGCTTATCTCACCGTATTACAAAAACGAGTCATATCTGAAAATATGCTCAAAACCTTTTTATATAAGTCCACAGAAATTTACAGGATCGGGAGTTTTTATATTAACGGTTTATTTGGATGAAATATGGTAACTCCCATTAATTCAAAGCTAAATGTATATAATGTTCCGGAGATAGTCACTGAATATGAAAATGCGCTATTTATCCAGGGAATCTTTTTTGGATCCGCGGGATTGTTCATAGTCCATGTATCATGGATATAGACCTCTCCCTGCCCTGTATCTGAATTGTAACCGTATCCGACACCTAAAACCGAATGTCCGGCATTACGTGTCCAATCCACGAGAAGAAACATGACAGGTCTGCCTTTATCTATTTCATTTTGATAATCGTAAAAACTAAAGCCAGTTCCAGGCGCCGGACCATTAGGAGGCGTATACCCTTCTATATACTGGTTGTAAGCATAGGCGTTCATGCTTTGTCCCGAAATAGTCTGACAATAACGTGCCCATTCAACAAGGCCATACATCCCTGAATAATTGTAATCATACCAACTTGGCCAGCTAACGGGATCTGAGCTCAATATTGATCCATCCGATGGAAACCAGAACCAGGTTATGCCATCCGGATTCCCTCTCGAACCTGAAAGATTATCCTGGCTGGTACCCATAAAGTCAGCCAGGCAATCAAATCCTGCGGGGTTTCCGTTTCGTATTGACGCCAAAGGATCTCCGGTTGATTGAAAGGATGCCGACGGGTTTGTGGGATTAGCCCAAAAATCGAGTGCGTGTTTTTTGGACGCAATCGCATTGTTACATAATTTTACTAATTCATTACTGAACACATCAGCCAGATACCACGGATCAGGATTTAAAAAGCTCTCATACTCTGCAACACCTCCGGGTATCAGATCATAGATATTCCCGTCCACATAATATGGATACCTGTCATAGTATGCCATCATCATACCTGCGCATGTAGCTGAACATCCGTACCACCAGCTATAATCCGTTATGGGCTGTGAAGATGCACCCAAGGCAGCCGGCAGCCATATCCCTGAGGGATATCCATGGTATATCATCCCTGTACAACCATCAGACACCTCAAGAAAAGTGATATTACCTTTTTTAACATCTTTATAAATTGTTCTGGATCTGCAATCTTCCGTCTCTGTTTCCCCAGGTTCCTCAATATGATCTGGTTTATTTTCTTCGGGATCATCATTAATGCGAATTCCTGAAAGGTATTCAATTAATGCGGCTATATTATAAGGATTTATTCCAAAGTAGCTCATTAGACCTGGTATTATCATATTATTCATGGGAGTAGGGCCTGGCATAAACAGACAGATCGGACAAGGAGACATATTTATCATACTATTCATGGGACAAGGGCTTAGCATAAACGGAGAGACCGGACAAGGAAACATAATAAAGGGGTGCATTAGATCTGACACCATTGAAAAAGGACACATCGGACCCGGCCATATGATCAAGGGATTAGTCGGATCAGGCCCCATCATTAAAGGATTTATTGATGAAGGGCATATGATTCCTGAGACCAACATATTGGCAATTAATGGCATCCCCCCATATAATGATAACGCGCTTTGCCCCATGACAGGAGATATAACAGGCGGCATTACCTGTCCACCTGTGATTCCTGGAATAATATTATACATTCCGCCTATCAAATCTGCGCCTGTTACTGAAGCCGCAGGACCATTCATTAAGGGCAAGGCTACTAATCCCGGAGGAGCTATCAAAGGTCCTCCTAATGTATTGTTTGCTGGCATGTTACCACTTATAATAATGTTGGCCACAACAGGATCGAGCATTCCCCCGATATTACCTCCTGCCAAAATGCCCTCTTTACCTGCCATAGCAATAGCATATGCATGTCTTCCAAGTAAGAGTAATATTATAGACATAAAAACACCTATTTTGTATTTAATCAGATATTCATAATTTTTCATAAAATCCCCCCTTTTTTAAGTGACAATTTAAATGCAGGATTTGGATTAAAATCTATTGAATAATCTTGCCTATAATAGACAAGCAAAACAAAATTTTTTAACAATAATTTTTCAAGTTTTTTCTATATCAAAAGCACAAGGACAAAAAGCCCAATTAGACCATAGAGGGGGAAAAATTCATTAAAACAACCACTTATGATGGATATCAAATAGAATCTTTATTTATATAATGAAGTCGAGTGACTATAATATTCTTTGCAATTTTTTTACAAACCTGGAGGATTTACATGTTATCATTTCATCCACAAAGCCAGGTTTTTATCTTATTTATATGGACAATATTCAAAAGGCCTTAAGAAAGCACATATTTTTTCTTTTTTTTTATTCAGATCAAATTTTTGACTCATTTACTTTTACAAAATAATCTTCATCCAATTCAGGGGAGACAGGAACATCAACATTCACGATCACTTTATGTTTCCCGGCAATTTTTACAACTTCACCAACCTGATAATAGGTAGTCAATCCAATTTTTTTAATTTTTTCAACGGATAATAATGCACAATAGAGTAATAATAGAAGGATTATAGATCTTATAAGAGGATTCCATTCATTTGGGAAAAATCCCTCTATCCCCATTTGGATCAAGTTGTAAACAAATTTAATTACAAAGAATCCTAATATAACTATAAAAATGCAGGCAAAGGTTCCAAAGAATAATATGCTTAGAGCTTCCCTGGGATTTTGCGGATTAATACCTGAAAAAAAACTCCAATTCTCATATGGAGTTACATTAATAGTAATTAGCAAATAAAACCAGAGACCATATCCCAGAATGCCCAGGAAAAATAATAATGATGCAATAATGTTTTTATATTTGATGAACCATTGTATAGGTTTAGAATCCTTAATATAGGAAAATACTTTGTTAATATAGGAAAATACTCTGTGTAATGTGTTACTTCGTTGAGAAAGTTTTAAAATACTTTCAATTAAAAGGGTTTTAATAGAATCTTTGGCATCGGATTTATTTTCGAAGCCCTTCAGAATCTCCTGTTCTATCTCAGCTTCAATTTGCTCTTGAGCTATCCTCTCAGCTTGTTCTTGAGCGATTCTTTCAGCTTCTTCCGCTTTCCTTTTTCGATCGAGATAATCCTCATATTTTTTATATACTATGCCGCATTTTGGACATTCCAAGGGAGAAACATAACTGTCATTATTAGTTTGACGGATATAGCCACATTTAGAACATTTTTTCATTTAAATCATCCCCTTTGCCGGATTTCACAAAGCCCTTAAACAAGAAGCACATCCACTAAAAAGATTTCAGTCTCATTCTAATAATTTAGGTTCATATCCACCTCGTCTTTCAATTATCCATTTAAAATTAAACCATATTTCTTCTTTTTTTATCGGCAATAAACTGACAGTTGAAGATCCCAAATTTAATAATAACTGATTTGCCATTTTTAATTTTGTAAAAATTTTTTTGAATTTTTCCTAAAAAATATTTCGCAATTTTTCTATATTTTGTGAAATCATAGAATAGCAAGAATATGTCAACAATAATAACTAACTGAATTTATTAATAATTGATGTGACCATGATTTTTGGCATATTACATGCTATTAATAATTTACAGACGAAGGGATATTTTTTAAAAAATGGCCTATTTTTATCTAACATGATGATTTACTCTTAAATACCGGATGATAGGCCATGAGTCAGCACTAAACTTAAAGGGGAGGTGAGAGAAAGGAACCTTATTCTAAATTTATTTTTCTGTCTTATTAGCCTTGATAAATTCGTATTATTAATTTAATCCTCTTGAAAAATATAGATCATGAGGTAATAAGGGGGTTAGGAAGATGAAGAATAAAGGAATTTATGCTTTTCTATTTTTTGCCCTTTTGATCGCGTTAAGCTTATGTTTTGTTAATCAAGCCAATGCCTATTTTGGTCTTTATGGCGGATTGTATGGTGGCCTTTATGGTATGTATGGAGGCCTTTATGGCGGCCTGTATGGTGGTTTATATGGTATGTACGGAGGCCTGTACGGTATGTTTGGCGGATTGTATAGCCCCTTCAGCTATGCGAATCTATATTATCCTGTTCAAACGACTGGCGGCCTGACATATCAGATCCCATTCCTGCAAATTGCGCCATTATTAGGAATAGCAGGGCTGTATAATCAGCTATTCCCGAATCTGTTTAATCCTACACCTACTCCTGCGCCAATTGTTAATGTTTCCACTCCAACAACTCAATTTGTGACGTTCCCCACGCCGGTTGGTGTAGTATCGATTACTTAGAATTCGATTTTATGTGATAAAAAGGCGCAGGACTAATCCCTGCGCCTTTTTTATTGCATTCATTTAAAATCCTGCCTATTATAAACTTTTCAGCTCTAAATAAATCGACCTAACAATTTTTTTGCTATTTTTATCAGCCACTCGAAAACCGCACAGTTTTTAATAGCTGCAATTTTTCTGGCATTTTTATTGCAGTTTTAAATCAAGCATAACTTTTAATGCATATTTTATGACTATTATATTTTAAGGAATGTCGGGGATGAGACTACAGCACTATAATCTAAATGCCGAAAATTAACATAAAAAACGACCATAAAAATGAAAAATATTGAACGGCTTAACCTTTTGCTAGGCATTGTAAAGGATATTCACAAATATCTTTTTAGAGAAAAGGATCGTAAGAAACTGCTACAGGGTATCTGCGACATTCTCATCAATAATCATAGATATTGCTATACAGCCTGGATCGCCCTATTAAACGAGTCGGGAAGATTGATTCCGATTGCTCAAGCAGGATTCGGCGAAGAATTTCCTCCGATAATCGAACAGCTTAGAAATGGAAAGTTACCCTATTGTGTTCGAAAGACATTGATTGATTCCAAAATTTTTATAACCGAAGTTCCACTGCCAGTATGTAATGACTGTCCATTATTCATAAATCAGAATGACAGGGGGGCAATGACCGTAAGGCTGGAATACGAAAAAAAGGTCTTTGGTATATTATCTATATCCATGTCCACAGAATTTATTCAAGAAGAGAAGGAGCACGGCCTGTTAAAAGAGATTGCCGCGGATATAGCATTCGTGCTCCACAATATAGAGCTGGAAGAAAATCAAAAGCGGGTCAAGGAAGCCTTGTTTGAAAGCGAAAAGAGATTCAGGAATTTAGTGGAAAATTCATTTACCGGTATTCTCATCATCCAGGACAACCAAATCATATATAAAAATCCCGAGCAGGAACGGTTATTTAGTCCTTTCCCGAAATCGTTTATTTTCACGGACTTTAAAAACATCCATCCGGATGATGTTGAAAAGGTCAGAAAAAATTATGAGAGCATCATTTCAAAGGAGGTTCCCACCCTGTCCCTGGATTTCAGGTTTTATCCTGAAGGCAAAATGGATAGCAGACTGGATATGAAATGGGTTTACTGTAAGGCAAGCCGGATAAAATACAATAACAAGGATGCGATATTGTTCAACATGATGGATATTACCCGGGCTAAGGAACTGGAACGTCTTTTGACAATTCAAGATAAGATGACCTCCCTGGGAAGACTGGCCATGGAAATTGCCCATGAAATAAGAAACCCCCTTTCGGGAATCAATATATATTTGAGCACACTGGAAAAGATTTTTGACAGGGGGGACAACCTGGAACAGATCAAAGAGATTCTGAGGCATCTACAGTCAGCTTCAAGCAAGATCGAATCTGCCATCAAAAGGATCATGAATTTTTCCAAATCCAATGAACCCAAATTTATTTTGACAGATATCAATAAGGCAATTGAAGAGGCCGTCATTCTTTCATTGCCCACTTTAAAAAAAAATGGGATCAAGATCGAAAAATCCCTGGCCGGGGATCTGCCCTTATGTTATATTGATCAGAATCTGATTACAGAGGTGGTTTTAAATCTTATTATCAATGCCGCTGAAGCAATGTTAAATATACATGGAGACAAGGTAATAGAGATAGACGGTTCAATAGATGAAAACCATATTATCGTGAGCGTTTCGGATTCAGGTCCGGGTGTGCCTCCAAATCTGAGAAATATTTTATTTGATCCATTTTTTAGCACAAAACATGGCAGCACAGGGATAGGGCTCAGCATTTGCCATAGAATAATTACTGACCACGGAGGGTCCTTGAATATATTTAAAAGTAAATTGGGCGGCGCGGAATTCGTTTTTAAAATTCCATTAAAAAAACAAACGAGGATGGAATGATTTCATACTCCATATCCATCATAGATGATGAACAGACTGTAAGGGAAGGGATAACCATGGCCCTGGGGGCAGACTACCGGGTGGATGCCTATTCTACCGCAGAGACAGCGATTGACGCCATCAAAAAGAAGCCGCCGGACCTGATTCTGCTCGACATAGGATTGCCAAACATGGATGGAATAGAAGCGCTTCGTAAAATAAAGTTCCTGTACCCTGATATTTTAGTCATTATGATAACCGCTTATGAGGATATAAACAGCGTGATATCTGCCATGAAACTCGGTGCCTATGATTATGTGGTGAAGCCTATTCATATGGACAGTCTGGAAGTGACCATTCGCAATGCCCTTGAAACAATCAGTCTTAGAAAAGAGGTTCAGGTACTTCAGGGGAAATATCTAAAGGAAAATTTTGGTTGTTTTATTGGGGAAAGCAACGCAATCCAGGACGTGATGGAGTTCATAGAGATGGTGGCAAAAAGTCCGGACACCCCGATTCTAATCTGCGGGGAGACTGGCACCGGCAAAGAATTGATTGCGAGCGCCATCCATTACAGGAGCCCTAACTTCAAAGGCAACTTAATTGCTGTAAATTGTGCTGCTATTCCAAGGGACCTTATCGAAAGTGAGCTTTTCGGGTATGAAAAAGGCGCCTTTACCGGGGCAAGGGTCTTCGGCAAAAAAGGATTAATAGAAGAAGCGGCAAACGGAACTCTGTTTCTTGATGAGGTTGGCGATTTGAGTCTTGAAGCCCAGGCGAAGCTATTACGATTTCTGGAAGATGGAGAATTTTACAGGATAGGCGGTGTAGGCAAATTAAAAGTCAAAACCAGAGTAGTATCTGCAACAAACAAAGATCTGAATAGCATGATAGAAAAAGGTCAGTTCAGAAAGGATCTTTATTTCCGTCTGGGAGTTATTAAAATACAAGTGCCTTCCTTGAATGAACGCCGTGAGGATATTATCCCTCTGGCAAAGCATTTTCTACTGGCGTTTAGTCTTAAATTTGGAAAAAAATTTACCGGTGTTTCTTCACAGGCAGAGAGCGTTTTAAAATCATATGAGTGGACAGGCAATGTTCGTGAATTAAAAAACCTTATTGAAAGAGGGGTCCTGATAGGCAAAGGGCCTGAGATAAGATTGGAGGATCTGGGGATTGAAATACCCCATAAAGAAAAGCTTTCAGAAAAAATAAACAATCAGATCAAATTTACACCTATCCCTTTCGAGGGTATCGACCTTCCATCCATGCAAGAATCATTGGAAAAATTCTACATTAAAGAAGCCCTCCGGTTATCCGGAGGAAATGAAAGCAAGGCTGCGAGGCTCCTTAACATAAATCACCACACCTTTCGTTACAGAAGGAAAAAACTCAAAATAAAGTAATATATTATTCGTTTAAAAGGTTATCCGGATAACGATATTGACTATCCACATATATTGTACACACAAAAGCTTCTTTTTTTACCTAATGCATCCAGTGAAATTATTTATGTGATTCTTCTTGTTTAGGAATTTTTCTAAAAAGATTTTTGAAATTTTTCTAAATGTAATTCTCAATCAGGAATATTTTTCAGATATCACAGGGTTAACTAACTAAATTCATTAGAATTTTATATTCTGAATCTGTGGCATACTACATGCTATAAATATCATTAAGGTAAAAAATATTATAACCAGTTTTTTCTAAATAACCTTTTTATACTTAAGATTTAGTTTAACTAGACTAAAACATTCAGATCCTTGTTAAAGGATGACAAAAATGGATCTATTCAACAAGTTAAAAGAAAAAAAAATATTGCTGATAGACGATGATGAATGGATAAGAGACTCTCTTAGCCTATTCTTTAAAAATGAGGGATGCCATTTATTGGCGCTTGAAACTGCTGAGGAGGCACTTAAATTACTCAAAAAGCAATCCTATGAAATTATTATCACTGATTATCGATTGCCTGGGATGGATGGTCTTGAATTTTTCAGGAAGATTCAGAACTCCCATCCCCAGGTTATCAAGATACTCGTCACAGCATATGGGAATAAAGATGTTTTGTCAGAAGCAATAAAAATCGGGATTCAGGATATTATTAATAAGCCCTTTACAACAAGGGCTATTGAAGAATCTCTATCGCGTTTGATCTGATGGAACCCCAATCCTTATAATACACGATTCTCATCAGGTTCGTTGTAAATACTATCAATTATATAATAAATTCGTAATATAATAAACCTCTGGAGAATCGTGCATTGCTTTTAACATCTCACATTTTTATTACACAAAATGTATATAATATAGTATAATATGCAAATAATTACATAATAGAAAAATTATTGCAAATTAATTTATATTATCGTATCTTATCTTTTAAGTTTTTAAATTAAGAATAATTAATTGTTTAAACTTGACTAATGCTTTTAATTTCTCAACTTATATAAAAAATATAATAATAATTACCTCTGGTATATTAATTGCTTTTAAAACCTCGTGTCTTGAATACCTTAACAGGAGAAATATCCTGGTTAAAGGTATTCCTTAAGCTTGCAAGTTTAGGACAAATTGTTTTTTAAATTGATTGCTTTTGCAAAAGTGGCTATGTTGACAGACTCGTAAAAAGTCATTAAAAAGTGCATTGGCATTCTTTGCTAAAGTCCCCTGGCAAAGGTGGCTTTAGGGCCCACACAAAAGGCACTAAAATGATGAAATGACTTATTAAGAGTCCAGTCATAAAGTTAACCCCGAAACAGTGCCTGATAATCGGCAGGAGGGTAGAAATGAGAAAGTTTGCTCTATGTATTGTAATTTCTGTTTTTGTTATAGCTGCAATATCTTTGGGAGTAAACGCGAAAAATATCGGTGAAGTATTTTTTGAGGGTTTTGAAACAGGAGCCCAAATTGGTGCGGATGGAGGATTAAAAAATACCCCATTCGGGATGATCCCCTTCCCTACCGTTAATTTATATAATTTTTCCGGTTGGAAATATGAAATGGTCAAATCAAGTGATAAGCTTATTACAGGGATTAATCCAATTCTTCCTGAAAACTGGCCGCATGATTTTTCGACTGCCCCAATGAGTGACCGAATTCTTGCGGCAGATGGAATGATTGGGATGGCAAACGATGCAAATAATCGTTTTGCCCATATTGGCGGGCCATTAATCCCTTTATTTTCGCCAAATGAGAAAATATCCATATCTAAAAATTTTGAGATTAATAAATCAAGCAGATTTTTGGTAATTGAATTTGATTACTTGGCCCGGACATTGGATGGCATTTTGGGCGAAGAGGGAGACAACGACAAGGTATATGCTCAAATAGAACTTCTAAACAAGGTAAGCAGGAAAGTTAGGAAAATCACAATATGGGAATGGAGTTGTGGTGATCCCGGAATGGCTGACCCTAATACCGGCATGCAATATAGTGATACTGATGGAGGCTTTGCGCCTTTTGGAAGACTTGTTGGTGATGATCCGATGAATCCCGCAAATTATGAGCCTGTCAGCTTTAGCCACTATTCTGAAACAATAAGACTTCCAAAGCGGAATATGGCTGAAAAAGCCATATTAACATTTGGGCTTATAACAGATAGTGATCCATGGCCAACCTGTGTTCTAATAGATAACGTCTCAATTGAGGAAGTGCATTAAAAAGATTAATTTAGATCTCTCCGGGTGCGGTAATTATCATGTTGATAATTACCGCACCCTATTCAATAGAGTCATAGCCGGGCTTATCTTTAGCAAATCCAAATTTGCAGTTTGTCCTTTGCCTTTTTGCATTTTGCAATTTTTATTTTGCTTTTTGCATTTTTTTTCTGCTCTTTTTTTAATCTTGTAAGATTTTATTAAGGTTGATAATATGTCATTATATATAAATGATCAATTATTTCATCCGGTATATAAAAATGACTGGAAAATTACTATGAAAATAAATAAAAAGATCGATATGTATCAGAAAAAAAAGGCCTTGTTTTTTTTCTTTCTTTTTCTGTTAATATTATTCCCCTTCCTTTTATGCTCAAATGCCCTTAGTAACGAGATCACCAGGGAGCATATCAAGATGATCTCAAACCACGCCCAGTCTCTGGATATCATATGGATTCTTATTTCCGCATTTCTTATTTTTTTCATGCAGGGTGGCTTCACTCTGGTGGAGGTGGGATTAACCCGGGCAAAGAATGCCGGAAATATCGTCATGAAAAACCTCTCTGATTTTACCGTGGGCTCAATCACATTCCTTCTGATCGGTTACGGAATCATGTTCGGGGCAAGCAGATGGGGCCTTTTCGGGACCTCCGATTTCTTCCTCAGCCATATGAGCCTCGGAGAAGGCATCAATAATTGGATGTTCGCGAATCTCATCTTTCAGGTGGTCTTTGCCGGGACAGCGGCCACCATAGTGTCCGGGGCCATGGCCGAGAGAACAAAGTTTGTGGGATATCTGGTTTACAGCCTCATTGTAAGCGCCCTGATCTATCCGGTTGCGGGGCATTGGATATGGGGGGGCGGATGGCTCTCAAAACTGGGGATGATGGATTTTGCCGGTTCAACAGTGGTCCATTCTCTGGGAGGCTGGGTTTCGCTTGCAGGCATTATCATCCTGGGCCCCAGGATAGGAAGGTTCGACCGCAAGGGTAAGTCCCTGCCAATACCGGGCCACAATATCCCCCTGGTGGCAATCGGAGTATTCATTATGTGGCTGGGCTGGTTCGGTTTCAATACCGGAAGCGTGCTTTCAGGGACCAATCCCAGTATCGCCCTGATCGCCATCAATACCATCCTTTCCGCAGTGAGCGGCTCCATTGCCATAATGCTTTATACCTGGTGGCGAAAGGGCAAACCTGATGTGGGCTTTACCCTGAACGGGGTACTGGCGGGACTTGTGACCAGTACTGCCACATCCGCCCTCGTGGGACCATTCTCCTCCATCCTGATCGGCGCTATTGGAGGACTTCTGCTCGGCGCGTCCGTTAAATGCTTTGAAAAACTCAAGCTGGATGACGCCGTGGGCGCCATTTCAGTGCACGGGATAAACGGGGTTTGGGGTACACTGGCCGTAGCGCTTTTTGCCCAGGGAAAATTCAGCCTAAACAGCATAGGTCTTTCTTATAATGGCCTTTTTTTCGGCGGCGGATTCAAACCCCTGGCAATACAATCACTGGGGATAGCAGCGGTATTCGCATGGAGCTTTGGGATCGCCCTGGCCGTCTTTTATGCGATCCATAAAACCATAGGATTGCGTGTTTCTGTTGAAGAGGAGATCCAGGGCCTGGATTACAGCGAGCATATGATGAGCTCATACCCACTGTTTGATGAATTTCAGAGAAAACAGGACTTGATCTTTAATGAACTCAAAAGGGTCCGTGAGCTCGCCGTGCTTCATGAGATCGGCCGTTCTATGCACAGCTTGAATCTGGACGACATCCTTCACCTCATTCTGAAAGGGGTTACCCACACCATAGGATTTGACCGCGTCAGGTTATATCTCGTGAATGAAAAAGAAAATATCCTTGAATGCAAAATGGCTGTCGGGATCGATCAGGAGATGGTGCCACTCATCACATTGTCTCTCAATAAGAGCAAAAGCATCATCGCCCGGGTCATAGCGGACAAAAAGGCCTATGTCATACAGGATGCAATGAACGATCCGAGGGTCAACATCGAGCTCAAAAAGCTCTTTAACCTAAAATCCTTTGTCGCAGTACCCCTGGAGGGGAAGGATCGAATCATGGGGGTTATTACCGCAGATTATATATACAAGGACAAGATCATCACACAGGAAAAGGTGGATTCCCTGATCACCTTTTCCAGCCAGGCGGGACTTGCCATTGAGAATGCCAAGCTATACAATGAATTGAAATTGTTCAACCTGGAGCTGGAGGAGCGCGTCAAACGTGCCACGGAAGATCTTCGAAAGACACAGGATCAATTGATTCAATCAAGCCGTCTATCCGCACTCGGACAACTGTCTGCCGGGGTCGCCCACGAGATCAGAAACCCACTGACCAGTATAAGAATACTTATCCACTCCTTAAAGGAAAGACTTTCCGCTGAAGACATGCGGCGGGAAGATATAGCTGTAATCGAAAACGAGATCGAACGTATCAACCAGATTATCAAACAATTTCTGGATTTTGCGCGTCCCAGCGAACCCAGGATGGAGAAAGCGGATATTCATCAGCTCATTGAAGAGACCCTTCTCATTATGAGGCATGAGCTAAAGGAGCATGATATAGAAGTTCATAAGAATTTACAGCCTGTTCCCCATGTTTTGGCGGATAAGGATCAGATGAAGCAGCTCTTTTTGAATCTCATCCTTAATGCCATGCAGGCCATGTCCGAAGGGGGAAGACTGACCATTTTCACTGTCGTGGATAGGGAAGATATAAAAATTTCCTTTCAGGATGAAGGGATAGGGATACCTGAAGCTGTTAGAAAAAAGCTCTTCGAACCATTTTTCACCACCAAGGAGGAGGGTATCGGTTTGGGTCTGTCCATAACCAAGAGGATAATCGAGGCCCACTATGGTAAAATCTTTATTGAGAGCGAAGAGGGAAAGGGGAGCATCTTTAATATCATCATGCCATTGACAAATTCCAAGGGGACATAAAAATGCCGGAGACAATACTGATCGTAGACGATGACCGGGGAGTGCGTTATTCTCTGAAACGGATGTTTGAGGAAAAGGGTATGCAGACGCTCATGGCGAGAAACGGCCGGGAGGCCCTGGAGCTTCTCAGACAGGGGGCTATGCCCGATGTGGCCCTTATCGACATTGTTATGCCAGGACTTTCAGGCCTCGATCTTCTTGCGGCCATCAAGGAGGAAAATCCGGGGTTGCAGGTCATCATGGCAACAGCGCACGGCACAACAGACCGGGCGATCAAGGCCATGAAACTGGGGGCATTCGACTATATTCTGAAGCCCTTTGATATTCCCAGGATGTGGGAGACTGTCCGGAAGGCCATCCAGGTGGCCAAATCTGTCAGAAGCCCGGTCTCTTACGAGACGGACCAAAAAGAGCAATGGGAAGGGGAAAGCATTGTTGGAAATTCTTTTCACATGCAAGAGGTCTACAAGGCCATCGGCCAGATTGCGGGAAAAGAGGTCAATGTACTGATCACAGGAGAAAGTGGAACGGGAAAGGAGCTTGTCGCCAGGGCGATCTTTTATCACAGTATACGAAGCAATCGCCCCTTCTTATCCATCAACTGTGCCGCCATTCCGGAGAATCTACTGGAAAGCGAGCTTTTCGGACATGAAAAAGGGGCTTTCACAGGGGCGGATCACAAGAGGATCGGACGGTTTGAGCAGGCGCACACCGGGACAATCTTTCTTGACGAGATCGGGGATATGCCCATTCATGTCCAGGCCAAAATCCTCCGGTTTATCCAGGAAGGGGAGATCCAGAGGCTTGGGAGCTCAGAAACCATCAAGCTGGATGTCCGGTTGATTGCCGCCACAAACAAGGATCTGGAGGCTGGCGTCAAAGAAGGCTACTTCAGGGAAGACCTTTACTACAGGCTAAACGTGGTAACCATTCACCTCCCGGCGCTCAGGGACAGAAGGGAAGATATCCCCATGCTGATAAGCTATTTCATCTCCCGTTTCAAAAAGGACCTGCAAAAGGATATCCTGGGGATCAGAGATGACGCCATGGAATTATTTATGAATTATCATTGGCCCGGAAATGTCAGAGAGCTGGAAAACGTAGTCAAGAGGGCCATTGTCATCTGCAAGGGCAATGAGATCCATATCGAGAATCTGCCGGATCAGATCCTATGCGCGAAAGGCATGGAGCATGCAATTGAGGAAGAATTCGCAGAAGCACTGGAGCCCTTAATGGATAAATTATTTGAAAGCATTACTAAAGCGGTCAAGGATACCCCGGGGCTTGACATAATGTCCATACTCGAAAAAGGGTTAATCGAAAGGGCGATACGCCTCACCAAGGGGAACAAGGTCCAGGCCGCGTCCCTTCTTGGAATTAATCGCAACACCCTAAGAAATAAAATGGAGCGTTTCGGGATAGAAGAAACTGAATAAAATTTCAATTCAATTTTTTGAATACTCGCTTATAATTTAAAATAAATCTATCCTAAAAAGAAAGTCAGATAAGCCTTTTAAATCCAAGCGGCACTCTTTATTCTCACCTTTTTCAAGCCGCCCTTTTAGGAGTGGCAATTGATTTGTTCTTATTTTTCGGCTAGTTATGAATATCATAAAAACCAAATATGTATCAGAAGACTACTATTTATATATTTTAAAGGTGGCTAAAAAAACCTATTAACAATCTTAAGATTTTTAATATTGGATAATTAACCAAAGGAATAAAACTGGCATTATAATTGCTTTGCTTATTTCAACATATAAAACTGATGTTGTGCTACTGAATAACACTAGAAAGAACAACTCTGGAAAGGAGGTCAAAAGGAGAGAAAAAATCTTAAAACCATTTGTTTCATTTTTGATTAGCATTATTTGTTATTCGGTGATTAACATTTTTGATTAATTTATGACTAAAATTTTTGATTTGTTCCATTATTAAAAATTTTTTGTTTTTGCTGATTAAAATCCCTCGAATTGAAGATGATTTAAATTATTCTCTATAAAATTAAGATGGAAAGGAGATAAAAGGATGAAGAAATTTTTGATATGCACGGCAATGATAATGGCCTTGATTATGACAGGAGGAAAGGCAACCGCTGTCCTCTTTGGTGATGGTGGTGTCGGACTCCAAACAGTACTTGATAATATAACCCTGGGCCCATATCCTGGTATCAGCAGCACAAATGTCCTTACAGACGCACTTACTGATAATATGGATTCTTACTGGTCAATCCATACATCGCTTGGATCCGTTATTTCTATGATAATAGAAGAGACAATATGGGCAGGCACCAATACATTTGGAGTTTATGATGCAGATGATCCAACAAAAAGGATTCCAATTTGGGGACCAGCTACTACCAAATATCAGGCATTGTTGTCCATTTTGAGCGATGGAAGCGTTATAGTTAACTTTGTGGATTCTGGTATAGATTTTACTGGAAATAAAATTGGTTATTATTTAGATTCAACAGCAGGTCATCCAGGATGGACAGGCGGAGCCTGGTATAGTGATTCATCCTTAAATGCTGATGGTATGGATCATATGGTCGCATATCAAGGTAAAGGTATTGATACCGTTCAAATATTACAATCTGCCCCGGGTCTTTGGGATACCGATGAGCATATTTTTGCCTTTGAAGACCTTCATTCTATGCATTGGGGAAATGGAAATGGCATAAATGATGGTTATCCTGAATGGAGTGATATAGAACCTGATTTTACCGACTTTGTATTCATGGTTGAATCTGCTGACCTAGCTGAATATCCCGATTTGACAACGCCTGAGCCTGCTACTATTTTACTTCTTAGTCTTGGTTTTATTGGTATAGTTGGAATCAATAGGAAGAAGTTCACGGGTTGATTAATTCACTTATTTAAATTGGATTAAGAATGATGCAATCGTAAAAAGTAATTTTAATGCCCAAAAACACCAATATATTGTTAATAGTATAATAAATTTGTAATTTAAAGTCGATTTTTCTTAACGATTCAGACTTTTTGCGATTGCATCAAGACTAAAGAAAGATTAAATGCATATGTCCTTTATTATATGCCTCACTCTTTTTATTTCAAAATGAAATTTTATACAAATGACACTATTTTAAGTACATCAACAAAATCCTGGGCTTTCGCCTCTAGTTCTGAATTATCTGCAGCTGTCGGAAATACTTGTGGTTCTGTGGAAAAAAATACAAAACACCAATAACATCTGATTTAAAGATGAGAGGAACTGCAATATATGACCTTGCAAGTATATCATGATTCTTGGCCTCAGGTATAGTAAATCCAAACTCAGTAACCATCCGAGTCATGTATTCAGCTTCATCTGCAAAATTTACATACTCAATTTTACCTGTCCTGACACAGCGTCCAATAATACCCTGATCTAATGTAGTAATTCTTCCTTTATCGCCTCTAGGAATTCCATTTTCACTAATGTTTACATAATTTGTAAGTTGAAGCAATCCGGCACGTATTTCCTTTTCAGGCAATGGTTCAAGCTTTACCTTAATATGAACTGTACCACTAATACGTTCTTGATCACAGGGATTAAAGCTCCTAATAGCACGCTTAAGCTTATCTATAATACATTCTACCGCTCGAATACCAAATTTTTCTTCCAAAAGGACCAGTTTCTTCTCAGTTTCGTATGGGTAACTACGGTTAACTATAAAATCTTCTAAATGAAATTCAAGAATTGTGCAGAAAAAAATTAAAATAAAAGGTAGTGCGGACCACCCAAACTGTTTTTTTTGCATAAAATATTAAATTGCATATCCGGAACATACTATACACACAGAAGCAATGCCACGAAGGACCATTCGAAACTGTCTATGAGTTTTTATTCCTAATTTTTGAAGCAGATTTCTTATCATCATAACCCATTTTAATCGATTTTATTTTGAATGCCCTTATTAAATGCACTATTGGAAGCTTATAAACAGAAATACCCTTTTTATCTGCAACCTTTTTAATATCTGGAGATATCGTCTTGGCATTTTCCGGAAGGCAATGCGAAGTAACGGATATTCCTTCAAAGCCGCATTGTTGCAGCATTTTATTGAGCTTTTTGTCTGAGTTTAATGTAGAAGCAACTATTACTGTTTCTTCTTTTTTCGTAATAAAACGGGCAAATGAGACCTCAAATTCAAGATCGACCCGAAGTGGATGACCCCATTCAGGTGTTGGTGTTGTGGCCAAAAGGAGACCACCAGGCTTGAGAAGGCGATAAACTTCTTTTAGAAAATTAAGACCAATAAAGGAATCTACAAGAAAGCCTATTACAGCAGAGAATTGCTGATCAAACAGTGGAACTGCTGTTGCGTCTGCATGAATCCGCATGATACTCTGTTCACGGTCCTCGAGTGCCAACATTTTTCGACTTGAGTCCAGTTGCACAATTCTTGAAGCACTAATACCAAGAAACTCGCTACAACGGCCTCGACCACATCCTACTTCTAATACCATGCCACTACGAGGGACAATTTTTTTTATTGATAGGTCCTCAATTGCAGCCTTGGTAGTGTAATCAAAGTTTCTGCAAGTCTTGTGAGATGAATCATAATACTCATTCGCAAGAATATCATATCCAAATTTTTTCTCATTAGTTGGGTTCATTTTTTTGTCTAATACATTAAGCTTCATTATAATGGCTCTTGAGGTTTTAACTAACCCTAATATTGTAGTTGACAATAATTTATAATTAATTTTGATATATTATAAATCGACCAAAATAACTAAATACATTAAAACCTCATATATGATTGCAATAAGAGTCTGTATGATTTTGCTATATTTGGGCTTCATTTTTTCCAACAATAAAATATAGAATATGGGAATGTGGGGAATATGGGGGGAAATATGGGGACGGAAATATGGGGACGGTGTTAGTTTATTAGTTTAATTACATTATATGCAGACAAATTTATTTTAAGGTATTCAATTCTTTTTAAATATTCACTTATAATTTAAAATGACACGCTGGTAACCTTATTATAAACTATAAAGCTTTTTCTTTGAGTGCCGCCAGAGTAGGTTCCACCGCTATACAACCCATTTGTTTCCGTGCCGGTTGATGAACCACCAGTATAAATATAATAAGTAGAACCGCTTTTTAATCCAGGCGATGAAAAAATTATTGAATAATAATTACGTACAGGTTTGAATGTTACAATATCATTTCCATTTGCATCCTGAATATGGAAGAGTGTGTTTGCCGCAACACCCGAAGTTGTTGTAGCTTTTATGCAATATTGCTGGGAACTTGAACTGGTGGCCTGTGTCATATTAGAGTTTGTCCCTGATATAACCAATAGGCCTCCGGAAATATTACACGTGCCGTTATAATCCATCCCCACTTCAGGCTGTGATTTAGGGCCATGAACAATTATTGTACCTCCGGTTATTACAATATTTCCGTTACCGTCAATACCATCGCCTTTGGATACATTCACATAAATATTTCCACCATTAAGATACAGGCAGCTTCCATCATTTCCTTCCATGTCAATCCCTTTTGTGGAATTAAAACCATCATCAGAAGCTACAATACCAACATTTCCGTTATTTACAGTAATATATGGGCTTTCGATTCCTTCCAGGGATTCGACAATTGAGATATCACCATTATTGATGGTAATCGATGTATCTGATTTCAGACTATCATCGGATGATGACATTGTGATCATGCCATTGTTTATCGTAATAGCGCCGTCGCTTTTAACAGCTTTTGCTGTTGCATATTCGGCATTCATCCAACTGCCTGATATCAAAAATTTGGCACCCGTGGTTGTTATATTTAAAGTTGGTGAATGGGTTATATCGCCAACGGTTAGTTCGCCGCCCGCAGATATGCCTTTACCCGCAGAACCGGAGCTTAAAGTGGTAACAGAACCATCAAGAATTGTTATATCGCCATCGGCAGTAATACAGGTGGCATTATAGGAATCTGTTGCCCCGCTCGAATTTCTATACGTTGATCCGGCGCCTGAAGTATTTAAATTTATATTACCCTCTGTAATATATATATCCTGGTCTGATGAAATACCTTTACCGGCAATTCCCGTGCTGGTAATAGAAATATTCGCCCCGCTGATGGTTACGTTGCTGTCGCATTTTATGCCTGAACAATAAACCGGATTATAGCCAGAACCTGACTGTTCGAGCACCACCCCACCGGATGTATTGATATTGATGTCCCCACCGCTAAGTATCATGTTTTTGGCGGACTTGATTCCTTTTGATTTATTTTCGGTAACCGTTATTTGTATACTCCCGCCGGAAATAGTCAGGATACCATCGTAGGAGATATCTGCCTCCCCTGCAGAAAGACCATCATAACATTTCGTAATACTTATATCTCCCCCGCTAATCTCTAAAGTTGAACCCGAATATATGCCGTCATCTCCGGAGGCCAAGGTAATATATCCGCCGTTAATCGTTAGAGTCTCATTTGAATGGATAGCATCATCCGAAGAATCTATATCAATATCACCTCCCTCAATAGTCACATTAACACCGGCTTTAATTCCTTTGGCACTGTCGGAAGAACCAGTGGTATAATTGCTTCCGCCACCCGAGGATATTGAAATATCGCCTCCACTGATAAGAACCCGTGTATTGGCCTGTATGCCATCCGCACCAGCAGCGATATAGAAGGTGCCGCCTTCAATGTAAATATTACCCACTTCCACATCCCCATCCCCATCATTATTGGATTGCATCCCGTCACCACCCGCGATCACTGTGACAGTTCCGCCCCTGACAGTAAAGGAGTCCCTGCCCCTGATACCATCGTTAACGGCGTTTACGGTGATGCTGCCACCTGTAATCTCAAGATCGTCTTTGCTTGTTATTCCATCGTTGTAATTCGCATGGACAGTCAGCGAACCGTTGCCGCCGATTGTGAGGTCATCCCTGCTGAAAACCGCTGCATTAGGTTCATCGGAATTCGTATCCTCAAGGATATAAGTATCCTCGTCTGTTATGTAATTTTCAGTACCGTCCGCCAGGGTGATTATTGTGTCTTTCGCACTTATAATATAAACGGGAGCGCTTGAGGAACAGGAAATATCTGCTCCGTTCAGGACCAGCTCTACTGTTTCCTCATCCTGAGTATCTACTATTATCTGTCCATCATTCAATGTGCCGCTTATGTTGTATATTCCGGCAGACGTTATGATTATGTTTTGACCGTTAAATGTTGCCCCGCTACCGTTTAAGATTGTTGAATCGCCTTGCAGTGTAATATTGGTAATTTCTGAACCCGGCACTGCAACCGGCATTGCCAGCATCAATGTCTTTATTTCTGAAATAAATGACATGTCGAAACTGTCTGAACCGGTGCTCGAAGAACCGGATATTGAAATAATATAGTCAATTCCGGGACTTATGGAGAAATTATTACCGCCCGGCTTATCCCAAAAGACATAACTTGATTCATATTTTCCTAAGGATGCATTGTAACCATTAACTGAATTTATTTCAGCCACAGATTTTTGAACAACTTTATAACTATCAATGACATATGAAAAATTACATGTATATGTTCCATCAGGGAAAGAGCCGGACTCACCGGGACTTGGGTTCTTGGTAAACACCCATGGTGCTCCATAATCGTAGATTCTACTGTAAGAAATATCACTGATTTGCTCCCCAAAGCTCACCTTGTCAATAGTCATATTCCCATTGGCAGTTGTAGCGAATAATCCTATTTCTTCTCCGTCCTTGTTGAGTTTAAAGTTGGCATGCATTATTCCTTGATCTTTGTTGTTGTCAGCCCAGAAGACCAGACAGCCTTTGGATGGAATATTTACCCCACCAGGGATTTTCCATAGGGTCGGATTGCTCAGGTCGTCAGTGAGATACATTCCACTCATATTTACTGCCAGATCACCGGCATTATAAATCTCAATCCAATCCTCAAAGCTCCCTGTCTGATCAGGATTCTCGACCGCGCTGGTGTTTTCTGCCATAAACTCGTTGATAAAAAGCATAGGCGGTATATAGCCCACTACATATACGTATAATTCTTTTGAAACATTCACCGGATCGTGAGATGAAACTCCATTATTGTCAGTGGCAGTCACATAGTATTTTACAACAGTATTCTTAGTAAAGGCCGGAATCACAGCACTATAGAGGTTATCCTTAACGCCGCCATCATTATGCGCCCCATCATCATACATACTGGTCGTTATCTCTCCCGTGCCGGAATTGTAGGTGAGATTTACATAAGCGACATTTTCCTCATCGGTAACTGAGCAGGTCACAAAAACAGACTCTCCTTCATTGGGTATTATTGGGGTCCGGTCAATGCCGGTAATTTGAGGCGGTTTATTGTGATTATTGTTTGCCGCACCCGGAGTTGCTGTCATGAAACCCCACTCCGCGGCTCCGTCCGGGTACCGGCCATAAGAAATATCGGTGATTTGTGCCCCGAACTCAATTGAATCAATAATCGTTGTTCCGTCAGCACCCAAAAGGATAATCATCTCACCATCCAAGCTCAGTTTGAAATTGGTATGGGTTATGCCCTGATCCTCATCATTGTCCGCCCAGAAAAAAAGATAGCCTTTTGCCGGGATACTCACTCCGGCAGGGATCTGCCATTGATCAGGTTTGTTGGGGTCATCCGTGAGATACATGCCACCCATATTTACATTTGTACTACCCGGATTATAAATCTCAATCCAATCTTCAAAACTCCCTGTTTCTTGAGGGTCCTCAATCGTACTGTTATTGCCGGCCATGAACTCATTGATAAAGAGGGTAACCGAAGCAAATGCCGAATTATTAACATCCTGCCCTAAAATATAAAAAGTTGTCCCGTTCAGGAAAAAGAAAATAAAAATAATTGTGGTGACTAGTCTTTTAAGAAAATAATATGCTTGTTGTTTACTATATGGATATTTCATTCACCACCCCCCTCTCCTCATAAGGAAATTCCTCAAAAGCAACTTTCCGGAGATGATTGTCATTAGGAGAGGAAACCTTTTTTGAGTTATTATTCAATCTATATGTTGATCCGTTAGTAATTTCAAGAATAATTATCAATAAATATAATACAAAAAATTACCGGCCTGTTAGGCCCCCAAAATATTCTTATCTCAGCAAAAATTATACCAATTAACATTATATGCATAACATATTGATTAATTGGAGATAATATAAAATATAAAAAAATTCAGGACCACCGGAATCGTCCAAACGGACGAGTTAAAGACCATTCGGACGAATTTGAAAAGTTTGATCAGATCAATATGAATGGAAATATGGATTTGGGAGGCAGATTTGTTGCCTATGATTATAGAATAATTGCAGGTGTGCCTTGTCAAAACTTCATCTGGCTATAAATTAAAAACATTTTAAAAATCTTTGCCAGAATGATTTTCAATAAAATCATTGTCTCTATAAATTGTTGATATTCTGAAATGATGACATTTTAACCATGCACAGTTCAACGTCATGTCTATGGCAGGCCAAACAATTTACGTATATTAATTAGAATTGGCAGAGCCTTAGACATAATCGGTTCTATTTTGTTAGCAAAACTGGCGATTTTTGCACCCATTTTTTGGATTTTTTCCATAAGGGTACCTGATCTGTTCAAGCACTCTTCTATGGTTTTTGTCTTTTCTTGAGGTGCTTCTTGCCCTATAGTCAGACTATCAGCTTTCTCCTTTGCCGTTTTCAAAAATTTTGCATGTTCTGTAATTTCTTGGATGATTTTTTCCTTTTTATCCTTATCAAAACCTTCTATTTTATCAATTTGGGACCTTATTTGATTCATTATGGAATATAACTCATCTATCTGATAAACAAACTCCTCTTTGTCCTCTTTTCTTTTAAAACCATAGTTTATATTGGTGGTGCTGCTATCGATAGTTGTTATTTTATCTCCGGCGACAATGTCCCCACCCACATTTAAGTTGCCTCCGATATTGCCGAAATGCAATTCGTTTTTTTTACTCATTATTCAAACCTCCTTTTCTCAGTCCCAAGGATACCATATTTTATCTTTTCTTCCTCGGTTAGGTGCCGAATATTTCCCCGAATTCTATCTTTGTTGATATATCTTAAAACCTGGTGATAGTCAGCCACCCAAATCCGAACTGTTTTATCCTTGGATGCAGTGATGATCCATTTCCCGTCAGGTGAAAACATAGCAGAATTGAGGCCTTCCCTGTGTCCTTTTAGGATATGGATTTGCTGGCCTGTTTCAACATCCCAGATTTGAGCTGTTTTATCCTCTGATGCAGTAACCAATCTTTTTCCGTCCGGAGAAAACATAGCAGACTCAAGGCCTTCCCAGTGTCCGTCAAGAATATGAATTTGTTGGCCCTTGTCTACATCCCAGATTCGTGCTGTTTTATCCCAGGATGCAGTGGTAATCATTTCTCCATCCGGTGAAAATATGGCGCTCATAACTGAATCCGTATGCCCTTTCAGGATATGGATCTTCTCGCCTGACCTTACATCCCAAATTTGAACATTTGGATCTTCTTCAGATATGGTTATTATAAATCTTCCACTGGGAGAAAATACAGCATTACTAATATGCCCACTATCTTCATTTAGATTGCGAAATTTCTGACATGTATCAGCAGTATTATTCCAAATGATAACCTTGTCCCAGGATATAGTGGCGATTTGCTTTCCGTCCCGTGAAAAAACGGCATTAACAACAGGCCCTTTATGTCCACCTAGAATGCAGCGTTCCTGGCCTGAGACAACATCCCAAATTCTGGCCGAACTGTCCTTGGATGCAGTGATGATCTGCTTGCCGTTGGGTGAAAATGCTGCATTTATAACTGAGTCCGTATGCCCCTGCAATACATGGATTTGTTGGCCCGTAGCAGAATACCAAATCCTGGCTGTTTTATCCCGGGATGCAGTTACTATCTTTTCCCCATCTGGCGAAAAATCGGCACTTAAGACGGAATCTCCATGTCCTTCTAATAAATGACATCTCTGTCCGGTGGCAATATCCCAAATCTGGGTCAATCCATCGTGAGATCCGGTAACAATACACTTCTCGTCAGGTGAAAACATGCTCATGGAAACTGAATCCGTATGCACTTTCAATACATGTATCTCTTGACCGGAGGCAGCATTCCAAATCCTGGCTGACTTATCCTCAGAAGCAGTGACGATCCGCTTCTCATCAGGAGAAAATGCAGCACCCACGACAGGAGCAATATGTCCTTTCAAGATATGGTGTTCCTGGCCTGTGGCAACATCCCAAATCCTCGCAGTATTATCCCTGGATGCAGTGATGATTAAATTTCCATCCGGCGAAAACGCAGAAAGAATAACCGGATCAGTATGCCCTTTCAAGATATTGAGTTGCTGTCCCGTGGTGCAATCCCAAATTCTGGCTGTATTGTCTTTTGAAGCAGTAACGATCTGCCTCCCATCCGGTGAAAAAGCAGCACTCATAACAGGGCCCCTATGCCCTCTCAGAACATGGATTTGCTGACCCGTGGTGACATCCCAAATCCTGGCTGTATTGTCATGGGATGTGCTAACTATATATCTTCCATCTAAAGATAATTCAATCATGATTATCGAGGCGGTGTGCCCTTCAAGGATGTAAATCTGTTTGCTTGAATCAACATCCCAAAATCTGACGGTGTTATCACCCGATGCAGTGATGACCTGTTCACCACTTGGTAAAAATCTGGCATTTGATAATGATTCTGTATGCCCTTCCAAGGCATGCAATTCATTTCCTGTAAAGACATCCCAGATCCGGGCTGTCTTGTCCCAGGACGCCGTAACGACCTGTTCTCCGTTTGGTGAAAATTCAGCATAACTGATAAAGTCCTTGTGTCCTTCCAGGATTTGGACCTGCATACCTGTGTGAACCTCCCATATCCTGGCTGTTTTATCAAACGATGCAGTTACTATATGCTTTCCGTCCCCGGAAAAAGCAAGTGTGCTGATAAAGGCAGTATGCCCTTTCAGTACATGGATTTGCTTACCATCGGCAACATTCCATATCCGAATTGTTTTGTCATGAGATACTGTTACAATACGCCTTCCGTCGGGCGAAAATCTCACGATATTGACATCATCCGTATGCCCCGCTAATACATTGTACAAAGGATATTCAAGTGGAGGCATAATGGCTTTTTGAGCGTTTAAGGTAGGCCAAATCTTCAAAGCAGCCTCGGCTAAACGGAAGCTAAGGGTTGGATCTGTTTCCAGTGTCTGCGCGGCAAAGGCCGCTAATTTCCGAGAGTTTGATATCTTTTGCCTTTTTGAATACTCACATACAAGCATATACGCCACAACAAATAAGAAAATGAGCAAACCACTGAAACAAAGATATCGTCTTTTATATGCCTTTTGACTTTTTTTTAACAGTTTCTTTTCTTCCTCACTCAGTTTTACTGCCCACTTATTGATAATGTGTATTTGTTTCTTATTAAGAAGTGTCTTATTGCTCTTCCATTCATCTATTCCCCTTTTCAGTGTCTCCTGGGCCCTCTTCCGGTTCATTTCTCGTTCATCAATCCATTCCTGGATTTTCTTCACCATAAGATCATGGGAAAGAGAATAGGTTGTTGACTCTCCATTTCCCCGGATCTCTATGACACGGACATTCTCTAATCGCTTGATAAATATCTCTATAAGTGTAAAATCCTTTACATCCGGCAAGCCATTCCTGATATCCGTCATTGAAATGAATTTTCGGGTGCCCGTTGTCTCAACCATAAGCTTCAACATGGAACGTACTATATCGGATTTTTTCGGGTCCCGGTCCTCTACGATCTCTTCCACACAATGGTCCAGATAGTCCTGTAAAATCATCTGGGTTCCCCCCAGCTCTTCGTATATCTCATTGCCAATAACAACGAACTTGTTATCTTTTAGATTTTTCTTTGCCGCTTCATAAAGGCGATTACAGACAATCTGCAGGTGCGGAGGTTCTATCTTTTCTTCACCGGCAATTTTCTCAATGAGACTAGGCAAAAGTATCTCATCCACAAATTCCAGGTCGTAACTGACATTGTGGATATAGTTTAGCGGCGTTACAATGGCTTCCCTGGCTTCTTCTCTGTTTAAAGGCTCAAGATGATAACGGGAGCTGTCATTGAAAAAACTGGGGAGAACGGCCTCAAATTCCCTCAGTAACTGGCCGAAGAAATCCTCCCGGATGGAAAAGACAAAATTCATCTCTTCGGCACTCAGATCACTCTCCATACACTCCTTAAATTCCAGAATAAAACGTCTTCTCAAACCAGGAGGCACATTTACGAAAAACCTCTCAAACTGATCCAGGACTACCACAAGGCGACTTTTTTGTTTGTGACTGATAGTCCAGAGGATTTTAAATAAAGAGAGCGAACTTACTCCATTCAGCCTGAACGAGTCATCCCGGATAAAGTACTCACGCAATTGCTTTACGGGGTCGCTGTAATCCCTGAACGTTACGTAAAAGTAATCGTTGTCCGCTAATCGAGGGATCAAGCCGGCCCTGATCAAGGATGTCTTCCCTGAACCGGATTGTCCATTAATGATAAGCACCTTTTGGCGAGGGATCTGCCCCGCCAATTCTTCAACTAGTGCACTACGTCCGTAGAATAAAAACCGGTCTGAGATATCATATGAAGATAAAAACTTATAAGGGGGTGAAACGATCTTCTCAGCTTTATCCTTTGTGATTTTTTGAATAATGACCTTATTCCCGGCAACAATATCGCCAGTGATACTGAAGTCTCCACGAACATTTCCAAAATGTATACTGGTGCCTGGATCATCCTTTGATTCTGAATCTGTCATGTTTCTAAGGGGTATGCCTTGGCAGGCCAAAAAGTATATTGTTAATAAAACAGCCGCCGCTTCCTGTCTCTAAAAAACCATCTCCATCAGATCTAAAGCCACCTAAAGGCGCCGGTGGTGAATCACTAACTGCAGCAGCAGTAGGCCTTTTTGGAGCAGACGGCGATCTTTCCTCCGGGGATGTCATGTCATCAGATATAAGGATATCAGGATGTGACTCCTTTACCCTTGGCATGTTCAAAGGTGGGAAACTCAGATAAACATCCTCCTTTTTTACCTTTACCCAGTAGCCCTCATTAGGCCTCATGTAAGGATTTGAATCACGTTCATATCCTTCTGGCTCATTCCCGCATGTGCTGTTCGGGTCGGGATCATAATAGACATAGGTTTCATTCTTCCATTTCCACAACCGCCTATCAATACAATTACAATCATTTTCAATTGCCAATTGGGAGATGGTCTTTGCATTCGGATCACTTGGATCGCATCCAGAAACATGCACATTGTCCCATAAGTAATTGGTATTATGAGGGCAAGCAATCATGTTCCAGCCGTCCGTCGTATTTGAATCGAAAAGAAGCTCCACTTTTATATTATCATCTGGGTTTATAGGCACACCATTAAAAGAAATGTTAAGACCATATCTTGCATAGCACCAATAACCGCTTCCTGGTTTAATGATCAGATTTCCCCCGTATTCTATATAATCGCCTATTTCCGGGTTATAAGTGCCTATCTTAAAAAGTGCTTCATATTGATAATATTTTTGCCGTACTTCATCACCAAATACACTTAAAGCGTTAGCATCGTCTGGATAGTGGACAAATGAAATTATTTTCATCTTATTGGGATCGATATTTAGATTGAATGCCTGTATATCCCTGCATTCTCCAATATAGCTAATATTTATACCAACTTCTGCTGCTTTGCATGCATTTGGATAGGTTTCACCATCACATCCACAAACCGGATCCCATTCCCCTGAGCATGCAGTCGGCCGATCTGTACATTCCCCCTGGCCATCACAATCCCCAATCGTCTTTTGGCAATAATCCCCTGTTAGGCATTCATCATTATTAGTACATCTGACAGTGATGTAGTGACTCTTTATTGCTGTATACATATCACCGTCAGGCTCTGTAACGGTCAATGATACAGTGTAAGTCCCAACAGCACTATAGGTGTAAGTAGGTGATGTGCTTCCTGTGGAGGTATTGCCATCTCCGAAATCCCAGGAATATGTGTCTATACCATCGTAGGAGTAGGATTCATCCGTGAAGTTTATCGTGAGTGGGGCTTTCCCTGTGAGAGGCGATGCACTAAAATTCGGCACCGGATCTTTGTCTTCAACGTTAATAACTTTAGAAATTGTATCTTCGGTGTTATCTTCATCGATTACTATTAATGTCACTGTATAGTTGCCATCACTAGTAAAGGTAAAATCGGGATTCATTGCATTACTTGTCCCTAAACCGGAGAAATCCCAGATGTATACATCAATATTATCCGGATAGGATGTGGAGCTATCCTCGAAGTTAACTATATCCCCCTCTTCCGGAGCTCCTTGCCGCCAACCAAAATCGGCTAACGGACCAAGATCGTTGACTGTGACCTCAAGGGTGGCAATATCCCTATATCCCAGAAAATCGGTTATCCTAACAGCAACAATATAGTTACCATGATCCAGCCAGATATGGGTTTCGTTCATATCGGTATCCGGAGAAGGCTTAAAGTTGAGACCATCATATTCCCAATCCCATTGAAAACTAACGATCACATTAGGAGGATATGATTCTTGTGCTAAATATGTTCCCTCCTGGCCTTCATCCAGGATCAGGTTCCCAGCTAAGAATGCTTCTGGAGGAGGGGTGTAAGGTCCTTCATCATCAATATTGGTAATTGAAACATCTTCGGTAAGGTCCTGGTAGGGTCCGACACCTCTTAGTTTTATAAAATAGACCTGGTTGCCGTCTGGAAAATTGTCATTAATGCCTTTAACCGTTACTTGCTGTTGAGTGTTATTTGTGTCAAAAAAAAGGTTATAGGATGGCGGGGAAATAATCTGTCCCTCGTTAGGATTTGAAGAAGAAACATTAACTTGCGCAAAACAACTTATCTGGCAGTCAGGCGGATTAGTCAATGATACCCAAAAGATTGCCATATCTCCTCCCTCCGAGGTTTCTAAGGGTGTTTCCAGTGGTTCTATTTCAAATCCGACTGCATAGAGATTTTCAAATACGCTTCCACCGAATATCAATAAAACAATGACTATAACTATTGCGATATTCCTTTTCATCATCTTAACCTATTTATTTCTTGATTTGTTTAAAAATTTTTATTTGTCTAAAAACTAATTGCTTTTTTTATAATAGACATTCTTTGAAGATTTTTTCCTGGAAATTTTTCCCAAACAAATCTTCCTAAACCGTCTTATCTCTAAGGATGCCTTGGAAACTGAGGCACATATACTCCTACTTCATTTTCATCTTGAAGGGCTTCATCGGCAACCTCGGATGTCTCCAAAGGGATCTCCTTATCTTTAATCCACGGATCTTCCATTTGTTCACTAATCAATCCTTCTTTTCCAGGCTTTAGGAAAAGATCGGGCTCAACAAGTCTATCTTCTGTGAAAAAAATGTCTTCACATTTTATTACCTCCGGCGGAACGCTATCCATTTCTTCAAGATGGTATTCCTTCAGTATCTGTTCTATTTCTTTTTGAGGCACCTTTTCCGGTTCAGAGGGGAGGGTGCCTTCATTTATTATTGTTTGTTCAAAGTCCGTAATTACAGACGGCTCAATCTCAGGTGCAGCCAGGCTTATAATCTCCAATCGGGTATCTTTTAGGGCAATTACCCTGGTGAGTTTATCGGTCCCTTCAATAAAAAAATCAGAACCAATGGCCACAACAATGGCTGTATTGGTTTTCACCTTTGCCTCTGAAAGTTCAAAATCCTCAAGTTTGCATACATAAAAGCGGGCTTTTCCCGAATGCATATTGAAAAACAATGAACGCACTTTAGCAGCCCGGTCATAAATGTTCCGGGTTATCTCTAACTCTGTCATGCTTGACAGGGTCACTAAGCTTCCGTCAACATAACCAAATCTCAGGCGGCTGTTCTCCTGGGTAGAAATTATGTCTTTCTCGAAAAGTGAAAGATCCCTTTGGGCCCAACAGCTATGCGATATTTTTTCACGTATAATTACTGCACTTCCCTTAACCAACAGAACTTCAGAAAGCGGTGTTCCGTCACTCGCCCTGCATATCTCTTCAATATTAATATAATTGGAAGGCATAGACTTAGAAGACACATCATTACAAACAATAAGACATCCGATCATTAAAAGAACCTGTATGGAATGTAATGTAAAAATATATTTTATCCTATATGCTTTCATGATTGGTCTCCTATTGTGCAACTTAAATAAAACATGCGATAAACCTGTTGCCGCTTACGCAATACTTAATAACTTGCAGCCAAAGACAGACTTGCAGTTCGCCTTTTGTATTCATACTCGTCTATATTGGAATCATTTTTTGTGTAACTAAACCCGGCAATAACATCCAGCCATGGATAAAAGATGTTTCGGGAAAATGCTATTGAACCATAATATCTGTCATCGTCCCGTTTAAACCCAAGCAGGGAATTGTCATGACAAAACCCTTTATTATAATAATACGCTGTAACACAAAGATTCAGTTCCCAGGGAATTTTCAGGGAAAGGCCCAGTTTTGTTTTCAATTGATTATAACGATAATCCGGATGGGAAGAATCATTATATGCATAACCCGCTCCTGCGCAAATGTTTCCCTTCTCCTTTAGGATGGTGTAATAGGTATCCAAAAAGATCTCATTGGTATGCCCGTCCTTCTCGTTATACTGGAAATATTCGTTGTTATAATAACTGAATGAGAGTCTGGCAATAAGATCCCTATTAATTCTCCTTATAATCTCGGGTCTCAACTGGTGGCGCATCAGGTAGCTATCAGAATCCAACCAATAGTAACAAGGAAGATACCCGAATCTGAAAGTAAATAAAGGAAAACGGTATGCTGCATAAAGATTCAAAATACTTCCTGTAAGACCATACTCATCAGAATCAAATCCCCATGTTTGATAGTGACTGTATCCTGCATCGATTCGATAGCTTTGCGTGTTAAAGATATTGTAACAGCCCGAAAAATAAAAATATGCATCTTCTTCCGTATGGATATCCAAATCTTCGACCTCAAATCGGATATTATCGTCATATTTATAACCTATTTTTAAAAATATACTGTAAGGTTTCGATGTGCCATCCTGCATTTTAGCTTCCTTAATCCATTCTAAGGCATTTTCTCTAAGGGGTCCCGATGCGGCATGATTTGCAACATATTCTAGCTTTTCAATGGCTTCTTTTATTTTTCCCGTTTTCATATAACATATCCCAATATAATAATAACCGTTTGTTTTAATGCTTGAGCTCTCATGCGCCGCATGGATAAAATACTTTAATGCCTTTTTATACTGTTTCAGTTCATACAGATTTATCCCGGCATAATAATATGCCATTATGTTTGTGGGATCTTCTTTGATTATTTCCAGAAAAAGATTTGCGGCTATTGGATAATTGTCCATCTTATAATTTGTAAAAGCCAAATCATATTTCAACTCCGGAATTTTCGGATTTATCTTCAAGGCCCTATTGAGATAATCTTTGGCTGTCTGAAAAGATTCCAGTTTAAGATATACCTTCCCCAGGTAATGATTATAAAAAGGATTGTTGGAATCCATCTTTACGGCTTCTTTCAGATAGCCTTCAGCCTCTTGATAATTATCACCCTCATAGGCAAAAACACCTAAATCATAAAAAGAGCGTGCTTTATTAGCCTGGGGAGTTATATCGTTTTTTGAAGGTGATTCTCTTCTTGAGGTTGTTTTTTTTTCTTTTGCTGTACTTGGATGAGGAAGTAAAAATAAAATCAATAGGAGAGTCCAAAGGATTTTCAATAATTTTTGCATAATATGCTCTCCCTGTTTAGGATTTATTTTTATTATTATTAACCCAATATCACATTAACTTATTTTACAATATCCATAATTTATCCTATTTCTTGAAAAATGGCATCCTTGGTATAAGCAATTCTAATTATGATAATTGCTACTCTTATATTATATACTATTATTTTCTATTAACAAACAGCGTACCAATTATACAAGGTTTTATAAAACCCATTAAAATTTGATCTGAAATTTTAAGATAGTTTTATGAATAAGCACATTAAAGACCTTCTCTCTGAGCAGAAGCGCCATCTTTTGTGTATTGATCAAATGCAGAGGATGGGAAGGCAGATCTCTCCTAAAAGACTTAAAATAAGGGCGAATAATTTTGGGAACGGTAAATACATACTGCTTAATGGGTGACAATACTTAATTTAATGGGCAACCTCTTTAATTATTCCAGCATTACTTTCCGTTGATTTGCTTATTGCCCGCTTTGAACTGTAATATTTGACTTCCCGGACAGATTTATCCAATATCCCTCTCCGGGAAATAATGGCCCTATGTCATTACCTTTACCGATGAATGAGTATCCTTTATCAAATCCGAATACCGCGTTAATGGTCCCATCGGCTGCGGACACATTAGACAGGCTGGTGCATGAGCCGATCATTGACCATCCGGGTTGAACATTCTCAATTGAATACATATAAAATGGAGTACCGGGGATAGAACAATCACATGCCGCCGGGACAAAGATCCAATACCCCTCACCTTTCTGAAGCGCCTCATCGGCACTCATGGATATATATTCATCTCTATATCTGTATACTGCCTCTGCTTCCGGGAAGAGTATCCCTATTGTGGCATCATTCGGTATCACAGGCAGAGAGATCATACTCCAACCCGGATCTAGCTTTAGATTATAAAAAAATGGACTTGAATCATATTCGTACGCCCCCATATCATATCCATTTCCTGAAGGTCTGGGAAAGTCTTGTATATCATCATCCGGGGCATTCTGATCCGTTCCCGAATCAATACAGGGTGAATCAGGTTGAAGGGCATAATTTCCTGTAAGGGGATCAACAAACAGGGGATCTGCGCTGATATTGCCCTCCCCTTCAAAACCTCCCCGGATATCGGAATAAGTAATTGCTATTTTGCCATTTATTTCATCAGGCAAATTTCCCCAGATTATACAATTGGTGAATACCGGGTAGGGCGCCGGATAAGGGAAAAACATTCCCCCGCCGTCTGTAGCTGAGGAATTTCCTGTAATGGTACAGTTCATTATCAGGGGAGTGGAATTTGACTTTATATGAATCCCGCCGCTTGAAGAGGCATGATTCCCATAAATAAGGCAATTGGTAATGTGGGGAGAATTCCGGCAATACAGACCACCGCCATCCTCGGATATATTGTTGCGAATAATACAGTTTTTGACAGACAATGAGGAACTTAATAAAGTCCCTCCCCCGCCACTGTTAGAGGCATAGTTGTCCGAAATAAGGCAATCCGTAATTGATACTGATGAATAATAATCACAATAGATCCCTCCTGTATCAGTAGCGCGGTTTCCAGTGATGCTACAGCGGCTGATAGTCGGAGAAGAATATAAGCCACAGTATATCCCCCCTCCGATGCCGTATCCAAAGACAGAATTTTTATTGAGCGCGGAGTTTCCGGTAATGATACAGTTGGTAATAGTCGGTGAGGATTGGAAACAATATATTCCGCCGCCATGCTCTCTTCCTCCCCGTGCCTTTCCGTTTTGTATGGTAATGCCGTTAAGGACACTGGCGGCTCCTTCAGATTTATTAAAGGTAACAACACTGCCGCTTTCATATCCGTCTATAATGGTAGACGCTACCACTTCCGGATCATTCGGGTTGGTGCTTCGTAGAGTGATGGCCTTGCCCATGAAATTGATAGTCTCATAATAGACTCCTTCAGGCAGAACTATGACCTCCCCATCCTCGGCATTATCAATAGCAGACTGGATAAAGGACGTTTCTTTCACTGTAATGTAATCCCGGATGGTCTTTGTATCCGAGCTGACATTATTGGCTACGGTCAGTGAAACGCTATAGACACCGGGGATAGTATATTGGTGTACAGGATTCTCCTCTGTGCTTGCTTCCCCATCCCCAAAATCCCAGTTCCTGGAGGTTATGTCAAAACCGGAATAATCAGAAAAGGTCACGGTCATGGGAGCATTGCCAGATGTTTTATCAGCTATAAATACAGCAAAAACGGTTGACTCCAGGGTCCTTATTGTTACACGGTCCGGAGAATGCTGAGACCATGTAAATACCGGGTGGTTGTCAGAAAGGAGGGCAACGTTCGGGTACCAGGCCTCAAAGCCGGGTGAATAATCGAGTATATACATTGAGGACCAGAGACCATTTGTGTATTTTTTCACCACAGGAACAATGTTATTATCTATATTTTTTTCCCAGATACAGTACATGACACCTTCCTCTCCCGCACCCATCCGTGGAGATGAGGCTTCCCCGCTGCTATCGAGTATCTGCGGCTCAGACCAGGCCAGTCCATCAGAAGATATCCTGTACTGTAAAGTACCCCTTCCTTCCGGCTCATCACTCACAGAGTATTGCAAGTCATCCAGCCAGTAAGTCAGATACAGGGTGCCTGAGGAATCGGAGACAAGATCCACTCCCCGAACCGTGCTCTTCTCTATAAGAAGAGGAGAGCTCCATCCCCCGTCATAGCAAATAGTAAAGAGATTTGCCTCATCGGTCAATCCCCCTTGTGGGGTTAGAACCCTTTCAGCCCAGGCAAGGATTACGGTGTTCCCTTCTGAAACCGCATCAAAAAAATAATGGAGAATGTTGCGTTTCTCAATATCTTCCCAGGCAAATATCCTGCTTATCTCAGGGGTTAGATTCTGCTCGGCCTCCCAGCCGCTTTCTGTCTTTCGGGACCAATAGATTCCGCTTTCATGTATATGAGTGGTATTATCTTTGTTTTCAAGCCAGAATACATGAACCTCTCCATTGTCAGCAACAACAAGGCGGCCCATGCATACCTTACGTGTTCCGGAGCTTACCCGGGTTACAGGGATCACTCTTTTTTCCACAGGATTGAGTTTCCCGTAAAATACCCCCGGTATATATTCATCTTTGCCCTTCCAGAGAAGATGGACTGTCCCGTCAGGACCTTTGGTAATATCCAGTAAGCGGTTGTACTGGGATATCTTCAGCAGGGGGATAGCAGAGGGTGGATCGGAAAAGGGCAGGTCTGATATATGGAGACTTGTTACAGGAGACAATCCTTCCAGAATCCTTTCAAAAATGATCATACCCTCTCCATAGGGAACAATCAGGGGATTCCAGAGATCCGGTCGATTATCGGCTTCCCTCTGCAACGGCAAAGGCCGCTCGATAATCATGTCTGGTCTGTAGGTTCTTAATCTCCCGCCGTTTTCATCCACATAAAATCCTATCACCATGTTTAAAAATCCATAGCCATATGTGTTGAATGTGCACAGATTAATCTTTGTATTATAAGGCATATTCCATGATCCTGGATAAATATCATTGTCGGTCTGGGGTTCGACAAACCGCCAGTCATTGAAACTCAGGGGATCATCCCCTACCAGGATAGCGTTTATTCCGTGGCCGTATGACTCTCCTGTAACGTCCACCCTGTATAAGGGTATATTAAAGATTGTCCGGCCCTCGCCATAATAGGTAGAAAAAAGATCGGTTCGCTTAAAGGCCCCGTGTATATAAAGCTGCTCGGCAAAACTACCGCACTGGAACCAGTATCGATAGGGGTGCTTGTCTGTCTGATCAATTGCCAATACCTTATCCACCCAGGCATTGCGCTGCTCTCTCATTGTCAAATGATCCCACCAGCCAGGGAGGTTTTCACCATGTACGGCCCCATTGATAAGAGACACATCTGTATTGTTAACCAGGCCATTTCCGTCTACATCCGCCATGAGACATGGCTCTGTCTGGCCGCCGGCCATCTGTTGAGCAACTGAGACATCCAGGGACGTCAGCTCTCCATCTCCATCAACATCACCGCTTCCATAATAACAGGTTGCAGGGGCCGGTTGATGAAAGGGATTTCTTCCATCCCACAATCGTGCAAATGTCCAGGGGAAAGTCCTTTCAAGATCACTGATATTATCCTTACCTACATCCCTTTTTCTAATAAGGTCTGAAGAAAGGTGTTCAGTCTCCGCTGCTGATTTACGGACGGTTGGATATGATTCAGCCTGAGAGGTGGATTCGGAGGTCTCTGAATCATCTGATGGCCCGTCTACCAGGCGAAGCCTCCTTGTAGTAGGGCGGGCCTGAGCAGAAAATTCAAAATACCCAGGAACACCTCGACCGGGAAGAGAATTGTACACTGAAACAAGGGTAAAACCCTCAAACACACTTTTATTACCTTCATCTTTAATAAAGCGAACAATAACTCCCCTTCCCTCTGTATCGATAATGGTTGCGCGGACACAGGCATTATCTTCCGGATTGCGGCTGCGGACGGTTATGGCTTTGCCCCTGAAATTCAGATTTATATTTCCCCTGCCTGTATATCTTCCCTCCATGACCATAACCGTATCATTATCAGCAGCAGCATCAATCGCAGCCTGAATAGTCCTCTGATCCTGAGGAACTTTGATTATTGCGGCTATTGCTTCAGAGGTGGAAACAATCCCCGATTGGAAGCTGTAAAATGCAAAAAGGGGAATAAATATAAATAGTAATATAATGGATCTCTTAACCTTCATTGAATTTCCTTACGCCAGGCCGCTCCAATTGCGGTTTTTTACTTTCAGCCAGGCCTGCCGGTAGTACTGATATGTAGCAATAATTCTTTGCCATGTCCACAGATCGTCTTGCTCCCACCAGTTATCGGGTGGCCTTCCGTTGATATCCCTGAGATTACCTATGTTGCGAAACCCGACGCCATTGAGCTTATAGGCGCTATTTGACTCCAGTGTTAAAACACGATCTGTTGGCTCATGGTGATCGACTATAATAAATGTGTGACCGTCACGCCACTGCCTGCGCCAGCCTTGAATCACCGTCCATGGATGAGGCTGGGCATCAGGGTTCGCTACGCTTACGCCCATCTCTGACTCTACCACCGCGGTGACGGGTGAATAATAGTCATCACTGGAAAAAATCATCATTTGAGCATGTCTGGCAGGGCTCCATTGGAAACCTGGGTGCACATTTGCCCATGCCCTTACGAGCAATGCCTCCACAAACGTACAACAATTATTGTATTTAGGAGGGGCTTGAGGCAAACGGACTCCTGGGAGCTGATAGGGATAGCGGGCCTCATCCAGATCATAGGTAAAATCTTCAAACTGAGGCAGCAGGGTTACGAGTGCCTCTTCAGGCACAGCGAATCCATCGTTATTGAAATCCATACGCTCGGTGTGCATCGGCGCTGATTCAATGACCTGCGCATAGTGATGATCCTTCCATCGTGAACATATCCAGGTGTCTCCCGCGCCTAAGGCCGGGGCTAAGACCAATACATAATCGGTATCCTTGTTTGGAAAATTTGGCCGGTATTCCTTAACGATATATTTTCCTGGATCTAATGAGCCTTCAATCTGCGAGCGGGTATCAGGCTGCTCATACCCCCTCACCCGTATATAAAGCTGTGCTATCAGATTTTTGGTTGCCATGATTTATTTATACCCTCCATAAATAAAATTGTTTATAGTTTATTATAAACCTAAAAAATGAGAATGATTTGTCAGAGTGGGAAAACCGTATCATTTTTCACTCTCTATTGAGAAATACAGGTTTAATCATTTATTTATACTTTCAATTAATACCCATGCCGGACCGCTGACAGATATCCAATATCCCTTGCCGGTCTTGAGACTTTCTCCTTCCAGGACCCTTTTATATCCTGTTCCCAGGACATAGCCGTAAATAACCACTATTTTTCCGACACCACTTTCAATAGAGGCCAAGGCATCATATGTGCATCCTCCTATCATCTGCCATTCAGCTTCATTGACTTCAAAGGAATATTCACTGAACGATTGACCTGTAAGGATAAATTTTTTGGCCTCTTCCAATAATATCCAGTACCCCTTACCCGCATCCATTGTTTCGTTATCTGTCACCCGTACATAGCCTGTTTCTTTATCATAACCATAGATCACCCTGGCGCCCGGGAACAATATCGAAACCGTGGGATTTAACGGGACAACGGGGAGAGAGATCATGCTCCAGCCCGATGGGAGATCCATCTCGATAATCCTTGGAATGTCATTCTTATCATTATCATTAAAGTCGGTCCCGTCTTCAACATACCCCAGAGGGGCAGCACAATTCTCTATCATAGCATTCGGATCTCCATAGCCGTCATTATCAGCGTCTCTATAATAGGTCATCAGGGGTAATCCGTCATCAATCTCCCCATTACAGTCATTATCCCGGCCGTCACAGACCTCAACCGCGCCCGGATTAACATCTTTATCCCTGTCGTCACAATCACCCGCGTTCATTATATAACCATCCGGAGACTGACATCTCGTCACCCGGACCTGGCTGTTCCCGTATCCATCGCTATCCTCGTCCGCGTACCATACGGTCTCCGGATTGATCTGAGGATTTGTATCATCACAATCTCCTGTGTTTCCTACATACCCCTCTGACGGGACGGTTGAGAACAAGCCCATCATTGGATCTCCGTATCCATCTTCATCCTCGTCACGGAAAAACCAACGAGGAGGAAGATAGACAATGGTATACCATAAACTGTTTGTCCCATCCTCTGCTGTCGTTTGATATTCTTGAGTTACTGTCATATCAGGGATAAGCAGGGGCCTTTCCATTACGGCACCATCCTTACCCCGCCTCAATTGAAGGGCGCAGGGCATTTCTATTTTATTCGCATCCCAATAGATAAAAGGATAGCTTGCCCCTCCATGAGCATCATAAATATCTTCAGGTATAACCACATTGAATGTCCAGATCATCATCCCTGCCTTTTTCTGATAAATCATTGAATGATAATATTCATATGGAGTGGATGCCATATCCGCAAGATTGATAATGACTGTCGGATTAAAGGGAGGTGGAGGAGGGATCATCTCAGTGTTCTCGTCAACACCGATAACTACATTACCAAATCTGATAAAATCGAGACCAAGATCGATACCCAAAGCCTGAAGCTTGAGGGAAAAAAGGCATGACTCAGGTACAATGTCAGGATCAGAATCATCAGGATCGCCTCCCTGTTTTGCCGTGTAATTGGCCTCTGTATCCGGCCCGCAAAGACAGCGTGTATGCCCGTCGATCCCATAGCCGTCTCCGTCTTCATCCGGATAATAGACAATACACCCCTGGGCGCCCTCCTCATCAATCATTCCGTCACAGTCATCATCCAAGCCATTGCATACCTCAGGGGAAGGATCGCACGGCAGATGAAGAAGTCCGTCCTGAGAAGAAATGTAAAAGGATTCACCGGCAGTGCTGTGCACCTGCCTTATATTTTTTATCTGTAGGGGCATATCTTCGGCTGTCTCGGGTTTTACATTCAGGACCAGATCAAGGATCTTTCCCTCCCCCGCGGTTAAGGCTGATCCTCCATCCTTGCTCTCTATAATAATGCTTATTTTCCCATAGGTATTACTAATAGCATTGGAAACAACCGAGCCTGTGATCCTTTCCGGGTCGCTTTTAATAGAGACAGCCTCAACCTTTGTCGGATCAAAAATGACATCAAAGGCAAGGCTTGAAAGATCATGAACTATATCCAGATTTATCGGGATCTCTTTTTCCTGCTCCGGCGGATCTATATCAATGACCGGATCAATATGGAGCTTATACCCAGGGGTAACCGTTCCATAGGTTGTAAACACAAACCTTCGGATATCATTCTTGAGGGAATTACTTTCATTTGTGGAGACCTCTACTATATACTCCTTCCCGTTCTCAAAATCATAATCATAGACAAAGGCTGCAACCTCGTCGGGGCCCACATTCTGAAGAGTCTGATTGCTGATTTGGAAAGAGCCGTTTGTTACATTTGAGATATTGATTGTCCCAGTTATATCCCGCAACAATGTCCCGTTATTCTGAATATTCCATGTAATCCTTCGTATACCTGGATAGAGAAAGTCCCGCCCCTTTTTATTGTCAGGGGTTATAAAACAGCCTTCAAGGCCGGAACCGGTGTCGGATATCTTGGCCCCTATCAAGGCCAGATCAGTATTCGGGCTCACAGCGGAGCGGCTTTGGTCCAAATGATTCCGCGGCCCGAACGGCCATTCGGATTGTCTTATAAGATACCTGGCCATGGCAACATATCTATGAATTACCCAATCAACCAGCTTTCCGGAAGAGGGGTGAAAGCTGTTGGAGTTATCTTCACAGTCATATTGCCCGACTTCATCGTCCGACTCGCATCCATAGGTGGCCCTGTTCACCTCATCAACCCAGGTCCCCATATCATCATATCTTAACATAAAGGGAAGCTCGCAGAAGATGGTCTGGATTGTCCTTCTTGAGGTATCATCCGTCCCCGAATCGGATTCCTGCCACAACCAGCCATAAAACTGACCGACCCCGCCGTCTTTATCAACCTTGTCCCCATCCTGATCAGGTTTAGAGGGATCTACAAGATAAAGCCTCATATTGGCATCCGGCAGGGTTACCGAATAAATATCCGTGGCCTCTTCGGCAATATGAAATCCCATTCCCCAGTCCTCTGAAGGAGAGGCTATCCACTGGGCGGATGTATGGGTTGAAAAGGCCAGGGCGAACATATGATTGTTTACAAAATTCTTCAAGACCTTGCTCTCTGTGGCATAAAAGGGCTCACCACCGTTATAGGAGCCCGAATTACAATTACCTGCGGCGCTGTAATTAAATTCATGGGAAAAAGACCTGTTAAGGTCTATCCCTATATAATCATTGCTGTCACAGACATATGGCTGATAATTTGGCCGCCAGTTGTAGTATACTTCGGGATCTCCGGAGCTGTCACCGTCCTGGTCCTTGATCCTCCCGTCAGGATTACACATAGGTATTATCCAAATCTCATGTTCCTGGACAAGCTCGTATACCTCGGCATGATCGCAGGCATCCTGATTATAATAGCTGTCATAAAGCTTCTGGATAAGGGTTATCGAGGCCTCAGTCGGCAGCCATTCCCGGGCATGCATCCCTGTCTCTATAAGTATATCCGGTTCATATTCATCATCGATGTAAGGGTGGTCGGAGATCTTGATCCCGTAAATGGGACGGCCTTCATGAGACTGTCCGATCACATCCAAGCGGAATATATCCTCATTTCTACCATGGGAATCAATCTCAAGGTCATTCAGGAGGTCCTCCATCTCCTCAAAGCTGGTATAGTCCATCTTATAATCAAGGACCTTGCGAATCACGGTGGTGCATTTATGATTAACACCATCATCAGAGCTGTCTGCAGGAAGGCGGTGCACAGATCCCATATCAAAGACAGAAGAACCGTAATCCTCTCCCGGCACCCCGATGAACAGGTCATCATACCCGTCGCCATTGGTATCTGCCAGAAGAACCGCCCTACCCCACCTGTCCTCCTCTTCAGCGTTTCCCACCGGGGCCTGCTCCTCCCGATGCGTATTGGAATTGGTATTCAATCCAAGAGCTGTACCAAAAAGAAGATGGGCTATCCCTGCCCTGAATACCCCGTTGTAGGTCTCGTATGGAACACCAATGGCCACGTCCGCATAGTTATCATCGTTCACCTTGCCCACATCAACGGAATAGCCAAACCAGTCCTCTTCCTCCACAGCCCCGCCCATTGAACCGGTATCCTGATCAATAACCTGATTGAAACCGGTCATTGAATCAATTCCCTCACTGCCTCCATAAAAGATATCAACCTCACCGACGCTGTTCTTACCTCCCGTATCCTCATAGGGGACACCGACGACCAGTTCATCATATCCATCCCCGTTGATATCTCCTGTAGCCATGGCCCAGCCAAATTTTTCATTATTCGAGGCTCCGTCATCATCGCCATTGAGGTCATCCTGATCCAGCATAAAGGCATGCGTGCTGAACATTATAAAACCCTTCGTGGTTCCAAAGAATATCCAGACAGATCCTGGATCGGTTTTGCTGCTATGATCCTCATATGGCGCAGATACAGCAAGATCATCAAAATCATCGCCATCGAAATCTCCGGCTGTTAATGACCAGCCAAATTGGTCCTCAGCCTCACTCGTATCTGGAATCGAATTATATCCCTGGAATAAGTGGGTTGCGTCCTCCGCCGTTAATCCGCCGGAAGTTCCGTAGATTACCCATACGGCCCCGGCGTCCACGGTATCGCCGACATCTTCATCAGGGATGCCGATGGCCAGATCATCATAGCCGTCACCATTAAAATCACCGACAGCCAGGGATGATCCAAACTGATCCCCGATCTCCGCGTCCCCGCCTATATCCGATTCATCAAAGACCCAGACCCTGGACTCATCGCTCGTATTCAAAGGGGCTCCCAGATCGGAATAGATAACCGCCACCTGCCCCTTCTGACTTTCCACGGCCCCGGCAATACCTATGGCCAGATCATCATAGCCGTTATTATCAAAGTCTCCCACGGCAACAGCCACCCCGAAATGGGCCCCCTTGTGGAGAGTTGTCTGTCCTCCGGACACAGTAAAGGTCTCAACCCTGCCATAGAGAGCCCCGGTAATGTGATTAATTGTTTTCATATTTACCAGACCCTGGGGCCCCATATATCCGTAAATAACATATACCTCGCCACCCCCGGGAAGGGTTGTGTTGGCATGGGGCACACTGATGACAAGGTCCTGGTACCCGTTACCAAAGAAATCCCCGTGCGCCAGGATCTGCCCGACCTCTTCATAATTATCAGGCTCGCCCGGAAGCATATACACATGGTCAAAATCAGTTTTAGCCTTTGCCAGGGAAGGTAAGTACAATAAACCAACGGCTAGTATTAATGAAAGAGTAATTACATAAGAAAGGGCAATCCTAGAAAAGGACTCATTCTCCATGGCGGGTCTCCTTATAAGTTTTTCAGACATATAAAGAACATTGATTGAAGACGACAAAAGATGTTACTAAGTATGGGACAGAACTCTTATGAACTCTTATATATATCTATATAACATCTATCAACATGATATCTCAACCATTTTTCCGATTTCTAAATATACTATAAATTTGCTTTATCTGAATAAAAATATACCCAGAATCTCCACTTTTGTCAAAACAAATATTTAACAAAAACTTATTACAAGTTGAAAATGGGGATGATTCGTTGGTGATGGGAAATTACAGGAGTAGTGAAAATAATCAGAATTTAAATTTATGACTTAAGATTTATGTGCAGGTTCGATCATCTGCGTCGTCCGTGCCAATATCTATAAGCAAGAGGAAATCCGATTGCCATGGCAACAATAAAAACCAAACCCGCTACTCCGATTCCAATCCAAGCCCACATTGACATATATTTCCTCCCTTCGGAAAAGGTTTATGAAATTCTTTATCCTAATATATTTATCATGCTTTATCAAAACCTTAATTAGGATTCAATCCTTTATTAGGATTGTAAAAAGTTTTTAGGGATTTTTCAATTCTCAAGAAACTGTTATGGGGTTTAAAAAATTTGTAACTTCTCAAAATCCCGTCAGGACCTTGAGAAAAATTGCAAATTGCAAATTGCAAATTGCAAAATGCAAAATAATGTATTCCTTAAATTTTCAATTTAAATTTGTATTTTTTACTAATTGCTCAAAAACCACATGTTTTCTTATCAGTTACAACAGTTTGCCATAGAACATTGTAATAAATATAATTTAATAAATATGTCTGACAAGAATAAAGGTATATCAAAAGATGACTAACCAGGAATTTGAAAAACTCGTTAGAAGGCTGGAATCTTTCTCACAAAAGAAGCCAAAATCTTATAAATTTCGCGTGTTATTTTTAACAATCTTTGGCTTTTTTTATATATTTTTTATTTCTATTATGCTTATTTTAATCCTTATTATTTTATTATCATCAATTGTTTATAGTGTATGGATCAAGGCAACTGATACGGTTATGATTTGCTATCTGATTATATTTCTTTTCCCAATATGCATCATTTTATCAACCATACTTAAACCACTATTTATCAGGATTAAAAAACCGGAGGGGATTCAAATTTCAATTAATGAGGTACCCTCCCTAAACAATTTTATCAGTCAGCTTCAACAAAAATTTAACTTCCCGCCAGTTGAAGAAATTTTTATCTCCGATGAATTAAACGCCGATATTCAGCAACTCCCCAGTTTCGGAATGATTGGTTTTAATAGAAACTATCTCAGGATTGGACTGCCATTAATGGCTGTTCTTTCTTTGGATCAGTTCAGAGCCTGTCTGGCCCATGAGTTTGGACATCTCTCCAAAAATCACGGAAAATTTTCAGGCTGGATTTATCGTTTACATTCAACGTGGTTTGCGCTAACAGAGCATTTCAATGCACAGAATAGAACCATGTTACTTTTCCGTTGGTTTCTCTATCGTTTTTTCCCTTATTTCAGCGCTTATACCTTTGTATTAAGGCGCGCCAATGAATATGAAGCGGATCGATGTTCCGGAGAAGCGACAAGTCCTCAAATTGCAGCCCGGAGTTTAGTCAATATCTCGATTAACCGACATATACTTTATCATGAAATCTGGCCCAAAATATTTCAGCAAATAAAAGAGAATACACCTGCTCCCCAGAACGCCATAAGTCTAACAATTCAACAAATTTCAAAAGCTTGTCCTACAGAATCCGTTTTAAAGGCTATTGATCTAAATCTAAAGTTAAAAACATTAACAAACGATTCCCATCCCTCACTGACTGACCGACTTCTTGCTTTAGGTCTCCCCAGGAAGCAAGTAGGTGATTTTATTTTAAATACATATATGGAAAGGAATTATGAGAATACAGCCGTATCTTTATTAGGAGAGAAATATATTTACTTGCTTTCAAAGCTTGATAAATCATGGTATGTAAAAAATTCTAAAATATGGGAAAACAATTGTAGAAAATATCAAGAGACGCTGGACTCCTTAAAAAGACTTGAGGAAAAACAAAAGTATCAAAACCTCAATCATAAAGAGGATTGGGAACTGGCTACCCTTACGCTATTTATAAAGGGCAATCAGGAAGGAGAACCGCTTTTAAATAATTTTCTTATAAACAATCCAAATCATATACGCGCAAATTTAACAATGGGAAAAATCCTTCTGAATAAAGGCGACAAAAGTGGCATCGACTATCTTGAAAATGTAATTAAAAGGAATCCTCAATATTTCCAGGATATTGTTTCAAGCATTTTTTCTTTTTATGCTAAACAAGGGAGAGAAAATGATTTCCATAAATATATGGATAAGCTAAATCAAATGCATAGAGAGAGTGTTAACCGTTTCTGGAAGAGAATAATGCAGGGCAAAAAAAAATCCGTAAAACATCACAATCTTTCTTCTGAAGATATTGAAAATATTGTTAAACAAATCAGCGGGGTGAAGGGAATAGACAAGGCTTATCTGGTTCAAAATCAGATCATTGAGGATACGGAAGAGCCTATATATATTCTGGCAATATTAAGAAAAAAGCGGTTTTTTGAATTGGATTATCATATTAAGAACAAAAAGATCGTTAATCAATTGTGGCAAAATTTAGTTTTCCCATATGACTATACTATCGTTGTATTTCATAATAGCGCCCATATTATGTTCAAAAGAATAAAAAAGATTAAAAACTCTCTGATTTATAAGAAATAACTCACCTGTATCCCTCAAATTTATGTTTACCAAAATCATTGACAATATAGCATCACAAGAAAGGGTGAATATTTTTTTGTATTGCTTATTTGTTGTATATTTTGTATTGTGAATGTATATATTTTATTCCTTTCACTATAATGCTATATCCAAAATTTCTTTTAATAATAAGCTATTTCCTAAAATAAGACTCTTTTTACCCCAGGTATCAGCTTTGCTTAATTAGAGATTTATATCGAAAATTAGCAAGATGAAAAGAAAGGGGGATGTGATTGCACAAATTTATAATTTTACTCTTTTAATTGTGATTTTAAAGAATAAGAAGGAGTGAATGTAATGTTGTTGGGAAAAAATAAACCAAAGTTGTTTATCTTTTGTCTTATCACCCTGTCAGCAATATTTTTAATTTGCATTCCGTCATCTCATGCCCAATACTGGGGAGCGATACCACCGTATAACCTCCTGTGGCCACTTTGGTCTCCGGCTTTGTCACCAGTCAATCCAATCACTGGTGTTAGTACTCCTCTGCTTACTTCACTTACCAGTGATACAACACTTCCGGTGCAACCTGTTATGGTTTGGGACCCTGCAAGAGAATTTCCATGGCTTCTTTACAATATCCCGTCTATTTTAGGAGGCGGTCTTACCTATTTTGCCCCGTACTATGGATTTAATTCCTGGCCCCCGTCTTCTTTGACTGATCCTTTAACAGGTGCTCCCGCACCAATTACTCTACCATTGGGTTTTGAATCGTTGCCACCCACAGAAATAGATATTTTTGGCCCCTACTTTAATTCGGCTAATACCACGTATTCAATAATATATCCGCCCTCCCTGTTTGGATTTTCCTTTAGCAGCTTTTTGACTCCGGCCGAAGTTTGGGGATTGCCTCCAATCTAAATTTAATTTTAATTATAGGAGTCGTCTTATTAACATTCAGGGCGACTCCTTTAGATTTCTTTTTCTACCTTCTAGTAGGACCACCATGGAACGACCTCAATGGATGTTGTAACCGATGCATATCCACCCCGGATATCAAAAAAGACGATTTCAAGGGTATATATTCCAGGGAAATTGGTTTGAAATGTCCAAATTGTATCCCCATTAGCCACCTGCCCTATGGAACCGAAATTACAGGAGGCATAGACCTCATCCCCGTCGGGGTCCTCAGCTCTGGCATTCAGGACAATTTCCTCCCCTGCCCTTATTACTCTTGGATTTGGCAACAAAATAACTACTGGGGGGTGATTGAACCATGTTCCCGGATTCACACAATGAATGTTCCTTCTGCCAACATCCAAAGCCCCAAAAGGGTCCGTACATATGGTTACCGTTCGGAGCACACCTTCAAATCTGGGGATCAACCGGCCTACACCGCTTTGGGAGTCAACACCGCATTCGATCCAGGGGCCGAATTGATAGCCATAAGTCCCCTCGATGTACATTTGGTAAAAAAGAGAGTCCTGATCCGTTCGGATCTTATTGCCGGGCAACATTGGAAGATGAGTTGTTGCGGGTATCTTGTCGTAAAATTGGGCTATAGAAAAGATAAAACAGTCCGGATCGAGAGATATGATAGTGCATTCGGTTTCCTCACCAACTTCAAAAACCCTTGGGAAGATCCTGGATTGCACTTCAGGAGGATAATTCTCAACCGGATAATTGACCACGGAGACTGGAAAAACCAGTTTTTCCACCTTATTCTGATTTCTGACTTCCAGCGCCAATGTCATATCTTCGAAATACTGTGGTGTATAATCAAAATACGCAATATGAGGCCAAAATTCTACACCTGAATTCCACAGGGCGGATTCAAGGGTGAAACTCTGTTCAGGCCCGAAATGTGCCTTTCCAAAGATCTCGATTGATTTAAGTGCTGATAGTCGATTCATGATATAAGTGGGCATTCCGTCATAAGGATCGATGGGTAAGGGTTTGACCAAAATGGCATCAATAGCGTGTCTGCCGAACCCGCCTATAGTGGCATTCCAGCCGAGCCTTCCATGTCTGCATAGATTGACTGCCCCGTTCCCACCGATTCTAAAATTTTTATCCGCAAAAAGGGGAAGCGTGATGTCAATGAAGAATCCCTTCCTTAAGTAAGCCTCGGCAACCGGATCGGGTTTTCCAAAATCAGGATCTCCGGGTATCCATCGCTTTGTATAATCAGGATCATACAAAGGATGCTGAAGGTCGATATGATGATAATTGGGATCAAACCTTAAAAGATCCGAAATCCACTTCTCCCTGATTCGGTTTGGATCGGAAATGAAATTATTCTGGTCCAAAAAAAAAATCGTTTACACTGGATATTTCATCGTCTGCCATATAATCAGCCATTAAAAGATAGCGGTATGGTTCGAATATCTGTGCATAAAGGGGCCCAAGCTCAAACACATCGACCCGGACATTTCTCGAAAATTTGGAATAATCCTCTTTTCTGAAAATAATATTGTCCAGCCGAAACATCCGGCCTCTGATCATAATCTTGCCAGCCTTTGTTATATGCCAATCGCCTTTGTTTGTTTCATTTATCTTATTACATTTATTCACGGCGATTCTGACCATCTCAGGCAGATTGAGCCATATCACATGCCATGTCCCATCAATAAAGTTCCTGCCGATATTGACCTGAACCGTCATAGATGGTCGATATGGATTATCATTACATTCGATCACTGTTGGATTATAATCACAATCCGTTGATTCATATGAAGGAAGGGGCTGCAGGGGTTTTATCTTCATGATAACCTCATGTTCCAATGCATTTGAACAAAAAACATCAAATTCAAACATTTCCCAAGGCTCTAGATTGAAGGGTGTCTTGAATTTAAAGCTTAGCACGGGCAACTCAGCCAGATCGACATAATGCACAGGAGAAGAACCTCCGGCAGGTTGAGGTGAATAAAGTTCTAAGTAAATCGAGTGTTTTTCATAATTGGTACCCAACAGATAAATATATGACGGACGAAAAACATCCAAAACCCTGCTTCCTTCCTGAAGGTCAAGAACGGTATTCAGAACTGAGGTATATCCGATACCAAAACCGAATTCAGGGTATGAAGGCATCGATTGTTTCCAGCCATGATTATAAGGGGTGTCCCAATATTCAAAATTATCGATAAGCAAATCCCCCTCAGCATTTATCTGATCTTGCCAGGACGGGACCTGAAGCGGTTTGTTTTCAAAAGACGGATTTCCTACAAAGGAGCCTGTTGCCTCAAACTGGGCCAAAGATGAACTACATGAAAATGATAATACAAAAAAGTGGATTACAAGAATAACGCCTGTTTTTACTAAATATTTCATACTTCCTTAATATCAGATATAATTTTTTATCTCAATTTTTAAAATTTAATGTGCAAAAAAATATGAACTTCAAATATTATAACATGTTAGCCAAACAAGATCAAAAAAATATATATTTGTTTGGCAGTTTGTCTTAATTATAACTTTTTTGAAAGGTCAACTGCTGTCAGTTATGATCGCTCAACTTGAATTCCAAAGTATCACCGGGTTTGAGATCAGTTACTTTGTCCCTGAAACCAATCTGTATAGGTGCGATATCCTGTTTTCGACAGCTGATACTCAAAAGATCGCTTGTCACTTTTACACTTATCAATCGCCTGCGATAGATGATATTAAACTCTATCTTCTTAAGTTTGCCAGGCAGATGAGGATTAAACCAAAGCACGTTTCCACGGGTCTCCATACCGGTGTAGCATCTTTGAACCAAATCCACAGTGCCCGCCATAGCGCCCAGATGGACCCCCTCATGGGTGGTTCCACCCTGAATATCCGATACATCGCTTTCCAGTGCATCACAAAACAGGTGCCATGAAATATCCCTCTTGGATCGTGACAACACCCAGGAATGAACTATCCTGCTTAGTGTCGAACCATGAGAGGTTCGCTGGACATAGTATTCAATATTTTTGGGAATGGTTTCATATTCAAACGGATATCCCAGACGTTCGAATAATTCGAACAATTGGTCGGCAGAAAGCAGATAGAAAAGCATCAACACATCGGCCTGTTTCGATACCTTGTATCGGTTTGGAGTGTCTCCCTCTGCCTCCAGTATCCGGTCTAGCCGGTGTATGTTTCCGTATTTCTCCTTGTGGCCTTCCCAATCAAATTCCTTCAGATCATTGTAGTGTTCAAATTGACTGATTATGCCGTCATCGTGGAAGACAATGCGCATTTTATGGCTTATCTCATCCCATCGCTCCAACTCCTCTTTCCTGAGCGCGAGTTTATTCCAGATTGCCTTTTTCCGGTCATAAGGCAGCATGTCCAGCACATCCATGGCCCGGCATAGCACCCATACAACCATCACATTGGTGTAGGCGTTATTATCAATACCCGGCTCAGCGGCATCAGGATACCCGTCATGAAATTCGTCCGGTCCCATGACCTTTCGTATTTCATAGCGATCCAGTGATTTGTTGTATTGCGCCAGGCTTACCCAGAATCGGGCAATCTCGATAATGGTCTCAGCCCCATAGAAACACATAAAATCCATATCTCCTGTCACCTGATAATAATTCCATACGTTGTATGCAACAGCGATGTTGATATGTCTCTGAAGATTCGAGTTGTCAGGTATCCAGCGACCCGATTGGGGATTCAGATGCAGTTTCTGGGCCTCCTCCCGTCCGTCGCTGCCGCTTTGCCATGGGAACATCGCTCCCTCATATCCTATCAACTTTGCCACCCGGCGCGCTTTCGGAAGTCGCCGGTAACGATACCGAAGAAGACCCCGGGTAATGTCAGGGATGCGAAGGTTCAGGAAGGGAAAAATAAACATGTCATCCCACATGATTAGTCCCCTGTATGCTTCCCCATGAAGCCCCCGGGGAGGCACACCTATATCCAGGTCAATGGAGTGTACGGATACGGTCTGAATAAGATGAAAAATATGCAGGTTGAGTATTTGAGCCATCCGCCGCCCATCTGACTCCACGCTTATCTGACAGCGCTCCCATAGATGTTCCCAGCTATGTATATGGCTTTTAAGCAAATCTATAAAATTGGCGGCCCAGGTAACCTCTTCCCTCGCACCTATAACACTTTCAGATATGGCCCGGTCCCTTGAATTGTATATTGCCACGATCTTTTCAATACGTACAGGTTCCCCTTCTTTAGCGGAAATGTTGAGATCCTGGGATATATACCCTCGCTCCATGTTTGTATGCCGTTCCACATCCACAAACCGGTTACACTGAAAAACCCTAGTCCTTGCAGCTAAGGCAATCCGGATATGGGATTGATTTGTCTCTACCTGGAGCCAGATCACTTCATTTCCTGTAACACCATTTCCTATCTGTTTCAGGTGTTTATTATTGAGCTTCTGATAGCGTTTTACCTGGCTATTCTCCACCCTTCCTTCCAGCGCGGAGCGCACAAAAAGGGTTCCATGCCAGTTTTCAGGCATGATTGTAGTCTCCAGGCCAGCGAGGTGAGGAGAACCCATGTGAGCGAAACGGCGCTGGAACAGCCTTGTTTGCCTTCCCTTTTTGTCCGTAAACCGGATTGTCCTGTTTAGCACCCCTCTTCGCATATCCAGTTCCTGGTCGTATTCCTGAATGTTCACATCCCGGACATCAAACCAGTCTCCATCATCGATGCGGAATGTAAGCGGCAGCCAATTGGGAATATTTACTATGCTTTCATTTTCATTTGTCTTTCCTGCGACCTTGCTTTCAAGACGGTTATAGCATCCGGCAATGTAAGTACCTGGATAGTGAATATCGTCAGCCTTGGATTCAGGCGCGGCCCCCCGGGTGGCAAAGTACCCGTTGCCGAGTGTGCATAGGGCTTCACGCAGGCCTTCCCCTTCAGGATCGAAGCCTTCATAGGTAAGTGTCCAGATACCTTTGGATACTTCTTTTTCAGCGAGATCGAGCAGCATTTCCAGAAAGGAGGCAACCTCCGAGGTATTTTCCATCACGTACCGCGCATATGTTTGCTGATTGTCCTCGCTCACCAGAATGCCTATGCCCAGATCCGCAATGGCACGGAAGGCATCCTCGTCTGTTGTATCATCCCCTATATAGAGAGGAACCACGCGGGAACTATTGATATGCATCTTTTCGAGCAAAGAAAGCAGGGCCTTTCCCTTATCCCAGTCCATATTCGGCCTAAGCTCGAAGATTTTCTTCCCCGTGGACTTCCTCAATTCAGAATGGCGCTTTGCAATATCGTCTACTTTCTTCTCAATATCTGGGATATCTTTTTCGTCTGCCATCCGGAAGTGAACGGCTATGGCAAACCGTTTGCGTTCGACAAATGCTCCCCCGATGCCCTTTATTGCCGTCTCAAGCTCTGCTTCCGCCTGATCGAGCGCAGGTAAAAACTCTTCCCCCAATTTCTGACCACGTAAAGTATTTCCCGGACCCGCAATATCAAAACCATGGCTTCCGGCATAGACGATATTATTCAAACCTACCATTTTTCTTACATCATTGAGGTCCCGGCCGCTGATAATCGCTACCATCCAGTGCTCGGCAAGTGATTTGATCACTTCCCGCGTCTTTTCTGGCATGATTGCGTCACTGGGATGCTGGACAATGGGGGTCAATGTGCCGTCATAATCGAGGAAAATAGCAGGCACTCCCTCTTTCAGATACTGAAATATCTCCTCCTGTTTCCCAAGAGCAGAAGGAAGGCTGGGCATCCGGACGGTCATCTTCTTTTTATTAAGTTGAATATCAGAAACATCTTTGACCACTATATCAGCTCCATGTTTCATAAGCTCCGGTCTCTGGTTTCCCCTGTCTATTCCGATAACCAATGCAAAACCACCCGCTTTGCCTGCCTCGACTCCAGCGAGCGCATCCTCTAGCACTACAGCCCGCTCAGGGTTTACATCAAGCCGCCTGGCGGCTTCCAGGAAAATATCCGGCTCCGGCTTTCCTTTAAGCGCAAGTTCGGCTGCATCGATTCCATTAACCGTAACGTCGAAAATATCCTGCAGATCTGTCGCCTCTAATACCTCTTTTACATTCTTGCTGGCTGAAATCAGGGCAAACCTAAAACCTTCGGACTTTGCCTTATGGATAAAATCCACAGTCGAAGAATAGGATTCGGCCCCGTATTTTTTTAAATGATCCAGAAAGTACCGGTTCTTACGGTTTCCCAATCCGCACACCGTCTTCTTCTCAGGCGGATCAGACGGATTCCCGTAAGGTATTGAGATATTACGTGACTCAAGAAAACTCTTTACCCCGTCATAACGGGGCTTGCCATCCACATAGGGAAGATAATCGGCTTCGATGTCGAAGGGCTTAAAATCCTGGTCCATTTGGCTGGCCCGTTCTTGAAGATATTCATCGAACATTTGCTTCCATACAGCCGCATGGACACGGGCAGTCTTTGTAACAACTCCGTCCATATCAAGGATAAAGGCATCTATATTTTCCAGATTTATTTGCCTGTTCTTCAATTCTGCCATTCTTCTTCCTTCCTGAATTTATTTTGCATCTCTGTTATTATTTTCGTCGTTTTTTCTTTTATAATCCAATTATATTTCCATGCCGTTTATTAAGAGGTCATGATTGTGAAAATCAATAAGAATCTTCTACACAGCAGCTTCTTCTTTTGCATTCCGGGCCATTTTAACCATTTCCCAGTAAGGAGGTATATATCCGTTTCGCTCCTTAAATTTCTCTGCCGCAATAAGGACCCTTTCTTTTATGGCACCGTGCATTTCGGAAAAATCTCTTACCCTTAATGCAGTTGTAGCGCCCATACCTTCCGGTATAGGACCGGCTCTCCCAAACAGGTTTAAAATCATACTATAACCCTTGATAATGCGTGACAGCGGCAGCAGATACCAGGAATAAGTAAGCCGGTCACCCTTCTCCGCCCCCTCAAGCATTGCGTCCAGCACTGCGTTGTCAATGTGGTCCATATACAATGTTTCCAGGTCACGCCATTCGGCTACCACCCGTAATTGGGGATCATATTCAAGATCAGACGGTTCCTGGGTTGTAAAATGTCGAACTCCCAGGGATGCAAGCCATGCTTTAGTGCCGGTAGAAGAGATATTTGAAATTCCCATCCAAAGAGAAATCCCGAATTGCTTATAAGACGCTGATGCTACTTCCGAACAAAATTGTTTTGCAGGATCGTCAAAGTCCATTTCAAAATCATAGGGAATATGCCGGGAACGGGCCTCTTCAAGCCCATAGGATGCCGCCTGGTGCGGAAGCATAGGATTTCCCCTAAGATTAGGGAGGTCGGAGCGGAGGCGCAGGATCATTACCCGCAACTTGGTATCCGTTAGATAATCTTCCAGTGAATTTATAACCACACCCTCTTCAATATGGGCTTCTACGATAGAAGGCAAATGGAGTTTTTCATCCACCTGTACTAATGCTACATGCGAGAAGTTGCCAGGATAGTCATTCCCCCGGGCAATAAGGGCGGATGTAGGGGCTCCTCCCCGGGACACCAATATATCGCCGCTATGAAGGATTACACCTAATATGGAAGCGTATGGAGTCGCCGAGGGCTCGTCATGATCCTTGACAAGTTGCTTCACTAATTCAGGGGGAGCCTGCAACATCACCTCTTCAACTGCTGCCCGCCCCCCATAAAGCAATCGATATATTCGGTGACGGGCGGTCCGGGAATTCATGTCCCAGGCTTGTGACTGTTTCTTCACTTCGTACCGTATCCTGGAAAAAAGCCTGATATAGTCAGTAAGCCCATCTTTAGCCGCCCCAACCAGGGATGCCAGCCGGAATAACCGGTCTTCCAGTTCATCAAACATTCCGGATTCCGGTCCCAGTGGTTCAATTGCAATCCTGTCAATGAGTTTTTCAAGTTCTGCAGATGCAATATCAATTCGTGTTTTAAGCTCATCCTTTTCCAAAGCCTTGGCCTGTATGAATTGTTCTTCGAGTGAATCCCACAATTCATCCCGATTCCATACGAACTGGCTTGTGCCGGCAGCCGGGGGCGGAACGAACTCCTTTTCCGGGATAAGCAGTAAGATATAAAGAAAGATAATGATAATAAAAATGGAAAATATTATTTTCTTTTTTCTTAAATACATGATATTTTTATGTGATTTTTTGATAAATGTGCTTTTTTAAGGAGAGTATAACGAAGCTTTGAGATTTTTTCAACCTAAATAATGAGGGATTTAACTAAAAAAATAAAACCGCCCCCTTTTTTATTTTTTAATCACTCTAAATTCAGCCTGATCCGTAACATTTTTAAATAATATCCAGTATCCTTTTCCGGGTTCAATCTCAGATTGAAGTACACGATTATATCCCATTCCTTTGACATAACCATAGATGACAATAATGCTGCTGTTGTCTGAAAAGGCCTGAGCCGGGTACGTACATCCTCCGATCATGGCCCATCCGTCCTCATAAAGCGGGAGGGTATACGACAAGACAGGTTCGCCGGTGAGCAGGCAGTTTTGATTTTGGTCCAATAATAACCAATAACCGCTTCCGACCTATAATTCATCTTCCCGCCTCACAATGACATACCCTAATCCCTTTTTATAACCATATAAGGCTGCAGCGTCAGGAAACAACCATGACAATCTGGCATTATAAGGTGTCAAAGGCAGGGAGATCATCCTCCAGCCCTTCGGCATATCAAGCATTATAGCAAAGATGGGTTCAGGCGGGGTTTCTGTCGGATCGTTCTCTTCCGAAGTATCCGGATCATCCGAATACACGGTAGTGAAATCATCCCCGAAAACCTTTGCCTGGTTGCTGATATCGGTGACATCCGGCTGAATATCGGTATTTACAGTTACTTGAAGGTGACGGTTACCCATTGACCTGGTTTAAGATCCCCCAAATTCAGGGAATCGGGAAAATCACCATATGCAATACCCGACAACAGCAATCCTGTAAGTATCACTATGATGATTTGATATGTGGTCCTTCTCATTATTCTCACTACTCCTTACCGCTTATTAGACTAACAGGCTCATCCTTATAATCTTTTCGGGATATACAGTCCAAAACTTGCCCGTTTATGTTCATGTAAATCGGGTAAATCCCGACCAGTGCAATAATAAAATTTACGACCAGATAGGGCTGCATGTTATTATGCGGCCCGCTTCCACCATTGGCTGTCAAAGCCCCATCGGCCATGTTCCCCAGATTTACTGCCGGTCCATAGACCTGTTCTTCCTCGGCCAGAAAACGTTCTTTCGGGGTCCTGCGGTCCACTTCCTCCTCCGTAGCCTGAAGTGTATGGGTATGTTGAGGCATCTGGGCCTCTGTCAGGGTAACGGTTGTGACCCCTCCCTTTTGCCCTAGCCTCTTGTCAGCCAATCCCGGCCCTCTTCCCGGGTGCATGGGCACCCGCCCCTGAAGGTTGGGAAGTCCGGTCGTTGTCCTTCCGTCACCCCCGTAAGTGGTTCCAATGAGTGAAAACAGCGCTGTGTTCTGGGCTATAGGTAAAAGCTGGCCATTGCAGAAGGCCCAGCCATGAGGCGCAAAATTGCCGGCAAATATCCGGATCTCCGCAATAAATGGATCAGACATGACTTCCTCCTTAATCAAGATCGTTATTACGGATCTTCCCTGTCATCTTCATATTCGAGATCGATCCAAAACCAACTGTTCCCGCAAAGGTAATGTCTTCACTTGAGTCTTCCAGACGAATGCCGTATCCTCCGGCACCTTTGGGATTGGGTATCGAGGTATGGCTGTAATCGACTTTACCCTGGGCATCTTTTATCAGAACGCCGATTTCATTACGGCCGGCGATCTCGACCCCATCGAAATCAATATCCCCCCCCGGGCCCGGTGGAATATAGACAAAGCTTCCGTCTTCCGTCATTTGCACGGATCCACCATAGGTAGTTGGTCCGGACAGATCTGTGTCACCGTTGAGAAGGGTGACGGCCAGTGCAGTATTGTCCGGGTCAAGGTCATTGGATAGAATACCGTTCTCTGAATCAACATCCAGATCAGTGTTGCCTACACAGCTATATAAGTCATCCTTGGCAACCACCACCGAATTGGGCACCAGGGTGAGATTTGGTCCGAGGATATCCTCCAGGTTTATATTGGAGGCATCTTCATTGCCGATATTCTCAATGGTTATTGTATACTCGATGGTTTCACCAACCTCAACCTTGCCTTTATTGTTCGAATCAGAAAAGGAATCTTCCTTGGTTACTGTTATTTTGCCATCCGCGCAAATCCGGCAGGCAAAAGACAGAAAGGCTGCACAAAGCAGAAATCCTAATAAAAATCTATTCCAGGCAAGTCTGAATATATGCATGGCATCCTTATTTTTTTTGATCTATTCCAAATATCATACTCAATATTATTTAAACGTTCAGATACAAGTCAATCCATCTGGATCTTGTGCTGGCACAAAGCCGGTCGATTCTCTTATCCCTCTGTGCAGGATTCTCCAGGCGAGTGACAACCCTTCGTCCTGAGTCATTTCCATTTGACAGGCCTTTCAAAAGAAAAAGCGGTCCTGTGGTAGATCGGGTCTCAGGGCACCTTTCCAGCCAGGCCGGCCGAAATATACCCTTTGATAAAATCCTCAGCGGCATCGCCACAATAAGAAGCATAAATCATATCAGGTTGTTTTTCCTTTATTTTCCGGAAGGCATTTTCAAGCAGATCTTTTCCCGCAATGGGTGCGTCAGTTACAATGGTATCGAATATTTTCCCTTTACATTCCTCAAAGCCCAGGCGAAAAGCGAGCAAAGAATCGAATCCGCTTTCATAAAAAGATGAGATTATTATAGCGCGATGCCCCAGGTTGCTAGCTGACCAGTTTCCTGTCGCCCATGCGGCCTCCCATGTGTTTAAAGAATGGCTATAGATATAAGGGCTTTCAATTGCTGGTTTCCATGCATTCGCACCAAGACCGCTCATGATCAAAAAAGTCCCATTCCCGGCAAGATAGTTTTCCAGTCCTGTGGCAACATCAGGGCTGATCATTCCGGTTATCAGCTTCATTTTATTGTTTATAAACCTTTTGACAACATGGGAAACAGCACCGGTTGTAAAACCACTGCTTTCTGGAATAAGCACAATTCGGCGCCCAGCAGCGCAATAATCCTTTTGCTTTAAAAATAGATTGGCGCCTGCGAGCCAGTTTTTTCCTAAATCCGGATAAATCCTTTACTCAGGCAACAGAACACCTATTCTCAACGGGCTGAAAGCTAAAAGGTTTAAAGAAGGGATGGACATAGCAGAGACGGATACCATGGCCATTGTTTTGAGGAAATCACGCCTGGTCACTACTGATAGATGCTCTGCATTATCCATTAGATGATCTTTTACTGGTAAATGATTTATAAAAATAAATTTATATAATAAAATTATAAAATATCTTATAGGGCCTGTCAATTATATTCATAAATTCAAGTATATTTTTTTTAAAATATTGAATTCAGAAATGTCAAAAATTTCTGGTTATATTATATTATACTTCTCTTTACATCTAAAGGATTTCCACTCGATATTTGAGACTTAATAGGTAAAAGGGAACGTTTTTTTAGCTGTTAAGATAACATAACTGTGTAAGATGAACTGTTAAGATGAATTGACAAATTATTTTATTATTGATAAACTTTAATGTGGAATTTGTGATTACCTTTCAATCACACGCGACAAAAGCTTTCTAACTGGTAAAAATATATTTAAAAAAGCAGTCGTTCATATACCCCATAATATTAACCAGCACAACTCTTCTGCTCTTTTTCAATACGGCATATATTACCTAACTATTTGTAAATTAGATCAAATTTCATTGATTAATTAGGTGCAAGTGGGAGATTATTCTAGTTATCAACCAACTATCCTAAATCATATTAATCTTATCGCACAATTGCTAAAAAACTTTAACTATTTAGCAATATGTGTTGGTATCAAGTCAGCTTCATTCTATGTAAGGCTGAAGAAAGGAAGGTAAAAAATGAAACGAAGGGTCTTACCTTCATTATTCGCATCTTTGATAATATTAGTGATAGTAACTGTAATAGTAGTAGCACAGTCACCGGTTCAAAAAATTGAATTGAATATAGAAGGGTATGTTTTTCCTATGATGCCGACACCGGAACCTCCGATCCCGGCATCTGCCAATCTGTGCAGCAATATTATAGAAAGATTTGGAAAGTATTATCTATCAACCTTTACCGGGACCATTACAATAGGTGAAGTGAGCAGCGAAATATTGGTTAAACCACTAAAGACATCTGATGAATTAGAGTACTATGAATTTGAGTATATTGATATTGATGGATATAAGGTTAAATATCAGCAATGGGGTGCAGTAGTTGAGGCTAATATTTCAGGAGACAGATTCATGGGATTCGCAGGTTGGGGGATGAGTTCCCATGAGCTTTGGATTGAAGATTTAACATTCTCGTACCTTAATATATATGGAATCAAGGAAGGACAAATGATCTCATGTGAAATGGCCTATCCTCCACCATATCCTCTCTCTACTGAATCGCTGTGAATAAAAGAGACAGAATTTGAGATTATATTAATCAAATCAATCTTGTCTTAAAAAGATCATTTTCATAGAAATAAGCCGACTAAGGATCTAAAACCTCATAAAGATGAAAATCCTGACGTGGGACAGGGCAGTAAAAAATGTATTAATTTTCTCTATAAAATAAAATTTTGTGATTTAGGATAGAAAACACACATACTTATATTAACCTTAACAATATGGGGCATTAGAGCATGAGGGCGGGATTGCAAAATCCCGCCCCATTCCGAAAGTAAAAGGGGACGTTCTATTTTTTAACAATTTCCAAAAAGAAAAATGCAAGGCAAAAAAACACAAATCCTTGTCGTCTTATTATCAACTTCCCGGCCCGCACACGAGCTCCAATTTTAAAAAGTCCGCAGTCATATCTCCGTTCCCGTTTATGGTTGTATGCTGTGTGATTTTAAGCCGCATACTCATGCCTGTTCCCGGACAGACAAAAATGACATTATTGGTAAAGGTTCCTTGAATCGGGAACATACCAAAATAGTTTGCATGTGTAGTGCCTACACCTACGGGGAGATATATGTTGTTCGAAGGACTAGTAGCGACTATTTGCTGAGGGTTTACGTGGTAGATGATATGTACCACTCCCCTACCATCAATATTCAATTGGGTTACCAATTGAAAGGTGCCTACGAGATGTATCCACTCACCTGTGCATTCATTATAAAGGGATTCCTGACCAATATCCGCAGGATTTAGGAATTCCACTAATGCAGACGAAATAGCTCCAGCTATAGCCATACCTGTCGTCAAAATAACCAGGGTCGCCAGCAACAACCCGGTGATCATCAGTTTCTTCATTTTTTGATCTCCTTTCCTCATGGTTAAATTGCCTCCCCCTTCCACAATTCCATTTAAACTACTATAAACATCACCTCCTCTCGCAAAACAAAATTGCCCTGTTTCCTAAAAGACGTTGTACAAGGTTATACAGCTTTTGAAGACCCTATTTGGTGTCTGCCGCTTCAAATACTTTCAAAGCATTTGGGTTTATATTTATATTAAAGCCGGTTTTGGTATATGAATTAGTTTGAGATAAAAATAAATACTCGATAGGTTATATTATGTGTAGATGGTTGAGGATTAGGATTATATAATGATTTCAAGATGTGGTTTAAAAATAACCTTATAAGAGCTCTCGGCTGCATATTATAAATGTCAATAGAAAATCAGTTAATAAAATCAAACGGAGAATATAAACTGTCTTTTGATCAGCAATGTGTAAAGATTGATATACTTTTAATCATTAACCTCTTCCCATTATGTCCCCTTTAAGTTAACGGGTTAGATAACTAGAGAATATAGTTTAATAATAAGTATTATCTCGCTCAAAGATTAATGATAAATGCCAATAGCTATAAAACTATGGATATGAATAAACCAAAAAATTTCTTAATAGATTTTTAAAGATTACTTAATTTTATATCTATTTATATCTAAATATAATATATCAGTTATAAATTATAAGTTCAAGATCCATAAGAACTATAATTTACCTAATCATATTGAATTATATAGCATTAATGGATTAATCCATATTTTTTATAATCCAATCCGAAACGCATCTGGCTGTGAATACGGCTGTGGACATACCTCCCATAAAAAGTTCGGAAGAGGCATAGATCCCGACCATTAGGAGATTTTTAACAGGTGTCCGGACAAGAAGCCTCTTTCCCAAAACCCCCTGATAACCAAAACTCCATGTCCATCCTGCAATTGACCCCCGATACCTGCCACCCCAATCTTCATATGTCAATGGGGTAGCAGACTCTATGCGATCTATAGCGGAAAAAAGACCGGGAATGACATTTTCAGCAACAGCAATCAATCTGTTTGTTAAATTATCCTTAAAACCCTTGTATCCATCCCTCCTCTTTTTTGCTCCGGTACGAAAATGGGCAATATGCTCGTATGGGAATCCGGCCCGCAATACCAAGGCAATCTTATTCTCAGGTACGAGATCAGGCGCGTTTTCAGACCACAGGCATATCTCTATCTCACGATTTTCAAAATCCTCCGGGTCAGACTTTGAGGGATCAAGACGGTGACGATAAAAAAAATGGGCGGCTTTCATGGCACCCAAATCAACTTTTTTGGGATCGATCCCCAGATATACACATACCTCCGTGCCTGTGTAAGGAGCCTTTTTTATCTTCTCAATAAATCCTGTAGGGACTTCATTCAAGTCCACCATATGGAGAAAGGTCTTTTTATAATCAGCGTTCGAAACTACCCATCGCGATGCATATTCATCCCTGTTTTTTGTTTTCACGCCGACCGCCCTCCCCTTCTCTAAAATAATCTCTTTTACTTCCGAGCGTAATTTTATCGAGCCTCCGTACTGAAGAACGACATCTTTGGCTAAATTATTTAGTCCGTGAATCCCGCAGGATGGAAACCATATCCCTTCAGAGGATACAATATTCCACATAAATGCGAGATTCAACACAGACATAAATGGGGGAGTGGTACCCTGAGAACCTAGAAGGTTTTTTAAAACCGGATCGGAAAAATAGCTATCGATCATATTCCTGGAAGGAGTTCTGGAATACTCATCAATCAGGGCAATTTTCTTTTCCATGCCCATATTGGGTCGTCTCGATTCTTGATCCAAATCACTATCAAGACGATAATCCGGGTGCCAGACATTGATATCACGAGTCGAGGCTATAATATCTTCCATCTTTGTAAAAAAAACATTGATATTTTTTTCCTTTGGAAAGATTTCCTTCAATTTTTCTTTCAGAATATCAAGGGGACTGGAATAGATAATATTTAAAAAGGGAGAAACTAATTGAAAGTGATTTCTTTTATATTCGATTTTTCTGTCAATGCCTATATCTTTAAAAAAATCCTCTATGTACTTATAATAGCCAAAGGATAGGGGCCCCATAGGGAAAGAATACAATCCCCTGTTGAACACAAAGCTTGTGCCGCCTATGTGCTCGGCTTTCTCCAGAACAAGGACCTTCAGCCCATTCTTGGCAAGCCTTGCTGCACAGCTTATACCGCCGATTCCTGATCCGATAATTATTACATCGTACATTGAGGGGATTCTTTTAAGTTATATTGCTATTTAATTGCTATTTAATCCTATATATTATAATAGTAAAATTATATACGAACCTTGCAATTTAAGCTACTTTTATGATTATTCCTTAAAATTCTTGAAAGGAGAGACGAATATGGAATTCAAATATGTTTGTGATGAAGATGCTATCACCGCAGGGGAAAAAAAGTCCTTCACCATCGACGGCGAATCCATCCTCCTCTTCCACCTTGAAGATGGTTTTTATGCCACTCAGAGCCGCTGCCCCCATATGCTTGCGTCACTTGCAAAAGGGAAGATAATAAACGGAACCATTATTCAATGCTGGATACATAAGGCACAATTCGATATTAAAACCGGCAGAGTTATTAAATGGGCACATTTTCCTCCGGGTATCCAGGCGCTTAATGTTATCAGGTCGGCTCACGACCTTAAGACTTATCAAACAAAGGTTGAAAACAAAAAAATATATATAAAAAAATAAAGATCAGAGCAGTATACTCAGATTATTATATGAATGTATTCTCATCATGATTATCAGATCGATTACCGTAACCTTAAAAAATTAAATTCGTCTTTTATATATTATACAACAAAATATTTTACAACAAACTTATAAAAAGGAGGCTATTTATAATATGGATTAAAAGGCTTTAACATTTTTTATTTCTAACAATTACCAGAGGGAAGAAAGCATGAAAAAATTGGCAATTGCTGCAATAATAAGTGTTTTTTTAATATTTAACAGTTCAATAATTCTTGCCCAAGGATTCCCACTCCCCTGGCAGCTTCCCAATTTTTATGGTCAATATAATCAACCTTGGGGATTTCAACAATATACACCCGGATATTCTTCATTATTTAATCCTATTAGCCAATATGGGCAACAATGGGGATTCCAATCTTATGTTCCCGGATATTCCGGATCGTTTAATTCCGTTCTCCAGCCATGGTCCCAACAACAGCGCTTCTCATCCAGATCATCCTCACAACTCTTATTAAATTCGGAACCTATTTATGGCCAGAATGGCCAGTTCTATATCCCAGGCAACTCAACATCCGGATTGTTTAATAGAGATCCATTATATAACTGGAACAGTTACAGAAATTATGCAACCTCTTCTGATGTAGTCCCTGGCATTCCCAGTTTTTCTGCAATAACCTATAATCCTTCTATGGGAGCCTATTATGCCCCAGGATGGATTCCTGTCTCCTCGTACTTAAGGCCTGGTGCATGGGTCGGAGTGACAGATCTTAACGGAGGAGAGTGGAGTCTACATCTTTTCGCCGACTCTGCTATGTTGGTGCAGGCCGGCACTGGAAAGGCGATTACTAAAGAAGGTACTTCCCAGATAAAGATAATCACCATAGAGGATGACGGGGAAACCTTTACATTTAAGCCAGGGGAAATGTTCAGGATTGTTCTTCCTATGTATGACAATATAGAAGGAGTCGATTTTCCTCAGGTTGCAGGTTGGGAGCATGAAGGCATGTGGGGAACGAATTATGTTCGGCAGGCGGTTTATCAATATGGTTATGAGCCTATGGAAATAGGAATCAGTAAAGATGAGGATGGAAACCTCGTTCAGGAAAATACTTACAGGTCATTAAAAGAATCTCAATATGCGACACAACTTGTTTTTCATTATCATGGCAGTGATAATCCCAACGATACCTTTACAGTGACAATCAAGATCAAGGGCACTGGTAATTACGAACCCGTTTTTAACAGCGGGTCTCAATTTTAAAATGAATTGTTATTGGTTTACTCTTTTCTCTCAAAAAGATGGACTTATGTCTTGAATCAACTCAATAATCATTTTAAACAATTTTAGCTTTAGCAAAAAAATCTCCTAATATGTTATAGTTATATGCGACCAAGGAGGTCGCATGTTTGGAACCATTCTTATTTCTATCGTTACGGTCATGCACATCTATGTATTCTTGCGTGCAGCCTCCGTGCCGGTTGTGAAATCCCATGTTCCCAAAAAGATCATTTTCCTGGCAGGCCTTTTCTTCTGGTTAGTCTTTTACCTGGGCCGCACCTTTGGTCACGGAGGTACAGGAACACTGGCGGTGGCATTAGAGTTAATCGGTATGAACTGGATGGCCGGACTATTCCTCATCTTCATCTGTCTTCTTGCAGTGGATTTAGTGACTGTGTTTGGCTCGATCCTGAGCCGCCTGGCGCCAAGGCTGAGAGGACTGGCGATCTTAACCGGTGTTGTGCTTTCTATCATAGGGCTCATTCAGGGATTGCGTCCGCCGGTTATAGAAAACTATGACGTGTACCTTTCCGGTCTTCCAATCGAGATGGAAAACACGGTAATAATTGCCATGTCCGATCTGCATCTGGGTTCGCTGCTCGGCGAGTCCTGGTTGAAGGCCCGCGTCGCACAGGTCCTGGAACAGAAGCCTGACCTCGTGGTCCTGCTGGGTGATATTTTTGAAGGACACGGTGACTCCCGGGAAAACTTGTTTCCCATCATGAAACAGCTCTCCGCACTGCTTGAAGTATGGGCCGTTTATGGTAACCACGAGTTTTATCATCATAATGATAATACCGCATCCCTTTTCGAAAAGTCTGGTATCCCTGTCCTTCGTAACCGTTGGACTGAACTCAAGACCGGTCTTATTTTGGCTGGTGTCGATGATCTTAGAACTTCCAGCCGGCGCTCTGGCGAGTATAACGATTTAATATCAAAAGCCCTTGCTGACCGGCCCCCTGGCACAACAATTCTCCTTTCACACACTCCATGGGGGGCCGACAGGGCGGCAAAAGCAGGTGTGGGACTTATGCTTTGTGGCCATACACACGGAGGTCAGATCTGGCCTTTTGACTATTTTGTAAGACGTGAATACCCATTACTCGAAGGTATGTATGACGTGAACGGCATGGCTGTAATCGTCTGCCGCGGGACAGGCACATGGGGACCGCGAATGCGCCTATGGAGTCCCGGCGAAATCTCCCGTGTGACATTACATAGAAAAAAACCGGTTGGGATTACTTCTATTACAGAACACGTAATGGCGCTGAAGTGGACCTCATTTTAAACGAAGTTTTTGACATTTTACCAATTGAAATCAAATATCACATCAAGATAGAAAGAAACAGAGGAATGAGTTGCATGCAAATAGAATCTAACTTTTTCCATGCCAGCCGGACTATTTGTGAAATCAATAACATTTTTAACAGATTCAAACCGATTTAAAATTAGTTTTGTTGCATGATTAACCTGATTCAATATTTCCCTGGCAAGTTCCTTATCATACATATACTGCATCCTTATCAATACATTTTTTTAAAAACGAATTTATTTTTTCCCTATAGCTTATTATATCAACCCGGCGATGAAATATTTCTTCTAAATCCTGTTTGATTCCAATAAGTTCAAATAAATCCTGTTTTGTTGGTTTATCAACAATATCGATATCACTATTATCATTAGCCTTATTTTTTGCAGCGGATCCAAATATCCCAATGCTTTTAATATGATATTTATTTTTGTTTTTTCCTTTAAATTTTTTCAGAAATTGGATAATTTCATCTCTATCCATCAAAATCTCCTTGATTATTTTTGATTATAATGAAAAACATCTTGTTAATGGGTTTTCATAAAAAAAGTCCTCCAAATGACGAGTGGAGATCAAAGCTGATGATGACAAAGAAAAAGAAAACCTAGCTCAATATATTATTAAAGCCCCCATAAGCCAAGAGAAACTGGTTGATTTTGGAGCGACAAGGTGGTATAGTTATGGAACCTTTCAGTTGCTCATTAGCCCTGGATTACCATTGGGATATTCAACTCCTCCGGCTTTGCAAAGAGAGCAGGATTTCTTACTAATAAGGTTCCACTTCAAACTGATCAGGTTAAGGGTTATTTTTTGAGCAGAGTTTTCACGATGCTGGTTGTTAGATACTAGATTCCAGGCAAAAATAAATAAAGAATATTCCTTAATTTAGTTGCTTTCAGGGACCAGAAACCAGCATCGTTTCCATTTTTGACCAAAAGCCTTATGTTACAGCATGCATCATTCATTTTAACCACTTAGTATAAAGAATAATGGTTCCAGTACAGTTTTAGTAAAGCCAAAATCATAGGCCTGTTTGTTACTATAGTGTTGAGCCTGCCGTAAAACCGGCTACAAACAGAGCGCCGAAGCTGTAGGCAGAAGTCCCCCAAGTTATATTACTCCCAAAGGTTTGCCAAACATCCGGTACAGGATATCCTGGTGTTGTTGAAAAGGTGGCCCAATAATTTGGCAAAGGATAATCTTGTCTGGGTGTCATGGGTGTTTGAGAAGGAGGCAAAATGTCCAGTCCTGGTACTCGATTTTGTGGGGTTATTTGATATGCAAAATCAAAAAGCAAGTTACGAGATCTTCCCGGAAGAACGAAAAGATCAGGTTGTTCATAAATCGACCGGCTATATTTCGATGTTACAGATTGTATGGATTGCATAATATCCATTCCCTCATACAGCCCTTGATCCCACGTTGGTTTTTCCCAAGTAAGTTTCCAAGCCTCTTGTAGATCCAAAGGGAATCCAATTTGCAGAAGATCTGGAGACAAAGTAGTCATTAGAAATGATTCTGGGAAAAGTCCCGGCTGGGTTTGCCGGAGCTGATCCATCCCCTGACTGGATCTCAACCATTCTGGCAAATAGCAGTATTGTCTATCCAGTTTCCCGCCATTTTCTGCCACACCTCTTTTCCCTCCCAGGCATCGATGGCTATGAGATTTCCGTATTTTGAGCCTAAAAACATAAGGGGGGGCGTAGTCCCGTCTGTAATTACCGGTGATCCGAAGACCTCATGAGTCATCTGAAAACTCCATACATGTTTAGAGACCCAATCTGAAACATCAAGACATTGAACCAGGCCCTTGCGGGCCGCGATAATGATATGTAATCGATTGTTTTTGAGAAAACCCACGGGAGAGGTCAATATGCCGGAGGTGACAGGTATTTTCCATATAATGTCTCCCTGTTTCATAGTAAGGCAATAAAGCCATCCCTTTTGCTGATTTCTTGCGATGGATTTGTCATAGGCAAAACAGGCGATATACAATCTGTCCCCGCTCAGAAAGGGGCTGAAAATATGGACATAATGCCACTTCCTTAATCCATCCTGACAGTCATATTTTATGGATGCCTTGCCCTCCATATTCCCGCGCAGGGCAACCCGGTCCTCACATAGGGTCATTGAATGAAAGGCATAATATTTGAGAAAAAATAGCTGCATTATTATTATAAAATAAGAATAATGGCGAAAAGATTTCAGATGTTACGAGCCCATACACCCATTCAAATCTCACAATTGGTGAAACGTATTATTATATAGTCACTTCTGAAAACATCTATGGAGAAAGCAGCGAATCCGATGAGAACAATTCAGCACCATTACTGGCAGAGGACCCGCAAATAGCCCATGGCCATGCATGAGGCATGATACAAGACAAACTGGTCAAAGTCCATATCTTGGAGTTCAAACCAACTATCTAAAATGGAGTTATACGACTGGCGCCTCAATATTATCCTCACCGGCCATAGGCTCTGACGGCACAGTCTATGTCGGAAGTAGCGATGGAAGGCTTTATGCTTTTTTACTGAAATAATCTATAATGGTTATTGATTCAACTCAGCTTTTTAAGTAGAGGGGCTTATGCCTTGAAGTGATTGTGGACGAATATAACAAGTGTTCGTTTTCTATAAATGTAAGTCTTTAACTAACAGTCTTATTATCGTATTGTTTTTATTGTATTAGTACAAAAAAAGCCAGAAAAAATCTAACAAAATCAATTCCCATTTACATTTGAAAAATCTTTAATAAATTCTATTACATACCTTAACGCATTGAAAAGAATGAGATTGAATACTTTTTTATTTTCTGGCATTTTAATTGCCTTATAAAAGAATAGATGCTCAAAAAAACCTCAATACTTCAAAACAATAAATTGTAAAAGGAGGTGATGTTTATAGGAAAATTATACATATGATTATAGATGATTTTTATCTTTTAATTTTATTGTAATAATTATTTTAATAATTTTACAATTGTTTTTTGATTAAGTGAAAGGATACAAGAAATTATGAAAAAGATCGTGCTTTCAATTTTAATCCTCAGTTTATTTTTTATTCCTTTGAATGCAAATGCATGGTTTACTAATGATATTAAACCGGTGGCTATAGGTGCTGAAGTTGGCCTTGATGATGATGCCATCATGTCTTATTCACAGCATGTGTATATTTATGTCAAGAATATAGGCAATTATAAATATGAAAATACTGATTTTATCAAAGTCCGTGTTGGAGATACAGAATCCAATTGCTCTGTTTATGGGCTAAGAGAGGGTAACACAAGTTGTTATACGCTTCATACTCCCATCTATCCTGGTAAAACAGGCTTAATATTCCTTAGATTGCCTTTGGATACATTAAGAACTTGCCAGTATGTTAACGTTCGTATTGATGTGGATAGGAATACTCAATTTGGATTTTTAGTAGACGTATTTCGAAATGACTGGGCAAGGCTTATTGTTAATTTTAGTGACTGTTTTTACCCCTTTCCCGTTAATAACTACCCTTATGTGAGATTGGAGGAATTTTAGCCCTTATATTCTTAATTAACAAGTAAGCTTTATCGGGTGCACTATTGAAAGTGATGCTTTATTTTTGCTCACTTTGTATCAACTCTTTAGATCGATTTTTAAGGATTAGCTATCAGTTTCCAGTTCTTGTTGTCTGGAGCGATAGCTATTCCTTTATAAAGGCGGATAAAAGCAATGGGGCTCATAATCCCTCCTATACCCGATATCTCCTTAATGACACTATCTATAAGCTTGATTATGCATTACTTGTTGTCAATCAATTGCAGCGAGTTGCCATGCAGGAAAAAGGGCAGAAAAAGGGGATGGTTCCATTGAGTTTTCTATCAGATTTTTTTGATCTTGAGCTCTGTTTGATTATCAGTATCTTTTAGAAAGATCCAATATCCTTTGCCAGGCTCAAGATAATATGGTTCAGTAACTCTTTGATATCCTGAGTCAGGAACATATGAGTATGCTACCACAATTTTGCCTGTTTCTATCATGCATGCCTGAGCAACAAATGAACAACTACCTATCAAATACCATCCATCTTGTACCGGAAAGTCAAACTCCTCTTTTTCCCTTCCAGTTATAGAGTATACCTGTGGTTCGTTTAATAATATCCAATATGCTTTCCCAAACTCAAGATCTTCTCCTGCTTTCACTCGCACATAACCGGAACTCTTATTGTAACCATAAACAACTAATGCACCAGGAAATATATCCTGAACCAAAGTTCTGTCCGGTATAACAGGAAGTGATATCATATCCCAACCGGATGAAAGGGCCAATCTAACAGTTTTTCCTTCATTGATTGGATAAAGGGAGTATATAATTTCGTGTATAGTACTTTCATCTTCAAACTGCACCTCAAGAAATATTGCCGGCTCATATTCCAATGTCTCACTGCTACAAGCATATACCATCGAAGCCTGAATGTCTGCTATATCCTGTATTTTGCCTAGTTGACTTTTAATCTCCCTTGGCAGTTCTTTTAGCACTTGAACTCTGTTTTTTACTGATGAACTTTCGTTAAGGATGAACTGCGGCCACCTTATTTCAACACGAAATGGTTTGCCATCAAGCGTATATGTTGCCATTAACCTTGATCCTAAGACTGGTATTCCATTGACTTCCCTCCAGATTCGTGTATGACGTGCAATCACTTTTGCCGGCATTTCTGTCCCGTCAGGCGCAACGTCTTGTTCCCCAACACTTGTAGTTATGCAATTCCCCTTTTCTACTTGTTGTAGGCCGATATTTTTATAAATCACTTCGGTTAATCCCAATGCCTGACTGTCTGTCAGGCTATCTACTTCTTCAGGGACAATTTGAGGAGGCATAATCATTTTCCAGTATCCGTTGTTCAAATCATATTTGACTGTAATTGCCCTATTAGTATCTTGATAAACAATCCTTCCGTTTTTTCTTTTATTGTAAAATATTAGCCCATCACTTACTTCTTGAGTAATCTCAGTATACAACTCTATCGGGTGATCTATTTTAAAACTGCCCTGCTTAATTTCTTCCGGTACATTGTTTATTGTATTAACATCCCAATATGGGATTTTTTTGATTAACAACTCTGCCAAATTGAGTATTTCTTGATCTCCATTCAGTGAACTCGTATTTTGAATATCTCCCTGTGCAGCCTTTATTGAAGTTTTTTCATTAGTTGAAAAAGATAAATATATAAGCGAGAATAATAATGTCACAAAAAAAACAATTATTTTATCTTTAGAATAATTGTGAGACATTTTTTTCCTCTCTTTCTGATAATTTACTGACCACAAATTAGGGTAGGGGCAGCCGGAGCATCACAGTTACAATAGAAATGTTGTGTGGTCCAATCTCCAGTGCTAGGTGGATCAGGAAACTGAGTGGGATGGTAACGTTCAAAGTCACGTCGTATATGTGCGTCTACCTTGTTATACCCAAATATCAGATTTATTCCACATCTATCATAAGGTTTCCCAGTGTTTGCCCCCCAAATTGTCATATTTTCAATCCATGCCCATGATACCGCGCCATCAAAGGCATCGTCAGCAAAGTCATCCAATTCATCCTTCTGACCTGTGCTTAATGAACCTTGAAATCCTTGAAGTTGGTGGAGTCTTCTAGTGTGGGCACGCCAGTGGTTAGGAACGGTCCCCCATCCATTAACATATTGTTTTTGCAATGAGTGGCAAGCAAACAAGGCAACAAATTCTGCATCATTATCCCCGAGCATCCAGTAGTTAGAATTAGATCGACAATCATCACCACCAGGATTCCAATTAGGGCTGGACATCTGTGCTTCAAACCGATCTCCATATTCTGTCCCCCCATGTGTGGCGAGTAATGTCGCATCACCATTGTCCAAATTGTCACCTGTGTTGTCACAACAACTGGACTCAAATTCTGAATCACACAATTCAATGCCAAAGGTGTTTGAACTCTTAGTAGTTACACTCCAATGGTCCTCCATCTCTCCAATCCAATAGGAGCAAGCCTTTTCAAAGTTCCCATTTGTGCTTTGACATGTTGCATTTTGAGAATCCCAATCCACAGCATGACATCGGGCTTGTGCAGCGTGGAGTAAGCTTGTGCCGGTAAATAGAAAAAATAAAGATAAAAAGATTCCCATAATCAATAAAGTTTTGCATCTTTTTCTCATCCCAATCCTCCTTTCTTTTTCCCCTTTTTTGCCGTTGAGTTAATAAAAATTAAAACATCATCATTTCTTAAATTGCTATAAACAATTCAAAAGAAATGTGCTGATTTCTTCATTACAATTCTAAGCAACATTATAAGAATCAAGTAGCTGACTTTAACCTGCTGCAAATTTTTATAATCCCACTTCTAATCACTTTGTAAGCTGCATCAAAACGCCTTCACGTTGGATGGCATATACAGTATTTTTAATACCTCCGCAAAAATCCTCAATCGGATATTTTGCACAACTTTTCATCTCCTGCCATACGCTGTCATTGTATCGGTAAATTACCCCTCTATTTGCTGTCCCAAGGGTTTCCCATTTAGACCCACCAACGTATACTTCGTTTTTCGACCATCCCCACAATGCATAAAAACAAGCCTTATTATCCAGCAAAACATGGGACCAAATCTTTCCATCGAAATGAAGAATAACACCCGCTGGACCATTATTTGTTATGGACCTAGTATGATCATTTCCGACAACGAAAATCTCTTTGTCAGAACTCCCCCAAATCTTTAAAAGCCGCATCGGACATTCAATGGGCATCTCCTTTAACACTTTTCCGTTCCAGTGAAAAATGCGTCCTTCATATCTGTCTAACGAGTTGTTTTCCCATCCAATAACATATAAATTTGTTGGTGAGGTACCCCATATTCCCGTTAGTCTGGTCTTCTTGTTTATGGGTATTTTCTCCCAGGAAATACCATCATATTTTAAAATAACGCTTTTTGGCGGATTTGAGTCCCCTTCGAAGCCAACGGCATAAATACTGCCCGGGGAAAAGCCCCAGATACTGTTGATCTCACCATCAGTTGTCGTCTCTATTTCCTCACAATTGTCTCCAAGACAATGAACAATCAAACCGTGTTTTTTTCTAAAATTATAGCCCACGGCATAGATATCTCCACTAGTACTGCCCCATAAATCCTTTAAAAAGACTGAATTTTTTGACCAAATTATATGCGGGTCTCTGTTGCTTGCTCGATACCAAATGTTATTGCCACCAGTAAGGTAGAGATTATCAGGCCCTTGTTCCCATATACCATAGAATTCATGAAACTCTGTTGTATATACAATTTGCCAATCACATTTGGCTTTCGGCCTTAAATAGTTACTCAAAACATGTGAACTATAATCAGCATTTTTATGAACCGGGATGTAGATATTCTCTTTTTTCCCTCTTGCACAAGCTTTCAAGAAAAAAACAAATAAAAACAGAATAAAAATATTTTTTTTCAATTGAAAATCCCAATATTTTTATATTCTTAAATATTTGATCAACAAAGTTGGATATGAAAATATTATTTAAAAATCTGTCTGGAGCATTTTGTGTTAATAAATTCAGGATTTTATTAGAATGAAAATATAAAGGTGTAATATTTTTTTTCAAAGAACTTAACTCTCCATTAAAAAATTCTGCATCATTATGAGAAGGAATGTAAGATGAGAATGTGTTTCCAGTTAGAAAAATTAGTAGGTTTTATTTTTAGATATAATTATAACAATTCATAATTGATTTGTCAATGTGTTGTTACGCCAAATACTAAAGGAATCATTGTAAAATCAAAGTCTAATATAAACTCTATATCCCCCGTGTGTTCTGTGGTTATAAATCTTACCACTTAGAACACACAGAATGAAGCGGTTTTTGATGAGAAACCACAGATAAAGGAAACATGTGTTACCTCTACAGACTGGACATCAAAAGATTTCTCTATTTGACAAGAAGGATTTTAAAAAACTGATAAAACATTCCAAAAAGGTGTGCTGTAAAAGATTGACTGAACTCATCCAAAGGATATACGAAATCAACCCCTTCGCTGCAAAAAATGTCACCAAGAAATGAGAGTTATAGCCTTATCCGACTCCCTCCGCCTTTTCCTCTGACCTCATTTCCTCTGCTTAGAGCGCCTTGCCTCTTCTGGACAGGGTTTCCTCCAAAAGCTAAATATCCATAATCCATTCAATCACAATGAAGGATGAAAGTTATTAAAAAACAAATAATCAGTTGAAAAAATTTAACTTTTGTGTAAATCATCTTTGAATATTTGTCTTGACAAAAATTTGAGTATCCGTATATACTTTAACCAGAAAAGCAAGTTCTATCAATCAAACCTTGCTAACGCCGATTTAGCAGAGGCGGATTTAAGCGGCGGGACATCGGAAGATGCCTCTCTTATAAATGCTAACCTCTACAGGGTGCAGGTGCAGGCATTGGTTGTTAAGTTCATGGGGCAGATTTTACCGGGGCATGCTTTCACTCAGGGAATATCGATTGCAGCAAAGGCCTGGAAGAGGCGCACGCCGTATATGTCTTTCTCATAAATAACAGCTAGGAGTGCACTCCAAACAGCGGAGAATTCATAGAGGGGGAGTTTAGTAAGATATCTCACCAGGTGACACATAATGGGTGAATATAAATAACAAAAGGAGGAAGAACTTTGAGAAAAGGTCTGGTTGTCCTAAACATGGTTTTTTATATGATAACGGCAGCTATTTTGATGATTCAAGTGCCATATAGTATAGCTAAAGAAGAAATATGCCCAACATTGCTAAACCAAATGATTTCTGACATATTTACAAAATCCGAAGATAGAAACCGCAGGAATCTTGACGTAGAGCAAACTCTTAAAATTAACGGGAAATGTGCAACGCCACTTATACATTATGCCCTTAAGCACAGAGAGCTTCTTTGGCCGGAAAACCGCTTTATCCTCTATCGCCCGGATAATCCTTCCTTTTCAAGATATTATTCTCCGGATAGACTTTTAGACTTGACATACAATACCCCTGAAGGGCATTTCAAGATTCACTATACCGAATCAGTAGATAATGCTGTATTTAATTCAGATGGTGACCCGTCTACTATTCCCGATTATGTTATTCAATATGGCTCATATTTTGAAGATTCATGGGATTATGAGACCAATATTTTGGGATATAACCCTCCTCATTCTGATGGAACCAATGGGGGGGACAACAGGTTTGATGTTTATATCATGGATATAACTTATTATGGTTACACATCCATAGAGAACGGACATCCCTATACAGTGGTAGACAACGATTATTCATCCTGTCAAACAAATTTTGATCCCGAGGGCTCCCGGATTGGGAGTATGAAGGTAACTGCCGCACATGAATTATTCCATGCAATCCAGTTTTTTTATGACGATTGGTGTGATGGCTGTTTATGGTGGGAAGAAAACACTGCCCTCTGGATGGAAGATGAGGTCTTTGACTATGTAGACGACTACCTTCGCTATCTGAAGGATAAACTCCTTAATATGGAGCTTCCCATGGACGATGAAAGATACATGAGTTCTAAATACGGAGGAGTAATCTGGGCGAAGTTTCTCTCAGAAACCTATGGAAAGGATATAATCCGTGATATCTTTGAAAGACTTTCCACGAACAATTCTCCGGCTAAGTATGCTATAGAATATACCCTTCTTTATGATTATTATTCAAACTGGGGTGAGGCCATGACCCGGTTCTGTCTTAAGAATCTGACATTG
>JBLIRO010000079.1:0-20325 GCA_049472335.1 bacterium | reverse complement strand
TTTTGTCCTTTAACTTATAATGTCCCTTCAATTCCGAAAAAAACAGGGCTTCGGGTTGTTGTTTTCCCAATATGGTCATAAATTCTCCAAGCATTTGAAATCCCGGTAAATGATTTGGTCAATCTTTAAGCCGCCGTCAACCTTGATACCCTTGATTATCTCGTCCAGCATTGGGGATGCTTGAGATGGTTTCGGAGTAGCCGCCCCTTCCTTTTTTTCTTCTTCCTGAGGAGGAGCCAATGGTAAAAAGATTTTGTTTATATCAAGTTTGGATAATCTAAAATCAAATGATAAATGAGGAGATGTAAATTTTTGCAAAGTAAATTCATTAGCCTTGCAGGACAAGAGAAATTCCGCTTCATTCCAGATACCTTTCATTTCAGGGACATTAAGGTTGGTATTAGAAAATTTTATTTTATGAGCTTTCAGTGACCTTATCTCATTGTTCTCGAAAATGAAATTTATATCATCGAGGACCATCTCACCGTTAAAATTTAATTTTCCGGCAGGCGCTCCATTTATATCAATAAGGGCCCCAAGCTTGCCGGAGAGGTTTATATCTTTTAAAGCAGGCAGGAATCCTGCCAGGTCCTTTAAGTCTGATTCTTTCGTCTGGATGGTTATATCAATTGTGAGGGGTTGCGTCTTGATCCCCTTTACCTTTCCGGAGGTTGATATCTTGTAATCTTCCAGATAAACCGAAGACTGTTTCAAATCCAGACTCTCAGTATCCTTAAACTCTGTCTCGAATTTAAGACCGCATTTTTCCCCCTTTTTTTTCTCAAAGGTGTCCCCGTATCTTACTGATATGTCCTCCATATCAGCATCTGTCTTGATAAGCATATTATCCATTGAACCGGAAATATCCGTTTTGAAGCGGAAACTGCCCCTCAGTTCCACACCTTCCGGCAGAGAAAATACCCTGGAGATGTCCTCCGCGTTTATTTTCCTGTCCTGCAAAGTGATATCCAGTTTTGGCTGTTCTCTTAAATTTTCAATTTGGCCCTTGATTACCAAGGATATGTTCTGATAGGAAGGAGAAAGCTCATCAATCCTCAGTAAATCCTTATCTAAATCAAGTTCCCCGTTGAATTGGATATTGCCGCTGGCTTCTTTTTGTTCAAGATCTGCCGAACAACTTATTTCTATCGGAGAAACCGGTGAAATGCCTGAAACATCTAAATTGACATTGTGAACCTTAAAAGACATGGCATCTGCAGAATAGTCGACAAAATTAATCTCACCATCTTTTAAAATTGCCCGTGAAACCAGCAAGCCGAAAGCGGAAACCTTCGAAGGCTGTTTTTTTTCAGGGGCCGATGGCTCTCTCTCCCTACCGGCAGGGGCTGGCTTGAGAAGATCTGAGAAATTAAAGCTTCCGTCGGGCTTTCTTATAATGTTCAGGTACGGTTCCTCGAGCACAATAGTACTGATGGATAATTGCTTCTTCAGAAGAGGCAAAAGCTTATACCTGAGCAGAAATTTTTTGCTTGAGATAAAAGTCCCTTCTTTGAATGCGATAGGTTCAGAAACTTTGAACCCATCCACACTTACACCTTTAAAGATACTCACTGAAAGGTCCTGAATCTCGACCTCCCGGTTAAGGTTCTTTGCCAGTTGATCGACGATTAAAGCCCTTACCCTTTCTGGTGTGATGAAGATCCTGGCAAGAATCAAGGAGATTATTACAAGAACAATAAAGATTGCAAAAATAATCCCCAGTATTTTAAATGCCTTTTTCATAGTGATGCCTCTACTTCTTTTTAATTTTAGGATTCAAGCTGATTAACCTTATTATCAATAGTGGTAAAAAAAGCTGAAAAAATCATATTTTTTAAAAGTCAATAATTAGTGAGGTCAAGAATGTTGTGTCAGTGTGTTTTTCAACATCAGAGGGCGGTAGATTTTGATAAGCGATTATATAGCTTACACCAAGTGAGATGTGTTTATTTACTTTCACCTTTAAAGCGGTTTCTGAATCGATGAAATACTTATCGTATTCTTCATCTTTAATCTCTTTAAATGAGACCAGATATTCTATCGTCTGATCAAAAGTGAGATTTTCCAGAATCTTCCATGTGTAATCTATTTGAGCTTTGCCGGATAAATAATCTTCTTCAATTGTTCTATTGGGATCTGGCGGGCCTGAAGACGGATCATAATAAAACCTGTCATAATAATACAGCAATGAGATAAGTCCCTTTAGCTTATGATCTTCAATCTTAACAACATCGTAACCTAAACCGGGTCCGCCGCCTACTCTGTAATCGTAGCCGGAAAATTTGTCATCGATATAGTTGGCAGACAAAAATCCAAAAAATTTCTTTGTAAGTATCCTTTCCCATCTGGTATTTAAAGACCATTTGTTTTTCGTTTCTTCATTATTTTCCTGTCCGAACAAGGCGTTACCTTTTAAAAAATATCTGTTTATTTCTTCTTCCCTGGCAATATCCAGTTTTCCGGACATGTTGGAGCTATCCGTATTGCCGGTGGTAATTACATATGAAAATTCAAGATGTGTTTTCCATTTGGGATCTTCCTTTTGTTCTTGAGCGGAAAGGGTTGCTCCGCTCCCAAAAAGAGCCGCTAATAATAAAAATATAATAAAGGTCTTTTTCATGATTTTTCTCCTCAAATTCAGTCATCCTGAATAGTAGACAGAGAAATTACCTCTATGTCGGAAATAGTAATTACTGCCCCTGTGCTGTTTACTCCGGAAAAGTTTATTTGTAAGGCCAAAATTTTATTCTATTTTTTTGAACATGCTTCCCTTTGTCCCGCAGACCGGACATGTCCCCGGGGCCTCTTTTTCAGCGGTATAGCCGCATACAGGGCATACAAAATAGGGATGATCCTCCTGAGGATTTGGCAGATTATCGAGCAGCTTCTTGTACAAGCTGGCATGCACCTTTTCCACCTCAAAGGCAAACTGAAAAGACCTTTCCGCCTCTTTGTTCCCTTCGGCCCTGGCCGCTTCAATCATCTCCGGATACATGGACTCGAACTCATGGGTTTCGCCGGAAATGGCCTTTTGGAGGTTCTCCTTTGTGCTTCCTATGCCCTTTAAAACCCTCAAATGATTATGGGCGTGAATAGTTTCAGCCTCAGCGGCCGCGGTGAAAAGTCTCGCAACCTGGGTATAACCTTCTTTTTTCGCCTTATCCGCAAAAGCCAGATATTTCCGGTTGGCCTGCGATTCTCCCGCAAATGCCTCTTTCAAGTATTCTTCAGTTTTGGACATTGGAAGCCCTCCTTAATTTATTATTTTTTGTTGAATTAGAAAAATATTTTTTACTGACACATATATCATATATCATAACACGAAATTTTCAGCCTTCAAGAGGTCTCTTATAATCTAAATAAATCTTGTCTTAATAAATTCTATATGATTCCCGAATCCCGCAGAAATGATTCCACATCATTCCAGAACGCGTCCCAGTTTGGCGGGCAATCATTATGGCTGCATTCGTATGTGATCATCTTACTGTTAAGTGCGGCCCGATGAAGTAAAACTGCGTGCTTATAGGGCACTATATCGTCATACCTTCCATGGATAACGAGAGCAGGACCGTTGTAAGACTTGACAACTGAAAGATTGTCAAACGGGTCCCGAACGATAAATCCGGGAGCAAGGAATTTAAATGCGAAGGACCTCGCATTAGTGAATGCTGACATAAGAATGAGTGCTGCGGAAGTCCTCTCGGCCGCGAGCATACATACTGCTCCTCCGCCCAGTGAACGTCCGAAAAGAATCACCCTGGAGGCATCCACATCATTCCGTTCAATGAGGTAATCATATGCCTTGATAAAGGCTTCAGTGATAGTTTTTTGGGAAGGACTTCCCTGTGAGCGTCCGTAACCGGGGTATTCAACAAGGAAAAGCCCTATTCCCAGTTGTGTAAATTTTTTAAGCTCCATTGGCCAAAAGTCGATGATTTCACCATTGCCATGAGCAAAGATAACAACGGGTGAAGGATTGGCAAGATTAGGGGAAGAAGCCGGAAAGAACCATGCTTCGACCTGCCCGAATGATGTGTTTAACCAGACTTGTTCTACCTCAGGCATGTCTCCGGGCATTTTGTCAGGAGCGTTGATAAGATATCGAGGATACATAATATGTCGCTGCAACAGGAAAATAGTGAGACAATACACAAGATAAAAGGAGAATAATATCAATAAGGTGTTAACCAGGATATTCACTATGCCGTTTCCCTCTTTTTTATTAACGGTTATTGATGATCCCCTTTTCTTTCAGATAAGATAAAACCCTTTCAGCGCTTTGTTCCACGTCCAGCTTGCTTGTATCAATAACCAGCTCAGGATTAAGAGGTTCTTCGTATGGAGCTGAAATACCGGTGAAATCTTTAATCTCGCCGGCCCTGGCCTTTTTGTATAGGCCTTTTGGGTCCCTTTCCTCCGCTATCTTGAGAGGGATCTGTACGAAAATTTCTATAAATTCACCAGGCCCCAGGAGCGTGCGAACCTTATCCCGATCAACCCGATAAGGTGAGATAAATGCTGTCATGGCAATTACCCCGGCTTGAGCAAAAAGCTTAGCAACTTCTCCAATCCGCCGGATATTTTCTTCACGGTCCTCCGGGGAAAAACCCAGGTTTTTATTCAGGCCGTGACGTATATTGTCACCATCCAATACGAAGCAAAGATGGCCGGTCTCGAACAGCTTTTCCTCAACTGCGTGGGCAAGGGTTGACTTCCCGGAACCCGATAATCCTGTAAACCATATAACGATGCCTTTTTGTTCAAGCAATCTTTCCCGGTCTTCTTTGACAATTGCCCCATGATGCCAGGTGATATTAGTAGCTTTTTGAATAGTCATGAATCCTTTGTCCTCCGAACTCATCAGAAATCATTAAGGAAATTATTGGTAAAAAAGCCATAAATGGCTAAGGGGTTACAGCTATAATGATGGTCAGCCCTTCTAAAAATCCTTTTTTGTGAAAATCTTAAATAAGAAAGACCTCCACGAGAAGGAATTCGGTGTCGTCTTCTGCCTTTATATCCAGATCCATCTCCTCGAGAATTTTGGCTGCCCCAAAGGGCATAACTTGATGGCCGTTTACCAGGACCGATCCACCTTCAAGCACGTATATGTATACGCCCCATCCTTGTTTTACTACATAACTGATCTGATGCCCTTCCTGAAGAAAACAGGAGTAAACCTGCGCGTCTGAATGTATGGGGAGGGCTTCCGGACGGTCATTTGAGACAAGAGGGAAAAGGTAATTCGTCCGTTCTGACCGTTCAACACATTTCTGCTCTGATGTGGGCTCATGACCGGGCTCTGAAGGGAAAAACCACATCTGAATAAACCTTATAGGTTTATCTTGAAGGTTGTTTGTCTCCGAATGAGACATACCTTTGCCAATCGTAGTATGGTGCACACAACCCTTTTTTAGTATCCCTCCCTTGCCTTGAGCATCTTCATAGCGGAATTCTCCATCAACGCAATATGTGACTATCTCGATTTCTCTATGAGGGTGCAATGGCAATGAGGCTGATGGAGAAAAGGTGTCGTCGTTAAATACCCTGAGGGTGCCAAAATAAGTGTATTCAGGGTCCCGATATTCTCCAAAGGAGAAATGCCATCTGCTGGAAAATGTGCCATTCTGGATTTTACCTTTGGCCTGATAAATATCAAATGGTTTTCTTATATAGATCATTTGCCGTTTTTCCTTTTAAACCAGATTATCTAACCATGATTTTTTCTTTTTCCACCGGTACCAAACATATTGTGGAGGATCCTAAATTTGATAATAATTCATTAGCTATTTTTAATTTTCTTTCAATGTCGGCATCCGTTTGATCGGGCTCCTGATGATAAAGATACAATTTTTTTACACTCGCTTCGTGGGCTAGTTTTACTACCTGACTGACGCATGAATGTCCCCAGTTTACCTTTTTTTTATATTCATCATCAAAATAAGTTGCATCGTGTATTAATATGTCGGCCCCTTCTATGAACTCTATTAATTGCTCCCATGCCGTGCTGTTGAAATATTCCGAATTAGGAAGATAAAGCTCATTATCAGTTATATAGCATATGGATATGGCTTTATAATTTATTCTGTATCCCAGGCAATTCCCCGGGTGTGTCAACAGCTTCGTTTTGACTTCAATTCCGTCTATATCATAACTGCCCTCCCTCAGATCCTTATAATCAACATGGGCCGCAAATTCCTTTACTCCTATAGGAAAATAGATCCCGAACATTTGATCCGATATGACCTTGCGCATAGTATGGTTGTCGCTCTGATAAGGTCCGTACACTATAATCTCGTTTCCCGGTATATATAATGGGGCAAAAAAAGGAAAGGCGTTGATATGATCCCAGTGTGAATGGGAAATAAAGATATTCGCCTTAATTCGGTTTTGTCCGGCTCTAATGATATAATCAGAAAATTCTTTTATTCCGGTTCCCGCGTCGAAAATAAACCATCTGTTTTGAGAAAATCTGACAGACACGCATGAGGTGTTGCCTCCATATTTAATAGCCTTTTTCCCTGGCACCGGAAGCGTTCCCCTAATTCCCCAGAACTCCAGGTTTATGGAAATGATAGAGTTGAAGGCCTTTTCAAATTTATCCTTATTAAACGGTTTTGTTATATATCCATCGGCGCCGAATGAAAGCGCTCTCTCTTTATCAAAATTATATGCCTTTAATGAAACTATAATAATATATACATCATTAAAATCCTTATTGGAGCGCAGCATTTTGCATAATTCCAAACCATCCATTCCCGGCAGCATTATGTCGAGCAGTATGCAGGATGGTTTAAAGTTTATAATCTCATTGTACGCTTTTTCTGCTGACGTGCTGGATTTGACCTCCCACCCAAGACTTTTTAGAATATGTTCCTCCAGCCTGAGGACTGCCAGATCATCTTCAACGATATAAATTCTCTTAGGATTCATAGCGCTTTTTAATTAAAATTCAAATAATGCTTCAGTTTTTTAGGATTTTATGATTTAAATTAAAAAAGAGAATCATAGTTTAATATATCAAACAAATCATATAATAAGCAAGTGTTATAAAAAATTAAAACATTAGTGTATCTCATTGCTCAATATTTGGTATATTTTTTTATAACGCCCGGCCAGGGCATCGTTCCTCATGGGCTTGAATAATCGGCCATGACCCGGTTTAGGCCAGCGCGCGGGGCATCCCGACGCAAGCCAGGCGATTCCGCGGGCTGTTCCTTCAACCTCGGCCGGACGATAAACAGGACCTTGAGACAGGTCTGCCAGTCGCTGGCACATACCGTCAAGATGAGACAATCCTCCGCTTACCTGTAATCTGTTTATGGAGAAATTGGCCTTAAGCATGGTCTCGAGATTGGCTTGCAGCAAAAACAGGATACTCTCTATTACGCTCACTGCCTTTTGCCATGGCTCGCTGTCTCCCAGGATAGCAGGGGCGGGACCCCGGTGCCACCATGGAGATCCCAAACCGCCTATGGTGTTTATGAAAAGGGGGATTTCACCCACTCTGGACAGCCAGTCCGGCAGAGAACGGATCATATCCGGCAGATTCCACTCATTCTCGGCCCATTCGAGTGCGGCGCCCGCGCCATTTACGGTCCCTTCTATTATATATTCTCCCCATTTTTCGTTGCTTCTCGCGAGGCCGCATAGTAGAGAAGGATGCTTAAACGATTTTTTCCCGGTCGGAAGCAGGATAAATGCGCCGGTTCCAATATTGACAATAGCGGTTTTGCTGTTGGGACGTCCCAGACTATAAATGGCGGAGGTCTGATCGCCGTTAACCGCTTTCAACGGGATACCGGCTATTTTCAACGTTCCGTAGTTTTGACAGATGGGCCGGCAATCAGGAAGGGCCTTGAGGGGAATACCAAACAGGTCCGACAGCCATGGGTCCCAGTCCCGTGTCGTGATATTCCATAATTGTGTGCGTGAGGCATTGGCATGATCCACTAGCAAAGGATTCCCTCGAAGAAGGTGAAAAATCAGATAGCTTGCCAAAGGTCCGAAAGCCAGGTAATCATTCCGATATGCCCTTGAAACCGCCGGTATATGGTCAAGGCACCACCGAAGTTTGCTGGCGCCGTAATGAGGAGAAAGCGGCAACCCTGTGTGTTTTTTTATTCTTTCGGCATATGGATTGAATTTTTTCAGCCAATTGGAAGCACGGCGGTCCTGCCAGCTTAATAAAGGTCCGAGGGGTTCACCATTCCGTTTATCCCATGCTACAATGCTGGATCTTTGAGTAGCGAGCCCCGCCCGGGCAACACCCGCTCGCCGCACAGCATTATCATCCAGGACTTCCCTTACTACCTTTTCCATTGATTTCACGATCTCATCCGCGTCCTGCTCAACGACTTCAGATCCATGCCTTTGAAGCCGGATCTTTTGAAAAGCGGATGTTTTCACATTTCCGTTTTCATCCAGGATAAGGGCGCGGGTGGCAAGAGTGCCCTGATCAATAATTAAGGTAAGTTCCTTCATGATCTCTCGATCACAACAAAGTTATGAAAATAAATTAAACCAAAGAGTTAGTTGATTATTTTTATATAAAAATAATATTATAGCCTACTTAATATGAATTTTCCAAGATAATAATCTGAAAAAAATAATCAGACAATAAAACCTAAAGAAAATCTTTATCTTCTATCTGAATACCTTATTTATTGAAGATAGGTGTCATGAAACAGAATTAAAAAATTTCTTGATAGTTTTTGATGGATTATTTATATTATTATTTAGGCAATAGATATGACATAAAAAATCTTATAAAATCTAAGAATTCAGCTAATGCTTACAAAAATTGCTTCATATTTTGATACTTCCTTTGATTGTCCTACGAATGCCCCTTCTCCATAAAGTACGCGGATTGCCAGTGCTTCAGCAGGCCTTTGAACTGACAGACATGGATACTGTTGAACAGCTCGTCTTCAATATCAAGTGACTCTATGGACTCAACATTGCGGAAGAGTCAGACGAACTAATTCAAGACCTTAGATAAAAAGTGCATTGAAAAATATGTTTTAAAGAAGGCCCTTACATGTTTTTTAGGGTGAAACCATTCGATTCCTGCAAAATTTTTAATGGGGAGGGATTATAATGAAAAAGGGGATTATAAGTCATTTTAATGGGAGTCATTTTTGTAAATCCATTGTTTATCTCATCTTTTATGTTTTTTTGGTGCAATCCTGTGTATGGATGGTGCCTCTTAATCCCTCAAGATATTATGCTTCAGCCCCTATATCTTCAATCGAAAAGGAGCATGGTATCCTTTCCGGTTTCATAGATGCATTTCGTGACGCTATTGATCTTTTTTTTCCTTCTGAGGCATATGCCGCTCCACCAAAGGTTATTTGTGTGCCTTGGTTCCCATCAGACCTTTTTGTGCCCCATGAAACCTGGCCGGGCAAGCCAACAATTCTAAAAGGTATTGCCAGAGATGATGATAAAAACCTTTCCGGAGGGACATTCTACTGGGAGTATGGAGACGGTGGAAGCTCAAGTCCGGCGATTATCTCAAATCCTGATAACCTGTCTATTACATATACTTACAATGTTCAGCCCGGCACGCTTATTATAGCGCGACTTTATGTAACTGATGCAGCCGGTGAGGAATCTTCAGATGAATACCGCCTATTGGTCAGAGAGAAGACCCTTGATTTGGAAATCAATAAAGCCATAGATGATGGACTCTGGTGGTTATACACTCAGAAAAAAAAACCGGTCGGCTCTATGCCTTGTCTATGGTCCGATGGCACTTCTTACGTGAATACCACTGCTTCCGCAGTTCAGGCTTACGAAATTAACGGCCATATGGAAACAGGCGACCCCGATGAAGACCCATATGTCAATGTAGTACGCGGTGGGATAGACTCCCTGCTGATTACATTGATTAGCCGTAGAATACGTCTTCAAGGAGGTCAGAATCCGGATTCGAATGGTAACGGGATTGGACTGTCTGTAAATACCTCTTATCCAATTTATGAGACCGGTGCTGTTATGGATGCACTTGTGGCATCCGGTGCACCTGACGAAATAGCCAGAGCAGGTGGAGCAAATGTTATAGGCCGGCATTATCAAAATATCGTCCAGGATATGGTTGATATGTATGCATGGGGCCAGACAGATTCAGGAAATCAACTAGGAGGATGGCGCTATTCCTGGAATATAGGTGCAGACAATTCTGCTGCACAGTGGGGGGCGATCGGCATGATTGCCGCAGAAAGGAATTTTGGCTGCATTGTGCCCCAATGGGTTAAGGATAGGAATAATTTATGGTTAAATTTCAGTTATAATCCTGCCGGGTATTTTGGTTATACCAACAAGAATACAGTTAATCATGACCTTTCAACCGGCGCCTGTGGCATGGTTCAGCTTTGCTTTATAGGCAAAGACATTACTGATTCACGATGGGTAGCTTGCGAGCGATATATTGCAAATAACTGGAATCGCTTTCTGAGTTCTAATAATTGGCTGTATTATTCATTCTACGCCTTTGCAAAATCCATGCGTCTTGCTTTACCTCAGGAAGTCACACACCTTGACATTACAGGGCTTGACTGGTACGGCGATGAAAATCGGGGTTTGGCAAGGCATCTGGTTAATACTCAAAACCCGGATGGCTTCTGGCCCAAAAAAGGCCTCGATGTGGCAGAGCCAACTGCTGCCTGCTGGAACATCATCATCCTGACCCGGGCACTTTTTGAAAAACCCCCTGTTGCTGTTATCAAAGCCAATCCTAATCCAGGAGCTGTCGGGCAGGCCATCCATTTTGATGCCAGTGATTCCTATCATATGGATCCTAGCAAAGAGATTGTAAGCTATCTCTGGGATTTTGATGATTCGGACGGCATAGACTTTGACCATCCGGATGCAACAGGTGTTCGGGTTTCCACAACCTATGGCGCTCTTGGCGATTATGTGGTCTCTCTTAAGGTTTTTGATAATAGCACTCCTGTAAGATTTGATCTCACTACCCTGACTATTCATATCACAATACCTCCTCATGCTCCGACTGCTGTGGTCGGCGGGCCATATATCTCTGTGGTTGGGGAGGAAGTCCGGTTAGACGGATCCGGGTCTTATGATATTGATGAGGCTCAGGGTGACAGTATTACTGCATGGGACTGGGAAAGCGACTTTGAGGCCCCTTATGATTTTGCAGAGTCCCATGGGGAAACAGCCGTTCTTCCATCCTTTGCTGTTGCAGGGCATTACGACATAGGTCTGAGGGTGACTGATAATACTGCATCGGTGTTCCCTGATTCCGGTCAACCGAATCTGACACACGCTGCTTATGGTAGGGTTATGGTTTATGATGTCGGTGTGGCCAACCTTCAGGCAAGGCCCAAAGAAACCAAATGTCAGCTTACCTGGACACATATCGGTGTGGATTCATACGATGTATTACGTTCCGAAAGAGGACCGAATGAAGGATTTGAGCTCATTGGCAGAACAGATTCCGTCTATTCCACCTATCTTGATTACAATGTAGAACTATCTAAGGATTATTGGTACAGGATTCGGACCAAACAAAATGGTGAGACAGTTCTTTCCTGGCCAGTCCACATTAAATCCATTGGCCGGTCAAGAAACAGGCCCCCTCAGATTACGTCTTCCCCGCCTCTAAATGCTCAGGAAGGGGGTTTATATAGCTATGATGCAGAGGCGCAGGACCCCGAAGATAATCCCATGACCTATATCCTGGATCTATCCCCAAACGGGATGATCATAAACAGTGCAACAGGGCTTATACAATGGACCCCTGTCTTTGCCCAGGTCGGGCCTAATGATGTTGTTGTAAGGGTAATGGATAGTCTGGGAGCATCAGCCACACAATTTTTTACCATTACAGTCTCACCCAGGCCAAATCAGGCCCCGGTTTCAGACCCCGACGGACCATATTCGGGCCTAAAGGGGGAGGAGATCATATTCGATGGTTCCGGTTCTTACGATCCCGAGGGTGATTTATCACTTAGCTATCAGTGGAATTTCGGTGACGGGGCAACATCCGATCTGCAAAATCCAACCCATACCTATCAGGCAACCGGGCATTTTATCGTATCCCTCTTTGTCACGGATTCAAGGGGTGCCACAGGGTCTGCTGAGACCTCGGCACAGATTGGTGAGCCAAACCGGGAACCAACGGCAGATGTGGGGGGGCCTTACACTGGGCATGCTTGGGATATAATCACCTTTAACGGCTCAGACTCCTCTGATCCGGATAATGATCCCCTTACCTATACATGGAATTTTGGTGACAGCACACCGCCAGCAACCGGTGTAACTGCCGATCATATCTTTGCAAGTGCAGGGGCATATCATGTCTCACTTACCGTGGATGATAGCAGGGGAGGGCTGGATAGCGATGCTATAAATGTTATTATCAGCCCAATTAATCAACCACCTGTAGCGCAATTCACAGGCAATAATTTTGGTAATGTAGGGGAGAAGTTGAGCTTTGATGCATCCTCTTCCTATGACTCTGATGGAACCATTACAGCCTATGACTGGGATTTTGGCGATGGCTCAACCACCACTGGGGCCATAGTAAACCATGCCTTTAATAATCCTGGTTATTATAGCGTATCCCTTAGTGTAATGGATAACGATGCTGCTACCGACACCACTACTCTATCTGTTCACATCAATGCACCACCACTGATCACCTCAACACCCACAACCACAGCCTTAGAAGACGATCTCTATACGTATGATGTGAATGCAAACGATATGGATGAGGATAAACTAAGCTATAGCCTTGTCCTGGCCCCGACAGGCATGAGCATTGACAGTGCCACAGGCCTTATCCAGTGGACACCCACCCAAACCCATGTGGGGAACAATTCCGTGACTGTCGAAGTAAACGACAGTAAAGGAGGGATAGCCACACAATCCTTTATCCTTGCTGTCCAAAATGTCAATGATCCCCCCATAATTATTACTACCTCATTGCCTCCGGGAACTGAGGATACCCCTTATACCTATGGTGTGGATGCAAATGATATAGATCAGGATCCATTGACATACACACTCACAGTTGCCCCCACAGGCATGAGCATCGATAGTGCCACAGGCCTTATCCAGTGGACGCCCATCCAGGTCCATGTGGGTGATAATAATGTTACAGTACAGGTAAGTGATGGAAATGGCGGATTTGACACCCAATCCTTTATCATTGCTGTAGCTAATACTAATGATTTTCCATTAATAATCTCAACCCCTCCCTATACAGCCCTGGAGGATTCACTCTATACCTATGATGCTAATGCCACCGATGAAGATAATGATACCCTGACCTATGCCCTTTCTTTATCCCCGAATGGAATGACTATTGATAATAATAGCGGCCTTATTCAATGGAAACCCCTTCAGGCGGATGTAGGTACACATAATATTAAAATCACGGTCACTGACGGCCATGGGGGTTCTGACACCCAGTCATATACATTGGTGGTTTCCAATGTCAATGATCCCCCCGTGATTATTACTGCCTCATTACCTCCTGGAACAGAGGATTACCCTTATGCCTATTATGTGGATGCAAATGATATGGATCTGGATAAATTGACATACACCCTCACAGTTGCCCCTACAGGCATGAGCATCGATAGTGCCACAGGTCTTATCCAGTGGACCCCCATCCAGGTCCATGTGGGTGATAACAATGTTACAGTGCAGGTAAGTGATGGAAATGGCGGATTTGACACCCGATCCTTTATCATTACAGTTGCCAATACTAATGATCCTCCGGAGATAACCTCAATCCCTCCTCCTACAGCCTTAGAGGATTCCCTCTATACCTATGATGCTGATGCCAGGGATGAAGATATGGATACCCTGACCTATGAGCTTTCTTTATCCCCCAATGGAATGACCATTGATAATAATAGCGGCCTTATTCAATGGAAACCCCTTCAGGCGGATGTGGGTACCCATAATATTACCATCACAGTCACTGATGGTCACGGGGGCTCTGACACCCAGTCATATACACTGGAGGTTTTCAATGTCAATGATCCCCCGCTGATTACATCAAATCCATTAACCGGTGCAGTCAAAGACTTTTTATATACCTATGATGTGGAAGCTACTGATGAGGATGAAGACACCACGACTTATGGCCTCAACATCTCCCCAACAGGCATGACCATTGATAGCAGCACCGGCCTTATTCAATGGACCCCCGATATAACCCAGGTGGGTCCCCATCCGGTGGAGATCCTTGTAACCGATGGTAAAGGAGGTTCGGCGACCCAATCCTATACCCTTAACGTTTCTGCGGTCAACAGAGAACCCCGGATAACCTCAGCACCGGAAACTTCAGCCGAACAGGACCAGTCATATACCTATGATGTGGATGCTACGGATCCGGATACAGACCCTATAACCTTTAGCTTGAACACAGCCCCAAATGGAATGACCATTGTCCCGGATACAGGCCTTATCCAATGGACCCCCAGCAAGATGCAGACAGGCGCAAATCAGGTGGTTGTTATGGCCTCGGACAACAAAGGGGGTACAGGCACACAGACATTTACCATTAATGTTCAAAACGTCAATGATCCGCCTGATATTACATCCGTACCCATAACCATAGCTGCTGTTGATGTGCTTTATACCTATGATGTAGAAGCCGAGGATATCGATGGGGATGATATAGAATATAGCATTGAGGTCTCACCACCCGGAATGACTATCGATAGCAGCACCGGGCTCATCCAGTGGACACCGACTCCCTCCGATCTGGGAGATAATACGGTCAGAGTAGTAGCCATCGATCCTTTCGCAGCTTTTGATACCCAGGAATTCATAATTGAAGTACTGCGGGCCCCGGATGATACCCCTCCAAGGATCACAAATATACACATTAGTCCCCTGATCCTTAATCCCGGAGAAACGACCACCATCACCATCGAGGCCATGGATGATGTGGGTATAGAATCCTATGATCTGACAGTGAACGGAAATACCGTTCCCCTTTTGGGAAACACAGGCACTTACATCGCCACTACCATTGGAGTACATATTGCTGAGGCAACAGTATGCGATACTTCAGGCAATTGTGATACATCGAGTGCCGGTTTCGGAGTAAGGGATCCTTCGGATACAACACATCCGGACGTCAGCATAACAAGCCCTGCAACTGATTCAGAACTGACAGCGCCAACGGATTTAATAGGCACAGCAACTGATAATAATCTGGTGAGCTATACCCTGGAGTATTCTGAAAAGGACAAGAATAGTTACACGGCGTTTTATATGGGTCACACGGAGGTCATCAATGATGTCCTGGGTACACTGGACACCACCCTCCTTGCGAATGGTTTATATGATATCCGGATCACTGCAGTTGATGTGAATGGACTTACAAATTCAGTGAAGGTTACCTACCGTGTCACAGGAGACCTCAAGGTAGGGAATTTCACCGTGACCTTTAACGATCTTGAGATCCCGGTCGCAGGGATTCCAATCACCATCTACCGGACCTATGACAGTCGGGCACGTCATAATAAAGGGGATTTCGGGTACGGATGGAACATAGATATCAGAACCATAAAGATCGAAGAAAATAGACCAATGGGTACTGGCTGGTATCGAGGACAATCCGGAGGACCTTTTCCAACATACTATCTCCAACCCGATGGGGCGCACTATGTAAGCATAACCATGCCGGATGGACAGGTGCTTGAGTTTAATTGCAGGTTCTCCCCTGACTCGAGTGTATTTTATCAAGCATGGGAAATAGATTCCGCTATATATGATCCACTTCCCGGGACATATGGATCTCTAAAAGCCCTTGATGATACCCCCTGGTTTTTTGATGGCTCAAACATCCTAAATCAAAATGGTGGGATTTACAATCCCAGTCTTTATCAACTTACCACCATAGATGGAACAATCTATATTATTGACCAAACAGAGGGGCTAGAGAAGATTACCGATAACAATGGGAATTCCCTGGATATCACCTCTGACGGAATCATCCATTCCTCAGGAAAAAGCATTACATTTACCCGGGATGCAAAGGGAAGGATCTCTGAGATTACAGATCCCATGGGAAATACCATCACCTATGATTATGACGACAACGGAGATCTTATTGCAGTTACCGATCAGGAGGACAATACCTCCCAATACACTTATAACAGCAATCATGCCCTGGTGGACATCCTTGATCCCACTGGAAACAGGCCGATAAGGAATGAATATGATTATGACGGACGTCTTATCGCCCATACCGATGCAGAAGGGAACCGTATTGAATATACACATAATATTGGTACCCGGCAGGAAATTGTTACGGATCGGCTGGGTTATATCACTGTCTTTGAGTATGATGATAACGGCAATGTAACAAGCATGACAGACCCATTAGGCAATCTTACATCATACACCTATGATGACAGGGGAAACAAGCTCTCTGAGACAGATCCTCTCGACAACACCACAACCTATACCTATGATGACAAAGACAATATGCTCACTCAAACCGATCCCCTTGGCAATACCACTACGTATACCTATAATGCACGCGGCCAGGTCCTCACTATAACCGATCCTCTGGAGAATGTCACCAAATATACATACGATGCAAAAGGGAATCTACTTACCACCAAGGATCCCCTTGACAACGTTACCACCTATACCTATGCCTCAAGAGGCAATCTGACGAGCACCACCGATCCCCTGGACAATGTCACATCCTATACCTACGATCCTTATGGAAACATGCTCACACAGACTGATCCCCTGGGGAATGTCACCACCTATACTTATGACAACAATGGCAATCAACTCACCCAAACGGTGACCCGAACCACACTCTCCGGGACAGAAACCATCACCACTACCAATGTCTATGATGGCCATAATCGTATTATACAAACCATAGACCCGAACGGAAACAGCACGAGCACAGAGTATAACGCAATAGGAAAACAATCCGTTACCACAGACAAAAACGGCAATCAAACCCAGTATGAGTATGACAGCAGAGGAAACCTCATAAAGACAACCTTTCCGGATGGCACCACAGAAACCGCCACCTATGATGCAGAAGGAAGAAAGGTAAGCTCCACAGACCGGGCAGGAAGAACCACCATCCATATTTATGATAAACTTGGTCGACTCATTAAGACTCTGTATCCGGATGAATCATACACAACCACCACATATGATGATGCTGGCAGAGTAGAAACACAGACGGATGAAAGGGAAAATACAACTACTTTTAAATATGATGAGGCTGGACGCAGGGCCTCTATTATAGATCCCTTAGGCAATATCACGACCTATGCCTATGATAAAAACGGCAATCAATTGAGCATGACCGATGCCAACGACAACACCTATACCTATCTGTATGACGAAAACAATCGCAGGACAAGAACAGACTTCCCTGATGGCACATTTACATCCATCACTTACGATGAACTGGGCTGCAAGATCGCCGAAACAGATCAGGCAGGCATCACAACCCAGTTTGAGTATGATCCCCTGGGGCGGCTCATCAAGGTCACCGATGCCTTGGGTCAGGAAACTACCTACACCTATGATGAGCTTGGCAACAAGATATCCCAGACCGACGCCAACGGAAACACAACCACCTGGGAATACGACAATCTGGGTCAAGTAACCAAAAGGACCCTGCCCCTCGGCATGTATGAAACAATGGCCTATGATACAGCCGGCAATCTTATCTCCAAAACCGACTTTAACGGGGATACCATCACCTATATATACTATAACAACAACCGCCTGTTTCTAAAGACCTACCCGGATGGATCATCAGTATCCTTTACATATACCAAAACAGGTCAGAGGGAAACCATCCTCGATCCCCGCGGCCTTACAACCTTTGTCTATGACGAAAGGGATAGATTGCTCCAAAGTACAGACCCTGACGGGACTGTCATCTCCTATACCTATGATGATGCAGGAAACAGGACCTCTGTTACAGTGCCTTCCGGTACAACCACATACGCCTTTGATGAACTTAATAGATTAATAAAAGTCACAGATCCGGATAGTGGAGTAACAACCTACACCTACGATGTAGTTGGAAATAGGGCAAGTGTCACCTATCCAAACAATACAAAGGCAATTTATACATACGATACCCTGAACAGGTTAATAAGGCTTGAGAACAAACGTTCTGATGACTCAATCATCTCAAGCTATGACTATACCCTTGGTCTTTCAGGAAACAGGACCAGGGTGCAGGAAAATACCGGCAGAGTTGTAGATTACACCTATGACAACCTCTACCGACTGACTGAGGAAAGCATCACCGATCCCACCCTAGGTGATCGTCTCGTTGCCTATTCCTATGATCCTGTGGGGAATCGCCTCTCAAAAGGTGACACAGTAGAGGGGCCAACAGACTATACCTATGATGAAAATGACCGCCTGTTAACAGAAAATGGGACCACATATACCTATGACAATAATGGAAATACCATTAGCAAGACCGAAGGATCAGGTGTTACAACCTATAGCTATAATTACGAAAACAGGCTTGTGGGGGCTCAAACGCCTGTTGCAACGGTTAATTATAACTATGATGCGGATGGTATTAGGGTGAGTAAGAGTGTGGATGGAATGGTGACGAATTATCTAGTGGATAAGAACCGGGATTATGCGCAGGTGCTGGAGGAGAGAGATGTTGGTGTTTGGTTGATTGCAAGCTATATCTATGGTGATGATTTGATCAGCATGGATCGAAGCGGGGCTATATCTTTTTATCAATACGATGGAAATGGAAATACACGGCAGCTTAGTGATTATATGGAAAATATAACAGATACATATATTTATGATGCCTTTGGGATTATGCTGGATCGAACTGGAGTTACTAAGAATAATTACTTATATACCAGTGAGCAGTATGATATGAATATTGGATTCTATTATCTGAGGGCAAGGTATTATAATAGTTTTATTGGGAGATTTTTAACTTTTGATACTTATCAAGGAAATCAGTTTGATCCAATCTCTCTCCATAAGTATTTATATGCGAACGGAGACCCAATAAACAATATTGATCCGACAGGTAAGTTCACTCTCATTCAAAAGCTTAATGTAGTTACAATCACTACAATATTAGCCAATATTGGTATTAGTCTCTTGGCCTTTCATACAGCAGGTATGCGCCTTTTTAAATTCGATGGGATTCTACTAAGTGCGAGATTCGACATTAGTCATATTGTTACAGGCGGAGGTGGAATAGATTTACTCTTTGATTTAAAGTTTTATAGATTCTTTGTCTCAATAGCTGCTGAATTAGGCTTAGATCCATTGTCTACTTTTAAGAAATATCGTGGTAGAGGTTTTACTGTTGTTGCTGGTCTGGTATTTGGGCTGTCAAATCCAAGCCAGCTTTCAGGATTTGGCGTTAGTGCCTTTTGGCCGAGAAGTGTATTAAGATTAATGCCAATAATTGGGGGAACAAGCAATGTATGGGGTGCAATGTTACAGTTTGCAAAAAATGTTACTAGTCACAAGGGGGCTACTGTCGGATTTGGGAAAAGCTTTTCAGGTCCAGCTATAATGTTCTTCGGCACATCCTATAGAGCGTTTTCCTCTATGTTAAGTTGGAATACAGATTTTGTTGACGTTGAAGAGGTAGTACCACCTATAAAAGGATATATCGATCAATTAATAAACATTGCAAATGCTCTTGCTTCTCTTGGTAGGGACATGTCAATTTTTATTATGAATGCTAGACAAGCATTAGATTATCTTTTGCCTGGGTTTGGGATCAACGAGTAAATAAATCGGTGGGATGAAGCTTTAGATAAGCATTTTCAGAGATTGAGAAAAACAGGCGTGTATCTACAAATTTTAGGTGGATTTTGGTAGTTCTTCTATTGCTAACACATGTTTTGGAGGAGAAATATCTGATTTTTTCAATATGTTTCTAGTTTCATTATCTATTTCATTACGACGAAAGAAGCGATGATTTAATGAAAAAAATTCTGAAATTTGCAGTTTCTCAAGACTGTATCGGGAAAATGGGGGCACCCATTAAAGGGGAGGAAATAGGGGACGTTGGGGGAGGAAATAGGGGACGTTGTTTACTAATCTTACTTATCTATAGGGAATTGGAATAAAGAGAAAAGGAAATATCAAGGGAACGGTTCCATTGACAGCCTTTCTGCGGATTAGAAATAGGTAGCAACTGCATTTTTCATAATAGGTGTTAGATCGGGGGACAGGGGAGAAAGGGGACGTTGTTTAATAATCTTACTTATCTATCATTTCAGTGAGAAAAAAGTTGGTGATTGGGGGGTGATTGGGGGGACGGGTACTTTTTGATGCCGT
>JBLIRO010000078.1:0-21114 GCA_049472335.1 bacterium | reverse complement strand
GGGGTGTGTTCTGCCTGTCACCGGCCCCATTTGGCTTTGGGTGCAAGGCTTCTATGGGCCAGACCTATCATTGAAGAGGAGGTTGCATTCGGAGGCGTACCAGGATTTGCACTTGGTTCAACCATATTCTGCTATGATTGCCATTCCGGGATTGTGTGTGATGCAGATCCCCTTCCGGACCTTTTCCTTCCTTTCCCGCCCCAGGATGTGGCATTTGTGGACGGACCGGGAGGATTGGTCGCGGGATATTTTGAAAACCTTCCTGCCTTTGTCCAGGATATACCACCTCACCGGATTCCTGCGGGCATGCCTACAGAGATAAAGACTGCGGGGCATTATATAAGACAACCTATTGCAACTCCGGGGATTGCTCAAAACAATAAACTTCCGTGTAATGATTGTCATAATCCTCATTTTGGGATCACTGTAGAAGGCATCGCAAATCAGGCCTTTATAAAACCCGTAATTGGAGGAAAGCCTATGGGGCCCTATAAGGCAAGCCTTAACATGATTTATCACAAAGAGATAAGGAGCAATCTGGAAAGCCGTCAGGTTTGCGTTGCATGTCATGGGCTTGCTGAGAGGCCAAATGCCCCGATCTATCCTCCTGCGACCTTTACGGATGTAAATCCCGCATATAAGAGTATTTTACTGCTGGGAAGGCCTCCTTCTACTGTTTACGACCATTTCGACGTTGGACTTTACGCATGTACCGACTGCCATAGACACAATCGGGCCATGGTATTATGTATTGATTGTCATGGTTATCCACCGATTAGGGTTGGCGACGGCTGGCTGGGACCCGGAGACCCCGATCAAAACTATGTGGGAGGGGCGGGTGCCCATTATGAGCATGTCATTGAGCACAAATTTTCCTGCACCATGTGTCACCAGGGGTGTCTCCATGATCCCGGGGGTGCTACTGTCGTAAATCCTTCATTTAAAAGAGCAAAAGTAAGTATAGATTTCGATAAGACCTATGCATTTCCAAGGACTCCTCCAACGTCTTCATCCGGATTTCAGACCAGAATGGGATATCCGGATTGGAATCCCCCGGAAGAACCGAAATACTATCCGGCCAACCAGACCTGCTATGTGGGCTGTCATAATCCATTAGTAGGAGATCCTGATTTGCCACCGAATCTTAGTACGCGAACCCCAAGCTGGTCTTTGCAGGCCCCGCAAGCCCCAACTCCGCCGACTTTTCCGGGAGGCTCGGATGTTCCGTCATGGATCAGTGTGCGTATACCATACTCTGTTCCGAACAGTCTTCCGGGAACATGGCAGTGGCTAATAACCTGGGGACCATAAGGAGAAAAAAGTGTGCGGAGAGAATCCTGATATGTTATTGGAAAGGAAATTAAATAAAATGTTTAGTTGGTATCCTGAAAAAAACTTTGGGAGAAAAAAGGGATGATCAAACAGAGCAAGATTGCCTGGCTTATTGCACTTATGCTAAAGGGGATCTTTATAACGGGAATTACAGCCCTGATATTATGTATACCCGGAAGACCGGATAATGTACCGGCCCAGGTGACAGAAAGGACTTCTCCTCCTATAAGCTGTGCCGGGTGCCATAGCTTTCAGGCCAAGCTTTTTAAGGATTATCCCTCCCGTCATCCAAATAGTCTTGTTGCAAATCTCCAGACGGATCTATGGGCAAGGACAGAGGCTATAAAGGATGATTGTAAGGTTTGTCATCTTTTTGATCCCAAAAAACATACAAGAGGAATAGTGCTCTTAAAAGATCCCGATCTTACAGACAGTTTCTCATATGACGGCGATCAGATGAATAAAAGGAATATGTGCCTGAGCTGTCATGATAAGCCTAAAAACCCAACAAGCCCAGTCAAGTTTTTCAGCATGGGAGGCTATCCACCCGAAGTGGCGTCTATGTGGGCATCGAGTGTCCATGGGATCAGCACAATACCAAACACTAAGATATTGATAGATTGTCTGGATTGTCATAAATATCACGGCTCTACATTTTCGGGGTTGCGGAAACTGAAAGACGAGGACCTTTGTTATACCTGTCACGAAGAGGCTCAGGAGGCCTTTGACCCTGGTTTTACCTCCCACCATCATCTGGAACCGATACTTGTTGATACCCAATTCCAGGATGTTCTGGACTGTACGAGCTGTCATAATCCTCATCTCATAACCCGCGAAAAACCTTTAAGCAGGCCGGGCTTTACCTCAGAACTTTATCTGGCTCTTCCCACAAGTGTTGCCACTGCAACGGTTACAGACACAACTACAGGCACAGGTATACTGATATCCGGTACGCCTTATTATATCGGGCAGGTAAATGATTCCGGAACGCCTTATAATAACCTGTTCTGTATGGAATGTCATGCGCCTAATCTGTTTCTGGAGACCAGGACCCCATGGCCGGGAGCCCCTAATATATCATATGAGCTGACCAATCGGGATTATGCCGTACCCGGCACCGTTTCTAACTTCTACTACGCCCACAATCACGTGCAATCCGGATCATGTACAACCTGTCACTTAACCGGCGGCGGCGGAGGCGGCGGCGGTGGAGGCGGTGGAGGCGGTGGAGGCGGGTCTGTTGCCGTTTACCGAAGCTTTAATGGGCATTATACTCACAAGGATAATGCGTCATGTACATACTGTCATGAGCCCCACGGTAATAAAGGTACCTTTGCGGGTGAGACAGAGAGCAGTATCAGCGGAGTTCAAAGGGGCCATTTATTAAAAGACTGGCTGCTTGTGGATTCACGATATGCCAATCCTGTACCCGCATATGGCGGATATAAGGCCCTGCAGAATGGGGCTGTGAGCTGTCTAGCTAACGATCCGTTTAATAGTTGTCATGATGTTAAGTATATCCATGAATCGGATGTAAAACCTTTGAACTCCCCAACGAGCTGTGATACTACCGGTTGTCACAAGAGTTTTGCCCCGGTACTGGGGCGAACATTGGAGGAAAAGGAGGAGGATAATATTGCGCCGGAATGTCCAATGTAAAATCAAAATAAAGGGAAGCGGGATAAACAAAACAGCGAGAATAACCGATAAAATTTGATAGGAGTTCATATCTTATAATTATACGGAGTTTACACAGTGAATCCAAGACAGACAATAGATAAAAAAACACGAAAAAACTCTGGTTTGTATTTTGTATGGCTTTTTATCCTCTTATATATCTTTCTTTTTGCGGCCAACTGTCCTGCTATAGAGATAAAGGTCGGGGATAATGAACTTACCATTACATGGATCAAACCTACAAAAAATGAAGACGGAACACCCCTCACTGATCTTGCAGGTTATTATATCTATCGAAGTGAAGGCGTTTCTGACAATTTTGAAAGGCTAAACGATGAACCAATCCGAGGTATATTTTACACCGATACCAGCGTGATAAACGGATTTACCTATTCTTATGCTGTAACAGCCGTGGACTATTCAGGAAATGAGAGTAAAAGATGCTCAATAATATCTTCCGCTCCTAACATACTACCTCCTTCCAGATTCAAGGTAAAACCTGGTGACGGAGAGGTCCATCTCTTCTGGGACCCCTATGAGAAGTCCGAACTCAGGGGGTATTTTGTCTACCGCAGAAGCTCCAATTCGATAGCGAATACTTTCGAGAAAATAACCGAAATTCCGATTCAGGATACCCATTACATAGATCACAATTTAGCAAATGGCATCGCCTATTTTTACAAGGTTTCATGTGTTGGAATAGACGGAATCGAAGGTATCCCTTCCCAGGAAGAAGGGGCCACTCCCAGGGCAGTCATCCCGGAAGAACCCTCTTCGGTGCGTGCCCAATTTATCCAGGAGGCAAACGGTGCTAATAAGGTTTTTCTTACCTGGGAAGAGGTTGAAGAGAATAATATCATAGGTTATAGGATTTATAGACGTCTTCTGAATGAGACCGAATTTACTCTTCTTACTACTAGTGATCTTAGCCGGGAGACTCAATATATTGATAATTCTTTTCAGCCTGACAGAGGGTATCTCTATTCCGTTGTAGCTGTAAACGGAAATGGGATGGAAAGTCTATATCCAAAAGAGGTACAGTGCTTTACCTCTGCCCTATATATCGCCTCCTTCACTCAGGATACAGGGGGAAAAGCAAAGAGATCGGGAGATAAAATATGTTTCTGCTTACGCGGCGAACCAGGATTGTCAGCTTCTTATAAAATAGAAGACCTGACTTCTGTACTGCCTTTGGAAGAGACGGGTGAAGGTATCTATACTGCCTGTTTGGATATTGTCGAGGAAATGTCCATTGAAGAAGGGGTTGCCATTGGATTTCTGGAAGATTCAAAAGGGAATAAAACATCCAAGCAAGCCGGTGAAAGAATAATTATTGATAATCAGTCACCTGATATCATTAAGGATGCAAATGCCAAATGGGATGCGGGTACCGTAAAAATAACATGGGAACCTCCTAAAGGAGAATTTACAGGATTTGAGATTTTCAGGCATGAGGAAGGCCATCTCCAAACAACTAAAGTGGCTAATAATGAGACGCTTCCCATCGAGATAGTATCAGGGGACAAAACTTTCTGCTATGACGCAAGGATTAAGCCTGACCGTTCTTATTTCTATACTATCTTTACTCTGGATAGAGCGGGAAATAGATCAGATCCCTGTGGTCTGCCTCCTGTTTATATTCCTTATCAACAAGGAATTCCGGTAATTAAAAGTGTCCGGGAAAACACGGCCGGCTTGTCTCAAAAGACTGGCGACCGGATTGAGGTCGAGTTGGCCGGAGAAGAAGGATGCGTGGCTAATTTTTTCATTCCCGGTATCATTGAAAGACCTGTACCAATGAACGAAACAGCCTTTGGCAGATATTCAGGATATTATATTATAGGCCCTAATGACAAGAGTGAGCGAACCTTTATAAAAGTTTGTCTCAAAGATGATCTGGAGCATAATAATTGTCAAAATACTGCAATTGATTTAGTGGTAAATTATGCAGTGGAAGATGTCACCCCCCCTGTTATTTACAGTATTAACCATAATGCATTCAATGAATCAGGTTTTTCTGGTAAACTGGTTCCCGGAAATAAACTTGAGGTTACTCTCGAAGGTGAGGCCCGCTGTAAAGCCTATTTCATCATTTCATCTTCAAATACCACTCCGGACATGGATAACAATGAATTTAATAAACACGAATTAATTGAGAATCAGGATTATTCGGGCAGTTATTCCGGAGTATATACGATAGGCTGGAAAGATAAATCCATGGATGAAGCATATATATGGGCCTGCATGTCTGATCGAGCAGGGAACAAGGTTTGGAAACATTCGGAAGACCCTTTAGCCATTGATATAAGGCCAAGGATAGAAGTTAAGGTAGTATCCTATAATGATATTGAGGACGATAATTTTGATAATTCTGGTAAACATGTCATGCTGTCTGCTGGTGAGGATTCCAAGGCAGAGATAACTGTAAAGGTGACAAATGCAAATAGAGAAGATCCGGCAGAAGGACATATCATAGCCTTCACAATAACTACAACCGACGAGTATACAGGTGTGGTCGGAGGCGGAGATCTTAGAAACCAGATGAGTACTGATATAGGTCTGGACTTTGAGCATACCACGGATTCCTGGGGAGAGGTCGATACTCTGTACACTTCCGGTGAAGCCGCAAAGACGGCCATTATCGTAGCAAAAGATCTGACCACCGGACATGCCGGAGTAAGCTATATTCTTAATGTGCTAAAGGCACAGATAGCAATCGAGCTTAAACAGCCTGCTTCTTTAGGCAAAACACTGGAATTGCCTCCCTATAAACTAATACTTACAGCAAATCCTGATCGTCTGACTGCAGACGGAGTAAGCACCTCATGGATTACCGCACAAATTGCAGACAGGGATGGCCGGCCGGTTGAAAAAGCAGGCGTTGAGATAAGCTTTTTCCATTCAGGGGGTGGAACAATCTCGCCCAGTCACGTATATACAGATAATTCTGGGCAGGCTTCCACACGTTATACAGCAGGCATCATAAGAGGAACAGATATCGTAACAGGGGATTGCGTTGATTTGGATGCAGAATCAGGCGAAGTTATAATCGCCCTCATGAGCGACGCCCCGGCAAAAATGGTCCTTTCTGCAGATCCTGACAGCCTTTATGCAAATGGTATTAATACTTCCAGCATAAAGGTCCGGGTTTTAGATAAAAATGAAAATTCCGTTCAAGAAGCGATTGTAAATTTTTCTATCAATACCAGATGGAAAGACATGCAAGTAAAACAAGACCTGGAGGATAAGGGAAGGCTTTCCGCTACGACCATTCCAACGGATTTCAATGGCTGGTCTCAATGCACCTATACTACTCCTGACCTGACCGGACTGGGCCCTGCTGTTGCAACAATCTTTGCCAGGATTATTTCAAGGGTGCCGACAGAGGAGGAGATTGCAAGAGCAGTGGGAACCATATTTGTACCTATTCTTTACCCTGAGATGGAAGAAGATGAAGAAGTAAAAATCCTTGAATGGCTGATCAGAAAAGGGGATGAAATAAACGAGGGCGATCCCGTTGTTCGCATTGAAACACAAAGGGGTGAATATTTCCTTAATGCACCGGTGTCGGGAGAACTTGTTAAAATCATTATATATAAGGGAGAGAGTGTTAAATTGGGAGAGACTATCGGTCAGATACTCGCTGATGAGGAATATTGGGAAGATTTTTATAACTAGTCATCATCATCTTTAATCCCATTTTTACGTTTAAGTTCCCTAAGATAGATTTTTCTTTCTGCCAGGTAGATATATAAAAACATGATTATTGACATCAGCATAAGAGAAACGTCAATGGATTTTTGAAACCTGACTGTGGGATCTGTGATTATAAAACTTATAATGGGATATATGACAACAAAAAAGAAAAAGGCTGTAAAAGGTATGGCAAAGATAAAAATCCCCAATTCCAGATGCATCCCTATCTGTTCCCTTTCTCCATCTTGATTTGTCCTCTCGATACGAATGAGCCCCTGCGATCGTCTTAAAGCCAGCCAAACAGGAAATGCAATCCAAAAGGTGAAAAAAAGTGCTGCAGGTAAAAAAGAGACAAAATTCAATAATTCTGACATATAATATATTTAACATATTCCTTATCATATTAATAGAGGTTAATATTAAAAGAGCAATTCTAATTTTGGACAAAAAACATTTTTATGCTTAATATTAACTTTAATGAGACAAGATTATATTAAATTTAAAAAGGTTAAGTAATAATGATAAATCTGACTTTGAAAAAGAAAATCATAATCTTCGCAATAGCGTTTATCTTATTAATTATCGGCTGTTTAATAACCGGAATATGGGGACTTCATCAAGTACAGGTTTCCAAACATCAGGCAGCTATTGCAGTAAAGATACACGATAATTTTGATGAATTAAGGATATTGTTTGAACAAATCCTTATGGGGCCCCATGATTATCTTATCAAGGGGGATCATAATGAAAAAGAGATTTTTTTGGAGGATTATGAAGGGATAATTGACAAAAAGATCAAGCTTAAAAAACATATTATAGCCCAGAAAAAAAAGTACGGACCTGAGTTTGAAGAAGTACTGAGCAAGGCGGAAAATCAGCTTTTGATCATAGAAGAAAAGTTGCCGATGTTTAAAAATAAGGTCTTAGATGTATTTAACATCGATTTTCAAATGCAAGATAAAAGTGGCGGCTTTTATATGGAAGAAATGGATTCATTCACAAGAGGTTTGGAAAACGACTTGAAACAGGAGGGAATGGTATTAACAGAATTGTCCGATAAAGCCATGGAGCGAATTACTACAATCCATATCCATATGTTAACCTTGCTTATGATATTTGGTATAGTAGCAATTCTCACCGGAATCATATTAAGCTATTTTCTTATCGAAGGTATCACAAAACCTATTGGCAATCTGATTCTCGCTACCCGAAAGATAAAGGGGGGTGATTTAAGTGTAAGGGCGACAGTAAAGACAAACGATGAGATTGCCGAACTTGCCGGTTCTTTTAATGAAATGGTTGGGAAACTTGCAGATACCCAGGAACGTATTTCCAGCATCCTTCATGGTTCGGGAGATGGTATGTGTGTGATAGATAGAGATTTCAATATGGTCCAGATCAATAGACAGATGGAAGAATTTTTAGGTGTATCAGCCGTTGAAAGTACTGAGGCAAAATGTTATGAACATTTCCATGGTGAGCTTTGTCATACAAAAAAGTGTACTTTAAAACGTATCTTAAGTGGTGAAGAAAAGGTTGAAATTGAAACTATCAAGGTAACCAAAGATGGCAGGAAGATACCCGTTGAACTCATAGCAACCCCTTTGAAGAAGAGAGGTGAAATTATAGGTGTTATTGAATCGTTCCGGGATATCACTGAGCGTAAGCGCACCGAGGAGGCGTTGCGCCAGAGTGAAATAGCCAAAGCTGACAGACAAAGATTATTTTCAGTGCTGGATGTCCTGCCTGCGCTTGTATTTCTGAGAGCATCCGATGATTCAATCCCGTTTGCAAATCTCAAATTCAGAAAGATTTTTGGTGATCCCAAGGGGAGGCAGTGCTATGAGATACTCCAGGGACGTAAGATTGCCTGTGAAAGATGTAAAGCACTTGGCGCCGATGATAAAAAAAAGACATACAAAAGAGAGTGGACGGCATCGGATGGAAGGACCTATGAAATGTATGACACAATATTTACAGACATAAATGGTTCCCCCATGGTTCTGGAGCTGGGCATTGATATCACTGAACGTATCCGTATGGAGCAAGCCAGAAAGGAGGCTGAGCGTCAATTGGAGGAACAAAGGGCCAGGGCGATATTATCGGACCGCTTAAGATCTTTGGGTGAAATGGCAACAGGGATGGCCCATGAATTGAATCAGCCTCTCCTTGGTGTGCGTGGACTGGCTGAGCATATTCTGATCGGCCTTAAACGTGGCTGGAATATTTCCCAGGAAGCCATTCTGGAAAAGATCCAATTGATAATCGATCAAACAGAAAGGATGACACATGTAATTGAGCATGCCAGGACCTTTGCAAGGAGCGCTGACAACTCCGAGCTTCTTCCTGTAAAGGTTAATGATGTCATACTTTCAGGTATGGATCTTATAGGTGCGCAACTTCGCTATAGAGGGCTTCTCATTAAGTGTGATCTTGCAGAAAATTTACCGGATGTTCTGGTTAATCCCTTTTCTTTGGAAGAGGTCATTCTAAATCTTATAAATAATGCCAGGGACGCATTTACGGGAAAGAGACAAATGAACCTGCCCAAGGATTCTCCCCATATTTTGGTCAGGACAGTGGAGCAAAAAGATGGTACAAAACACCATGTAATAATAAAGGTCATTGATTTCGGGACAGGAATTCCCAAAGAATTGATGCAAAAGGTATTCGATCCTTTTTTCACCACGAAAGACCCGGATAAGGGGACCGGCCTGGGTCTTTCTATCTCGAAATCAATTATAGAAGGATTTCATGGCAGCATCGATATTGAATCGGTGCCTGGTTCCGGCACGACGGTCACCATCGCCTTGCCTCTGAAAAGTCAAAAAAAGGAGAAAAGAAATGGTTGATGAACAATCTTTACGAATCCTTCTCATTGATGATGAGGAGATTGTACATCAGACATTGAGCCCTTATCTTCAGGATTCCGGGCATGAAGTGGACAATGTGCGTGAAGGACTCAAGGCCATTGAATTAATAAAAGCTAAGGATTATGATCTTGCCCTGATAGACGTCAGAATGCCCGGGATGGATGGACTCTCCTTATTATCAAAAATCTCGGAAATACGACCAGATTTATCTTCTGTTATTATCACCGGTCATGGAAATATGGAGATGGTTATCCAGGCCTTGAGATCGGGTGCGGCAGATTTCCTGACTAAACCAATCAAACTTCTTGAACTTGATGCGGTGCTTGAAAAGTCTGTCCGTTTAAGCCAATTGCGAAAAGATCAACGCCACTTAAAGGAAACTATCAGGGGGCTTCAAACATCAGAGGATATTCGTCTCAGGAACCGATGTTTTGTTGGGGTTAGCAAGGCAATGAATGAAGTGAGAAAACAAATCCAGATGGCTGTCGAGGCAAAATGTGAAACAATTCTTATTTCAGGGGAAACCGGAACCGGCAAGGAGATTGTGGCCAGGGAAATTCATTTTATGAGTGGAGATGATGAAAGGCCATTCATAGCCGCAAGCTGTCCAGCTATACCTGATACGCTTGTAGAAAGCGAATTGTTCGGTCATGTGAAGGGTTCGTTTACAGGGGCAACTATGGACAAGGCAGGTTATTTCGAGCTGGCTGATGGGGGCACGCTATTTCTGGATGAAATTGCGGATCTGTCTCCTTTAGCTCAGGCCAAGCTCCTTCGCGTTCTTGAGACACGAAGGTTGCGAAGGGTAGGTGGTTCTAATGAAATCGAGGTGAATATCAGGGTGATAGCTGCTACAAATGTCAATTTGGAAAAGCTGGTTGAATCACAAAGGTTTCGTAATGACCTTTTTTACAGACTAAATGTGTTTTCTATTCAACTTTTGCCTCTGAGAGAAAGACGAAAGGACATTATCCCTCTTGCTGAGCATTTTCTTTCAACATATATAATAGGCCGGGGACTTCAAATTGATGGCTTCACACAAGAGGCCAGGGATATGCTAATTAATTATGATTTCCCGGGTAATGCCCGGGAATTGCGCAATATTATCGAAAGGGCGGCAATCCTTTGTCGTTCCGGTCTCATCGAAGCCAGGCATCTCAGCCTTTTAAAATCTTCGCAGGATGTGCCTTCATTTTCAACCCGTTCAGGTGAAGAACAGGAGAGAAAGAGAATACTGGATGCCATGGAAAAAGCCAAATGGAATCGCAGAGAAGCTGCGAAGTTATTGGAAATGCCCTATTCATCGCTTCGTTTCAAATTGAGAAAATATGGTATATCCTGATATTGCAGTTTTCTTAGTAATTTTTGTTAATAAAATTTGATAAGAATTTTATTAACATGCTCACAAAATTAAATGTCTATTTTTATGGGATCCCTCTGGTTCTTATATCCTTAGCCTTTATATGTTTCCTGGCATATATTTTGCTCATTCTTTTTTTAACAAAAGGGAAAAATATAGATTGATATGTAATGTCGCTTGCCCTTTTATTAATTTATTATTAATAAATTTATAGATATTGAGTATTTAGAATTATAACCAGGGAGGTTGTCAGAGGTTACAATATAGATTTCCATGTTATAGCCTGAAAAAGGCCACCACAGTATCTTGTTGAGTCTCTATCCGGATACTCCAGCGAATTTTGTTTTTCCCGTAGTTTAAAATATTCTTCATAGCCTTGCTTCATATTCTCAGCAAGTTCTGAAAAAGATGATCTTGAAGCTCTTATTATAATTGGTGTACACATTCTGCTAAGAGAAGTATCAGAAAATCATACAGAATACAGTTAATCTAAGCCTTTTGATATTTTTTCATCCCGATTTATCAACAGGCAATCTCATGGATTTCTATTGATAACAAATGGGGCGAAGCTTGGCTTCGCCCCATTATTTTAATAGACTTTAAAAGATTCAAAAGGCCTCTAATTCCTAACGACCGGTCAATAAACTTTCAATAAAGCACCCTCCTTTAGGGCTTCCGTTGTCGAATATTTCAGCAGAATCATCTTCAACGAGTCCGCCCGGATCTACTATGATTCCGTTTGCAGTTCCATCACTGTCACCCTTGCCGCCATCTGTGAGTTCTACGATTATGGAGTTTGTTTCATAGTCAAAGGTGACATACTGAGTATAGTCCTCCCAACCATAAATACTGTCATATTTATAGAAACTCTTTGCCATCCTGATGTTGCTTGAGAAATATATCCTTTGATAAATGGTTATTCCAGGCTCATTTAAACGGATTCGATATGCGAAAAGAGCGAGCATGATTTTTCTGGGTTTTCTGGTTTCTTCTGATATTGCTGATGGATCGATTGCCTGCATCGCTTCTATAGAGAAGACAGAATTAGGATCTTTTGTAGCCGCAATAGTATCGGCGCTATAATTGGTTTGGACACATTTAATCGTTTCAGGCTGGCTATAATCATCGATCCCGTCTGCATTTATGTCAGTATTTGAGAGAATTTCCTGACCATCGGGGATGCCATTATAATTGAGATCATTAATGTCAGAGGTTGTTCTAAACTCGACGATATCGGACCAGTCTGAGATCTCAGGAAAACTATTAAAGAACCTTGCACGGACGTAATATGTCGTTTCAGGCTCCAGAACTAAACTTGGAACAGATAATTCCGTGAGATGCTCATTGCTTGTAATATCTAAAATTAATGTTGAGAAGGTTTCCTGTTTGCTTATCTGCCATTGAGTTTGAGTATGAGTATTACCGTTAGGGTCCGAGAACGGTAAAGTAGTTAAATGGGCCATCAGTTCACAATCTGTCTGGCCGTCTAACGGAGAGGTAATGACCGGTTTAAACGGGTCCGGTGTTGGTTCGGAGATATCGATTATCGTTACTGGTTTTTCTGTTATTTTAGTCAAACCATTAAAATTATAGTTAGCAGTGATGGTAATTATCTCATCTTTCATTACCTCTAAAGCGGATAATTTGCCTGTGCCGTCAATGTTTGCATATGGGGAGTCTGCACTCCATGTAACAGCGTCTGTGACGGTCCTGGTATTGCCATCACTAAACAGAGCTATTGCAATATAATTAGATACCGAATTTTCATTCAATGAACCATCCCCGCTTATTGATAAGCTTGTTAAAGTGGGAAGCTCTTCCATATATGTAACTTTTATAATACATGTATCAGTTGCTATATCCCCGTCTGGTTCTGTGGCGCTAAGAGATACTGTATAGGTGCCGGAGTCGGTAAAGGTATGTCTGGGATTTTCGCCCTCATATGTGCTACCGTCTCCGAAGTTCCAGGAATATGACGTTATGCCGTCATAGGAGCTGGCTGTGACCGTAAAGTTGACTGTCAGCGGCGCTTCACCCGAAGTGGGCGTTGCGCTGAAATTTACTATGGGATCTATGTCTGAGACTGTTACCATAGCAGTATCCGATTTATTGGACGAACCGTCGTTCAGAGTCAGGGTGACATTGTATACGCCGTTTTGGACATAGGTGTGTGAAGGATTGGCATTGGAGCTTATGGCGCCATCCCCGAAGTTCCAGTTATATGTAAGGGAATCCCCATTTACATCCCCCGATCCCGCACTGCTGAAACTGACAGCCTGGCCCTCTGTCCCGGTGTAAGGGCCATTTGCCTCCGCTGTGGGAGGGGTATTTATTGGTGGATCGTCCACATTGGAAACATTTACTTCACAGATATCTGTTGATTGAAGATCTTCGTCATCAGTTACCGTTAACTGGAAAGTAAGTAATTCACCACCTGGGCCGATATCCGGAGCTATGAAGCTAGCTTGGTACAAATTTGAATCAGTCAGTTCAACATTAGTTCCCGTCAATTGTATCCAATTATATGAGATTATATTGCCGTCCGGATCGACTGAACAGGAACCGTCTAAAGTCACTGTTAATCCTTCATCCTTGGTTAAATCGGGTCCGGCATCTGCAATGGGAGCCAGGTTTTCTGTGGACAGATATCGAACCTCGTTGGAATTGTCACTTACGTCTCCCATTGTACTATAAGCCTTTACTACAAAATAATAAGGAACGCCCTCTTTAAAATCAGCTATAGTAATCGTACAGGCAGAAACATTGCCATCCCATGCCGGATTATCATAATTGTAGTCCTGGCCTTCCTCGCGATAAAAGGTTTTAAATCCGGCAAGTTCTTCAACTTCGGCCATATTCCATGCCAATGTTATATCGAATGAATAGACAATTTTGGGAGAAAGCAGAATAAGTAAAAGAATAATTACGGAGGATAGGATTAAAGCAAAACGAAATCGAACAGCAAATAAATCACAAAGACAGCAGCCTTTCATTTTAGCACCTCCTAAGGTGTTGTTTCGCCTAGCGAAATACAGCCATTAAGAGATGCCGAATACTTCAAAATGCTGTAAGTTCGCTCGGCAACCCTGCTGCCATATCCTCTAAGGACTTAGGCCAGTGGCTTTGCGTCCCACCCTTTCGGATGGTTTGCCTTTTTCGAACGAAGTACAATATATCTATCCCCGAGCAAGTCTCGAGGTAGTACAAAAATCATTTCTTAAATTGTGAAAATGACTTAAAGCAATTAAAATGCCAAGTCAGGCTCTTTTGTAAAAGATTTTTGATAACTGTTTTAAAATTTAATATTTATCACATTTATCTTCATAAATGCATCCGGTATGTCCAGGCATTGTTTAAAAAATTAGCAATCTTATTGTTAAAAGTTGCTAATTTTTCTTTATCACATTATGTTTTTTAAAGCAGTAATTTTTAATAAGTAATTGTTTTTTAAATATTTTTGTTGTGTTGCCCTTTAATGGCACATCTATTGCTCTATAGTAAGAGCCAAAAAAGTTCTAAGAATTTTATGAGGTCATTGAGCTTAAAAAAATTTGCCTCCGAATTTTTAATCCGGAGGGTAACTTGGCTATAAAACAAAAGGGGGATTAAATGTTAAGCTCAAAAGGGACTGAGATAATATTCAAAGAATTTCTTTTTATTTTTATGGGGTTCTTTATGATAACAGCTATAGCTGAAATCAACAAACCACAGGTGGTTATAAGGATCCCGTCGGAGTTTTTTTTAATCGCGTTTTATTCCTTTTCATTATATTTTATGATCTTGTCAATAAGAATTATTTTTTGGACGATCAAGAAATGTATTTATTCTTATAATCATTCCGAAGTAGAAGAGGTAGCAAAGCAATATTGTTGTAAAAGGCAGAAAGTGAGCCTGGCTGCCAGATTCACAGAAATCATTTCCCTTAAAGGCAAATTTTCTAAAATAGTCAAACCATTGTATGCGATTCAAAAAATTCGCTCACTATTTTAGAATAATAATAGTAGGTGAAACCTTTAATAGTTATTGAATTCAGACTGCATAATGTGTTATAAGTGCCTGGTCTCATTTAAAGTAAATGTCTCAACAATATTTATCCATTAGATTAATAAATTTTAAAGGTAAGGATAGTAAGGGTTGGTTGGGAATCTTATTTTATCTATTTATTCAGAAATTAAGTATATAAATTAACAATTATGGGCCTGTTACGAAAAGCAGATCTTATTCTCCTTCACCCTCCTACAGTCTATGATTTCCGAAAAGAGCCGATTTTCTGGGGACCGATCTCAGACGTGGTTCCTTCTTCATACGTTTTTGAGATGTATCCCGTGGGCTTTAATTCCATAACAGGATACCTTGTTAAAAATAAAATCGAAACCAGGGTTATCAACCTTGCCTATCGAATGCTTACAGACCCAAAATATGACTGCAAAAAGGTAATAAAGGGATTAAATCCAAAGGCTTTTGGAATCGATCTTCACTGGCTGCCCCATGCTCATGGAGCCATAGAAATAGCAAAGATCTGTAAAGAGATTCACCCCGGCATACCTGTCGTTTTAGGAGGGTATTCTGCCACTTATTTCCATGAAGAGATCTTAAAACATTATCCCCAAGTGGATTTTATACTAAAAGGAGATTCTACAGAGGAAAGTCTTCTGGAGCTTATGATTTGCATCATGAACAACCGTCCTATTAATCACATCTCTAATCTCTCCTGGAAGGATGACTCCGGACAGATTCACTCTAATCCGATTGTGTGCTCTTCTGATTCTGCAGATGAATATTATAACGATTATCTTTGCATGTTTCGTATGGCCTTTAAATACCTGGACATAAGATCCCAGATCCCTTTTAGTGGTTGGTGGGAATATCCTATCACTGCCATCATGACCGTAAAAGGTTGCACGCAGAATTGTGCCATATGCGGTGGATCAGCCCATGCCATGCAGGATCTTTGCAAGCGGGAGAAACCCTCTTACCGTTCACCCGGCAAAGTGGTCCGGGATGTTAAAAGGATGGCATCCTATACAAGCGCTCCCATTTTCCTTATAGGAGATCTGAATCAAGCGGGTGAGGATTACGCATCAAATGTGCTTAACGGATTAAGGGCGCTAAGGATTAAAAATGATATTGTGATTGAATTATTCAACTGTGCCCCTGAATCCTTTTTCAGGCAAGCCTCCCAGGCCTGTCCTAATCTCAACTTTGAGATGTCGCCCGAATCCCATGATGAGAAAGTACGGCGTTTGGCTGGGAAACTTTATAAAAATAGCGAAATTGAGCAAAATATTGAATGGGCGCTATCCTATGGAGCAAAAAAATTCGATATTTATTATATGACGGGAATACCTGGACAAACATATAACTCGGTCATGGAGACAATCGATTACTGTGAGTACCTTATGAAACGGTTTGACTCCCGTTTGATGCCTTTTATCTCGCCTCTCGCGCCGTTTATAGATCCCTCCTCACTTGTATGGGATCATCCGGAAAAGTATGGTTATAAATTATTTTATAAAACCCTTGAAGAACATAGACATGTACTTCTTCAGCCATCATGGAAATACATACTCTCATATGAGACAAAATGGATGAACCGGGATCAGATCGTTAAGGCAACCTACGAGGCAGGGCGCAGACTCAATCTTCTGAAAATGAAGTATGGTCAGATAGATAAAGATAAGGGGGAATGTACGGATCGGCGAATAAAGGCCGCTATGGACCTGAATAACAAAATTGACCGGATACTCCTTGAAGAACCTGAAGAAGCAAAAAAACGGGCCAGACTTTTGGAGCTCAAAAAGGATATGGATGCTTATTCTCTATCAACTATTTGCGATACGAATGAGATTAAATGGCGTGTGCTTGGGAGGAAATATAATATCCTGAAGATTTTAAGGGATTGCTTATTTGATGGGTCATAGAGGATAGAGAAGGGAGCAATTAAGTATTGCGTCCCCTTTTAATTACGTCCGTCCCCTTTTAATTACGTCCCCTTTTAATTAAAAGGATTTGACAATGTATAATAAAATTATCAATATAGAAATACAGATATGAAGCCATCTGATAGCAGGATTTCATAAGACCTTAAAAGGTTTTATGAAACTTTAATTCCTTTAGGTATAAGGAGGTTTCTATGAAGGCAAAGAATGTATTCTTATTTGTTCTCGTTTTTTTGATTATCTCTAACCTGATTTTGTTTAATTCGGGCCTTGCAAAGGAAGATCAAATAGAGAAAAAAGAGCAAAAGATCGATATGGATATCGGTATAAACCAGGAAGACAGGGATGTGGGTTTGAAACGAATGGAGATTATAGATAAGGCCCTTTCTCCCGAATTGGTTGAGAGAAAAAGGTCTCTGGTGCATTCTATCGAACAGGATTACGATACCAAGATTTCTAAACTATTACAGAGACTTACTACGCCGATCGGTGAAAATACGGTGATAACCCATATAGATGTAAATTTTTTTGATACCGATTTTGAATCGCAGATATATGCCAGCCAGAAAGCGTCTGTCTCTATCATCCTGGGCCGGGATGGCTTTGATAAATGGGCCGCAGGCTCCTCGGAACAGGAAGCCCTCAACAAGATAAAGGAGATGATTCACAGCACATTTAAAATCCCGGATGAGAACATATCCATTATGGTAGCACCTAATTAAAGAGAGAAAAACGCCCGGGGTTTAAAAGCGACTGCGCTAAAGTCCCTAAAGAATCAAGTGCCGGATGTTTTAATTGATACCAGGAAACCTTTTATCTCCTCAAAAATCCGGTCTGATGAATTGTATCCCAGGGACATCTCAATGGCTCCTGGCGGAAACAGTTTAAACCTTTTGCTGTCAGTCATGACAAAATTTAGAAGGGTTTCCGGCTGGACAGGTGTATCCAGAGAAAAATTAAACCGGACCCTGTCTGCATGGCGTTCTATTTTTTCTATACCCAGGGACCTTGCCATTATCTTTAGCTCAATAACCTTTAATAGATTTTCTGCCGGTTCCGGCAACGGGCCATAGCGATCCTTTAATTCCTCACCGAGCATATTTATATCTTCTGTTTCCTCAATCATAGAAGCCCTTTTATAGACATTCAGTCTCTGATTAACATCGGGGATAAGTTCCTCCGGCAAATATGCCTCGATATTCAGGTTTATTTCTATCTTTCCTGTTTTTTGTATGGGCTCACCCTTTAACTCTGCCATAGTCTCCCGAATAAGATCACAATACAGGTCAAATCCAACAGCAGCGATATGGCCATGTTGTTTTGATCCCAGCAGGTTCCCCGCACCCCTGATCTCCAGGTCCCTGGCAGCCAAGCGAAAACCGGAACCCAGTTCTGTCAGCTCCTGTATGGCGGCGAGCCTTTTTTTTGCATCTTCCGTAAGACTGGCCGTAGAAGGTACCATGAGATAGGCATAGGCACGGTGGCTTGACCTGCCAACCCTACCTCGAAGCTGGTAAAGCTGAGCCAACCCGAACCGGTCGGCCCGATGGATAATAATGGTATTCACCGATGGGATGTCCAGCCCTGACTCGATGATAGTTGTACACACCAGGATGTCAAATTTCCGGTGTACAAAATCAAGCATGATCCTCTCCAGGTCCTTTTCCGGCATCTGGCCGTGTCCGATACCGATTTTTGCATGGGGCAGGAGACGATATAAGAAATTTGCCATCTCCTCTATACCCTCGACCCTGTTATATACAAAAAATACCTGCCCTCCCCGGTCCAGTTCCCTCTGGCATGCCTCTGCAATCATATCAGGATCAAAGTGAGTTATATATGTGGTAATAGGCAGGCGATTCTCGGGAGGTGTGTCGATGATGCTCATGTCACGTATACCCACCATGGACATATGCAGTGTGCGCGGGATAGGCGTGGCTGTCAATGTAAGACAATCTACCTCTTTTTTTAGCTCCTTTAATCTCTCCTTGTGTCTGACACCGAACCTCTGCTCCTCGTCTATAATGATCAATCCCAAATCCTTGAAACAGATATCCTTCTGAAGAAGTCTGTGTGTCCCTATTACAATATCCACCTCTCCCTTACTCAAACCCTCCAGTATTTGTTTTTGGCTCTTTTGATCCACAAAACGGCTCAACATCTTTACAGAAATAGGATAAGCAGCCATTCGGCTCGAAAATTTCTGAAAGTGCTGCTGAACAAGGACAGTGGTGGGAGCCAGCATCGCCACCTGTCTTCCTCCCATGACAGATTTAAAAGCCGCCCTCATTGCAACCTCTGTCTTTCCATAGCCTACATCCCCGCACACAAGGCGGTCCATAGGCCTCAATCTTTCCATATCCTTTTTGACCTCCCGTATAGACCTCATTTGGTCGGGAGTTTCCTCATATTCGAATGTTGCGTCAAACTCCCTCTGCCAGTTATCGTCAACCTGGAATGCATATCCTCTTGCCATTTCTCTGGCCGCGTAAAGTCGAAGAAGATCCACGGCCATTTCCTGAATGGATTTTTTTACCTTGGCCTTGACCTGCGCCCAATGTTTACCGCCAAGCTTGTCCAGCATGGGAAGTGTGTCACCCGATCCTGTATATTTCTGAATCAGCTCCAGGTTCTCCGGGGGGCAATAAAGCTTGTCTCCCTCTCTGAAATGCAAGAGCAGGAAGTCCCTGACCATGCCATCGATGTTTAGTTTCATAAGCCCCTTATATAATGCTATGCCGTGTTCCAAATGTACCACACAGTCGTCTATTTTGAGATCCGTGAAGCTTGAGAGGAGTTTTGCCCTGTGCTTGATCTTCAGTGTGGGTATCCGCCTTTTCTCCCCGAATATCTCTTCATCTGTTATCAAAACCAGGTCAAGAAAATCCAGAAAAACACCCATGGAGAGATCCCCCAAACAGATGGCCACAGGTGCAATTTCAAATGGCTTTCGCTCCAGATCTTCCAGAGGGAATCTATTCATTATCTGCGAACCCATCTCGTACTCGTCCAGCATTTCTCTCAATCTCTCTGCCTGCCCCTCACTAAGGCAAGTGAGTATTATCCTTTTTTTTGACCTCTGCCATGCCTTGAACCTTTGAACTATTGCAGAAAAAACACCCTTTTTAAGGGTCGTTCCCTTTTCCTTGAGTAAGATGGCCCGGGTTTCCTGTTGGGTATAGGGGAAGATCTTACTTTTATCAGTCTTATACTCAGGGCCTTTGAGCGGGTAAAAATAAAGCCTTTGGTATGAGTCCAAACGATCCTTCATCTCAGATGGCAGCAAAAAGGTTTCTCCTGGGGGTGGATATGGGATATTGCGCTGTTTTGTCTTGTGAAACCTCTCGGTTATTTCTTCCTCATAGGCAACAGCCTCATCCATGAGCTTATCAGGATCTGATAGACATATTAAACCCTTCTGCGAAAGGTACGTTAAGATTGTGTCCGTATGTTGATATATATAAGGCAGATAAAACTCCATTCCGGAAAATGTCTCAAGACGTTCCAATCTCTCACAGATCATATCCAGGTGTGCTCTATAAAGGGCTGAATCCTTAAAGGCCTCACGTAAGCGCCTGATCATTCGTTTTGCCCGGTCCTGATTTAGCAGGACCTCCTTTGCGGGCAGTATAACCACCTCTTCCAGATTCTGAAGAGACCTCTGTGTTTGGGGATCGAATCTTCTTATGGAATCAATCTCATCTCCAAAAAATTCTATCCTGCAGCCCTGGTCCCAGTCAGGTGGAAAAAGATCGAGTATCCCCCCCCTTACACTAAACTCGCCTCTTTCCTCTACCAAAGGGACGGATTGATATCCGCCTTCCAGCAATTCTCTCACAATCTTCTGCCTTGGGACCGACTCTCCCACCCCATAATAACCGGTAGCCTTGCCCAATGTCTGTTTGGGCATGATTCTATCCATAATAGCCCTGACGCTTGCTACGACTACAACACTTTCCTGGTAAAGAAGTGCCTGAAGGCCCCTTATCCTTTGCGAAACCAAGAGGGGGTCCGGTTCGAGCTCTTCATAGGGCAGGATTTCCCTGGTGGGATAAAGATAAAAATGTTGATCTTTAGAGAAGAATTGAAGATCAGAAAGAAATCTTTCCGCTTCGTTTGGGGTTGGGGTGATAAATAAAAGATTTTTTTTAACCCTTTTGTTTAAAAGGGCTAAAAAAACAGCTATACCTGGTCCTTTCAGGCCTTCTACCTTTACTAAAGGTACATTCTGGCCGAT
>JBLIRO010000077.1:0-21461 GCA_049472335.1 bacterium | reverse complement strand
TATACATCGATCCTTACATTATCCGTTTCCGGCCCGAACCCGCATCCTGTAAAACGCTGCCCCTTAAGGCCGTAAACTATAAATTGCCTCCATTCAAGCTGATATGCCTTGACGGCCAACCTTGAATCGCACTCCCCGCCCTCCGCCGGAAAGCCCCTGGAGAAGATGACCAGTCTGCTTTCTTCGTTTTCAGGTGCACGAAGCATTGATCGTGTGTCCCAGTCAATACGCCTGTACCGGCCGGGGCCTTTATGGCTTATCAAGGGTATGGAATCCAGGATGCCGGCAATGGCATTTTGAATGATCTGCAGGACAACGCTGCGTCTTTTCCGGCCGCAGGAATACCTTCGGTCGAGAAACATGGTCAAAAGCTCAATCCCCCATTCCAGCAGATCATCGCTTTGGCTGCTTATTTTTTGTATCTCTTTTACAAACCATCGTAGTGTCTCAAAATCCCATTGGGTGAAAAGGGATGATATCCGGTTAAAGATTTCATCGTGGTTTTTTTCTTCGGAGATTTTTGGAATCAGTTCTTTTAGCTCATCTGCATTTCGGGGCGGTACAGGCTCCACGGAAAGATCAACCCTCCAGTCCCCCGGAGGTGAGCTTATGGGTCTTCCGAATTTATCCGCGTAAAAAAGCCTGCAGGAGCCGTTATTATGGGTGACCGTGAAGGTGAACGCCCCTCCGTCCGTGTGGCTTCCTCCCCTTGCATTCCAGTAACGGTCGGCAACCAGCCTGAACCTCTTATCCTCGGTTGAAAGTGAATGCAATGTGGCATCGATTGCCTGTTTTTCCGAGGCTATGAGCCCTATGGAAACATCACCCTCCTGCAAGGCAAAGACCTGGGGCCGAAGCATTGCTGTATCCGTAATGCCTAAAAGCTGATAGGTGTCTGTGTCCGGGTCACTGCGGGCAATGATGAAAAACCAGGGCCCATCGGGGGAACCATGGATATGTATGGCCTGGATTGCCCTGTAAATCCGCTTTTTTTCTTCAGGCAGCCGGTCAAAATCCAGCTCTGTTGTGGGGGCCATGGCCTCAATAACATATTCAAGTGGGTACTCGTAAACCCTGGTCAACAGATCAAACAGGAGAACAGAGACCTCGGTGTCTGTGAGGAATTGCGAGACGATGTTATGCTGGCGAAGGTATTGTGATACGCTGTAATAATTGGCAAAATCGCCATTATGAACCAGGGCCTCATTCATTCCTATAAACGGATGTGAACCCGCGGGATGCCATACACGCCCTTTTGTGGGATAACGCTGGTGTGCGATCCAGATGTTTGCCCTTAGGTCCTCCAGCCCGTAATATTTAACCACCTGCTCCGCGTACCCGACTATCTTGAATATCATAAGGTTTCTGGCGTGAGAGAGGACAAAGGCCCGCTTTTCGCCCAGGGAGGCATAGAATTTTTGATTCAGACGAAAGGTGTTTCTATAAATAAATTCATCCTCAACCTTGCGGCTCGGCAGGTCTTCAAGGGCGTTTTCTTCAGCAAACATTGAGAGTTCTTCTGCCTTAACCCTGACAAAATACCGGATAATGTCAGGGGGCTTTACTGTAAGCCCAAGATCAATATAATCTGCGGAAGGCTCCAATTTCGTTTTGTGGTCTATCCTCAGATAGGGAGTAATGCAGGTTTTTTCAACCTCAGATTCCGCCGTGGGATCAAGGAGGGCGATCTGTAAGATATAGCTGTTGCGGATCGTGTGGGCATCCACTCCCAGTTGCTCCGGTATAAAGCACGCGGCAGCTACGCCCCCGCCTTTTCCATTGCCGCGGTTGTGCATCTGTATGGATGGCTCGAATATATGCCTTCCCCTCACCGGGGCATTTGAGGAAAATCCCACAACACCACAGCCACCCTCCTCTTCGGCTTTTCCTAAAGGCCTTGCAGGCAGGCCCTTTAACAGGCCCTTTCTCGATGCAATGATACGTTCGCTCATTTTGAATACTCCACGGGCTGAGGCTCCTGGACATAATCAAGATGCATAAGCAGATCGGTTCTTCCTACCAGCTCCCCGGCACTCTTTAATCCCAGTCTCCAGAGTATCTCCTGTAACTGGACATACCAGGAATAGAAAAGATTGATGAGCCTCCGTGTACCCCAGTCTGCGTCATACATGGTTGAAAGCTCCGGGTCTGTGGAGGCTATTCCCCTGGGACAACCCCGGCCGCTTTCACAATTGCCGCACCTTATACACTCGAGGGCTACCATCTCGGGGGTGCATATCACAACCCCGTCCGCACCCAGGGCAATGGCCTTGGCCACATCCCATGCGGTACGCAGCCCTCCGGAAGCAATAAGGGTAATCTGGTCACGTATGCCCTCCTCCATAAGAAATCTATGTACCTTGGGTATGGCGTATTCAATGGGCATGGCTATGTTTTTCTTGGCAATATCCGGGGCCGCTCCTGTCCCACCATAGCTTCCGTCCAGATGGATTATATGAGCCCCCGCGTAGTAACTCCCTACAGCCACCATATCCACATCCGTGGGGGTTGAAACCTTCACGGATACAAGGGCCTCAGGGTTAATCATTTTTATCCAGTCCACATGCTTTTTGTGGTCTTCCACAGAGTAAACCGAATGAAATGGGAAAGGAGAAAAAAGCGCGCTTCCTACAACAGCCTCCCGCATTTTGGCCACCGCGGGCGTTACCTTGTCACCCAGAAGATGGCCCCCAAGCCCTGGCTTTGCGCCCTGCGCGTACTTGAACTCCACGATCTTTGTCAGTTTTATCGTTTCTTCCCGCACCCCGAAAAGTCCGGTAGCCACCTGGGTAATGACATTATCTTTATATTCCGCAAGAGCATCCGGATAACCGCCCTCTCCGGTACAGGTGAATGAGTTAAAGGCCTTATAGGCCCTGGCCCTGGCAAGCATTGTTGAAAGGCCTATAGCGCCGAAGCTCATCCCACCGCCGTATATGGGGAACCCAATGGTCACCCTGGGCCCGCCGTCTCCTCTTCTGTTAAGGGGGATGCTCAGGTCCACATCCCCGGGTCTTAAACTGATGTCAGGGGGGCTTTCCGGAAAAACGAACTCCATCCTGTCAAATCCCCCGCCTGATGCCGCTTTTCTGTATTCAAGCACCTGTTCGGGCAGCCTGCCTGTCTCCGCCTGAATCCAGGTGCTGACGATCAGGTCCGCAGTCCATCTGAAATCCCCGACTGTTTCCCAAAGGGGATTGGAGCCGACCTTTATGGCATCCGCGGGGCAGTAATCCGCGCAATATCTGTCTATGGAGCGGCATGTCTCGGAGCCGCGGCAAAGATGTGAAAGGGGTTTTAGCATGCGTGTGCCACCCATCCTGTGTACCCCGTATGAGCAAATCTCTGCGCATTTCCCGCAGGCAATACACGCGGAGGTCCTTATAACCCTGTATTTGGAGATTGGATTACGAAATCTTGAGGCACAATAGGATATCTTCGGCAGTTCGGATTTTAATGAATTTTTTTGTGTGTCAGAGGGGCCCTTCTGAGCCGCTAGACTTTTCTTCTCTAAATTTACCTTCTCTAAGGAAGAGAAATTAACCGGATTTGCCAAAGTTCTATTCTTTCCTGAGCTGTTTTTGAATATAGGGGAAAAGCATTCCTGCTCCAAATCCTCAAAAAACATGGCACGGCCTGTCTCACCCCTCAGTCGGCGAATCTCTCTGAGGCCCATGGCGCCAAGAACCTCGATAAGCTGGGAATGCCAGGAGCCGAAGAGATTGAGTATCCGCTGGGAGCCCCATTTTACAGGTATGCTGTCTAGTTTGACAGGGCATCGTGTATCTGAATTACACTCAGGGTGAATCCTGCATTCCAGAGCAATAAGAAGGGCGAGGTCCACACCAACGCCATCCGCTCCGCAGATTATTATCTTTGCCACATGCTCTGCCATAGCTATCCCGCCGGATATAAGAAGGCTAACCTGTTCCCTTATGCCTTCATCCACCAGTGCCTGATGGACCTCAATCATAAGGGTGGTTACAAAATCACCGTTTCTTACACCCAAACCCCGCCCTTTAGGGCTGGCCTGTAAGTGAATGATCTCTCCGCCCCTGGAAACAATCTCCCTGGTCCGCTCTCTGGCATTTTCATCCAAAGGCAGGCGGATGGAAACTATAATATCGGGATAACGGGATTTTATCCTTTGTTTTTTCTCCATAACATCTTCAGAGTATGGGATTTCGACAATTGGGATGCCGTCCAGCCTGTTTATGTTATCCAGATCAGGATCAAGCTTTACTATAAGTCGTTTTTTGTATTCGGAAAGATTGCCTGTAGACTCTTCAATACCTGCAACCGCAAAGGTCCCCATTATATCTGCCGCGTGAGCGAAAATTTTGCGGATTTTTTGTTCTCTGCCCCCGGACATAGGAATATCAAGGATCATCGGGATAGGTATCTCCAAGAAATGGGGCAGGTCGGTTTTAAGGTTTCCATTCTGGTCGAATTTCAGGTTTATGGGCCGCCTGCCAAGATCGATAACCGTGCTTATATATTCCCTCCCATGTATCCCGTCACGAGTGGGCCTTACAATCTCGGACATGTCCGTCCACATCCTGTCGAAACCGGGACCGGAAAAAGGCCCGTTATAACCTGCCCCCGAGACAGGGATCTTGCCGGATTCAGCCTGCTTCCATATCCTTTCAATCAGATCCGGTGTCCAATAATCATCACCCAGTGTTTTGAAAAGGGGATTTATGGTTTTTGAAAGGATGCCTTTCTTGCATTCCTGAATGCAGCGCATGCAATTCAGGCAAAGTGTATCAGCGGTATCCACTATCTGTTCAGGATCGAATTTCCTTTTTTTATAAACATCATAGACACACGAGGTGCGTTTTACACATTGCAGGCAACCGAGACACCCTTCCATCTCAATAGTGCAGAATTTTGATACAGGATGAAACCTCGGCTCAAGCTTTTTTATAGGTATGTGATACTTCTTAGGCATGATAAGCTGCTATTTTTTTCTGACCCCTGAGGGCCTGGGGATCAAACCCGCCTTTTCTATAATCTCCGGCAGCATCTCCTCGGCCTCGATGGCCTGAAGGTGAACACCTTTAACTCCGGGTATCTCTCTCATTGCCCGGATAAGCTCAACGGTAACAAGTACAGCCTCGGTCGTTTTGTCCGGAGCGGATTTCATTCGGATTATGAGCTCTTCAGGCACATCCACCCCAGGTACATTATTGTTCATATACCTCAGCATCCCGGCAGATTTAGGCACGATAATACCTGCTAGGATGGCGGTTTTTTCAGTAATTCCCATTTCAAGGGCCTTTTTCATCTCTGCCTTGAATCTTGGCACATCATATACGGCCTGTGTTTGGATGAAGTCTGCTCCTGCCTCTGCCTTTTTTGCTAACCGTATAACCCGGAAATCTTCCGGCGGCGCGAAAGGTGTCCAGGCCGCCCCTATAAAAAAGGGCACAGGCTCGTTTAACTTGTCCCCGCTTTCCAATATACCTTCATCCCTCAGACCCTTTAATATGGAGAGCATCTGGATGGAATCCACATCATATACATTTTTTGAGCCTGAGTGTCCTTTAAGCTTTCCCACTGCACTTGCCTTTTGATGATCACCTGAGATACAGAGGCAATTACGCAAGCCGAGGGCCCAGGCACCCAAAAGATCCGATTGCAGGGCAATACGGTTTCTGTCCCTGACCGTCATCTGCATGATAGGTTCAAGTCCCTCTTCGAGTAATATCTTTGCCCCAGCGATACTTGACATCCTCACAACCGCGGTCTGGTTGTCAGTGACATTATAAGCATCCGCGAAACCACGAAGTATGGATGCCTTTTTACGGATCACATCAGGGTTTGCTCCCATTGGAGGCCCGACTTCTGCGGTGACCGCAAAATGCCCGGCTTTTATAATGCTTTCAAGGCATGAGTCGGCCCTGACACTCATGGCCGCTGATCCTCCCTGAGCACGCGCTTTTGCCCTCCGTGCCGTGAATTAGACCAATCCTTTGCCTTTTTAATATTTTTGAGATCATCCATGCGGCCCAGTTTATTGGCACGTTCCACGATAAGCGTCCAAACGCAATCCATCTCCTCATTTACCTCGCACTTTCCATCCTTTCTGGTGCCTCCGCATGGGCCGTTCAGAAGGCTTTTAGCGCATCTGGCAACAGGACAGATACCATAGGTCTCTCCCAGCAAACAATCCCCGCAGGCTTCACATCTTGTCTCCCAAAGACCGGGCGCCTCTCTGATCGCCAGAGATGTGGTATTTACTCCAGGGTAAACACTTACTTCAGGGAAACGGGCTGCCACGGCCTGTATACCGATTCCGCAAGCTATACTGACTATCGCGTCGATTTTTGGAATCAGTTCCTTGATTTCCTCCACAAATTCCCATTCACACTGACGCTCAAGTGTCATGGAATATATATTTACAGGATGCCCTTTTACCTGCATGGCCATTTTGAGAAGCGGGGCAAGGGCCTCCACCTCCTGTTCACCACCGGCGGCACATTCCGCCACGCAGGTAGCACACCCCAGCACGAGAACATTCTCGTGACGGAAAAGTTTATCACAGATTTCCTGAATAGGTTTCCATTCCGCAATAATCATTATTTACCAATCTCTTCATCGGATTAGGCCCTAAATCCTTAACAGCTCTGGCACGCTCTTCGGCAAAGCTCATCAATTCTTTAAATGTAAGATTTTGACCCCTTTTCATTCCCAAACGGTCAGCCCCCATAAGACTCTCTTCCAGAAGCCTTCGAGTATGCTCGATGCGCTTCTCAGCCATCAGGCTCCCTATAAGAAAACGGCAATTATCAGCCTTGCAACCAACGACCTGCACAGCATCCGCGCCTTCGGAAAGGATCTTCAAAACATGAGATATTTCCACTTTGCTGCTGCATGGCATCATTAACAAACGTGGCTTAAACCCGGATCCGGAATCGGGTTTCTTTTTTTCTTCTCCATTCTGTGCCAAACAGTGCTGACAATAAAGCACTACAACATCCGGCTCAAACTCCGCATTCCCTTTGATATTCACCATTTCATCTCCCATCGCATCTGTGATTTTGGAATAACAACAAAAATTTGTTTAATGATTAGGCACAAAATATCTGAAAAATTTCAAGATATTAATTATATGTTTAAAATATGTTTCTGTCAAAAAAATATCCGGGCTCCAACTGTAATCCATCTGTGTTGACAATAACAATACTTATTCAATATACTTTTCAGCGAGAGGTTTCCTTTTTTCAAATCAAAGAGTTTGTGTAAATTCATCAATTAGAATCCATCAACAGGGAGGACGAAATGAAACGTTCGAGTTTTGAAGGATTATTACTGATTTTGCTCATTTTATTATTTTTTGCTCATCCTTCAGCGGCACGTATCAAGCTCGCTGCCCTGCCCCAGCGTGAACTTGTTGAGATCCAGCTTGACAATAGCAATTTCACGTTGGCCGAAGAGGAGCGGATAGTGCCCCTTCTAAAATCCACACCAAGGACGGGCAACAATATGATAGATTTTAGCTGGTCTAACACGCAGATCGACAAAAACTCGATCCAGTTCAGACCCTTGGCGGTCAGTACCGGCGAATCATTCCGGCCTCTGAGGAAGGTTTCCCCCGGTGAAGGCAGTGAAATGGTGGATGAGGTGAACGTGATAAGCGTTTCATATCCTCCGGGTGAAAACGCACTTGTTTGGGAGGTATACGCTTACGAGGCGTGCGCTGTCAAGGTCCGAGTCAGCTATCTAATCTCAAATCTTTCAAGGAGGTTTAGCTACAGAGCATATTCCAATAAAGATGAGACAATGCTTGCGCTCAGGAATTATCTTGAGCTGACCAATTATTCCGGGGAGGATTTCGGCATTTCCGGGGTATGGGCCGGCTTTGGAGAGCAGTTCAAAAAGGAGATAGGCCAGCAAGAGGAAATCAGGATGCTGATCCACCTTTTTAAGGATGTCCCTATAGAAAAAACCTTTGACTTCAACTGGTATAAACATGGTCCACTCAATCAGGACAAACCTTTTGCCTCTAAGATCCTGATGCACTATAAGCTGACCAACGATGAAGAACATGCCATGGGCCTTTTCCCTTTGCAGCCGGGCAAGGTAAGGATATTTATAGATGACGGGCATGGAGGTCAGGCATTCCTGGGAGAAGACTGGGCCAGTCTGACGCCCCTTGACAGTGAAATGGTACTTTATCTGGGGGAAGCCAGGGATATTATATGTACAAGAACCATAGAGGAAAATGAACGCCATCATGTCAGGGGTAATCTATATAATCAGGAGATTGTCATCAAATATGAAATGGAAAATTATAAGGAAAAACCGGTTACCCTTAAGATAGTTGAGGAAGTGAACAAGATCGGCCAGGAGTATTTCGGAAACACCCATGGTGACGTGGAGTGGGAAATCGGGAATAAAACTTCGGGTAATATCCAATTGGCATATGATCAGGGCCAGGCCCTGCCCGAGCTGCAGGTGATCTTACCGGCAAAAACAAAGGGCAGGGATGATGAGGTCAAAAAGGAAACAGCCAGATTTCACTTTACCATCAAAAATCTCTGGTAAGATAAGGAGCTAAGTGATGACCACAAAAAAAATACTCTTTTGGACAATCTTTTTTATCCTGTTTTCCACAGCAGCTTTTGCAAAAAACATAGATCTTGTGACCCTTCCGTCAAGAGACACCGTCCAATTAACAATATACAATTCCGAAGACTTGACCCTTGTCAAAGAAACCCGGTACATAACGGTAAAAAAGGGCTCCAATAAGCTACAGTTTGCCTGGTCCGGAACACTGATTGATCCCACAAGCGTTGATTTCAGGCCTGTCGAATACAAGGATCAGATCGAGCTTGCCGACACCACCATTCTGGGACAGAAGCCCCAGCACCTTATCTGGAACATAGATTCCAAACATGAAGGTCAGGTGAAGGTTGAGGTGTCCTATTTTACCAGTGGTCTTACATGGAACATGGATTATATCGGGGAGACTGATCCGGAAGAAGAGCGAATGAAGTTCAGGGGCTACGTCCGTGTATATAATAATTCCGGTGAAGAGTATGAGAACGCCGAAGTCAGGCTAATTGTGGGACATATAAACCTTGTTGAAAAGATTGCCGAGCTTGCTCGTCGCTACGGAATATCCCCTCCCGCGCCGGCGAGTCCGATGTACCCTGAAATGCGTAAAAAGGTGGCCCTGGAATCCTTTGATGAAGCCGAGAGGGCTATGCATTATAAATTGGCTGCTCCAGCAGCGGCTTTGCCTGCTGCCGCACCCAAGGGAATCGTCAAAGAGGGCCTGTCCGAATATTTTATGTTTACAGTGGAGGGCAGGGAAACCATTCCCGACGGCTGGTCCAAGCGAATGCTGGCCGTTAAGGCGGATGAGGTCAATTTCGACGTCATGTACCGAATGAGGGCCGAACAATACGGCCCCAGGCCCCAAAGGTTTTTTATCTGGAAAAATGACGAAAGGCATAAACTGGGTGAATCGCCGCTTCCGGACGGTTTAATTCGTATATTTCGTGAAAACGGAAAGGAAGGGCTTTCATATCTCGGTGAACAGACCATACGGTATGTCCCGATTTTGGCGGATGTGGAGGTTAATCTTGGCCCTGATGACCTTGTGGTCTATGAAACCATTAAAAAGTCCACCAAAAGATACAATTTCAGCTTCAACAAACATGATGAGGTGGATGGCTGGGATGAAGAACAGATATGGAATGAGATTGTCAGAAACTACAGGACTAAACCGATTACCTTTGAATTAAGGCGTGTATGGAAGGGAGACGTTGAGTATAGATCAAAGATAAAAACCGAGCTTTTTGACTACCAGACAACAGAGTCGACCTTGATAGCAGAGCCGCGCAGCAAAAATGAAAACGATGTCTCCGCTGTAATTCATATGGGGTCCAATCAGAAACAGTCGCGTGTTTTGATAAAAAAATAAGAACTGAGTAACCAGAACCGTCTTTCTATTGATAGCCATTAATTTAAATAAAAAAATAATATATATTTAGATTTTTTTATAATATAAAAAAGTTTTTAATGAATGTCAAATAAAATAATATAAGACAAGGAGTGTCAAGTGAAAAGTCGGATACTGAGAGCCTGCATAATATTTTTCTGCATGATTTTACTCTTCGGAATCAATAAAGCCTATACCCAAACAATAAATTCTGCCCCTTATTACCCTGATATAAGAAAGACCGCACCAAATTATCTTGTGCCTGATGACTCAGGTGCCTTAGGCAGATTTAGAGAATTTCCCGCCGACAAACGTTATAGAGCGCTTTCGGAGGATGAAAACTGGGAGTTGGAGATAAAAGGGACAGGACAGTCTGATGATGTGAGCATTATCAAAATAGGGATTGATCCCAATGGAGAGGCTTACCCGCCCCCACCCTTTAATCCGCCGGATTTTTCCGTAGTGTTGACGATTAAACAGGGCACCGAAGAGTTTACCGAAGATGTCAGGCCGCCTGGTGCTGAGCAAGAAGTCTGGATATTAAGCGTATTTATAGGAGGATCCAACGTAGGAGGATCTGCTGAGGCAGACGATCCTGGTTTTTTCCCTGTTTTAACCTGGGACCCGAATGAAATAGGCCCTGCGACTGTGATGGACCTTCGGCTGGGAGACGCGAACGGGCCTGTTATTTTGGACATGGAAACAAATAACACCTACCAGACCATGGAAGCTGATGCAATAGAATATGTCCCTTCGTTTGATTACGCACTGATTGAATATGCAGTTGTTTTCGAGCCGGCCCCTCTCTACACATACTACCGTGATACGGATGGTGACGGTTATGGTGACCCTAACGATACGGTAGTTGCCGAAACGCCGCCTGATGGTTATGCTGTAGAATCCATAGACTGTGATTATAATGATCCAAACACATATCCGGGAGCACCGGAGATTTGCGACGGTAAAGACAATTCCTGTAATAGTATGGTGGATTTTGAAATTATGGATCCAAATAATCTTAATTTAGAAATAGAGGATCTCGGTGGCGGTCTTAACAGAATACTTATAGACACCCCTTGTGCTTCATATAGCTCTTATGATTTTTTGTTGAACTTTAAAGGGTTGCTTGATATTGCAAGCTTAAATCTGGACAAAAGAGATGTTACCGGGTCATTTCTGTCCACTTATTACTTTTTCGGGAAGATAAGCGGGAATGGATTTGAATTGTCTCAAGATACTTTGCGTCCAAACCTTCTTTATATCTATTAAAATATAGAGACTTGGCACTATCTACTACTCCATATTGAAATATTTATAAAAATACTGTTTGTAAATGGGATTTCTGATTTCGCAGAATTTCATTGTTTTGGAATGATTCTTATATGTCCCGTTATCCTGCTCCTCTTTTTCATTCACCAAAGCTCCTGCCAGTTTCAACGCGTATGAGAAATTATCACTTTGATTATACTTGATTTTTTCACCCTTCAGGATCCTCAATAAAACATCCTGCTGATTATTTTCCAATACCTTTTCCAGGGTGGTCTTAAGATTCCAATCATTGCCATTTATCAAATTCTCTATTTCCCTTGCAAGCTCGTTTTGTTCAATAAGAAACCTGCGCTCTGAAATCAGATTATCCAATAGCTTGCCGCATAGCTTCTGAGTCAGATAAGGATGACCGTTGGTCGCGCCAAAAAGGTCATCTATAAAACCTTCATAATACCGGACTTCCACCTCTTTCATGGTCTTTTCAATCATCGATGCCATTTCGTCCTTTTTAAAATCACTCAGGTGGATATCTGTCGCGATATTGAAGGGTGAGCTTTTGCCGTAGGTAAGTTTTGCCAGGTCAACAGCCCCGCTTATTATAAAAGAAAATGAATCATAGCCTTTAATGAAGGACCTTTGCTCAAAAATGGCCCTTAAGGTCTTGAGAAACTCAAGGGCCAGTTTGTCGGGTATGGCGTCTATCTCATCTATACATATGACGAATTTCAAGCCTTTTCTGTCTTCAGACGGATGAAATATGATCTCATAGTCATTTTCTTTCGGGCTGAATTGGGCCTCGCTTAATTTTATAAAGAAATCCTCCAGGTCCAGATTTGACTCTACCGACTCATGGATAGATTCCATGGACTCAGGGTATATTGAATAATTAGTTGAAATATACCTGATGATCTTTCTGGCGAAATTAAAATAAAACCGGTCTGAATTTACATTTACAAGATCTTCAAGAGTAATATAAATACTTTCCAGTCTTATGAGATCGTCCTCGTTTATTTTATTAATCAACTGTTGTAAAAAAGTGGTCTTGCCGGTCTGCCTGGGGGCGATGATTGCATAATAATTCAGGTCATTGATACGGTTTAGAACGGTATCCAGGTCCTTTTTTCTGTCGATATAAATATCCGAATCTTTTTTAGGATCCAAATGCCCCCAATACTTGAAAGGATTTTTAATTTGCATATTGTTTCACGTCCCTTTGTAATTTCTCCAATTCCAATTCAATTTCCATGGTATTCTTAAAGATAACGGATAGATACGGGATTGTAAATTGATATTTCTTGCCGTATCTGGTTAATATGGAAAGCATGCATAGATTGTCAATCTCATTATAAAGCTGGCTGTGACTTAATTCTATCCCGTATTTACTGAGTTTATTATCAATATCATTGGGGCTGAATTCATTCATATCCGTTAATGACAGAATGATTATTTTTCCCAGTTCCGAGACAGGATTATAAAAGTTTCTCACAACATAATCCTGAAACTCTCTATCCACTTTGGTCCTGGCAATGTCCAGCTCGGAAATCGTTCTTCTTTTTTCCGACGCTAAAATCTCCACAATCCTTTTACAAATACTCTGAATAAGGTTTGGATAGCAAGCGGTAATTTTACAGATCTCGTCCACGATGATGTTTTTGTTCTGGATTTCTATACCCAGATCACTCATGGGCGCCAATATCAGTTGGGCCGCCGACTTAAAATCAAGCTGGCTCAGCCTGATGACTTCCAGGAAATTAAAAAAGGGTGACTTAACATCCTTTGTAACCATAAACAGGGTTTCATATCCGGCAATGATCAGATTAAGATAACCCTCCTGGGAAAGGGACCGGAATATCTTGAAAAGCAGCTCTCCTTCCTGCCTGTCCATCACGAGGATAGGATCGATCTCATCCAGAAACAGCGTTACCTTAATATTTTCTTTCTGGCAGTTATCCACTATCAGGGACCTGAATTCTCTCAGATCGTTGATCGGCTCGGAATCAAAAAAGAGGCGTCTTGAAATATCCCTGCACAGCTTGACCAGATCATTATAAGGTTCGCAATCCATATAAAGTGTCTTGATCCTCTTGTTGTCCATAATCCTGTTACGGACCTTAAGCAACAGGGAGGTTTTGCCTAATTGCCTTGCCCCGACAATGGCAAAGCTTTTATCCGATTGTCTTTCTATCCTCCGGATTTCCGGCAGCCTTCCGAAAAACATGGTGTCCTCGGCGGGCCCTTTGGTGGAATATGGTGAAAATTGAACCAGATCCACCTGCTTTAAAATAACATTCTCCAGCAGGCTGTGCAGATAGTTCGGAGAAAGCAGGATCTCCTTCATATCCTTCGAGTTTATCAAGACCAAATCCAGTTTGGAGTCCATCCAGAATTTTCTGAACACCGGGGATTCGAAAAATTCCATTATCAGAAACACATGAGAAGAGGCATCCAGATCGATGATCAGGCCTGTCAAGGCCTTGTAAAATGCCTCATCCAGATTTTCGAATTTAGGGATGATTAAGAAGAGATCCCTTAATTTTTTTAAAGTGATGGCCGGGGTTCTGAATTTGAAACAGATTAATCTGGGATGGTCGATTGTATCCTCTATGGAGAATCCGAAGAGGCTGCAAAAAAATTTGGCTGCATTGTATAATTCGTTAATATTGTCCTCGATTGTGCCATATGGACCAACCTCTTTGCCTTTGGAAAGCTCTCCCCATATCCGGAAGAATTCTACCAGGGTATTCCATCTTCGTCTGTCGAAATCGATGGTGGAAAGAAAAAAGTCCATCTTATCCTGGGCCTTGATCTGCTTGTCGAGATATATAAATTTTTCCAGTGATAGATCCTTTAACAATTGAATGGCATTTTCACTAATGACTGCGAAGGGATTTTTGTTCTCCTTTATCCAGTCCTTCATCAAGCCTATTGTAAAGGTGTAATTTATTTCATTTTCAACAAATATCTGATCCAGTATCGATTTTGCGGAAAGGTTTTTTAAGGTTTCATTAAGGACCTCTCCTGAAACCAAACAGGCCAGTTCGGACAGCTCTTTTTTAATAGTGGGTTTTATGTCGAGGTCGATGGTCATCTTCTCATCTAAATTCGATAAACAGGAAAGGACAAGCTTTTCTGAAGGCAGACAATTATCCCAGATGTTAAGAAGCTCATTATCAACGGATTCCAGTATGGTTGTGTTGATTTCCTTCCAGTCTTTATCTGTCAGGTATTTTAAATTGTTCTTCCTGATATATTTTATAATGGCATCCAGGGCGATCTGGATAAAGTGGGCCTGACAGCCTGTAATCTTTATGATTTTTTCAACCGTTCCATAAACATCATCGATCTTTCTTGTTAGATAATTGCCCAGTCCGCGTCGGGCATCGAATTTATTTATGAAATTCACATCCTTGATAATGGTATTGGATAAAAAAGAACCTTTATATTCATTTTCTAAATGGAATACCTTATTGGAGGCCGTTATAATGAAATTACAGCTTCTTGTTTCCATTAATTTATTTAAAAAATAGAATATGTCCTTATTAATGCTTCCCTTAAGTATCTCTATCTGAAGCCTTTCCAAATCATCGAGCAGGACAAGAAGGGTATTGTTTCCCAATGATAATTTAATGGCCTCGATAAAGGCGTCAAACGCCTTTTCATAATCCTTCTCAAACTCATGTAAATAAGAATCGAAGTTGATCTCTCTCCGATCACATATTTCATCGATAATCTCTTTTGACAGCTTGAATAAAAAGGATGTGATATCCTTCCATCTCATATATTGCAGGCTTATATAAACAGGTATGTATTCTTCCCCCAGACATCCGGAGTTGATCTGTCACAACAAATCGCTTTTGCCGGTCCCCAGATAACCAAGCAAAAGGATCTTTTTCGGGGTCGCGTAATTCATTTCCAGATTGTCCTTAATAAATCTGAACACCTCTTTACGGAAAAAACTCACCTTGTTTTCGATTTTAGAGATCCTTTCCTTGCTGTCTTCGATATATTTATCGATTTCATCCAATTTCAGTATGCGATAGAGATAGATATAATCATCTTCAGCGCCGATGATTAACTCCTGATAGCCGTCTTTCTCGATATCACAACATGCCAGACAAGTTACGGTCCCGCTGCTGATACAGATGGTATAGCTCTTTTTATTTCCCGTCTTATCGATCAGTGAGATATAATTGGATTGATCCGCGACGATCATTTCTCTTTGGCCATCGCTGTTTATATCATTGATGGCTATATCCGATAAATTGGCGTTGAGCTGTTTAATCAATCTCTCCTTGCCTTTGGAATCCAGGGCGTATATTCTGCCATTCCTGGTTCCTACAATCAGGGATGGTTTCTTTTCCTCCTCAAAGTCAACCGCAACTATTGATTCAATGTCGTCATCGCCTTTCCATACCCACTTTGTTTTGCCTTTGGAGTCTAAAACATATAAATGCCCATGAAGTGTTCCTATGATTACCTCTTCATGTTTGTCTCCATCTATATCCCCGACTTCGATCCTGAGGATTCGTGAGCCAATCCTGAATCTCCAGATTTCTTTATTTGTAAGATCTAGACAGTGGATATAACCATTCGTACATCCGCATACGATATCCTTCCAGGGTCCATTGACGTTTTTCAGCAGGGAAAAACAATTCATTTTATGATTAATGGATACACTGTTTTTTTTCTTTCCATCCGGATCATAAATAGTAAAGGTGCCGTCGCTGCAACCTAAAATGATCTCAAAAGAACCATCCCCGTCTATGTCGTCTATTTTGACACTGTTTCTGAATCCGCCGATTTCGTTGACCCATCTTTGCTGCCCGGTGTGGTCAAATAGATATAGCATATGCTTGCTCGATGTAATAGCGATTTCATTGAATCCATCCCCGTCTATGTCCTCAGCGGCCACTGAGCAAACAAAACCCTTTGTCTTTGTTTTCCATAAGAGATCCAGCCCTCTCTCTTTTAATAGTTCGAAATCCCTTAAGGCGTCCTTGAAGTTCCCTGTTTCGAATTTTTCTTTGGAGCGTTCGAACATATTATGATTCAGGGCAAAATCCTTTTCCTTCCAATGTTTATTTAAGATGTGCAGACATTCGAGCAATTCGATTTTTCTGTTTTGTTTGATAGTGCGTGAATAATCCTGCGCGATGCATTCGATCAGACTGTTCCTGACCTCCTCGTTATCCTCACAGCGAAGTTTGTTGAGGAGCTTTAAAATAATCATTTCGGGTTCATAATCCGTAAGTTTTATGATGGTTTTTATCGCCGCGCTTCTGACAAGGGGAGAGTTATCTTCCAGAAGCCTTTCTATGCATTCGAGTATTTTGGGCCTCAGTTGATTTTCGTTTACAAACTTTGCCATTGTCTCTATTGCAAACTTCCTGAAGTATTCATCAGTATCCTTGGAGAACTCAGCCAACAATTCAAATTCATCACGGCCGGAGCTTAAAAGGCTCAGGTAAGATTTATCAATCTTCGCGCGGGTGTTTTTATTGTCTATTAATTTGTAATGATAAAGGTTACGGTTACTTAAACCGGCGAAAAGATCATAAAATTTTTCATGGGTAATGGGGGCGGTAAAAACACTCCAGACATTATGGTCCGTCTGATACCGCCATTTGAAATTGCCCTGTGAATCTATAACATAGACATAATTGTCACGGGTCCCAAGGATTACTTCCATATCATTATCATTATCAATATCACAGCAATGTATGGAATAAACAGAATCCTTGGTCTGATATTGCCATTTCATATGTCCATACGCATCCAAACAATAAACCTGAGCGTTTTCAGAACATACCAGTATTTCATTTGCCCCGTTGTTGTCTATGTCTTTCGCCAGGACCCCATAGAGAGATGTATTTAAATGCATCTCCCTTTTTAAAAGTCTCTTTTTATAATCAAGAATAATAATATCGCCGTTGTCGGTTACGGCAATCAATTCATCATCTCCGTCCTGAACCAGATTGGCCAGACAGAGGCCGGTTATCTCCCGGCTATTTTTATGAAAATATTCCCAAAAGATATTTTCCTTATATTCCAGAAAATAGATGGCCCCCCCAAAGGTCCCTACAACAAAAATGCTTTTTCCGTCCTTTCTTGTTCCTGTTATACACTGGATGGGTTTGTCGATTTTGTATTTCCAGAGTAATTCACCCGTTGAATTAAGGACATATATATTACAATCCTTTGATCCTACAATGATCTCGTGGGAGAAATCCTTGGTCAAATCCAGTGCCATAACGGAAGTTATCTCATCCTCAGCCTCAAATTTCCAGAGCAATTCATTTTCCATGGAGATGGAATAGACCATATTATCCTCGGAACCTACTATGATTTGTGTTTGCTCTTCCCACGCCCTGGCATGTTTCGCGATACACAGGCAGCTAATGGCTTTGCCGGCTTCGAATTTCCATATGAGATCCATCTTGAGATCGTCCAGGCGTAACAGATTGGAAAGGGCTTCCTTATGATTGCCTTTTTTATAAGCCCTTTTTGCTCTTGCCATCAGGTTTTCAGCAGATGTCTTGATCATTTCTTATGCCTTTCCGCATGGTGCCCGGCTGTCAATACCTTCATATATACAACCAATACAATGATTATCATGGAAATGGCCGCACCATACATCAATGTTTCATTGGGATTGGACCACTCCAGGGTATGCTCCAAAAAAGTAACCCCTAAAACCGTGACTATTATCCCGATCAGTTTTTCTTTCAGTTGATTGACGTCCGTAAACTGGAGCCAATGGGGCACATTGATATCCTTCCAGAAAAGAAAATATAAACCCACAGCACAGATAAAAAGGATCACACCTATAAGGCTCGTCTCAAGTATCTTACAAAGCACAGCGTTAAATTCAGTGGGAAGATGACCAATCATAAATTTGGGAAGAATATGTTCAATAAATTCATGTTCTCCGGAAACAAAAAACATGGTTTCCACAAAGGCCTTCAAAAAGGTCAGAATGGATGATATGGCCAGGCAGGCGATCCCGAGCATAACAAAAAACATATTCAGACTTAACAGGTGTTTTAGTGGCACCCGATTGTATTTTATAAATATCTTCTTGATAAAATTCTCCAGCCAAAACTTCTTCGTCACACCTGTTTTTTCTTGATCAGTCATTTGTATCTCCGCTCTTGATTGGGTTTGAGCTTAAACAACAAAATGATTCCTTCAAAGACTTTTTACGGCCTTATCTTATATTCATTTTTTCATCATCATAGATTGAGATTGTAAATTGACTTTGTGAGATGTGATATCCTTCTTCCGAATCTTTCGCATTTTTCCCTGCAAATTTCATCAGGACTGTTTAACGCCACCGGCCCAAAATGATCCGTGCTGCAATCTCCCTGTATTATCATCCCATGTACCAACATGGCATGAAGAATGTCCAGGATAGTTGTCTCATTCCCTCCGGCTATATAGGCGGAGGAAGTAAACGCACCTCCAACCTTTCCTGACAATTTCCCATGGCAGGAGATACTCTTGTCAAATAGCTCCTTTACGGGAGCTGCCATGGATCCATAGTATGTCGGTGATCCGATGATTATGCCATCAGCTTCGACAAGATCATTGATGCAGGTTTCAGCGACACTCTTGCATAATACAGTCATGCCTTCTTCTTTGGCTCCATTTTCGATAAATTTAGCCATCTTTTTAGTATGTCCGAGTTTTGAGTAATAAACGATAAGGATTTTGGGCATGTATTCCTCCTACACATGATATCTATCTCATGCAAAGATTAAATACAAACTTAAATTATGAACGCGATTACCTTTTGACCTTTATAAATATCCCGCTTCCCCAAAATGGCAAACACGGATTTTAAAATCAAAATAAAATCTAATGGATTCTCAAAAAGCCATTCCTGTTCTTAAAGCCCAGGATCTCGCTCTTTCAAGGACCTTTAATAAAAAATACAAGGTCTGGCACCTGTAATAACTTTTTACTTATTTATCAATTCTGATAAAAACGAAATAAAGATATCTTGTAATATATTTTGAGCAAAATTGATTTCAAATATAACAATCAATTCAAACAATAAAAAATATGCCCTGTATTGAACACGAATAAAACGAAGATGAAAAAAAGGGGTAAACTCTAATGAATAAAGATTATTCTATTTAAAAGAAAACCTGATATATTAGGAATAAAAGGTCGTTTGACATGTCTTATCTATCTTATATTGAGTTTTAAAAACTCACTCAATTGTTATGTAAAATTTTCTAAATTATTATATATTTCAAAAAGGGTCCGGCCTTTTATCCTATTAAATATATTATACATTATATGAAATAGCTATGGTGTTTGTCAATATTCAAAAAATATCCGGAAATTTTTTTTGGGGCCTCATTCAAATCCCATTTTTAAAATTTAATTGATTTCGATATAGTTATACCATAAAATCGTATTGACCTTTCATGAATTATATGTTAATAGTTTAAAAAATCCGATCCTGTTAGGCAACTTCATAAAGTTTTAAATAATTACAGGTAATATAAATATTCTCAAAATGGATATGTCAACACCCAAAGATGAGAGTAGTGAAAATAAAAGATACATCAACACAAAAGGAGTCTCCGGGGAATATGAGGAAGTAAAACAGTCAATAAAGAGAGAGTTCGGGCTAAAGAAGATTTTGGGAAAGAGTAAGATCATCAGGGAACTCCATAAAAAGATAGATCAAATATCTTTGTGTGATGTTAATGTCTTAATATCGGGTGAAAGCGGCACGGGAAAGGAGCTTGTAGCCAGGGCCATTCATTACTTAAGCTACAGGGCTTCAAAACCTTTTATCCCTGTTAATTGTGGCGCCATTCCGGAACATCTTTTCGAAAATGAGCTCTTTGGCCATGTAAAAGGCGCCTTTACGGATGCTCATTTTCAACAGATCGGCCTTGTGAAGGAGGCCGAGGGGGGCACATTATTCCTGGACGAAATAGGGGCTGTCAGCCCCTATGTCCAGGTAAAATTTCTTCGTCTGTTGCAGGATAGGGAGTATAAACCGCTTGGGGATTCAAAATCCCATAAGGCTAATATCAGGATAATTGCCGCCACAAACAAAGACCTTTTAAGCCTTGTCGAGAAAGGCGGCTTCAGGGAAGACCTCTTTTACAGATTAAACATTGTTTCCTTATATATACCTCCATTGTCTGAGAGAAAAGATGATATTCCGGTCCTGGTTGAGCATTTCGTAAATAAATACTCCGGAGAATATAATAAATCCATAAAAGGGATTTCCAAAGATGCCATGGATGCCTTTGTCTCTTATTCATGGCCTGGAAATGTAAGAGAGCTTGAGAATAAGATACAGCAGTTAGTTGTAATGTCTCTTTCGAGTGAAATAAGCCTTGAAAATATTCAATTTCCCGTAAAGAAGCAAATCTCCAATGAATCTGAACTCGGATACTTTAAGGATGCTAAAACAAGAGCCATCAATTCTTTTGAAAAAGGCTACCTCGTCCAGCTCTTGACTAAACACAGGGGAGACGTGGTCAGCGCCGCCAGAAGGTCAGGAAAGAGCCGCACGGCCCTATGGAACCTTCTGAAAAAACATAACCTATCCCCAAAACAATTCCAATAATGAGTTGATGAAGATTTTTATAGGCTGAGAATGGATCAGAAGATGATCTTATGAAAAAATATCAACAATAACTACCTGTTGTGTAAGGGATGCTTCGATTTTGTTTCACACTTTTTTCAACCTTTTCTCCCAAGCATATAATTTTCTCCCAATCATATAATGAAAATGAGCAAAATGCTTAATCCAATCACAATGGCTATACTCTGTATGAATTGAGTAATGAAGTCGCATCGTATTGTAGATTTAATACATAAAATGGTAGGTCTTTAGCATAAAAGCCTTTTGCTTTTGATACCTTATATCCCTTATGATATGTTAAATTTAATCTTAACTCTGGTTATATAAAGAGTTTAGGGATCTTTGAGAATCAGGCTTTTATTTTTTGGAAATTCCTTTTTATATAGAAACTTTAAAATTTGATTAAAAGTTTTAAGTTCATATATATGGTCATTATTATCAGGTAAAATATACCTGATAATAAGGGAATTTTAAACTTATCAGGTAAAATTGGCCTGATAAAAAATTATCAGGAACTTTTTACCTGATAACATGCCAAAAAGGGGATTATCAGGTAAAAACGGCCTGATAATCATATGGTTGGACTGGCCCGCTGTCGCGGGGGAAGCGAAATGGCACAGGCCG
>JBLIRO010000076.1:0-22042 GCA_049472335.1 bacterium | reverse complement strand
GATCAGGTTATGGAAATAGATACCCCACATATCGCTTTTATGCCAGGTCCTGCCGGAAGATGAGGCGTTGCTGCCATTGTTGGGAAAAAAACTTCAGCACGAAATAGATCGCCAGATAAAAAACATGGCCCAATCATGTTGCCAAGCAACAAGCCCGTCTGCCTTTTGTCAGGATCTGAAATGCCCGGTGTATCCAGCAGTGATGCCAGGGACCTGTTTTGCAATCCCTGTTTAACATCAACGATTTCTTCTTCTATTATCGCTTCCAGGTTATCCTCAGGCAACCGGAGACCTAAAAGTTTTAAGGCATGTTTGCCCGCATACTTAGCCTTTTCGTATTCGGCTTTCAAGGTATGGATCAGGATAAGCATGTTGTACAGCGCTGCTTTTTCAACAGGCAGTTTTGTCCTGGAGAGAGTTTCATTAATCAACTCCTGAGATTTTACAGGATCCCCGTTTATAAATTCGGCTCCCGCAAGCTCTTTGTTTAGCTCAAACGTAAGCCTGTAATTGGTCTCCCATGAGTCTGCCGGCAGATTCCGGACCCCCTTCAGAAAATAATCCCTTGCCGCAACAAAGGCCCCTGTCTCTTTTGCCTTTGTTCCGGCCTGAAGGTTCACGGTTGCCAAATTTATTCTTTCTTCCTCCTTTTGGATAAGGGATTGCCCGGCGTTTAGGTGATCAGCCAGTATAAAGATATCTTCGAGAATCTGCTCCCCTGACCAGTGATTTAACAGCGCACGCCCGATGTGTAAATGAAGCGCATCCTTTTCCCCTTCAGTGGCGAGCTGATAGGCTGTCTCCTGGATCAGGTCATGCCCAAAAAGATAGGTCTGGCCTGAGGTGATGATAATCTTCTCTGGAAGGGCGGGTATCAGGGCCCTTTTGATGGCCTCTTCCGGCTGCTCAGAGATGAGGGAGAGGGTTGAGAGGTCAAACCGGTTTCCGATATATGCCGCCAGCTTCAGGATTTGCCGGGTCTCAACAGGAAGTCTCCGTATCCTCTCCGAAAGCAGCTCAGCAACATTGTCTGAGATGGGCTGGCTGGAAATGGCATCAATTGCATATGTCCATCTCCGCTCAGTAGTGTCAAAGACAAACTGCTCCTCTTCCTTAAGTTTTTTCAGCAGCCTCCGGGTGAAAAAGGGATTGCCGTTGGTTTTTTCATACAGAAGCCTGGCCAGCTCGGCCACCTCTTTTCTTGTCTTCAGTGTGTCCGTTAATAGATCTTCCCAGTGATGCTCCTGCAGATTGTTAAGCCTCAGGGTAAGCACATCCTTCTCTTCTTTCATCAGATCATCTAACAGAGGCATCAATGACTGGGGCCCACCCACACCGTTATCCCGGTATGCCCCGATAACGAGTAATGAACACATTTCAGCATCCAATGCAATCGCTTTTAAGAGATTCAAAGATGCGGGATCGATCCACTGTAAGTCATCGAGAAACAGCAAGAGCGGGTGCTCAGGCGTGGCAACTGCGCGGATAAATTTCAAGAAGGTATAATGAAGGAGCTTCTCCGCATCCTGTTCTGCCAAAGGGGGAATATCGGGCTGAGGGCCTATGATGAGCCCCAGGCTGGGGATGAGCTCCGAAATGGCTTTGCCCATACCTCCCATGGCGGATAATATCGTGTTCCTCCACCTATTGAATCGATCTTCGGGTTCCGCCAGTATGAAGGATGCAAATCCTTCAAAGGCCTGTGATATAGCCATATAAGGGGTGCTCTGCAGGTATTGATCGAATTTGCCCTCTATAAAAAAACCTGCCTGTTCCGCAACCTGTTGTTTGAGTCCCTCTACCAGTGCTGTCTTCCCGGTGCCGGCATGGCCGGTTACCAGGGCCAGCCCCGGTTCACCACTTCTGGCCCTCTCAAATGCCTCTTGCAGGGACTTCATTTCAGACTCCCTGCCATAAAGCTTCAGGGGAATTCGAAACCTTACGCTAATATCATCCTGCGCAATGGAAAAGGCAGGGATCGCTCCATCCTTTTGTAAGCTGCTGAGACAGTGTTCCAGGTCAACCATCACCCCGTGAGCGGTTTGATAACGGTCCTCCGGGTCCTTGGCAAGCAGTTTCAGGATGATGGAGCTTAGAACTTCAGGGACCTTTGGATTAATGATGGCCGGCTGTACCGGCATCTTTGCAATATGCTGATGAATCATTTCCATGGGCGTTTCAGCGCTAAAAGGCAGTTGGCCGGTCAGAAGCTCATATAAAACAACTCCCAAAGAATACAAATCTGAGCGCTCATCCACGACCCGGTCCAGCCGTCCGGTTTGTTCCGGAGAGATATATGGCAATGTCCCTAAAATCTCTTCAGGCCGGGTCTTGATATCCGTTTGGCCTTCGATCCGAATGGCAATCCCGAAATCACATATATAGACTTTTTCGCCTTCGGAAGATACCAGGATGTTTCTGCTATTAACGTCCTGGTGAATTATATTCTGCCCATGGATTTCCGACAGGATGGCTGCTATGGAGAGGGCCAGCTTCAATTTGGACCTAATATCGGGCTGTGTGCTGGCTGTATATTTCTCGATGGTCTGGCCCTCTATATACTCAAGGATAAGGGCGGGTTTGCCCTCGAATTCTTCACGGCCCAAAACCTTTCTGACGCCCTTTATGTGCTGGAGAGACCGGGTGACATCATATTCGTTTTGCAGGATTCCCAGACTCCGCTGAGAAGGATGGGGCTTAACGAGCCTCTTTACTGCAATGGGCTGGGAATAGCCTTTAACCTCTTCGAGAGAGATGACCGACTCACCATGATGAATTATGTTTGGTGCTTGTGACATTTGGGGTCATTGACATCCGGGATTAATATATCCTGAAGATATCCCTAAAATCCAGCGCATGCAATCCGCTGTAAAATTTTTTAAGAATAAGCATTGGCCCGGTGATAATATTTATTGGGTCGCTGAAAAGGGCTCGGTGAAAATAACCGATAGTAATCCTGAGTTTGTTGCTCCTTTGTAATCAGGTAGTAATAAAATTAAATTCGTTAGGGATGAAAAAGCCGTATACTGCATAAAATAAAAATTGATTTATGGAAATTGTTTATAAATTTATAATAAAAAAATATAGCAATTTGCTATGATTTTGTCAATATTTAAAAAGTAAAAAAGGGTAGATGATGTCATGCATTTTTATTTTATTTCTTTTTTAATTGTTTTAAATATATCCCTTATATCCAATTCTTTTGAAAGGATTATCTTTTCAGAAAGATGCTTATGGTGCGGAAATGTAGAAATTTCTCTGTGATGAGGGGAATTGTCCCATCGTGATATCAGAGAACCATCATTATTTTGCCAATGATAAGAATACTTTCTTCTGCCATCTAAAAACAAATAGTCTCTAATGTATAAAATGGAACTATTTATAAACTCAATTTTGGCAACTAGTGATACAGCAGAGCCATATTTCCTGAACTCAGAGACACTAAAGTTATTAATAATATCCGAATATTCTTCGATAACCTTATAGAACATTTTTTACTTCTTCCAGTTTTTTCTCCCAATATTCTTTCCCTTGTTGAGCAAATTCCCAAGCCATAAGATTGTCATATTTTTCAAAGTCTTCTTTCCCCTTTTCATATTCTTTTTTGAATTCTATCAGGCTTTTACCATACTTCTCTTCAAAATGCTCTATTTCTTCTGTAAAATTCGAAATCTTATAAAGAATTTCTGTAACCAAATAGTCTTTTACTAATTCTGTAATATCTTTAAAGTCAAATTCCTGTACTAAAGTGTTAAGTTTATCGTTTATAATTGATTTTTTCATCTTCTTTCACCTCTTACTATTTAACGAGGGTAAACTCTGCTAAACTTTTTATATGATTATCCTAGGAATGAATTATCATTTATCTCAGTATAATCCATATAAGCAGTCTTTTACAACACATAAATATAAATTCTGGCAAATTCCGCTTTAAGAAATAAATTCAAAAAGATCCCAATGCAAGTATTATCAATAAAAAGTCTATGTCCCTAATTAATTCCAATACATGACAACTCCATCTGCGATCTCATATGGCTCCATTTGTCTTGCTGCTGCGGTTTCTAAAATATCCATCTTATAATTTGAGAATGTTTCGGTACAATCAAAGGCAGCTTTTGTAACGTTAATTGTGAAATCATCACTAAGATAATTTTGGTTCGGAGCTTCTTTAATACACTGGCAGATGGAAAAAACCTTTAAGTCAGGGTCATATTCGGAAAGATAGCTTCGTATAACACCATACTTATTTGGGACATTTTCATCCCAGGCGATGTTTTTTAAGACATGAAGATTTCCAACAACGACCAGGAGCTTTGAATCGGGATTTTTATCTAATACATTACAGATCGACATTGCCATATATTCGTCCCGGTTCCAGTGAGATTCATACAATGATGGCGGTAGATCCAGAGCTATCGGCTTAAGAACATCTTTCCACCCTGATTTCTTTATTACTTTTAAAAGATTCCGATATTCGGGACAATCAATGGTATGATGAAGTTTTATATTATTTATGCCAGTCCCGCATTCCATGTAATGGTCGATATAGGGCTGCTGATCTGATGCGATTTCCAATCCGAGATGAGAAACGCCCGCTTCATGAAGCCTTGGCAAAATCCCGGAAATGAAATCCAATATTCTTTTTTGCTTGTGCTTTGTTCCTAATAAAACGACATCGGAAATTTTTAATTTTTCCAGAACATATGAAGAGGGGTCTGCAAGGTGATTGTATCCAAATTTGACTGTATCATTATTTGAGATATCATTCCAAAGGAATAGGATTAATAAAATGCTCGATACTATGCATCCAATTTTTATTATAAATTGTGACTTTTTTAGCAACATATTGAATTGCAATATAAATAGTCAATAAAAGCATTTTTAAATATCTTTATGGAATTAAATTGTTCTTAGATCATTTATTTATCGGAGGTTTTTAAGGTTCGCTACTAAAAGAAGATTATTTTGAAAAGAAATGATTTAACAATTACAAAGAGAAAAATAAACAAAAAACCTTAATTTTTAACTTGTAATATTAAATATTAAGGTATAAAATTTAATCATGAAATTTAAACAAAGAGTCATGGCAAAAACAATATTGAGGACTGTTAAAACCTTTCCAGCAATTGTATTGACCGGTCCACGCCAATCCGGTAAAACGACACTTTTAAAGATGCTTTTTGCCGGGACACATACCTTTGTTAATTTAGAAGATCCAGATGTTCGCATAAGGGCCAAAGAAGATCCGATTGGTTTTTTAAATCAATATAAGTTGCCAGTGGTTATTGATGAAATCCAGTATGCGCCTGAATTACTTTCCTATATTAAAACAAGGATTGATAAAAATAGAAAGCCAGGTCAATGGCTTCTTACCGGCTCCCAGAATTTTCTTCTCATGCAAAATATTACTCAATCTTTGGCTGGAAGAGCAGCGATCTTAAATCTTTTACCCTTTTCTTTCTCAGAGCTCATTGATAGGGCGGAGAGCGCCAAACCTCCCAATAAATGGATTGAAACCCTTAATAATATTAAAGATGATAAGGGTATTATAGAGAGGCCTAAAAAATCAATATTGAACAGTATATTTTTACGAGGCTTATATCCTGAGATTGCCTCTAATAAGAATGTTGACAGACAGATATGGTGCGGTTCATATATTACGACCTATATAGAGCGAGATATAAGAAATCTCACTAATGTTGGAGATCTTAACCAGTTCGAAAGATTTTTACTCTCTTGTGCTGTAAGGACGGGTCAGATTTTAAATATCTCAGAAATAGCCCGCGACATCGGGATTAGTGTAACTACAGCAAAAAGATGGCTGTCTCTTTTAGAAACAGGATACCAGATATATCTTCTTTATCCTTATTATAAAAACATAGGTAAGCGGATTGTGAAAAGCCCGAAGATATACTTTAATGATCCGGGGCTATGTTCATATTTACTAGGTTTTCATGATATCGAGCCCTTGATTAGCGGGCCAAGTTTTGGAAACTTGTTTGAAACGCTTGTGATATGTGATTTTTTAAAAAGATTTTATCACCACGGGATGAAACCTTCTATGTACTATCTGCGGACACGTGACGGATTAGAGATAGACCTGGTTATTGACATTGAAGGCAAACTTCATCTTTTTGAGATAAAAAGTACAATGACGATTATTCCTAAACATGCTTCACATATACAACAGATAATCAATTCACTAGGTCATAAAGTGGAAACAGCAGGAATAATATCCTACTCTGAAGACAACTTTCCAATTGTTAATAATATATATAATTACAGTTGGAAAAAGGTCTTAATGATTTAACTTTAGTTTGTAAGTCCTTGACAGAATGTGGCTTTTCAGGTAAATTTGATCAAAGCGGGAATCAGATAAATATTTCATGTTTATATGATCTATTATTGGCATATAGAAAGAAGGAACCATGGATTTAGAAGAATTGAGGAAACAGATTGATCAGATAGATCAAAAAGTCCTCCAACTGCTGAATGATCGTGCGGAAGTTGTGAAAGAAGTGGCAAAGATAAAACAGAGGACACATAAGGCATATTATGACCCTACAAGGGAGGAAGAAATACTGAGGAGACTCCAGAGGTCCAATCCGGGGAGCTTCCCATCTATGGCAATCAGACCGGTGTTTCGGGAGATCATCTCTGCGTGCCTGTCCTTGGAGACGCCTATTAGGATTGCCTATTTAGGCCCTGAGGCCACTTACACCCACATGGCTGTGTTGAAAAGGTTCGGATCTTCTTCAAGCCTTATCCCGTCGAAAAGCATAGAGGGAGTCTTTGGTGAGGTGGAAAGGGGAGGGGCCAACTATGGTGTGGTTCCTGTCGAGAATTCCTCCGAAGGTGTCGTGAGCCATACCCTTGATATGTTTGTAAACTCAGACCTCAAAATCTGCGCGGAGGTGATGATGGAGATCCATCATAATCTTCTTTCACGAAGCACAAGTCTTTCCGATATTGAAAAGGTCTATTCCCATCCCCAGGCAGTTGCGCAGTCACGCGCCTGGCTGAGAGACAATCTTCCTTCGTGCCAGATAATAGAGGTTTCCAGTACGGCCAGGGCCGCTGAAATGGCCTGTCAGGATGCGAAGGCAGGCGCCATTGCCAGTGAGCTTGCTGCAAATATATATGACCTTAATATCGTGCAGTCCAGGATCGAGGATATGCTCCATAACTATACCCGGTTTTTGGTCATTGGCAAGACCTTTAGTCCGAAGACCGATAAAGACAAGACTTCAGTCATATTCTCCATCAAAGACCGGGCAGGAGCGCTTTATCATATGCTCAAGCCGTTTGCCGAGAAAGATATCAACCTCACGAAGATCGAATCCCGGCCAACAAAGAAACAGCCCTGGGAATATATCTTTTTTGTGGATTTTGTGGGGCATAAGGATGACGAAAAGGTAAGACTTGCGCTGGATAGTTTAAAGGGGCAATGTATCTTCCTCAAGATACTCGGTTCCTATCCTATTGCTGAGATAAGGGATGAATGATGCCTTTGGGTAGCATAACTGTTTCACCATGGTCTCAGGTCTTTAAGGCAGCTTTAGTTCAACTAAAATGTTACAATTGAAAGGATAGAAATGGATATTGATCTTTTAAAGGATATACTGTTAAGGTTCTCGAATACTCGTATTTTGGTTTTAGGAGACCTTATGATAGATGAGTATTTATGGGGAAGTGTGGACCGTATATCTCCTGAGGCTCCCGTGCAGGTCGTGAACGTTCAGCGGGAGGCCAGAACTCTGGGAGGAGCGGGAAATGTGGTTGCAAATCTTGTCAGCCTTGGAAGCAGAGTGGATGTGGCAGGTATAATCGGAAGCGGACCCGAAGCCCATTGGCTTTTGGAGCAACTGGATTCTTTGGATGTGGGCCATGAAGGTATTATCAAAGACCCTGCGCGCCCTACGACAAAAAAAACAAGGGTTATTGCGGTAAACCAGCAGGTTGTGCGTATAGACAGAGAGACCAGGAAGCCCATATCAGAAAAACAGGAATACGCCCTTGTGGAATATGTCAAGAAAAACCTGGACAAATGGCAGGGGATCATCCTGTCTGATTACGGAAAGGGGCTTTTAACCGGGTCATTTATTAAAAAGGTCATATCTCTCGGGAGAGAAAAGGGAATAAGGGTAGTGGTTGATCCTAAAGGTGGTGATTATAAGAGATACAAGGGAGCAGGGCTCATCACACCCAATAAAAAAGAAGCATTCCAGGGTATGGGGCTGGACACGGCAAATGATATAAAAATAGAATCCTTGGGACAAAAGATGCTCGAACAGCTTGATCTTCAGGGCCTTATAATAACACTTGGGCCTGAAGGCATGTGCGTTTTTACCCCAGGAGAGGAGCCGCGGCTTATCCAAACCAAGGCCAGAGAGGTGTACGATGTCTCCGGTGCAGGGGACACAGTAGCGGCAACCCTGACCCTCTGTATGGCCTCAGGCGTGGATCTTCCCCATTCGGCAGAGATGGCAAACATCACCGCTGGTATTGTGGTGGGAAAAGTTGGTACAGCTACTGTCACCCAGGAGGAAATCCTGGCTCATCTGAACGGTGGATATACAGTGAAAGGCAAGATTATAAATCATCACCCGGAGCTTGCCAGGGTAATCTCCGCCCACAGGCAAAGAGGGGAGCGAATCGTATTCACGAACGGTTGTTTCGATCTCCTTCACCTTGGGCACATAAAGCTCCTTCATGAAGCAAAATCCATTGGTGAAGTACTCGTGGTCGGACTAAATACGGATGCATCGGTTAAGCGGCTCAAAGGTCCTTCCCGTCCATGCCTGGAGGAAAATGAAAGGGCGCATATCCTCGCGTCCCTTGACTGTGTGAATTATGTTACCCTTTTTGATGAGGATACCCCTCTGAATCTGATCGAGCTTTTGAAACCAGACATACTGGTTAAGGGTGCCGACTACACAAAGGAGGAGGTTGTGGGTGGCGATATTGTGGAGGCATATGGGGGACAGGTGCGCCTCGTAAAACTTGTACAAAATCAATCCACATCATGTCTTATCAAAAGTATTATAGATAGACACAGGGATCAGCCTTCCCTCTGATTTTAACTCCGTGATTTCAGTCTTAGAGGTTTGAATTGTGGATACCTTTAAACGTCTTTTAAAAATGGTCAGGCCCTATATTAGCAGGCTTATATGGGCCATACTCTGCATGGTCTTTACTGCGGGTCTTAATTCAGGGATCGCTCTCATGGTAAAGCCCCTCATGGACGATATATTTGTCCAGAAAAGATGGGTCATGCTTCAGATCATACCTGTTGCCATACTTCTACTTTATTTTCTGAAAGGGGTATTCGACTACGCGGAAGTATACCTCATGAACTATATAGGCCAGCGTATAATAATGAGCTTGAGAAACGACCTGTTTGCCCACATTCACCGTCTTTCTCAGCGTTTTTTTACCGAGAGGTCCACAGGAATGCTGATAGCTCGAATAAACCAGGATGTGGTGCTCATACAAAATACCGTATCAGAGGCGGTTGCAAGCCTCATTCGGGAACCTCTCAACATTATCGGATACATATTTGCGCTCTTTTATCTAAACTGGTGCTGGGCGTTAATTGCCATGCTCGTCCTGCCTTTTGTAGGTGTACTCATAGACAGGCTCGGCAAAAAGCTCAGGAAAATTACCTGGAGTGCCCAGGAAAAGATTTCGGACCTGACCGTCCTTCTTCATGAAACCATTACCGGCGCTGCCATTGTCAAGGCCTTTCTGATGGAGGACAGGGAAATCGACAGGTTTGCGAGGGCAAATAAGGCATACTTTAACGATCTGATGAGAGCGGTCAGGGTAATGGCTCTCTCTACACCCCTCATGGAGTTTCTGGGTGCGGCCGCCCTTGCCTTTGTCCTCTGGTACGGAGGTCTCCAGGTATTTAAGGGCCAGACTACGCCAGGGACCTTTTTTGCCTTTGTTACAGCCTTGCTTATGATGTATACACCCATAAAAAAACTCACAAGGGTAAATAACCAGATTCAGCAAGGTATTGCCGGAGCGGAAAGGGTCTTCGAGATCATGGATACTGAGCCGGATATTGTATCCAAACCGGGCGCACCTAAGATTAAGCCTCTCGAGGAAGTTATAGAGTATAGGTCCGTAGGTTTTGATTATGGAGAAAAAAGGGTCCTCAACGAGATAGATTTCGAGGTTAAAAAGGGTGAAGTAATAGCCATTGTGGGTGAGAGCGGGGTTGGGAAAACTACGCTGGTGAACCTCATCCCCAGATTTTATGATGTTACAGCCGGAGCGATCCTCATAGATGGTCAGGATATCAGGGATGTGGACCTCCAATCCTTAAGAAGGCAGATCGGCCTTGTAACCCAGGAGACCATCCTTTTCAACGATACAGTACGCAACAACATTGCCTATGGGGATCTGGACGCATCCCTTCCAAAGATCGAGGCCGCTGCAAATGCTGCATATGCCCACCGTTTTATCAACCGTCTTCCCCAAAAATATCATACAGTGATTGGAGAAAAAGGGATAATGCTCTCAGGCGGGCAAAGACAGAGGCTCGCCATTGCCAGGGCCATCCTCAAGAACCCTCCTATCCTGATCCTGGATGAGGCAACTTCGGCCCTGGATACGGAATCGGAAAGGGTGGTACAAAAGGCATTGGAAAACCTCATGAAAAACCGTACCACCTTTGTTATAGCTCATCGTCTTTCAACTGTTCAGCATGCGGACAGGATTATTGTGCTCGACAGGGGAGGGATAACAGAAATGGGAAGCCATCAGGAGCTTTTAGAAAAGAAAGGCTCCTATCACAGGCTTTATACTCTCCAATTTCAAAGCGCTTGATTAAGGGCTGGCTCAAAGATAACTTCACTTTTATTTTTGATCGAGCCCTGAGAGAAGTGTCCCCCGTTTGATTTTTTCATTTTAAAATTTTTTTAGATTTTTGTATTATCTTGAAAAATTTAGACAATTTACCGTGTTTTTGTTAAAATATTTTATATGGAATATTTTATAATGTGCGATTTTTTAAAAAATTTCATCTTCTTCTGTATTAAATCGTGAAACATTATGCGCCATAAGGAGGTGATAATTGACCCAAATTTTGTGAAAAAGGCTTTTAGTTAATATCATTTCAGGGAGTATATAAAATGAAAAAACAAAAGCTCTTCTTCTTTACACTTTTCTCTTGTATCACAATTTTTATAATTTTATCAGCCATCCCGGAGAATCATATCTGTCTGGCACAGGGGGGAATATGGCCTCAATACACGCAGAATGTACTTTTTGACCCTATTTTACAATATATACAGGCGGCTTCATTTCCCGGATCTATAATGGTTAGCGGTTGTTGGGGATATCCCTGGTTTTCTGTTCCATGGGATTATTCCTATCCTACCTCCACGTGGAACACTAAAAAATATTATATGTATTACCCTCCTATGGGATGGTTCGATGAATATCTGTACCCTTTTTTACATATTTATAATGTTGCTGATCCTTTACGGGATTTCCCGAACTTTTTGGCTTTACTTGATAATCCAGCCACATGGATTGACATGCCTGTGGATATGTTGTTAAGATGCTCGGATCCGATCTGTTTTTATCTTAGCGGCGGCATTCATTTCTTTTCGGGGGCAGTCACATCTCCCTATGCAATGCTGGAGGGCAACAATCCAAGTATAGATCTTATGCTTCTTAAATATCTGAGCCTGATGGGATTGTTTGACTATAATGTCCCTCAAAGGCTGGCCTTTCTCCCCGGATTATAGCCGTCCGGATCCCGCATTTGAGATCGTCATGAAACACCCCGTCCGGAGAAGGTTTTTAAGTCGTAATAGATTTCAAATGCGGGATTCAGGTTAATAACATTGAAGATAAATTTATTGTCAACACCTCGGCAAATATACCTGTCATCATTTATATCCTCAATGCCTGAAGATTAACCTATTGGGCATCTCCTGATAAAACAATCTTTTTTTCCCGATAATAAAGTATTGAAGCAGAAATAAACAGTAAAATCATTATATATCCATCATCTTATAACTATACATTTCAGTTAAACACCAGAAGGACGAGAGGCAACATGAGAACTGAAAAAATCATAATCTTCTTGGTAATATCATTGGCAATATCTTATATTACTTGCTTTATGTTTGGTGTTTCATACGCCTGTTGGGGAGGAAGACCTTTGGCCATGGGTGGAGCATTTACAGGAGTAGCCGATAATGTGGATGCCGTTTATTGGAATCCTGCCGGATTGGCCCAGCTTCAAAACTTTGCCGTAAACTCCACCTCTGTTTCTAACTGGCATGATTCAAACTATGATATCTATTTAGCGGCAGCAGGTCCTCTGAAATATGGAGGGTTCGGTTTTGCCTATGTTTATAACAAGGATCATCTTATGAGACTATACCTTGATTCAGGCGGTAATTTCGGATGGTTCTGCCAGGATTGGAATTACTTTCAGCTTGGGTACGGAATTTATCTTAGCAAGCGGTGGAATCTGGCTTTTGGCGCTATTGGAAAGCTGATTTATTCAAAGTTCGAGATTGACAAGGATCATGAAGCTAAATATGGCGGAGACGAAAAGATAAACGATGATACCCTCTATGATCTTGATTTGGGAATCCATGGGGCCTTTGGCCCTGATGTTGGAGAGCATAAGATGTTTTCTGTCGGATGTCTGTTTCAGGATATTTTTGAATCGGAGTTTAATTTTGTTATTGATGATGAAAAGTTTGTTCGAAAATATGTTTTCAATATACGCCCGGGTCTGGCATTCAGGCCTGATGAGATGAGCATCATATCTCTTGAAATCTATGATGCCGCCACTCAATTCTTTGATCAACCTCAAATTCGCATAGGGATGGAAAAATGGTTCAATTTTAGGAGACAGAGAAGAAAGATATCCCTCAGGGCAGGGGGTTATCATATAAATGAAAAGGATATGAGGGCATATACAGCCGGTTTTAGCTGGAGGTTTAAAAGTGGAGCCGAACTGGGGTATACAATAATGTATTGGGATAATTATGGAGAGGAAACGCATTTATTAACTCTTAATTCAGGATTTTAATTAAGATTACATTGAAAAATCCGATGTCAATGGTTATAATTTTATTAGAAAGGCCGCATTAGTACCTCTTTTGAATAGGAAAATCCGATTGAAAAAGACCCCCTGATAAGCACTTCTGAGTTTTTAAACTGACCTTTCCGCAGCAATCGCAATAAAAACAATGGAATTTTGGTTAAGTTTTGTCTTTTTTCTAATAATTAAGGGGAAAAAAGAAATCTTTTTACGTCTATTATATCAGGGTCGTGCATTATAAATTGAAATGCCCTGATATTATAATAAATTCTAATCCAGGGAGGTGGTTTGATGAATTGTAATCGGGAAAAATGGAGAGATATTTATTGATCATTTAACTAAAAAGGTAATAAAGCTAAAGCATAAAGGATAAAGGAGAGGGATGTTATGAAAAGGAAACTTTTTATTGTTACCTTGTTTTTCGGGGCAATCTTTTACCTTTTTCTTATGAATCCCCTGTCTGCAGCTATTTTCCCGCCCTCCACAGATTTTTATGAAACAGATGAAATAGACAATTATAATAATCAAATTGCCAAGATAAGGTTAAGGGCGGATTCACAGGATATGTTCTGGACGCTTGAGATCAAAGCCACAGGACAGAGTTTGAAGGTAAGCAATGTCAGACTGGGTATAGATCCCATTGCACAAACTTATCCATATCCACCACTTCTACCCGGAGCCTTTTCTGCAGTAATAAAGATCAAAGGAGGCGAAAGCGGATATACCGAAGATCTAAGGATCCCCGGATCTATTCGAGAGGTCTGGGACTTAACCGTTTTAGTAGTAGGCCCTTCATTGGGAGGCATTGCTGATGCAAATCAGCCCGGCTTTTTCCCTGAGTTGTCCTGGGAGCCCAGTGCAATAGGCTCAGCAAAGGCAATGGAGCTGCGGTTAGGGGATGCGAACGGACCGGTCCTTGCTGATATGACAGCAACCACCACATACCAGACCCTGGAATCTGAAGCGGAAGTTTACTCTTCGGAAATCAGCTATGCCGTTTTTTCATATAGTGTCGTATTTGAGTCAACAGGCACATATACATTCTACCAGGATGCTGATGAAGACGGTTACGGAGATCCCAATATTTTTATTGTTGCTGAAACTCAACCTCAGGGATATGTATTTCGGGGCGATGACTGTGATGATACAAATCCGGATGTATACCCTCTTGCAGAGGAGCTCTATGACGGAATCGACAATGATTGTGACGGGGAAACAGACGAAGGTCTGGGCACGATTTACTATGCGGACATCGATGGGGATACCTATGGAGACCCCAATAATACGGTTACTTCAGTAACAAGGCCTGAAGGATATGCAGAACAAGGAACCGATTGTGATGATACCAATTCCGACATAAATCCATCGGCAGAGGAGATTGATGATGGTTTAGACAATAACTGCAATGGAGAGATTGATGAAGAACCTGCTACTTACTATGCGGATGAAGACGGTGACGGCCACGGGGATATAAACAATTTTATTATTTCTGCATCACAGCCTTCCGGATATGTATTGATCGCTGATGATTGCGATGACACGGACCCTGCAATCAATCCTGGCAAATGGGAGGAATGCAACGGGTTTGATGATGATTGTGACGGAATGGTGGATGAAAAAAATTCGGTTGGTTGCATACGTTACTTCAAGGATTATGATCAGGACGGGTATGGAGTTATTTACGACAGCCGTTGTATTTGCGTTCCGGAAGGTTACTATACAGCTACCCTCATGGGAGATCCTGATGACTTTGATCCCGATGTTCCTACTGTTCTGGAAAAATCTGGCATATTCAAAATGTCAATCAGAGCCACCGGTCAAGGTGGCGACGTAAGTAGTGTTCAAATTGGCGTAGATCTCATTGGCGACGCTTATCCTTATCCTCCTTCACCACCACCGGACTTTACCGTGGTATTGAAAGATAAGATAGGCGAAAAATATTTTGGCGGAGACATAAGGGGCATTGGATCCGGGACGGAGGTATGGAATCTGAGTGTAATGGTGGGAGGAAATTCCATGGGAGGCTCCGCTGATATGGATCTGCCGGGATTTTTCCCTGTATTGTCCTGGGATCCTAATGTAATAAGGCCTGAATTTGTTATGGAGCTTAGGTTAAAGGACGCGAATGGTCTGGTTCTCGCTGATATGAAAACAGCCGACACCTATCAGACGAAAGAAACGGATGCAATTGAATACATCCCATCGTTTGATTATGCACTCTTCTCATATGCGGTGGTTTTCCATTTAACTCCAAGCTATTACCGGGATGCGGACGAGGACGGCTATGGGGATCCCAATACTTATATAACTGCAGATGAACAGCCTGCGGGTTATGTCACGGATTCCACTGATTGTAATGATAACGATCCCAATATTAACCCCTCGGAGGAAGAGCTCATTGACGGAGTGGACAACAACTGCAATGGACAAATAGATGAAGAGCCGACAACGTATTATGCAGATGCAGACCATGACGGCTTCGGAGATCCGAATAATACAGTTGTTGCTTTCTCTCAGCCCGCCGGGTATGTACCGATGGGTAATGACTGTGATGACACTGATCCGGATGTTTATCCCGGGGCACAGGAGATATGTGACGGCAAGGACAATGACTGTGACGGTTATCTTCTTTCCGACGAGGTTGATTCGGATCAGGATGGCTTTATGATATGTGAGGGCGATTCCGATGATACGGACCCCGACACATATCCTGGTGTGCCGGGGTCCTCACCCGGAGGTTATTATCCCGATTATTATTATGGTACATGCGGCTATTCATGCCCTTATGCGGAAAATATCTGCCCCGTACTGTGGTGTCAGCCCCTTCCTCAACCTTGCTGTTATACTGACGGGAATATAATCGAAACCTTTGATGAGGATATGCATAGGTTCAAAGAGCTTACTATAAATTCTCTTATGGAAGTGGATACCAACCAGGGTGTTCTAAAGATGACTATTCTCCCATTGACAAAGGTCTCCTTATCTTATGGTGATGACACATGGATGAACATTGATCCTAATTATACCAATATCTATGGCCAGTATCCCGCTCCATACGATCCTAATGATGCCACTTTCGCGGATGCCAATGATCCTGATTACGATCCCAATGCCGCTTCAAGTGAAGGCAATACGACAATTTACGGTTATCCGTTATATATTGATCCCAATCTTCCTGCTGCAGTATATCCCTTGGGTCAGTATGAGGAAGACATGCCCTATGGACCTGACACCGAGGGGCCTGCAGGGGTTTGTGCGATCACGACAAATTGTGCGCTGGTTGGCGATTTTGACGTACAGTTTGATTTCTGTCTGGATGACTTCCCGCTTCTGGCTTCAAACACCGGCTCAAGGACCCTCGATCTGGACATTCTCCCCCTGTTTTGCGGCAAGGTTTGCAGTATTTCACGTGCCATGAATTTTGAGGACCCAAATGGTGTGATCCATGAAAGCTGCTATGTGGCAAGGCTTTTTGATGACCCGGATAAGGTCGTTGTGCAAGATACCAATGATGCTTGCGGGAAGTTCAAGGCAAGCAGGAGGGGAAATTCCATAACCCTTTTTGTATGGTCGGACCCCGGAAATGACTGGTCCCTTCTTCTTGATGGAAGTATATCAGGAACAGATCCTAATGGGCCATCTGAATATCTTGAGGCGGTTGTCAAGACGCAGATTCTGGCAATCCCTGAAACGGATGCCAATTGTATAGAGGGACATACAGTAAGTATTGATAACTTCCGTGTGGAATGTTTAAGCCAGCCTGCCCCCCTCACTGAATCTAATTATCCCTGTCCGGCGTGTGGCCCTTCATCCTGCTGCGCAGACGGCAGTGTTCAGGATGCGTTTGAAGGGGGCCTGGACGGAAATCGATGGAAATCGATGGTTGAAGATGGGGCATTGATCCTGGATCAAGACCAGACACTGAGATTTTATATGCCCGATACGGATGCAAACACTCAGTTTACAGGTTTATATATGGGCGAAGGCCCGAGGGCAAAGGTTGCGACAAAATGCCTGGCTTGCGGTGATTTCGATGTGCGTGTGGACTATAATCTGGTCTCCTTTCCGTCCATTGAAGATTATGCGGCAACCAGACATGTTTCTCTTTCAATTGAGGGATTCTCCCCTGATTTTAATCTCATGAATACCGGAGAAGAACCCAGATACATCACTTACCCGCTGGCAAGCGTCGAGCGTGTCAAGGCCGCTGATGGCAATGATTATCATTACGCGCAAACAGGCTATTATTCGCCGCACATGGAAATGGCGGACGCAAACAGAATATCGGGTCAGTTGAGGGTAACCAGAGAGGGAGGAAATCTTGACCTCTATTACCGTTTTATTGATCAGAACGACTGGACACTCTTGTTGTCCCATAATGCTGAAGATGAAGTTACTTTTCATCATGTTACACCTTGTGTGAGGATCGCTCTGGAGGCGGGATATTCGATTATGCAACCATATACTTATCCTTACGGCACTTCTACGTCGGATCCCAATCAGTTTGATCCGAACAGTTATGGATATGGGTATATTTACCCATATTCTCCTTATTATGCCAGTGATGCGAATATGCCCGATGTCCAGGGGCAAGTGACTGAATTCGACAATTTCCACCTGGAATGCGTACCTCTTGATCCCAATCAGGATTACTCCTATGATTACTCCTGTTTCGGATATTACTATCCAAGCTATGATCCTAACACAGGCTATCCTTATCCGATTTCGATTTATGACCCCAATTATATCTATTATGATACATATCCTTACCCCTATACCGGTTATTACGGAGGTTATGCTTCAGCCGGAGGCGGTTATGGCTATGGCAGTGGGTTGTATTATGGAGGAAACGGCAGCAATTTGTATAGTCCGGGCATAGGTAATTTTTATCAGTATTTCTTTGATGCGGACAATGATGGCCTTGGTGATCCGAACAAGAGTATTATTGCGACATCCAAGCCTGAAGGGTATGTGTCGAGCGCGGGTGATAGCTGTCCTGACGATCCCAACAAGACCGAGCCGGGCATCTGTGGGTGCGGCGTCGCGGATATAGACGCGGACCAGGATGGATCTTATGAATGCCAGGGGGACTGTGATGAGACTGACAACACGGTATATCCGGGTGCTACGGAGATTTGCGACGGGAAGGACAATGACTGTGATGGGACAGTGCCCGCTGATGAGGCGGATGAGGACGGAGACGGTGTGAGGATTTGCGAGGGAGACTGTGATGACACGGATGCCGATATCAATCCTGCGGCAGCAGAGGTCTATGACGGTATTGACAATGACTGTAAGGATGGGCCTGATGATCATTGTTATTTCACCATAGACCTTTCAGCCTCGGGACAAGGGGCGCCATTGGCAGAGGTCAGGTTTGGTCTTGACTTTGGTGCGGCCGCCATCCAGATCGATCCGAATAACTGGTCCGATGACGGTATATTACGACTGCAATTAATCGATGCCATGGCGGGAGACATAGAGATAACGGATCCGGACACATTCACCGAGAGCCATTACCTTGTAGAGGATATTCGTGTGGCATCAGGTCAGACCGGGATAGCCTGGTATTTAATGGTTGAAATATCAGAGGAGAAAAATCCCGATCTTTCTGAGCGATATCCCGTGCTTAGCTGGGATCCAAATAATTTCGGATGTGTTGAAATAGATGGTAATGATTACATTTATCAGTTGATAAGAGGATTAAGCGGCAGCGGAAGTGTGCTTGTTGATAACATGGTTGACGCGGATTCCTACCAGACGGTTTCCAAGGATGGGGAGACGGTAAAGTATTTTACAATACTATGGAGAGAAAAGCCGGAGCCGCCTGTACAGACGAAAAAATCCTATATGCAAATATTGCCCTGGCCGGGTATGTACCAAGGTGGACTGGGTTGGCCGAGTTTTTCCTTGACGGGTGGATTTCTCGGAGGACTTCCCTTCCCCGCAAAGGTCGGATATCCATCGGGTCTGAGCAGGCCCAGTTTCCCCGGGACGTACCCCTCACTTACATTTTCCGGATGGACATATCCTTCGTGGACAAGCATTCCCGGCTATTCCTTTCCGGGATGGACATATTCGTCGTGGATGGCTGCTCCCACCTATTCCTTTCTCTTCCCGGGAATAGGGGTGTTACCGTCCGCCTGGACAAGCTTGCCTCCATTATATTGGAACCTTTCACCAGGGGCCGGTGGATACAATACGGGGTGGTCTTACACTTATCGATGATGAGTAGACGGATAAGAGGAGCCGGATTTTGTTATGTAATTATATAGTTACTGAAAGGTAATCCTAAAATCCTTCTTTGTCATCCTTAGACAGGATAGTCCTCTCAGAAAAAATAATGGGAGGGCTATCCGTCTGAGGACCATTTCTAAAATTTTCTGCTGATTCGCTGGCAAGTTTTTTATTTCTTTACTATAATTATTAAAAATATTGAGACACAGAATAGGTTAATAGCAAATCCGCTGCTTATAAAACAGACAATGCAGCCGAACTCTTAAACGAGATGAAAAAGACCTTCGAGGATGCTGTTTTGGTCTGCCTAGGCAAAAACAAAGGAGGAAATGTCATGCGTTATGATGAGCAAAAATACGATCAAGTCAGATCAAGTCATGACATGATTCAGTTTGTTCAAAGTATGGGTGAGGAATATAGTCTGTTGTCCGATCTTCTTAAGGGAATAAGTGATTCGATGCCAAACTGGATTGATGGACATCCTGAACTTATTGAATCTATAAAGCGATTTATCAATAACTATAAAAATCTTCCCGATGGACAATGGAGTATCTGGAAAAAACTGGCAAAACACGGCTGGTTTGTAAATTGGGATACCAACTTAAACATCGATAATGAGATTCATTTCACGGCTGAAGAAGATGATGTAATGTTGGATGATTATATGATAAAACACTTAAATACTGATTGGCTTGAAATAACTGATAGAATAATGGAATTTTATCCTGAGCGTAAGGAAATACTCCGAACAGCCTTTGATTTGCATCTTAAAGGGAATTACGTAGCATCGATTCCACTTTTTTTAGCCCAGGCTTATGGAATCTGTACAAAGGAACTGGATTCCCATTTATTCGGAGGAATCGAGGAGAGGGATAAGATTCATGAAATGTTGAGGAATGGTGAATTAACAACCAGGAATATCCTGGATTTATTTTTAAGGCCATTAAGGGCCGGCACAGAAGAAGGTAAAGAGCTAAATATAAACGGGATTTTGAACGGTTCGAATAAATACCTGGATTACGGTACTGAGTTGAACAGTTTTAAGGCATTTTCACTATTGGCGTTTGTAGTATTCTTTATTAAGTATGTTATAAAAGAAGATCATGATTTGTTTTGATTGTATAAGTCATTAGATAGCCTTGCTATCCCGACTTATCCAGGACAGGTATGCTATATGAGAAGGTTAAATTAGGGGAAGATGGAAAGGCCTTTTTCACTCACGGATCGGATAAAAAGCTTTGTATATGCGTTCAAAGGCATATTGATTATGCTCAAATCACAGCATAATGCGTGGATTCATGCCCTGGCAACAATCATTGTTTGTGCCTTGGGTCTAAGCTTTGGATTGACCACATTTGAATGGTGCTGGATCGTTTTATCTATCATGGCTGTCTGGACAGCAGAAGCTCTCAATACGGCATTTGAGTTCCTTGCTGACGCGGCTTCGCCGTCTTATCACCCGTTGATTGGCAAAGCCAAAGATGTGGCTGCAGGAGCAGTTTTAATCTCAGCAATAGGCTCCGCAGTGATAGGTCTTTTGATAATAGGCCCGTATATTTTGGAATTTTTTAAGAGATAATAAATAATCAGGAGGAGAAGGTATGGTTCTGCTCAATTTTTCTGAAGAAGAGTTAAAGATGTTCAAAGAAATCCTTGAAAGTTATCTTTCAGATCTCCGGATGGAAATAGCAGATACGGATCGGATGGATTTCCGTGAAAGTCTGAAAAAGAAGGAAAATTTTCTGAACGAGCTTATTGCGCTTTTAAATAAATAAAAAGATGAATGGTCCTACTACTCCTATTTACATTGTCTCCGGAGGTACAGGGGCCAGCGCCCAGCATTTGCTGGATGCTGTTTTGGTGCAATTCCCCGGGAGCCATTTGCATGTTATATCAATAACCTCGGTTCGCCAGACAGAGCAAATCGAGGATGTCGTAGATCAAGCAGCAAACTGCGGAGGCACAATAGTACATACCCTTGTAGATTCCCAATTGCGTGACTATCTTGTCCGGTTGTCACAGAGACGCAATGTGGTGTCGATCGATTTGATGGGTACACTGCTTTCTCGATTGAGCGAAATTCTCGGGAAGGAACCTCTCGGTCGTCCGGGCCTTTACAGACAATTACACCAGGATTATTTCGAGCGCGTTGCTGCCATTGAATTTACAATGGCCCATGATGATGGTATGGATCCGGATGGCTGGTCTATGGCGGAGATTATGCTTGTTGGTGTGTCTCGCGCAGGAAAAACACCATTAAGCATATATCTTTCCGTGTTGGGTTGGAAGGTGGCTAACCTGCCGGTGATTTTAGGCCTGCCTGTACAGAAGGAACTATTTCAACTGGACCCCCGCCGTATAATAGGTTTGGACATCGATCCGGGCCGGCTCCTGATACATCGAAGACAGAGATTGAAAAGTATGGGTGAACTGGAATCTACAGATTATATTGATCATGACAAAATAAATGAGGAATTAGAGGCTGCGCGCCGGATATTTAATCAGGTAGGGGCCTCTGTGATAAATGTCACTGATAAACCTATTGAAAGTAGCGCCAACGATGTAATAGAGCTAATTACTCAGAAGCTTAAGGCAGAATCCCGCAAAAAATGATATGCTGTATAGGTTAAAAATCTTTTTGGTTGACATCCAGGGTATCGGCAAAGTCATTGTTAGGACAAAGGGACACAAAACTTAATTAAATTAAAACAAGTATTGTCACATTAA